>NZ_JANHDM010000019.1 GCF_024494685.1 Halorubrum rubrum | reverse complement strand
CGCCGTGCGTGCGCGAAGCTGGTGGCTAGAGTTCCGTGAAATGCTGCTGAAAGCCACCGTCTACAACCTTCGCCGCAGCGTCCGATACCCGTAAAATCCGCCGCCGTATACCGAAACTACAGAGCCCGATTTTTCTATCCGCGCTACGTTTATTCCCGACCATCCCTCCTCGAAGGAGATCGGCTTCAGTCACATATAGTAGTAATAGTGGGTGTCAAGGTTGATGTCCGATGCTTCCGGCTCGGCCAAGATGTCGCCTACCGATTCAGCGATACTCAACGTAACTGGCAGATGCTTACAGAAGTCGGAGCTATTCCAATCCAACTTCGTAAAAGATAGGATTTCTTGGCAGAGTCGGCGATAATCCTGTGAGAAGTACTCTTCGTGCGGCTGGATTACGATCGGGTTTGGCGTTCCCGGCCCGTTGTAGACAGACTGCTCCGGTACGTATCCCTGCGTATACAGGTAGCATTCGTGTCTACCCGGTGGAATAGCGAGTGATCCTCGGAGGGCAGGATTATCGCCAGTTTTAGGGAACAATCGGAAGGGATGATTGTCGCGGATGGCGACAAACTCTTTCTCATTGATGCCCTCGGCACCGTTACTGAAGCCCTTCGCTTCTTCTTCCAAGAAGTTCGAGGACTTGTGGAGTACGAAGCGGTCGGGGTAGACGTCCCGGTACTGACCGTATTGCTCAAGGATGTTTTCGGCGAGCCGCTTCGCGTCCTCACGTGCAAGGTGCGTTTCACCGGGTCGATCGTCGCCAGAGATGTCCTCGACCTGCCCGCCCTCGATTACGAAATTGCGCCCATCCTCGATGAAAACTTGGGCGAGCGCGGCGCGAGTCTCCCCATCATCACCACGTTCCTTATAGAAGGAGATTCCGGCATAGCATGTCCTGCTACGCAGCTTGGCGAGCTTCCACGGGCGTCCTTCACGGGCCTTGTACAGCATCCCGACCGCGAGGTTCCACGCCAGTTCTGACTCCTCCTGTACGTCCTCACCTTCTTGATAGAGCGTCCGCGGGAGGAGGATTTGGGTCGGGGTGCGGTTCTTCATTCCCGTGATCTTGATCTGACTGCGGAAGTTCGTGGTTTCCGTTCTGATCCGTTGCGTATCCGTATTCGGATCCGAGCAACAGTCGACGATTCGTTGTGGAATCGGGACAAAGACCACATCGGGTTTCGGCGTTTGCGAGCAGATGCGGCTAATGTGGCTGTTGAAGAGTTTAAGCGCGAAATCAACGCGATCGTCTCTATCGGGCAATTCCTCGATCTGCCGCATATCATCTGGCCGGATTCGGCCCTTCCACTTGTCGAGCGTCTGGTAGTCTATCCCGATCCCCGTCTTCGAGTCGAAGCCGGGGAAGTTCTGCTTCCATCGCTTTCGTTTCTTTTTGCTCCGGATCCCCGTCCTCATCCCTCGGAGAAGTTCCTCCATCCGGCTGATTGAACGACTGCTCCCAACGATTCCTACGCTGACAACCTCGATATCCACCTTCTCTGAGATTGGGCAGGGGCCGTGTTCCAACAGACCAGCCCGCGGATCTTTCTTTTCTTGACCTTCCGCGAAGACGAGTTTCGGTTCAGGAATGCGCGTTATTTCAAACCCTGTCATTGGTCTATTCCACCTGATTTCCCTTCATCAGGATATCCCTCTCCTCGGCGTTCTTCGGCGGACGCTCAGCGAGTTCAAAGGCAAGCGGTACCAATCGCATTCGTTGTGATTGACTTGAGAGATTCAGATCCGCGAACTCGTCACCTGATTGCGTTTCTTCTGGGACGCCAAAATGAGTTCGCCACTGTCGGAATTGGGAACGCTTGTTGGTGATTCGCTCCCGATTGTTCTTGTCCAGTTCATTGTGGAGTTCGTCGGCTTCGTCCCCCTCAATCACCTTTTGCCCGTACCCATGTCTGGTGAACAACCAGCCCGTGGGTAAGAACGCGTAAAACTTGTCATCGTACTGCTTGACGCGAGGTTCCGCGTACCGATGGGCGACCGCTCGGCCCATATCCAGCAGCGCCACGTAGTCGTTGACCTCCTCCTTTCGTCGGATGTCTGTCTCTTCTCCTTGGAGAGTCTGCTGCGTAGTGCCGAACCGATCACTCACCTCAAAGATTAGCTTGTGAGTTCGATCATGTCTGACAACTCGGCACCGTTCGTGTCGTTTCGCACCCCGCCATAGCAATTGGTAGTTCAATAGCGTGATACCCCACCGGCGTTCATCGTCTCCAGCTGAGGCCATCCATTCCGTGAATGTATGTCGAGACGCGTCGTTCGCTTTGACGTACTTCCGGAGCGATTCTTGCATCTCCTCTGGGTCGATCAGGCTGTAGGCCTCGTCACCGTCGAACCAGATCGGGAGGTAGCTCGGATTCTCGTCCCGGACATCGTGGTGATTCCGGGCCACGCTCGGCATTACCCATAGATGGTCAGGTGGGTCGGCGACTTGGACGCAGTTCGGAATGAGTTCGCCGCGCTTCTTGACGGGATCATTTTCCCGAACATAGAATTCCCACTTCTTCTTACGTCGCTCCTTGGATTCCCGGTCGTCGATTAGTTGTCCGAGGCGTTCATATCCTACCTTCTTGATAGCGACTTTTTCCAAGAACCTCCAGAAGTCTTCGAATTCCAACTGCTCTAACTGCTCTGCCTCGTCCTCACTTAGACTGTGGTCGTCGCACAACCGCTCGTAGTAATCTCGTACTGCCTTCTCTTTCCGGATTCTGTCGTGGAAGATTTTCTTCCACTTCTGCTGAGCGGCGTAGTCAGCGGCGTACACGTGAAATTCGAACTCGGTATCCCCGCGGTGAAAGTCGATGAACTGTCTGGCGAGTTCGTTGATGAATGCTTCATCCGTCCGCCCGAGCTTGGTGTGCTTCGTCTCGACACGGAACACCTTCTCCTCGTTCTGCGCGGGGCGGTCAAGTACAATATCTGATGTCCCGGCATACTCGTCGCCTATTGCGTGGAATTCACCAGCCTCCAAATATTCCTTTACTTGCTGTCGATATGCCTCTCCGCTGTGTTGACTAGACTCCTGTTCCCCTTCGAGGTTCTCCCAAGACACTATCCACTATTACTCATATCAGATATAAAAAGGCTATTCGGAAAACACCCCGCAGAAAATATACGCAGTACCATATAACACACTAACAATACGAATGGCCGAAGAGTTAGATCCGGACGAGGTGATCGCACTACTGTTTGATGAGTGCAGGTATGAGAATATTCGTCCGAAGGCATTCCACAAGATCCTCTACTTCGTTGATAAGGAACTGGAGCGTGAACACGTCTCCGTTGACTTGCCCATCTTCTGGTATATGTATGGTGCGGTGGTAGCGACCTCAGAAACCGAGGCATCAATCGAAGGTGGAGAGGACGGCAACACAGTGAGGTGTTCGATTACGACCTCAGATATCGACGCTCCCGAGGTCGCCGTTCGCCGCGGACGCAGAGCGGTCAGTCGAGCTCTTGACCGTTATTACGATGGTGGTACTGAAGGTTTGACGGAGGAGATGTATGATGAAGCCCCTTACGAGGTGCAGCGTCACTACCGTCGCCTTGATCAGCAATTGGAGACCGCGACGGACGAGAAGCAGATGACACTTGACGGTGGCAAGAACGAAAAGCGAACTCGGGAAACTCTATACGACTTCGTGGAGGCGTTTCCCGAGGACGAGTTCTCGGAGTTTTCCGATGATCTGAGTATCTGGTATCGGTTGATGAGTGCAGAACTCGACTCCGACGATTATGACCCAGATAGGGCGCAAGATCTGGCCGAGGATTTCTGGAGATTGTTCTGCTTGGAGTTGGCCTGCCGAGAGAACAACGGACTGTCACGGGAGGAGATCGCTCGGGAACTGAAAGGGGTGTCGAGCGTGGAGGAATCCAAGCAACGCATTCGAAGTGACCTTCTCGAGATGGAGCAAAAGAAGGCGTACGAAAACGCCGAAGGTGACGAGACTGCTCTCAAGGCCGGAGAGGCACTTGTCATTCCGCACTTGGACTTTACGGTGGCACAAAACGTATGACGAGATACTTCCTTGACACCGGCCCACTACTTGGTGTTACGTTCCTCCACGATCTGTGGCGAGATGAGTCGGAGCAGTTGTTTGCGACGGACAACACGCTGTACACCAGCGATGCTGTTCTCTACGAATACTGTAATTATGACGGGTCAAACGATCTGGAGACGGCGGATATCGATTTAGAGTCCGAGGACGGACGATTCGGCCAGATTCTCTCGAAAGTTCGTCTCGCACAACGGAGTCTTGATATTAAGCTGCGAAGTTACGATGACGACGAGCTAGACCTCAAAACGCTTGTCGACGAGTTCATAGAGGAAACTGGGTTAGATGAAGAGATTGAACCAGAAGAACTCCTCGACAAACGAATCAAGCCGAACGTCGGAGAGTACCTCGCCAATAAGATCGGCAGAAGAGATGTCACGAAGGAAGTCGCTCGAGAGGTGATGGATGACCTGTGTGACGAGATCGAAACCGCCGCCCGAGAGACACAGGAGATGATTGATCAGCGGGTGAAGCGAGCCCCCCAGAGGGAGGACGACTGGTCGAACAAAAAGCGGCGATTACACTTTGTTGACGATCGCATCGACAAGGAAATCCTGTGTGATGCCGCCAATATGTACGAAATGAACCGGATACGGCGAGTGGTGACCACGGACAACAACCATATGTACTCCAACCGAGAGCGAATAAATACGATACTCGGATTGGTTATCGTCTTCATCAAGGACGAATTTAGCGAGACAACGCTTCCATCGTCGTCTGAGACGGAGTGAATCTACGTCAGGTCAATTCAGCCCGAGGGAAGCGAAAATCGTACCCCACCATTGATGATTTCTCGCCGTCAGTTTCGATGCAATCCCGGTTGTTACCGGTTTCTGCGCCAATGATGCCTTCAATATATTTGTGGGTCGCTCGCGTTCAGTCCGATGTACCTTTCCGGGTCGACGGCGTCCAATAGGGTATGAACGCGAATTCGCCGGCAGTTCCTGCGCGGAACATGTCAAGGAATTTGGTGAGGTAAGCATGACAAATCGTGATAAGTACTACAACCGGTCGAAACAGCAGGGGTACCGGAGCCGCGCCTCCTACAAGCTGAAACAGCTCGACGAGGAGGCGGACCTCCTCTCGCGGGGCGACACCGTCGTCGACCTCGGGGCCGCGCCGGGCGGCTGGCTCCAGGTGGCCGCGGAGGCGGTCGGGGAGGGCGGCACCGTCGTCGGCGTCGACCTCCAGCGCATCGACGACCTCGAGGAGCACGACGTCGAGACGATCCGCGGCGACATGACCGAGGAGCGCACCCGACACTACCTGCGGGAGGCGGTCGGGGAGGCGGGCGCGGACGTCGTCGTGAGCGACATGGCCCCGAACATGACCGGCGAGTACTCGCTGGATCACGCCCGGTCGGTCCACCTCGCCCGGCAGGCGTTCGACGTCGCGAAAGAGCTGCTCGCGCCCGGCGGCGACTTCGTCGTGAAGGTGTTCCAGGGCGAGGACCTCGACGCGTTCCGCGACGAGGTCGCCGAGGAGTTCCAGTACCTCCGCACCGTCTCGCCGCCCGCCTCGCGCGACTCCTCCTCCGAGGTGTACCTCGTCGCGAAGGGGCTCACGGCCGCCCCCGTCGAGGAGGGCGACCGGATCGAGGTCGACATCGAGGAGGTCGGCGACGAGGGCGACGGCATCGCCTACGTCGAGGGGTACTCGCTGTTCGTCGCCGACGCCGCCCCCGGCGAGACCGTCGAGGTCGTCGTCACCGACGTGAAGCCCCGGTTCGGCTTCGCCGAGCGGGCCGGGGAGTGACGCGTCAGTCGCTCGCCGGCCGCCGCCGCCACTCCCGCAGCGTGAACCGGTCGTGGTCGGTCTCCGCGGCCACTTCCCACTCCGTTTCGTCCCACTCGGGGTACCGCGTGTCCCCGTCGTAGCTCCCCTCCACGTGGCTGAGCGCCATCCCGTCGAGGTACGGCTGGAACAGCCCGTAGATCGCCCCGCCGCCGAGGACGTAGACGGCGTCGTCCGCGGACTCCCCGCTCTCGACGAGCCCGCGAGCCGCCTCGATCGCCGCCTCGACGCCGTCGACGACGACCGCGGTCGGCACGTCGACGGACGACACGCTCCGGCTCACCACGATCTGGCGGCTTCCGGGGAGGTCGTCGCGCATCGAGTCGAACGTGCGCCGGCCCAAGATCACCGGCGAGCCGGCGACGCGCTCGCGATACTGGCGGACGTCGGCCTCGATGTGCGGCCAGGGGACCTCGCCGTCCTCGCCGATCACGCCGTTCTCCGCCACCGCGGCGACGCTGACGAGTCGCATACCGATCCGCTGGGGCGCGACGATATAAAACTCCACGACGGCGTTCGGGATTCCGAGCCCGTCTACTCCGCGAGGCCGAGCAGGTCGAACGGGTAGCCGTTGTCGTTGTCGTCGGCCTCCTCGTAGACGACGCGGGCGGCCGCGACGTCCTGGATCGCGAGGCCGGTCGAGTCGAAGACGGTGACGCCGGTGACGCCCTCGTCGCCGGTGTCCCTGGCGCCCGCCCGCCCGGCGCGGTCGCCGACGACGATCTCGCCGATCTCGCCGTAGATGTCGTCGTCGCCGAGGACGCCCGCGGCGTACGGGACGTTGATCTCCCCGGAGTGGGTACACTGCGCGTGGTCGTCGATGACGATCGTCGCGTCGGAGAGCAGGTCGTCGGAAAGCTCGTGTTTGCCCTCGGCGTCGGCACCCATCGCGTTGACGTGGGTGTGCTCGCCCACGTCGTCGGGCCCGACGATCGGGTCCTCGACGGGCGTCACCGTCGAGAGCACGTCGCAGTGGCCGGCCTCCGAGATGGAGCCCGCGCGCACGTCGAAGCGGTCCTCGAAGGCGTCGATGAAGTTCGCCACGCGCTCCTCGTCGAGGTCGCTCACGACGACCTCCTCGATGTCGCGCACCGCGGCGATCGCCTCGAGCTGCGTGTACGCCTGAACGCCCGCGCCGACGATCCCCATCGAACTGGCGTCGGGAACCCCGAGGTGGTCGGTCGCGACCGCGGCGGCCGCGCCGGTCCGCTTCATCGTGAGCTCGGTCCCGTCCATGATCGCGAGCGGGAACGCGGTCTCCGGGTCCGAGTAGATCATCGTTCCCATCACGGTCGGGAGGTCGTGGTCGGCGGGGTTGTCCGTGTGGACGTTCACCCACTTGATCCCGGCGGCGTCCCAGTCCCCGGCGTCCATGTACGCGGGCATCGACCGGAAGTCGCCGTTGTACTCGGGCAGGTCGATGTACGACTTCGGCGGCATCTGGGCGTCGCCGCGCTCGTAGGCGGCGAACGCGCCCTCGACTGCCTCGATGACGCGGTCCATCCGCGCGTTCTCGTCGACGTCGTCGCCGTTGAGGAGCAGCGTCTGCATGTCGCAACTCTTGCCGGAGGGGTACTTATGAGTGCTGAAGCGCTCCGGTCGGAGGAAACGAACCGGACGCGGGACGCTCGGCTACGATCCGGTTGGATCCCGCCTACGATCCGGGAGCCGTCGGGCCGGAGTCGGCGTCGTCGGCCGGATCGAGACCGGAGCCCCTGATCTCGAAGCGCGCGCCGCCGTCGGACCCCGCCACGACCTCGACCTCCCAGCCGTGTGCCGTGACGATCTGATCGACGATCGCGAGCCCGAGGCCGGTGCCGTGCTCGGACGTGGTGTGACCCCGTTCGAAGACGGCCTCGCGCTCGGACGGAGGGATGCCCGGCCCGTCGTCCTCGACGTAGAACCCGTTCCCCGCCTCGAGCACGCCCGTGGTGACGGTCACGGACTCGCCGCCGTGGTCGAGGGCGTTTCGGAAGAGGTTCTCCAGCGCCTCGCCCGTCCGGACCGGGTCACATCGGATCGTGCCCGATCCGACGACTTCGAGGGCCTCCTCCGACAGGAGGCCCTCGCTCGCGGACCGGACCAGCGACTCGAAGGCGACCGGTGACGGCTCGTCGATCGCCGCCCCCTCCTTCGCGAGCGCGAGCAGGTCCTCGATGAGGTCGTCCATCTTCGCGAGCGCCCGGGCGCTGGTCTCGAGGCGGGGGTCGTCCGCCTCCTCCCGCACGAGGTCGACGTTCCCGTCGGCGACGTTCAGCGGGTTCCGCAGGTCGTGTGCGACCGTCGACGCGAACCGCTCCAGCTGCTCGTTCTTCTCGACGAGGCTCGCCTCGTAGTACTTCCGGTCGGAGACGTCGCGGCTGAACCCGCTGATGAGGTCGACCGATCCCCCCTCGTCGGTCAGCGGGATACACCGCGATTCCACCCACGACTGGAGCTCCGCGGACGCGTTCACCCGGTACTCGATCCGGACGTGCTCCCCGTTCGAGGCGCGGCCCATCGCCCGCTCGACGCGGTCGACGTCCTCGCGGTGTACCTGGTCGAGGAACGACCGCGGCTCCGCCCGGACCTCCTCGACCGGCTGCCCGAAGACGCTCTCGTACGCGGAGTTGACGAACTGGAGCTCCCGCCAGTCCGCCGAGAAGATCCACAGCGCGTCGTCGGTCGCCTCGGCGACCGACCGGAGCTGCCGGGCCGTCCGGTCGATCCGTCGCCGGGTTCGCTCGTGGTCGACCGCCGAGAGTACCTTCCGCGCCAGAAGCGGGGAGGGGTCGCCGATCGCCCGGTGGATGACGTAGTCGGTGACGCCGGCGGAGATGGCCTCGCTCGCGACCTCCTCGTCGCCCGTCTCGGTGAAGAGCACGAACGGGACCCCGTCGTCGTTCGCACGGACCGACCGGAGGTAGTCGAGGCCGGTCCGACCCGACATGTGGTGGTCGCTCACGATACAGTCGACGTCGTGACGCGAGCGGAGCCGCTCCGCCGCGTCGACCGACTCCGCCGTCCGAACGGCGAGCCGGTCGTCCTCGCGCTCGAGCCGCCGAGCGACCAGCTCGCGGAGATCGCGGTCGTCGTTGACGTATAGTACGGAGACGTCCGTCGCGTCGGCCATTACGTCGAACCGTCGGCGATGACTGAAGACGCTTCGGGATCGATTATCACCTGTCGTAACGGCTCGCGGGACGGCGGACGAGAAAACGGCGCGCGGTGCGGTCGTTCGACGGAACTCGGTTCGACGGGGGATCGGCGGCGGACGGGGTCGCGTACGCTCCCCGCTCGCCGATCGAGGTTCCTACGGAACCTCGCTTACATAGCGCCGCCCATGCCGCCCATACCGCCCATGCCGCCCATGCCGCCGGCGCCGCCCTCGTCGTCGTCGCCGGAGGTGGAGAGGTCGCCGGCCGCGATGATGTCGTCGATCTTGAGCACGAGGTTCGCGGCCTCGGCGGCGGAGGCGATCGCCTGCTCCTTGGCGTGGGCCGTCTCGACGACGCCCGCCTCGAAGGTGTCCTCGACCTCGCCGGTGAAGACGTTGAGTCCGGCGTGTGCGTCGCCCGACTCGTGGGCCGCACGGAGGTCGACCAGCAGGTCGATGGAGTCGAGACCGGCGTTCTCGGCGAGGACGCGGGGGATCAGCTCGAGCGCGTCGGCGAACGCCTCGACGGCGAGCTGCTCGCGCCCGGAGACGGAATCGGCGAAGTCGCGGAGCCGGCTCGCGAGCTCGACCTCGATCGCGCCGCCGCCGGGGAGCGTCCGGCCGTCCGAGACGGTCGTCGCGACCACGTCGATCGCGTCGTTGATGCCCCGCTCGAGCTCGTCGACGACGTGCTCGGTGGAGCCGTACAGGAGCAGCGTCGCGCCGTGGGGGTTCTCGCCCTCGACGTAGAACAGCTCCTCGTCTGCGTCACGGGTGACCGAGCCGACCGCGACGTCGTCTGCCGACAGCGAGTCGAGGTCGGTGACGATCGCCGCGTCGAGGACGTTCTTGAGGAACTTCATGTCGGACTTCTTGGTCCGACGGACCGCGAGGATGCCCTCCTTCGCGAGGTAGTGCTGTGCGAGGTCGTCGATCCCCTTCTGACAGAAGACGACGTCCGCGCCGCTCTCGACGATCCGGTCGACCTTCTCGCGGAGCTGCTTCTCCTCCTGGTCGAGGAACTTCTGGAGCTGGTCGGGGGAGTCGACGTTGACGGAGGTGTCGACGTCGGCCTCCTCGACCTCGATGGCCTCGTTGAGAAGCAGGACGTTCGCCTCCTCGAAGTCGGTGGGCATGTCGTCGTGGACTGGGTCCTTGTCGACGACCGCGCCGGAGAGCAGTCGGGACTCGCCGGCCGAGCGCCCGGTCCGCGTCTCGATGTTCAGGTTCTGGAGGTCGACGACGTGCGAGCCGTCCTCGGCCTCGACGGTGACCTCCTGGATCGCGCGGACGACGAGGTCCGCGAGGACGTCCTTCTCGAGCTCCGCGCCCTTGCCCGTCATCGACGTCTCGGCGACGTTCTTCAGCGTCTCCGTGTCGTCGGCGTCGACCGAGGTGGCGATCTCGTCGACCTGCTCGCGGGCGTACTCGCTCGCGAGGTTGAACCCCTTGATCACGGCGGTGGGGTGGATGTCCTGCTCGAGGAGGTCCTCGGCGTTCTTCAGGAGCTCGCCCGCGATGGCGACCGCGCTCGTCGTGCCGTCGCCGGCCTCGTCCTCCTGGGTTTCGGCGACCTCGACGATCATCTCGGCGGTCGGGTTGTCGATGTCCATCGTCTGCAGGATGGTGACGCCGTCGTTCGTGATGGTGACGTCGCCCATCGAGTCGACGAGCATCTTGTCCATTCCCTTCGGCCCGAGCGTCGAGCGTACGGACTCGGCGACGCCGCGCGCCGCGGAGATGTTGTACTCCTGTGCGTCCTTGTCCTTGACGCGCTGGGCGTCGTCGCCCATGATGATCATCGGCTGACCCTGCTGCATTCGCTGGCTCATACAGCGTTCGATTGTTTGTGATTCTATATAAACCCATCGCAACCGACTCCGCGGGAGCGAACGACCGAGCCGAGTGCTCCGACGACGAAACCCCTCGACTGCGCGCCCACGGGCCGAGTATTGTGTTGACGATTCTCATGGACTTTCGCCGGTTCCCCTGCCCGCGAGGCGACCGTTTTATAAACTACGTATCAGCCGTGAGATCGATGCCCATTCGTTATTAGGCGGCACCGAAAACGACGGCGTATGGACAGGTTGGACGGCCCCGTGGAGGGGCGAAAGGGGGCGTGGTCGGTCGGCGACCGCGTCGGGCGGACGCCACGGTGGACCACGTATCGCGGAACGGACGAGGAGGGGACCCCCGTCGCGATCCGGACGCCGACCGGGAGGGTCCCGAGCGACCGGTACGACAGGTTCGACGCGCTCGCTCGCCAGTGGGGAACCGTCGACGAGCGGCGGACCGTCCGCGGGCTGCTCGACTGGGGGACCGATCCCGAGCCGTGGGTCGCCGTCGAGTACGTCCCCGACGAACTCGATTCGTGGGCCGCCGGGACCAGCCTCGAGACCGCGAGAGCGTGCGACCAGCGGACGCGGGCGGAGCTGCTCTTCGACGTGTGTGAGATACTCCGGACCTACTCCCGGTACGGCTCCACGCCGTGTCACCTCGCGCTTCACCCCGACTGCCTCTCCTTCCGGGTCGACGCCGACGGACCGGTCGCGGTCGTCGACGACTGGGGGCTGAGCCGGCTCGTCGCGGACCCTCCGGCGACCCCGTACACCGCGCCCGAGCAGCTCGAGGGCGATCACGCCTCGAAGCGGACCGACGTCTACCGGATCGGCGCGCTCGCGGCCGCGGCGCTCGGCGACGGGTCGCCGTTCCCCGGCGTCGACGCCGACGACCCGGCGGCGCTGGTCGACGCGATCCGCGAGGGGATCGACGCCGACGCGCTCGGCGACGAATTTCCGGAGGGAGCGGTGCGACCGGTCGGCCGGGCGACCGAGGGCGACCCGTCGGACCGGTACGCGACGACGTATCCCCTCGGCCGGGACCTCCTCGACGCCGTCCCGACGGTCGACACGGCGGACCGTCGGGCGGACGCGCTCGCCGCGACCGTCGCGCCGACGCCCGAGGGAACGGGTGACCACGGAGCCGCGACTGACGACGATGACGCCGGGGCGGGAGACGACGGGACGGCGGCCGAGGCGGGAGACGACGGGACGGCGGCCGAGGGGACCGCCGCCGGCACGTCCCAAGGAGGAGACGACTCACCCGGCGACGGTACGCCCGGAAGCGGCGAAGCCGCGGGCGGCGCGGACGACGCCGGCGGGTCCCGGCGGTCGCTCCTCAAGGCCGGCGTCGGCGCGTTCACGCTGGCCGGGATCGGCTACGGTGGGCTCCTCGCGCTCGATCGGAACGACTCGGCGCCCCGGCTCCCTGGGAGCGAGACCACGTCGCCCGGCGGCTCCGGATCCGACGACGGAACCGGTTCCGGGGCCGCCCAGTACGGCGGATGGCTGGACGACGTCGAGAACTACGACGCCACCCACGACTACCGGGACGAAGACGAGGTCACGGTCTCGGTCGGGACGGGGGAGAACGGGCTGCTCTTCTCCCCGGCCGCGATCCTGATCGATCCCGGCGCGACGGTGGTCTGGGAGTGGACCGGCGAGGGCGGCGCGCACAACGTGGTCGCCGAGGCCGGGACGTTCGACAGCGGCGATCCGGTCGACGAGGGCGGGTACACCTTCGAGTACGCCTTCGAGGACGCGAGCGAGGGCGACGTCTTCAACTACCTCTGTGTCCCCCACGAGACGGTCGGCATGAAGGGGTCGGTCGCGGTCGGCGACGTCGACGACGACCTCGTGAGTCCGGACGACGAGGGCACCGCCGCCGAGATCACGGGCGGGACCGTCACCGTCGACGTTCGCAACTACCAGTGGCTGGAGGAGCTACCGAGGGCGATCGCCGACTCGGACGTTCCGGACGAGGTCGACGTGGAGGTGCTCTCGGAGACGGGCGGGACCGATCGGGTCCGGGAGTTCGTCGGGGCGGTCGACGCCGGCGAGCCGAAACCGGACGTGCTGCTCGTCAGCGTCCAGGAGCTCGGCGTGCTCTTTTCGGCGGGCGCGACCGAGCCGCTCTCGGCACACGCGGACGACCACCGGATCGGGGAGGTGTTGGACGAGACGTTCCCCGCGCTCGACACCGCGGCGCGCCACCCCGAGGACGGCGAGATCCACGCGCTCCCGTACTCGTTCGCCCCCTTCTCCGTCGTCTACCGGAAGCCGCCGTTCGAGGAGGCCGGGATCGGCGACACCGACGAGTGGATGACCACCCCGCCGACGTGGGCGGAGTGGTCGGAGATGGTCGCCGCCGCCGCTGCCGACCGGGGGACCGACGGGTTCGTCTGGAGCGGTCGACCGTCCATGCTCCCGCCGACGTTCACCGGCGTGCTCGGCGGCTTCGGCGGCTCGTACTACGAGGGCGGGGAGACGGCGCCCGGAGACGACGCCGGGGTGACGATCGCGGACACGCCGGGCGTCCGGGCGGCGAACGTCCTCCACGACCTCGCGCTCGGCGGCGACCGGGCGGACCCGCCGGTCGAACGGGCGTCCCCCGAGGAGGTGCTCGAATACGGGTTCTCCGACGTCCTGAACGCGTTCCGCGAGGGACGGGGCGTCGCCGCGCTGCTCCCGCCGTCGATCGGGATCGACGTACGGGACGACTCCGAGGCGCTCGGCGTGATGCCGGTGCCGACGGGAGCCGAGACGTCGCGGACGACGGTGTACGGCCAGTACGCCGTCGTCAACCCCAACACGGAGCTGCTCGGCGAGGCGCTCGCGGTCGTCCGGGGGTTCCGCTCGGAGGCCGTCGGGTCGCTGCTCGTCGACGGGGGGCAGTTCCCCACGATGAACGGGGACCCGTTCTCACTGGACGCCATGGCGTCGTCGCCGTACGAACCGCACGCGCCCGCGATCCGGTTCATGGCCGAGAACGCGGTCGTCGAACCGCCGACGGAGACGTGGTACCGCGAGCGGTCGGCGGTCGGCGAGGTGCTGCGGAAGACGATCACGGACGATCCGCGGGCGGGATTGGACGAGATCGCGTCGATCCTCGACGAGTAACAAAAGGGCGGATCGGTCGATCGGACCGTCGGGACGGCTACTCGGCGGCCGGCTCGCCGGGCTCGTCGAGATACTCCGAGTCGACCGTCTCGAACGTCGGCTCCGGCGGTTCGTCGTCGGCCTCGAGCTCCCGTCGGGTGAGGTGGTTCTCGAGCTGCTGGCGCTTGCCTCTCCCCTTCCGTTCGCGTCCCGATTTCGTGTCTGGCATCGTCACCCGTGTCAACACCTCCCACACATATGAAGGTTACGTGGATCCGCCGAACCCCGTCGGCGTGGATCGACGGGGATCGACGGGGATCGTCTCGAGAACCGACTGGAGAGGGAGCGACACTTGTCTCGCCAGTGCGCCGCTCCTCGTTCTTATTGCGACAGCAAAAGCGCCAGGAGAGGGATTTGAACCCCCGATCCCGGAAGGGAACACGCTTTCCAGGCGTGCGCCTTACCACTCGGCCATCCTGGCTCGTCCGGAGCTAATCCGGTGAGACTGTTAAGTCCTTCTTTTCCCCCCTCGTCGCGCGATCCGGTGTTCCGTGAGATACGCCAACGCCCCGGCAGCGGCGGCGACGACCGCGGCCATCCCGAACAGCCACGCGTATCCGAAGGGGACCGTTCCACCGACGAGGAGGTACCCCTGTGCGGCGGCGAGGAACGCGAACCCGCCGACCGCCCCCCAGAGCGCCGCGGAGCGAAGCCGGTTCCGCCGCGTGGCGGGGAGGCCCGGTGCGTTACCGGCGTGACTGACGGCGTCCGCGGAGGCGGCAGGGCCGTTGCCGCCGGAGACGTCGTCGCCGGACGCACCGTCGCGGCCGCGGTCCTCGCCGCCCTCGCTCATCTCACTCGACGCTCGCGACGGCCTCGATCTCGACGCCGACGCCCTTCGGGAGCGCGCCGGCCTGAACCGCCGACCGCGCCGGCGGCGCTCGGTCGAAGTAGTTCGCGTACACCTCGTTCATCTCCTCGAAGTCGTCGATGTCGCCGAGGAAGACGGTCGTCTTGAGCACGTCCTCCGGCTCCGCGCCCGCCTCCGCGAGGACCGCCAGGAGGTTGTCGAGCGCCTGCTCCGTCTGCTCCGCGATCGGGGCGTCCTCGAGGAGTTCGCCCTCCGGCGTCAGCGGTATCTGTCCGGCGGTGAACACGAGGTCGCCGTTCGTCGTCGCCTGGCTGTACGCGCCGACCGCCTCCGGGGCCGCGTTCGTGTGGATGATCTCCGACATGCGTCGACCCTTCGACGCGGATCATTAAGTGTGTCGGGGACGCGGCCGATCCGACCGCCGAGCATATTACTGTCGAGTGCTAACGTCACACATATGTCGGTGGCACTGCTCGCCGCGCTGCTGGCGGGGATGCTCCTGATCAACGTGGCGGCCGCGTGGACGCTCGCCCGCCGGGACCGCGGCCCCGGTGACGCGCCCGACGCGGAGGGGAGGCCCGCGGACGACGATCCCACCGGGTTCGACGCGGTGCTCGCCAGGCGGCGGGATCGAACCCGGTCGGCCGACGGCGACGACGCGTCGGCCCACGCGTCGACCGACGCGCGCTCGCCGTCCACGGATCCGTCGGCCGACGGCCCGCCGCCGCTCGAAACCGACGGCGAGACGGTCGTCTGCGGGAACTGCGGCGCGAGGAATCGGTCGGGGTACCGCTACTGCCGCTGGTGTGTCCGGTCCGCCCTCGTCGACGACGGACGGGGCCGCGGCGACGCGGCCGGAGCCGCCCGTCGGCCGCTCTGAGCCGGACGGCGCGACCTCACCGCTCCCGTTTCGCCTCGCGACCGAGGTGTTCCTCGACCGCCTCGACCTTCCGGTCGGCCGTCGTCTCGACGGTCCGCTTGTCGTCGATCTTCAGGAACGTGGAGACGCGGTCGCCGTCGACCGCCCGGTGGGCGGCCCCGACGGCGTCGAGCAGCGTGTCGACGTCGTCGGCCTCGATGGTGGTCCCCATCGGGTTCGTCTCGTAGCTCACGTCGAAGTCGTCGAGGGCGGCCACCGCCTCGGCGACCTCCTCGGCCATGCTCCCCTCGATCACCGGTGCGACGCTCAACAGGGCGACGACGGTCATGGGGGAGGGTACGCGACTCGATGAGATAAAGGCCGCACCCGATCCTCGCCGTCCGCGAGCGCGTCCCGGCTCGACTACCGGTCGAGCGCGTCCCGGCTCGACTACCGGTCGAGCGCGTCCCGGAGGAACGAGAGCTGGTGGCCGACCGCCGGCTCGAAGTCCGCCCCGAACGGGGAGAAGTGGTCGGCGGGCATCGAGACGACCGTGCCGCGCCGGAGCGCCTCGGCGGCCGCGCGGACCGACTCGACCGGAACGATGGAGTCGTCGGTGCCGGCCAAAAGCAGCGTCGGCGCACGGATCTCCGCGAGCCGCTCGCCCGGCCGGTAGTTCACGAGCCGCAGGAGCGACCGGGCGGGCGTCTCGTTCCGCCAGGCCGACTCCCGGTCGACGAGGTCGAGGTAGCCGCGTTTCGTCCCCGGCTCGGTGATCGCGGCGAGTTCCTCGGTCCCGCCGACGATCGGGACCGTTCGGCCGCGCCCGAACCGATGGCCGAGCAGGTCGCGGAGCCCCGCGAGCCCGGAACGGACGACGTACCGGCCGCCGCGGGCGAAGGTGACGGCGCGCGCGTCGAGCAGGGGCGTCACCGCGATCACGGCGTCGACGTCCCGGCGATCGGCCGCGAGCGTCAGGACGTGTCCCCCCGACAGCGACGCGCCCCAGAGGACCCGGTCCCGGCCGAGCGCGTCGACGCGACCGAGGCGGTCGAGCGCGCCCGCGTAGTCGGCGCGCTGGCGACCGGGGTGAACCAACCGGGAGTCGCCGTCGGAGTCGCCGAACCCGCGGTAGTCGAAACAGAACGCGGCGTAGCCGGCGTCGGCGAACCGCTCGGCGATCGCGGGGTAGCCGAAGCTCCGCTCCGCGCCGAGACCGGGTGCCATGACGACGACCGGCGGATCGTCGTCGTCGCCGCTCGGGAGGTACAGCGTTCCTCGGCAGGTCTCTCCGTCGACGTCGAACGCGAGATCGCGCGTCGAGAAGCGTTCGCGCGGCGGCCGATCGAGCCGCCGCTGGGCGCGGTTCACCGGGTCGCGTCGGGTCACGGCGTCCGGTCCTCCTCGGTCTCCTCGTCGTTCGATCCGTCACTGTCGTCGCTGGCGTCGTCGGCGGCGTCCGATCCGCCGTCGCCGTCCCCCTCGACGTGCGTGAGCGTTTCGAGGACGCGCGTCGAGAACTCGGTCTCGGTCAGTTCGTCCGCGAGGAGGTCCTCGAACCAGGCGGGCTCCGCGCTCCACGTCCCGAGCGGGTCGCCCGGCGATCGGACCACGGTCGCCTCGACGCGAACGGGGTCCCACGCGTCCGCCTCCGCGCGGTCGATGAGGGCGTTGAGCGCCCGACCGATCTCGCGGCGGTGGACCTCGCTGCCGGGAAACGCGGTCATGTACGTCACCTCGAGGGGGTCGCCGACGTCGATCGACTCGACGCTGATGCCGTAGCTTCGGAGGGTCGGTTCGACCCCGCTCGTCGGCTCGTCGTCGCTCATACCGGAGGGTCGGCGGGACGGGATAAATCGGTACCGGCGCGCCGCTTCGGGAGTGGTTCGATCGAGAACTCGAGCGGAAAGCCGCTGACGGGGGCCGTCGGTTGCGACGGCCGATATCGGGTCTGTCAGAGGCACACGATTGTCCCGCGCGGCCGAGGCCAACTACTCCATCCTCGGGCATAAACGCTCGGTGAACGATGTTTCAGTCATCCGTTTTACAGACGGAGATCGCCGGCCGTCGCCGACCGAACCGACCGGTACCGTCCGCCGCCGACCGCTCCGCTCGGCGCGCCCCGTCGACCGCTTCCCCGCGTCGCCGGCACAATTTATACGCCTTCCGAGGAAACGATCGGTATGCTCCGGGCCGCGCTGGGGACGCCGCTTCGCTCCGAGGACGCGGCCGGAACGCTGATCATCGGGACGGTGCTGACGCTCCTCGCGTGGGTCGTCACGCCGATTTGGGTGATCGGGACGCTCTCCGCGCCCGCTCTCGTCCTGGCCGCGCCCCTCGCGCTCGCGCCGACGTTCGTCGGTCGCGGCTACCTCCTGCGGGTGGTCGCCGCCGGGATCGAGTCGGTCGACGGGTCCGGAACCGGGACCACCGCCGCGGCGGACGCCTCCCCGCAGGCTCCGCCCTTCGTTCGATGGGGGCGGCTCTACCGCGACGGGGTCGCGTCCGCGCTGCTCACCGTCGCGTACCTCCTCCCGCTCGTCGTCGGGCTGACCGCCGTCGGGGTCGCGGGCGCGTTCGTCGAACTCGATCGCGTGGACCCGGCACCGCTCGCGGAGTCGGTCGCGGGGGCCGACTCGGGAGGCGTTCCCGGCGTCGGCGCGGGCGTGCCACCCGTCACGCCGGTCTACGGGATCGTCGGGGCCTTCGTCGCCGTCGTCTCGCTCGCGTACCTGGTCGCGTTCGCGTACGTCAGGCCGGCGGCGCTCGCCGCGCTCGCCGCCGGAGGTCGGCTCCGCGACGGACTCCGACCGGCCGCGGTCGGTCGCGTCGCACTCTCGGGGGAGTACGCGGTCGCGTGGTCGCTGGCGATGGTCACCCTGCTCACGGGATACGCCCTCGCGGGGCCGTTCGTCCCGCTCCTCGTCGGGATCGCCGGGGTGTTCGCGGTCCGGATCGTCGTCCACACGCTGTACGGTCTCGGGGCGGCGGACGCGATCGAGCGCGCCCGGTCGCCCGTCGCCGTCGACGTCGCGGACGCCGCCGACTCGTCGGAACTCCGCGAGTCGGCGGCCGGTTCGCTCGCCGCCGAGGTCGGCCCCGAGGTCGACCCGGCGGTCCAGACCGGGCGGACCGTCTCCGGCGGAGCCGCGGCCCCGGTTCCCGAGGCGGTCGGCACGGTCGACCTCGACGCCCTCGTCGACGGTGACGGGGACGACGGTCGCGATCGGGTAGCCGGCGACGGCGATCGTGACGAGGTCGGCCCCGCGGCCGACCGCGACGGATCCGACGAGCGGGCGAGCGTCGACGCCGCCGACGAGTTCGACTGGGGGACGTGACGGGTCGACGACACCGCCGACCGAGCGGAGGATCGATCGGCACGGAAGCCAAGAGTTGATACCCTCCCGATCGAACCCGGAGTATGCGCATCTCCGAGCGGGGCTACGGCGAGGAGGGCCGAGAACGGCTCACGCTCGTCCCCGAGAACGTCGACGACCTCTGGCATCTGTCGCACGTCCTCGAGCCGGGCGACCGCGTCGAGGGCGACACCACCCGCCGGATCCAGCGGGACGACGACCGGATGCGGGACACGGGCGGCCAGCGCGAGCACGTCTTCGTGACCCTGGAGGTCGACGACGTCGAGTTCGCGCGCTTCGCCAACCGGCTCCGCGTCTCGGGCGTCATCGTCGCCTGTTCGCGGGAGGACCAGCTCAACGCTCACCACACCATAAACGTCGAGGAGCACGACGAGATCACGGTCGAGAAGCACTTCAAGCCGGACCAGACCGAGCGGCTGGAGGAGGCGACGGAGGCCGCGGAGAACCCCGACGTCGCCATCGCGACCGTCGAGGAGGGGGCCGCCTACGTCCACACGGTCCAACAGTACGGCACCGAGGAGTACGCCTCGTTCACGAAGCCGACGGGGAAGGGAGAGTACTCCCGCCCGCGCGAGGAGCTGTTCGCGGAACTCGCCGAGGCGCTCTCCCACCTCGACGCCGACGCCGTGATCCTCGCGGGTCCGGGGTTCACGAAACAGGACGCGCGCGACTACATCGCCGAGGAGTACCGCGATCTCGCGGAGCGTGTCACCGTCGTCGACACCTCGGCGGCCGGCGACCGCGGCGTCCACGAGGTGCTCAAACGCGGCGCGGTCGACGAGGTACAAAAGGAGACGCGGATCGCCAAGGAGGCGAGCCTCATCGACGAGCTCACGGAGAACATCGCGACGGGCGCGAAGGCCACCTACGGCCCCGAGGACGTGGCGGAGGCCGCGGAGTTCGGCGCGGTCGAGACGCTGCTCGTCGTCGACGACCGGCTCCGAACCGAGCGGCAGGGCGGGGGCGACTGGGAGATCGACGTCAACGAGGTGATCGAGTCGGTCGAGCGACAGGGCGGCGACGTGGTCGTCTTCTCGGCGGCGTTCGCCCCCGGCGAACAGCTCTCGAACCTCGGCGGCATCGCCGCCATCCTGCGGTACCGGCTCCAGTGACCCGCAACCGCGAGCGGTCGACGGGAGACGCGGGATGAGCGACGACGACCCCCGCGGCTACGACGAGCGACACTACGCGAACACGAAGGAGGGCGCGAGCTACTGGACCGAGCGGCTCTTCTTCGCCGGGATCGAGCTGACGGTTCTCGCGTCGCCCGCGCTGGTGCTCGGCCTCGTCCTCCAGTCGGCGTTTCCCGACGCGCTGCCGACGGCGGGCATCGGCGCGGTCGTCGTCGGGTCGCTCGCGCTGACGCTGTTTCGCACCCGCGTCGTCGACGCGGGCGAGTGGCCGCGGCTCGGCGAGGTCGGGAGCGCCCCGCTCCGGATCACGTACTTCTCCGCGAGCTACCTGGCGGCGACGCTCGGCGTCGCCGCGGCCGTGACGGCGCTCTCCGGGCCGCTCCCGCTCGCCTTCGTCGGCGGGGGGATCGTCCAGACCCTCGGGATCGCGGCGTTCCCGACCGTCTACCGCGCCGTCCACGGCGAGCCCGTTCGGCGGCGGAGCAGGCGGGGCCGACGGGGCCGTTGAGCGCGGGTCGGCGGTACGCCGCGGCCCGTCGCCGCGCCGCTACTTCCCGGTGAGTGCCTCGCTCGCGGGCGCGAACGCGATCGTCTCCCCTCGCCCCGCCTCGCGGGCGCGCTCGTACAGCATGTGGGCGGCCGCGACCGTCTCGATGCCCGTCCCGCCGGAGTCGAAGACCGTCACCTCCTCGTCGCTCGTCCGTCCCGGATGGGCGCCGGCGACGACGTCGCCCAGTTCGGCGACGACCCCGTCCTCGTCGACAAGTCCCTCCTCGACCGCCGCGAGGAACGAGCCGGCGTCGCGCGTCGCGCGGTCGCGGAGGTCGGGGACGTAGGTGGCGCGTGCGACGAGTTCGGGGGGAAGCTCGTTCTTTCCGGGGGCGTACTGGCCCATCGCCGTGACGTGGGTGCCAGGCTCCACGTCGGCGTCGTCGATCACCGGGTCGCTCGCGGTCGTCGCCGTGATCACGACGTCCGCGCCGGCGAGCGCCTCGCTCGCGCTCGCGACTGCGCGCGCGTCGGCGTCGAGCCGCTCGTCGAACTCCGCCGCGAAGGACTCGCGGTTCTCGGCCGTCGGCGAGAAGACGCGGACCGCCTCGAACGGGCGGACCGTCGCGGCCGCGCGGAGCTGCCCGCGCGCCTGCGAGCCGCTGCCGATCACCGCGACCTCGGTCGCGTCCTCGCGGGCGAGCGCGTCGACCGCGACCGCGCCCGCCGCGCCCGTCTTGAACGGGTTCATCGACGCGCCGTCGAGGAGCGCCAGCGGCTCGCCGGACTCCGCGTCGAAGAGCGGCGTCATGAACCACGCGTCGCGCTCCCCGAAGCCGGCCGAGTAGGTGTATCCGCCCATCGCGCCCGTTTCGGGCAACAGCGCGACGTAGGTCGTGAGCATCCCCGGCGGGTCGTCGCTGCCGAGTTTCGTCCGCGGCTCGGCGGGCGCACCCTCGCCGACCTGCCGGTACCCCTCACGGACGGCCGCGACGTAGTCGGCCGGCTCGGCGAGGTCGTCGACGTCGGCGCTCGTGAGAAACAGCGTGTCGGTCATGTCCCACCCATCGGGCGGGGGTGACTAAACGGTACAGGACGCGGCGATCAGTCCGAGCCGGAGCCGGCGAAGGGGGCGGAAGCGGAGCGAGAGCCGGTGCCGGCGGCGTCAGAGGTCCGAGCCGCGTCGTCGAGGGGAGCCCGCACGAACATCGCGTGGCCCATGAGCGCCAGCGCGACGCTCGCGCCCACGGGCACGGCCGCCGTCAACGACAGCCCGACCAGGTTCAGGAAGGCAGTCACGCCGAGCAGGGCGGCCGGAATGAGTCCGAGGACGTAGTCGTAATACCTACTCATGATCCGCGTGGATCTATACCATGATACCACATAATTGTTTCGCGTACCCACGGAGTCATAGCTGCCGTGGGACGAGAAAACCATCTCATAACTTATGCCGGGTTCGGGGCGGGATCGTTGCCGGGACGCGGCCTCCTCGAAGTTCCGACGTGGATCGAGATGAAACGCCCGCCGTCGGTGAGTGCTTGTAGAACGGGTGTTTCGTGAGAAAACAAGGTGATGAGAACGGTGTCGTTGCTGGTGCGGAGAACGTCTCCAAAGCCCCAGTCGCTCGGCTGTACGCGGTGAAACAACCGACTGCGGAGAACGCCTCCAAAGCCCCAGTCGTGAGGACTTGCGCGACTCGTTGCGCGCTTCAGTCACTCACTCCGTTCGTTCCTTCCAGTGCTTACGTCGTCGAGCTTCGTCCTCGCGACTGCCCCTTTGAGTCCCACCCGACCGCTACCGCTCCGCACCTCACGCCTCCCCAACCTCGTTGCTCGCGCGTTCGCGCTCGCAACTCCCTCGCGGGCGGTTCGCGTCCGTCGGGCGCTCACCGGCGCGCCACCGCACCGCGAATCTCCCGCTTCTTCACCTGTATTGACCGAGTCGAGTCGAACCACATCGTCCGCGGATGCTGATCGGATGGAGAAGCCGAACGTCGATCCGGAAACGCGAGTCGAAGACGGGGGAGTGCGGCTACCGCAGCCGGAAGTAGACCGCCCGCCAGCCGCCGAGCGCGACCGCGCCGGTCACGAGGATAACCGCGACGAAGCTGGGCGCGATCCCGCCGCGGAACACGAACGCGCGCAGGACGAACCCGACGGCGGCCGCGGGGACCCACGAGCGCACGACGAGCGGGACCGACGACTTCGCCGTCTCCGCCGCGCCGGGGGAGTACGCGCCGACGAGCGGCGCGAGGAGGACCCACCCGATCAGGAAGGGAGCCCACACGCCGAGCAGGTAGGTCGGCTCGTTCGCGAGGAACTCGGTCGACGTGTGACTGAGCGTTCCGACGGTCAGAAGCGCCATCAACACGAGGACGTCGCCGACCGCGAGCGGCGCGGCCGCGCGGTCGAGACGCCGGGCCAGAAACGACTGGTCGTCCATACGCCCCCGTCGGACCCGCCCCTACTTTGTACGTACGGATCCGCGCCGGCGGGGCGGAGTGGGGTTGAAAACTGGGACGGGAGCGCTACTCGTACAGCGGGTACTCCCGGCAGAGCTCGACGACGCGCTCGCCGACCTCGTAGATCACGTCCTCGCTGTCGGCGTCGTCGATCACGCGGTAGATGAGGTCGCCGACCTCCGCCATCGCGTCCGCGTCGAAGCCGCGGGTCGTGAGCCCGGCGGTGCCGGCGCGGATCCCGGAGGGGTCGAACGGCGAGCGCGTCTCGTCGGGCACCGTGTTCCCGTTGAGCACGATGTTCGCGGCCGCGAGCGCGTCCTCGGCGTCACCGCCCGAGAGGTCGGGATGCGACTCGCGGAGGTCGACCAACACGAGGTGGGTGTCGGTGCCGCCGGAGACTAAGGAGAGCCCGTGACCCTGGAGCGTCTCCGCGAGGGTCTCGGCGTTGTCGACGACCGCCTGCGCGTACTCCTCGAACTCGGGCTCGAGCGCCTCCTTGAACCCGACGGCCTTCCCGGCGACGTTGTGCATCAGCGGGCCGCCCTGCCCGCCGGGGAAGACGGCCTTGTCGACGTCGTCCGCGAACTCCTCGTCGCACATCACGATCCCGCCGCGGCCGGCGCGGATCGTCTTGTGCGTCGAGCCGGTGACGAAGTCGGCGACGCCGACCGGCGAGGGGTGGACGCCGGCGGCGACGAGCCCGGTGATGTGAGCGATGTCGGCGAGGTGGTAGGCGTCGACGGCGTCGGCCGCGGCCTGGATCGCCTCCCAGTCGACCGTCCGCGGGTACGCGGAGTAGCCGGAGACGACGATGTCGGGATCGAACGCCTCCGCGGTCTCGCGGAGGTCCTCGTAGTCGATGTAGCCGGTCTCGGGGTCGACCTCGTACTGCTCGACCTCGTAGATCTGGCCGGTGAAGTTCGCCGGATGGCCGTGCGAGAGGTGGCCGCCGTGGTTCAGATCGAGCGAGAGGATCCTGTCTCCCGGCTCGAGCACCGAGTAGTAGACCGCCTGGTTCGCCTGCGTCCCCGAGTGCGGCTGGACGTTGACGTGCTCGGCCCCCCACAGCTCCGTCGCCCGCTCGATCGCGAGCTCCTCGACCTCGTCGGCGTACTCGCAGCCGGCGTAGTAGCGCGCGCCGGGGTACCCCTCGGCGTACTTGTTCGTGAGGACGCTCCCCTGTGCCTCCAGAACGGCCTCGCTGACGTGGTTCTCGCTCGCTATCATCGCGAGCGTCTCCTCCTGTCTCGTCCGCTCGCCGGCCAGCGCGTCCGCCACCGCCGGGTCGACCGCCCGGAGGTTCTCGTTGTCCATACGTCTCGTCGCGGCCGACGGCACATTAAGCCTGTCCGTCCGCGGGCGGAACGGGCGCGCCACCGACGATCGGCGGATCCGTCGATTTCAGCGGTGAGACGCCCCTAAACGGCGTTGTTCGCTATACAAGTCCCGTTAATATTAAATAGATATCCGGATTGTATACGAGGAGATAGATGGTGTCGAATTTATTGGAATCGGACGTGGAGGACGTCCTCGAGGCGGCGTTCGCCGGGTCCGACGAGGAACTGTTCGTGATCGACCCGCCGGCGTCGACGATCGTCTCGCTCGTGGACGCCGCCGTCGACCGCGACGACCTCCCGACGATGTCGATGCTCGCCGACGAGAGCGTGCTAAAAGGTGTCATGGACGACTTCCTCGTCGCCTCGAAGGCCGCTGACCTCCTCGAGTCCGGGGCGTTGCGGCTTCGCCTCCTCCCCGAGGACGCCGACAACGCGCTCTTCGTCTCCGAGTCGAAGGTCGTCGCGCTCGTGAACGCCGGCGAGCGCGTCGCCGCCCTCTCGACGACGGACGAGGCGTTCGTCGCCGAGGTGTTCGGGACGCACCGCGACGCCTTCGCGGACGCCGAGGAGTACGCGCTCCGCACGCCGTCGATCAGCCGCGTTCGCGAGACGATGGCGGCCGACATCGGCGAGGACGTCCGCGACGACTTCGACGCGGTGCTCGCGTCCGTAGAGAGCGCGGGCGGGGACGACGGGCTCGACGAGGTGACGGTCTCGCTCCTCGTCGCCGCGCGCAACGACGTCCTCCTGTACGACATCTCGAAGTGGGGCGAGGACGTGGGGATCGCCTCGAAGGCGACGTTCTCCCGGACGAAGACCCGGCTCGAGGACGTCGGCGTCATCGACACGGAGAAGGTCCCGATCGACGTGGGCCGTCCGCGGCTCCGGCTCAAACTCGGCGACGACCGGCTGGCCGGCGTCGACGCCGACGAGTTCGCCGCCGTCGCCGCCGACCTCCTCGCGTAGTCGCCTCCTCGCGTAGTCGCCTCCTCGCGTAGTCGCCTCCTCGCGCAGTCGCATCCGTCCCGTTTTCACCGTTCTCGTCCCGTCCCCGCGGGCTTTTTTTCCCTCCTCCCCGTCGACCGCGGCATGGACATCGGACTGGTCGGCGACGGCCCCGCGGTCGAGGCCGTCTCGGCCGCGCTCGGCGACGTCGACGTGAACGTGATGCCGGTCGAGCCGTCGCTGCTCGACGGGTTCGACCTCGCCGTCGTCGTCGACGCGACCGGGTCGGCGACGTTCGACGCCGCGAACGACCTGCTCGACCGCTGGATCGCCGTCGAGGTTGGCGGGCTCGGCGGGACCCCGCTCGCGGACGTCGACGCCGCGGTGACGGTCCTCGAGGACGCGTGTTACGACTGCCTGCGGGACCGCGTCGCGAGCGGCGATGCGGAGGCGGCGGACGCGCCGCAGGGGACGCGCTCCGCGGTGCGGTACGCCGGCGCGGTCGCCGGCCGGACGGCGATCCGCCTGCTCGCGGGCGAGCCGGTCGGCGACACGGTCCGGGAGGTCCCCGGTCCGACCCGGTCGCTGCTTCCAGTGCCCGGCTGCGGCTGCGGCTCCGAGCCGGGCACGGCGCTCACGCTCGGGGGCGAGCGGCGCTCGGTGTCGGCGGCGCTGGAGCGCGCGGAGCGAGGGGTCGACGCTCGGATCGGACTCGTCTCCGAGGTGGGCGAACGCGAGTCGTTCCCGGTGCCGTACTACGTCTCGCACGTCGCCGACACGACGCCGTTCTCGGACGTCCGCGCCGCGGAGTTCGCCGCCGGGGCCGACGACGACTGGGACGCCGCGTTCATGAAGGCGCTCGGCGAGGGACTCGAGCGCTACGCCGCGGGCGTCTACCGGGCGTCGTCGTTCACGACCGCGACCGAGGCCGACGTGCCGAACCCGGTCGCGCCGGACGCGTTCGTCCGCCCGGACGACGCCGCGGGGTACTCGCCGGGGGACGAACTCGCGTGGATATCGGGCGAGCGACTGGTGACCGAGGGGCGTCCGGGCTCCGAGACGGTCGTCAGCCTCCCCGCGGAGTTCGTTTGCTTCCCGCCGCCGGAGCGCCGATACCGCCCCGCGATCACGACCGGGCTCGGCCTCGGCAACACCGGGGCGGAGGCGGCGCTGTCGGGGCTCTACGAGACGATCGAGCGGGACGCCACGATGACGACGTGGTACTCGACGACGGAGCCGCTCGGGCTCGAACTCGACGACCCGGTCGTCGATCGGCTCCGGAAGCGCGCCCGCGCGGAGTCGCTGTCGGTGTCGACGCTGCTCGTCACGACCGACGTCGACGTCCCCGTCGTCGCCGCCGCCGTCCACCGCGACGGGGAGTGGCCCCGCTTTGCCGCCGGATCGGGCGCGGACCTCGACCCGGTCTCCGCGGCCCGCAACGCGATCGCGGAGGCGCTCCAGAACTGGACGGAACTCCGGTCGATGGGGAGGGAAACCGCCGCCGAACAGGAGGCCGCGATCGGCCGCCACGCCGACCTCCCGGACGCGACGCGCGAGTTCTTCGACCCCGACGCGACGGTCCCGGCGACGAGCCTCGACGCGCCCGACCTCGAAAGCGGGACGGACGGTGAGTCCGGCTCCCGGAACGGGGACGGCGGGGTCGCCGAACTCGAGGCGGTCGTCGACCGTGTTCGGTCGGTCGGGCTCGACCCCGTCGTCGCGCGCACGACGACCCGCGACGTGGCGGCGCTCGGCTTCGAGGCCGTTCGCGTCCTCGTCCCCGGTGCGCAGCCGCTCTTCACCGGCGACCCGTTCTTCGGCGAGCGCGCCCGCGAAGTCCCCCGATCGATGGGGTTCGAGCCGACGCTCGACCGAGCGTACCATCCGTTCCCGTGAACGTCCTCGAGCGACCCGGCGGGTGACCCCCGCGTTCGCCCCCTCCGCCCCGCGTGTTTAAGTGACGCCGCGTCGCGGTGGGTCGTATGGACATCGTATCTGACGACGAGGTCGAGTCGACGGAGGCGGTCCCCGGCGTCCACCTCACCCAGGGGGCCGCGGGCGACGAGGCGAGCATCCAGCGGTTCTACATCGAGCCGGGCGCGGAGGTACCAGAACACGACCACCCGCACGAGCAGGTCGGGACGGTCACGGCCGGCGCACTCACTTTCGTCGTCGACGGCGAGGAGCGGACGGTCCACGCCGGCGACACGTTCGCGATCCCCGGCGGGGAGCCGCACGCGGCGGTCAACGAGGGCAAGGTCCCCGTCGAGGGGTTCGACGTGTTCGCACCACCCCGGCCGAATCCCGACTGGGAGGAGTGACGACTGCGACGGGATGCCCGACTCGATCCCGACGGTACCGGACACGGTGCCGGCGACGACCCTCCACCCTTCGACCACCCGATGACGAACGACGCCAACGGACCCGACGGGAGCGGAGAACCGATCGACGAGGAGACGGAACGAGTCCGGCTGGAGAGCGTCGAGGAGTACCTGAAGCACCTCCGGCGCTCGAACCCGTACTACGACTGGCTCCAGCCGGAGGTGTTGACCGTCGAGCGCGGGTTCGTCCGGCTCCGCCAGTCGGTCAGCGACCGAACGCGGCCCCCGGAGGTCGGTCCCGCCGAGGGGATCAACGGCGGGATCCTCGTGACGCTGGCCGACGCGGCCGCCATGGCGGCGATCATCGCCGACGCGCTCGAGCCGGTCCCGCTCGCGACCACGCGGATCGACATGTCGTTTCACGACGGGGGCGACGAGCCGCACGTCGTCCAGGCCGACGTGATCGATTTCGGCTCGACGCTGGCCACGGCCCGGATCGAGGTCCTCCCCGAGAGCGACCTCGGCGACCCGGACCCGCGGCTCTTCGCCTCCGGCGAAGCCACCGCACGACTGTTCGAGTGAATCGGAGCGACGACCGCGCCGGCGTGACGGCCCCGTTCGCCGTGACGGCGGTTTTCGCCCCCGTCTCGGTTCCTTTTGTACGTCCGGATCGAAGCGGGGGAGACGATGGCACTCGCGAGCGCCGGGGCGCGGCTCCACTTCGGCTTCTGTAACCTCAGCCTCTCCCACGAGCGCCTGTACGGCGCGCTCGGCCTGGCTCTCGCGGAGCCGCGGGTGACGGTCGAAGCGACCCCCGCCGACTCGACGTCGGTGACCGTCGAGTCGGACGCGCTCTCCGGTGCCGAGGGGTCCGGGGCGGACGCGGTTCGCGGCGACGCCCGCGACGCGGTCCGCGCCGGCGTCCACGACGAGATCCGCGCCGACGTCGGCGAGTACGCCGCGACCGCCGTCGACCTGCTCGACGTTCCGGGCGCGACCGTCGCGGTCCGGGCGTCGCTGCCGCGACACGCGGGGCTGGGAAGCGGCACGCAGCTGGCCGCGACGACGCTCGCGGTGATCGCTCGGGCGCACGGTCGCGATCCCGAGGTTCGCGAACGGGCTCCGGCGCTGGGCCGAGGGGGGCGCTCCGGGGTCGGCGTCGCGGCCTTCGAGGCGGGCGGGTTCGTCCTCGACGCGGGCCACCCGACCGCGCGGTTCACCACCGACCGCCCGGCCGACGGGGAGTGGGCGGTCCCGCCGGTCGCCGCGCGCCACGACGTCCCCGACGACTGGCGATTCCTGCTCGTCCGCCCGGACGCCGAGCCGGGGCGAAACGGGGAGAGCGAGGACGCCTCGATGCGGGCGGCCGTCGAGCGGGCGGAGCCGGGGCTCGCCGACCGGATCGCCGGGATCGTCACCCGTCGCGTGCTGCCCGCGGTCGCGGCGGGGCGCGCGGAGGCGTTCGGCGCGGCGGTCGCGTCGGTGGGGCGGCTCAACGGCGCATGGTACGCCGACGAGCAGGGCGGCGTCTACCGGCCGCCGGTCGGCGACGTGGTGGCGTCGCTGTCGGCGTCGCCGGCGGTGTTCGGAGCCGGACAGTCCTCCTGGGGGCCGGCCGTCTACGGGGTCACGGACGCGGACCGCGCCGACGCGGCGAGGGAGGCGGGCGAGCGCGCCCTCGAGGCGGCGGGCGTCGACGGGAGCGTCGCCGTCGTCCGGGCCGCGAACGAGGGCGCGCGGGTCCGGGCGGGAGCGGGCGACGTGGACGATCCGGACGACGTGGCCGGCGATCCGGACGACCGGGACGATCCGGACGGTCTCGACTGCGACCCCGACGAGGGACAACACTAAGCGGGCCCGCGACCCGTACCGAGGTATGTCGAGTGTCCCGTTCGGCGTCGCCCGGCTGGATTCGATCCTGGAGGGTGGCGCGCCGCCCGGAAGCGTGGTCCTTCTCGCCGGCGAGTCGGGAGCCGGCGCGCGGGAGTTCCTCTACACGAGCGCGGCGATGAACGCCCTCGGCCGGACCGAGGAAGAGCTCTTCGACCTCTACTACGGCGACCTCTCCGGCGACGCGGCGGTCCCCCCGGAGGTCCACTACCTCTCGTTTACCGCCGACGAGGCGGCGCTGACGAGGGAGATGGGGTACACGCTGGCGGAGGAGGTCGTCGACGCCGCCGTCGACGGGATCGCGTTCCGCGACCTCTCGCCGGAGTTCTTCCAGCTCAGCCCGATCCCGCGGGAGTGGTACGAGGGCGAGACGACGACGATCGCGGATCTCGGCGACCACGGGCGCTACGACGACGTGCTCACCGCCTTCGGCGACTACCTGAGCGAGCACGCCGCCGGTAACGTGGTCTGTATCGACTCCGTGACCGATCTCGTCTCCGCCGCCTCCGACGACATGGAGTGGAGCGACGTCGCGATGGTGATGAAGGGACTGAAGAAGGCCGCCACGCGGTGGCAGGGGCTGATCCTGGTGCTGGTCAACCAGGACGCGCTCACCGACCGGGAGTTCGGTACGCTGATGGACGCCGCCGGCGGCACCCTCCAGTTCGCCTGGGAGAGCGGCGGGTCGAAACGCGCCCGAACCATGTTCGTCCGGGAGTTCCGCGGCGTTCTCTCGCGGCTCGAGGCGGAGAACATCGTCCGGTTCGAGACGGAGGTCCACGACGGCGGCTTCGACATCAGCGACGTCCGGAAGATCCGGTGAGCGGCGGGTCGAGATCCGGTCTCGACGTCGACGGCGACACGATCGCCGCGGCCGCTGCGAACGCCGCGGCCCCCGAGAGTATCGATCCGGAGAACCACGCGGCAGGTTACTTATGTCTCGCCGCCGAACGTGGCGTAGATGCAGAGGTACCGCGATGAGTGACTCCGACGGAGGGGGGACCGTCGAGGAGTCGGTCGACGGCACTACCGGCGGGGGAGACGGCGTGGACGCCGCCGATTCCGGAAGCGACGGCCGCGGCGCGGCGAGCGTCACGGATCTCACGGGGGACCTCACCGAGATCCGGTCGGCGATCGCCGACCTCCGGGAGACGACCGACCGGTTGGACGGGTCGGTGGACTCGGTACGGTCGGAGGTCGAGTCGCTCCGCTCGTCGGTCGACGGGGACGTCGAGGACCTCCGCGAACGGTTCGTCCGGCTCTACCGCGATCTGGAGGGGAAAGCCGAGGCGGACCACGACCACCCCGAGACGGCCGAGCGGTTGGAGGCGGTCGCGGCCGACGCGGCGAGCGCCGCCGAGCGACTCGACGGCGTGGAGACGCGCGTCGAGTCGCTCGGAGACGGCCTCTCCCGGCTCGACGAGACGGTTGCGACCGTCGAGAGCGACCTCGACGGGATCGACGATCGCGTCGCGAGCGCGGAGGGGCGGCTCTCCGACACGGCGGACCGGCTCGCCGACACCGAGGAGCGACTCTCCGCCGCCGAGGACCGCCTCGCGGATCTGGCTTCGGCCGGCGAGGACCGTTCGGAGAAGCTCTCGCGGGTCGCGAGCGCGGTCGTCCGGGCACAGCGTGAGATCCGTGCAGTCCGACGCGACCGCGCCGACCGCGAGCGGCTCGACGCGATCCTCCGGACCGCGAACCGACACGGGGTGAAAAAGGCCGACTGCGGCGGGTGCGGGAACACGGTGCGTCTCTCGCTCCTCTCGACCCCCGAGTGTCCCTACTGCGAGTCGCAGTTCGACGACCTCGACCCCGCGAAACGGTTCTACCGGCGGTCGACGCTGACCGTCGACGACAGGCCGGCGCTCGAGGGCGACGTGCCCTCGGCCGCCGACGGGGGACGGGCGGGCGAGGGGATCGACCGGGACGACGGGACGACCGACGAGAGCGGCCGGGACGGACGATGAGCGACGACCCGACCGGCCGCTCGGCGGACCGGACCGACCGACCGGACGACGAGGACGACCACCTCGACGAGGGCGACTCCCTCGACGGCCTCGACGAGGGCGGCGGCGCTCGCGGTTCGTCGGCGGAGATCGACGGCGCGCCCGACGACGACCCGTTCGACGAGATCGATGCCGACCCCGATGGAGACCTCTTCTCGGGGCCGATCGGGACGGGCGGACGGGACGGGGCCGATGCGGATCCCTTCGCGGAACTCGACGACGAGGGGGCGACCCCGGACCCCGGCGGCGATCCCTTCGAGCGGATCGAGGTCGACGAGGTCGACGTCGACGACGTCTGGAACGCGCTGGAGGAGGACCCGGACGACGTCGCCGACGCGGCGTTCCCGGAGGGTGACTCGCGCGAGCCGACGGACCACGTCGTCGACAAGCGGACGTACTGCCATCGCTGTCCGAACTTCTCGGATCCCCCGGAGACCGCCTGTACCCACGAGGACGCGTCGATACTCGAGGCGGTCGGCTTCGAGGAGTTCCGCGTCCGCGACTGTCCGATGGTGACCGACGACGGTCCCCGGTTCGATCGACACGGGCGGCTCGACGAGTGACTCGCGGACGGCCGCGAGCAACGGGGAACATAAGGGCGCTCGGTCCGTACCGCGGGGAGATGCAGTTCTGTGACGACTGCGGCTCGATGATGGTCTCGCGGGACGGCGTGATGGTCTGTCGAAACGACGACTGCGGGGCGACGACCGAGCGCGACGAGGAACTCGCCGAGCGGTTCGAGTCGACGACGGAACAGACCGGCGAGGAGCTGATCGAGACGGAGGAGGGCGCGAACTTCGAGGGGAAGCCCACCGCCACCGACGTCGTCTGCGAGGCCTGCGGTCACGGCGAGGCGTGGTACACGATCAAACAGACCGGCGCGGCCGACGAGCCGCCGACGCGATTCTTTAAATGCAAGGAGTGCGGTCGCCGCTGGCGCGGCTACAACTGATCCGATGCGCTCGCGACGCCTGCTGCTCGCCGTCGTGTCGGTCGCTCCCCTCCTCGGGTTCCTCGTCGGACGAGGCCTCGGGTTCTGGCGTCTCCGGCTCGGAGCCGGGCGGCTGCTCGCGTCGTTGCCCGACGCCGTCCCGGAGCACGTCCGAGTGCTGCCGCCGCCGCCCGACGAGTACGCCGGTACTCTCCCGTACACCCCGGCGGAGACCCGCGAGCGGCTGCCGGAGTGCGGCTTCTCCGAACTGTTCCGCGCGTACTTCCACGCGTACGACCGCGACGGGGAGACGGTCCACGAGGTCGGGAGCTTCGTCCACCGGCCCGAGGGGATCACCGGCGACTGGCAGGTCCACGTCCGACTGTTTCCGGCCCCGGACGGCTCGACGGAGGTGTGGGCACACTGGGAGCCGAACCCGTACGTCGCCCCGCTCGCGCACCTCCGCATGGAGGGGTACGACCCCGGCCGCGGCGAGCGGATGGCGGCCGAACTGATCGGCGAGCTGCGGTGAGTTCCGGTCGGGGACCCGCGGCGCTCCTACCGGCCGAGCCACCGAGCGAACGCCTCGGCGACGGGCTCTGCGGCGTCGCCGGCGCGGCCGACGAGGAAGTGGTCGGCGTCGACCGCGACGACCTCGAGGTCCAGCCCCCGCGCCCGCTCGACGACGGGCTCCCAGTCGGCGGTCGAGTCCCGGCTCGCGTACACGATCCGAACGGACGCCTTCCGCGCCGCGAGGTCGTCCAGGGCGGCGACCGCGTCGACCTCGGGCGCGAGCCGGTCGGTCGGGGCGAGCGCGCAGACGCCGGCGAGCTCCGGCCGAGAGACGGCCGCGACGAGCGCGACGGTGCCGCCGAAGGAGTAGCCGAACAGTCCGACCACGTCGTAGCGGTCGAGCGCCCACCCGACGGCGTCGTCGGCGTCGGTACACTCGCCGATCCCCTCGTCGTACGCGCCGTAGTCGAACCGGAGGCAGTCGACGCCGCGGGCCGCGAGCGCGTCGCTGACGGCGGTCAGCCGCTCGTCCCCGCGGTGGCCGCCGTGGCGGGGGTGCGGCGGGCAGGCGACGACGACCGCGTCCGACCGGGCGCCGTCGCTCGCGGCGGTGTCCAGCGTCGCGCGCACGTCGCGGCCGCCGGGGATCGGGACGGTGTCGGTCACGGAGGATCGCGGTCAGGGCACCTGTGTCACGCGGTCGACGCCGTCGAGGGCGGCCAGATCGTCGGCGAGCGCCGCCTGGTCGACGCCGGCCTCGTAGTAGAACACCACGTCGAAGGTGCCCTCGCGAAGGAGCTGTTGGCACTCCCAGACGAACGCCTCCCCGTCGAGGGTGCGTCCCTGGAACTGGTTCGAGGAGAAGTCCGTGTCGTCGTTGCCCGCCTCGATGTACGTCTCGCCCTTTCCGGCGTGGTCGGCGATGACCTCGTTGGCGTCGACGGTGAGCTCGTGCATCTCGAGGTCCTCCTGGCCCGACAGCTCCGTGTGGACGATACAGCCCACGAGTTCGATGTCGCCGGGCTCTAAGAGCGCCTTCGTCCGTTGATAGAGGTCCGACTCCAGGGTCTCGCTCATACCGGATCGTTCGGCTCCGACGCTAAACGAGTGACGGTTCTCTCGCGGCTCGGGTCCGGCCCCGTCGGCTCACTGTACCCAGACGGTCTTGCGGTTCACGAACTCCTTGATGCCCGCCTCGGAGAGTTCGCGACCGAAGCCCGAGACCCCGACGCCGCCGAACGGGACCCGCGGGTCGGAGGCGACGACCCGGTTGACGTAGACGCAGCCCGCGTCGATCTCGTGGGCGAGCCGCTCGCCGCGCTCCCGGTCGGTCGTCCAGACGCTCCCGCCGAGCCCGAAGCGCGTGTCGTTGGCCCGCTCGATGGCCTCCGCCTCGTCGTCGACGCGGAAGACGGCCGCGACGGGGCCGAACAGCTCGTCTCTGGCGGCCGGGGCGTCCTCCGGGACGTCCGTCAGCACCGTCGGCGGGTAGAACGCCCCGTCGCGGTCGAGCGGCTCCCCGCCCGTCTCGACGGTCGCGCCCGCCTCGACGCTCCGCGCGACCTGGTCGTGAAGCTCCGCCATCAGATCGGCGCTGGCCTGCGGCCCCACGTCGGTGTCGCGGTCGGTCGGGTCGCCGACCGTCAGCGACTCCGCCCCCTCGACGAGCCCCGAGACGAACTCCTCGTAGACGTCGTCGTGGACGACGAAGCGCTTCGCGGCGATACAGGACTGCCCGGAGTTCTGGTTGCGCGCCCACACGCCCTCCTCGATCGTCGTCTCGAGGTCGGCGTCGTCGAGGACGACGAACGGGTCGCTGCCGCCGAGTTCGAGGACGGACTTCTTGATCCGTTTCCCGGACGCGGCCGCGACCGCGCTCCCCGCGGGGCCGCTGCCCGTCAGCGTCGTCGCCTTCACCCGATCGTCGTCGATGGCGTCCTCGACGAGGTCGGCGGAGACGAGGAGCGTCCGGAAGGCGTCCTCGGGGAAGCCGGCGTCGCGGAACACCTCCTCGATGGCGAGCGCGCAGCCAGGGACGTTCGAGGCGTGTTTGAGGAGGCCGACGTTGCCGGCGACGAGGTTCGGCGCGGCGAAGCGGAACACCTGCCAGAACGGGAAGTTCCACGGCATCACGGCGAGGACGGGACCGAGCGGCTCGTAGGAGGTCTTGACCTCCGATCCGGGCGGGCTCGGGTGGTGCTCGTCCTCGAGGTAGGCGCTCGCGAACTCGGCGTAGTGTTCACACACCCACGCGCACTTCTCGATCTCGCCTTCCGCCTGCTCGATCGGCTTGCCCATCTCCCGCGTCATGAGTTCGGCGTACTCGGACTTGCGCTCGCGGAGGATCTCGGCCGCGGCGACGAGCAGTTCCTCGCGTTCGCGCCGCGGTCGCTCGCGCCAGGACTCGAAGGCCGCCTCCGCGCGGTCCAGCGCGTCCGCGACGTCCGCCGCGTCGTCCTCCTCGTACGTCTCGACCGTCTCGCCGGTCGCGGGATCGACCACGTCCATGGACGGAGATCCCCCCCCTCGACACGTATGCCTTTCCATGGGGATCGATGAGAAATAATTAAATACGGTTCCTCTGTCCGGCATCAACGAGATATATGAAACCTTTAATAGTTACTCCGGTCGTTGCTCGCCTACGACGCCCCAAGATCGGTTCGGCGGATCCGGATCGCGGTTCGGCGGATCCGGATCGGACTACCGGAGGCGAGCGACCGCCCGGTCGTCCCGTTCCTCGATCCTGACGAGACCGTCGTCAGAGAGGTCCGAAAGCAGCCCGCGGAGCCACTCCCGCCCGTGCTCGCCGTCGGGCGCGTAGTCCACTCGGATCCGATGACCGAGCGTGTCCAGATCCACCTCGTCGTGTTCGCCGAGAAGCCGGACGATCCGCCCGCGGAACTGCCGACGGCTCCCCTCGAAGTTCGGCTGGGTGGGCACATCCGGCGCGGTGAAGTCGCCGGTCCGGTAGGCGTGACACCACTCGCGCCACGGGCAGCCCGCCTCGTCACAGCGCGGCCGCTGCCCGCAGGCGACGCCGCCGAGCTCCATGATCGCGTTGTTCCAGAGCCGGGAGTCGCCGTCGGGCATGAGGCGGGAGGCGACCCGCTCGAAGACGGCGTCGTCGTCGGGAACGTCGAACGCGCGGTGGAGGACGCGTTTCACGTTGGTGTCGACGACCGCGTCGCCCGCGTTGAACGCGAACGACGCCACCGCGTTGGCGGTGTAAGGGCCGACGCCCATCAGTTCCTGAAGCTCCTCGGGGGAGTCTGGGAACTCCCCGTCGTACTCCGTCTCGACCTGCGTCGCCGCCTCGTGGAGGTACGTCGCGCGGTTGTTGTAGCCGAGCGAGTGGTCCGACCAGAAGGCGACCACGTCGCTCCGGTCGGCGTCGGCGAGGTCGGCCGCGGTCGGCCAGCGCTCGAGGAAGTCCTCCCACGCGGGGACGACCCGGTCGAGCTGGGTCTGCTGGCTCATCACCTCGCTGACGAGGATCTCGTAGGGGTCCGCCGTCCGCCGCCAGGGGAACTCGCGGTGGTCCGCCTCGTACCACTCGCGGAGCGCGTCGCGGACCCCCTCGTGGTCCGCCGGGAGGGAGGGAGCGTCGCCGTCGGCGAGCCCGGAGACGACGGCCTCGTCGGGGTCGGTCATACGCTCCCTCGGGCCGCGGGCGGCTTATCCGTGGTGGTCCGGCTCGAGTCGCGTATCGGCCCGCTGTAGCCGCCACCGCTGGAAGCGGAGATCTACGCCTCCCTCGCCGGTGGGTCCGAACTCGACCGGCTCGCGGGCACCCGCGGCAGTCACGGTCTCGAAGGTCAAATCGTCCGGATCGGTCGAGGTCGGATGTAAGCTGAACTCCCGATCGAGCATCGAGAGCGTCGCGGTGCCCCCGGCCGGTTCGACCTCGGCTTCCACCAGACCCCGGTGTGACTCGTAGACGCCAGCGATCCGATCGACCTTCTCGCGGAGCGCGAAGAACGGGACGGCGCTGGGCCGTCTCCCCGACAGGATGGCGAGAACCGCCGGCCCGACGTACATGGGGTGTACCTCGGGAGTCGCGTTCGCTCCGATGGCGACGCCGATCCCCGCCTCCTCGAGGAATCCGACGTATCCCGTCGAGACGGTGACCGTCCCCCCGTGTTCGACGAGCCGATCGTCGAGGAACTCCCGGAGCATCCAGCCGTAGCCGTACTCCACTTCGGTACCGTCCAGGCGAGTTTCCCGCGTCGTGTACGGTTCGTGCATCGTGGCGACGGCGTCCTCGCTGACCAGCCGCTCGCCGTCGAGCGTCCCGCCGTTCATCTGCATCCGGAGGTAGCGCCCCATCTCGTCGACCGAACTGAGCAGGCCGCCCGGAGCGTCGATGACCCGGTCGTGCGGAACCCCTCCCTCGATCAGGTCGTCGTCGTCGCGGTAGTAGCCGCTCATCGCGTCGTCCGTGCCGTCGAACGCCTCCCCGTCGAAGGTGGATCGGTCCATCCCGAGCGGGTCGAGCACGTTCTTCCGCACGTACTCACGGTACTCCGTCCCGGAGACGGCCTCGATCACCTCGCCCAGCACGGTGTATCCGGAGTTGTAGTAGTAGAACGGGTCACTCTCGTCGGTTACGCGCGTGTCGAGCGAGCTCTCGACGTGACGTCTGAAGTCGTCCGCGCTACTGAGTGGAGTCGTCGACGACTTCCCAGTGACGTGACGAGTGATGAGCGCGACGGCCGTCGCATCGCTCGGCATTCCGGACCCGTGACACAGCAGATCGTGGACCGTGATCGGGTCGCCAGGGACGTGCTCGTAGACCGGCAGGTACTCGGTCACGGGATCGGAGACGTCGAGTGCTCCCTGCTCGGCGAGTCGCATGATCCCGAGTGCCGTGAAGGACTTCGTACACGATCCGATACCGTAGAGCGTGTCCGACGTCATCGGGGCGTTCTCCGAGAGGTCACGAGCGCCGAACCCCTTCGAGTAGCGGTGGCCGTCCTCGGTAACGATCGCCAGGCTCATCCCTGGGACGCCTCCGTCGACGAGACGGTCGTCGATGAACCTCTCCACGCGGTCGAGCGTCTGCTCCGACGGATGGCGCTGTGGTGACATACCGAGACGTCCGTCCACCGCCAGTTAGTCCCATCCCCTCCTATAGGGGGTCACGTCGTCGCGCGCTTCCGGAAGTAGAGCGCGACACTGGCGGCCTGTCCGGCTTCACATCCGCCCCGATGGCCGCCTCGGTGCGGTCTTCGACGGGACCGAGAAACCAACCGCAGGGACCGGGGCGATATCGGGAACGCGGTGTGAGCGACCCTACGCGACGTCGTCGATCGCGGCCGTCAACAGCTCACAGCCGAGCTCGATCTCGCGTTCGGTGACGTCGAGCGGCGGGAGGATCCGGATCACCTTCTGGCCGCACGCGAGGGTGAGGAGGCCGTGTTGGACCGCCCGGTCGACCACCTCGTCGCGGCGGTCCGTGGTGTCGAACTCGACGGCGAGCATCAGTCCCTTGCCGCGCACGTCGACGACGCCCTCGGGGTCGGCGTCGCGCATGACCTCGAGGAACTGCCGGCCGCGCTCGCTCGCGTTCTCCATGAGCCCCTCCTCGCGGATGGCGTCGATCGTGAGCGACCCCTGGAGCGCGCCGACGACGTCGCCGGCCCCCCACGTCGATGAGATCCGGCCGGTCTCCTCGGGGAAGACGTCCGAGCGGGAGACGGTCGCGCCGACGCGGAGCCCCTTCGCGCTCGTGATCACGTCCGGCTCGAGCGCGTAGTTGTCCGCGCCCCACATCTCGCCGGTGCGGCCGAGCCCCGACTGGATCTCGTCGGCGATGAGGGTGATGTCGTGTTCCTCGACGAGGTCGGCGATCTCGTCGGTGAACGTCTCCGAGGGGAACCGGTAGCCGCCCTCGCCCTGGATCGGCTCCATAATGAGATACGCGACCTCGTCGGGGTCGATGTGGCCGGACTTCGGGTCGAGCTTCTCGCGCAGTCGGGACTCACCGTCGGCGAAGAAGCCGCACGAGCAGGTGTCGGCCGAGCAGGTCCGGTCGTCGCAGTACGGCACGTCGTGGACGCCGCTCATCTCGGGGTAGTCCCGGCGGTAGACGGACTTCGAACGGTTGAGAGACAGCGCACCGAGCGTCCGTCCGTGGAACGCCCCCTCGAAGGTGATCGCGTACTTCGCGCCGTCGGCGTCGTCGTAGGAGATCTTGATCGCGTTCTCGACCGCCTCCGCCCCCGAGTTCGAGAGGAAGACGGTGTCCATGTCGTAGTGGGAGGTGATGTCGGTGAGCCGGTCCATGAGATCGGCGGGGCCGGGCGCCGCCTCTCCGGGGGGGTTACCGTCGGAGACGTAGAAGTCCTGACCCGCGATCTTCGTCGGGTCGACGACATCGAACTCCTCGAGCGGCTCGGTGATGAGCGGGTTGTTGTACCCGAGCGGCGCGGCGGCGACGTGGCTCGTGAAGTCCATGAGGACGTTGCCGTCGACGTCGGTACAGAAGGGACCCGTCGCGGGGGCGGTGCGGTCCCAGACGAACTCGTAGACGTAGGTGCTCGGTGCCGCCGATCGGTGGTGGTAGTCGACCCACTCCTGGGCTCGCTCGCCCGGAAATTCGGTCACTTCGGGAGTTACCGTGTCACGGTCCATACACTGGGATGTCACCCGACCGCGAAAAAAGAGGGGGCTACCATGGGAGGAGGGTCGGCGAGGAACGGCTCCGGGGAACGCGTCCGCGTTTCGGGTCGATCGAGTCCGTCGCCTTCGGGGGACGTGGCGTCAGTGTCGACGGACGCGGTTCAGTGTTCGATCTACGTGGTCTCAGTGTTCGATGTACGTGGTCTCCCACTCCGTGCGCGCGTCTATCTCGCGCCGCCCGCGTCGAGTGAGCGTGTAGTAGTTCGTCCGTCGATCGCGTTGGCCCTTCTCGACGAGCCCCTTCTCGACGAGCGTGTCCAGGTTCGGGTAGAGCCGGCCGTGGTGGATCTCCTTTTCGTAGTAGTCCTCCAGTTCGTCCTTTATCGCCAAGCCGTGCGGCTCTTCGAGGCCGGCGATAACGTAGAGCAAGTCACGCTGGAAACCTGTGAGGTCGTACATGCTGGTGGCCGGACATATACGTGGAAAATAAATAAATATACCGTTACATAGAACCCCGAATACGGAGCCATCCGACACGTACCGCAGTGACGTGACCCGTTCGATACCGTCAACGAGGTGACTATCTTTCTCGGATCGGAGACCGTTCTCGGCGTCTCGATAGTATTATGAATCCGACACTACTGGGTGAGAACGCACGATTCGTCGCCGACGAGTCGAGAGGTCTTCGGAGGATCGCGCGTCGACGAGCCTACGGCTCGGAGTTCGATCGGTTCGGTCGTCGAGAACGAACGCGGGCCCCACGCGGAAAAAAGCCGCGTGAGGCGAGCGTTCGAAATTGGTCCCCGCTGACGCTTCGGCCCTCCAGACGAAGCGTCACGTGACAGTATCGGGTTGATAGTAATAAACCTATCGAGCGCGGGTCACATGTGTTCCTCTTCTAACACCCATCCCAGCGCGCGCTTGTAGTGGGTGAAAAGCTCCTCGACGCCGCGATGAGACATCTCCTCGTCGGCCAACTCCTCGCGCAGGAACTCGTACTGCTCGCGGACCTCCTCTTCCGATCGCATACGGACCGGTAGGGGGGCCCGACTCAAAGGGTTGTGGTCGCCGCCGAACGGCCGTTCGGGTCGAATCGGGCGGCCGCGAGCGACACGCCTATACGGCGACCCCGGATACTGGGTGGAACGATGGACGATCGGACGCGCGAGTACCTCCGGGGGCGGTTCCGCGACTACTATCGGCGGGTCTCGCTGTCGCCGCCGCCGGACGCGCATCTCCGCGAGTGGGGACACATCCCGTGGACGCCCGGATCGGGCACGACGATGGTCCGTCACCAGTCGATGTACGACCTCGGGGACCTCGACACGTTCTTTTCGGACAACGCCCCGCGACACGCGTACTTCTCGGCCGCGCGATACGACGACCCCGGCGCGTCGACCATGTCGAAGAAGGGGTGGCGCTCCGCCGACCTCGTCTTCGACCTCGACGCCGACCACCTCCCGAGCGTCGACCCGGAGGAGGCGACCTACCCGGAGATGCTCGAGGCGTGTAAGGACGCCCTCATGCGACTGCTCGATTTCCTCGAGAACGACTTCGCCTTCGAGGACCTCTCGGTCGTCTTCTCCGGCGGACGCGGCTACCACGTCCACGTCCGCGACGAGTCGATCCGGGAGCTGGGAAGCGAGGCCCGCCGGGAGGTCGTCGATTACGTCCGCGCGATCGACCTCGACGTCGACGGGCTGATCCGCACCGTCTCCGACCGCGGAACCACGAAGCGCGTGCTCCGGACCGAGGGCGGCTGGGGCGCGCGCGTCCACGAGGCGCTCGTCGAGTACGCCAACGACCTCCGGGAGATGGACGACGCGGACGCCCGCGAGCGGCTCATGGAGCTCGACGGGATCGGCGAGGGCCGCGCCGAGACGATCCTGGGCGCGTTCGACCGCAACCCCGACGCAGTCCGCCAGGGCAACGTCGAGGCCGGCGGGCCGGGCGTGCGTCGCCTCGTCTCCGCGCTCGCTACACGCGTGGCCGCGACCGACGCCGCCCCGATCGACGAGCCGGTGACGACCGACACGCGCCGGCTCATCCGCCTCCCCGGAACGCTTCACGGCGGATCGGGGCTCGCCGTCACGCCGATCGACCGCGCCGACCTCGACGGGTTCGACCCGCTCCGGGACGCGGTCCCCGACCGGTTCGTCGGCCGCGACATCCGGATCGAGGCCGACGAGCGCGCGACGGTAGAATTAAACGGCAAGAGGGTCACAGTCCAAGCCGGCGAGAACACCGTACCCGAGTTCGCGGGCGTCTTCTTGATGGCCCGCGGCGAGGCGCGGAAGGCCCCCGAACGATGAACCTGGACGAACTGCGCTCGGTACAGGCGAAGGAACGCCGCAAGGACAGTCTCCAGCACCTGCGGGACGCCTTCTACGACGACGTCGCCGCGTACGTCTCCGACCTTCGCGCCGCGCGCGACCGGCGCGCGGACCAGGTCGACAACCCCTTCTCCGACGACGACGTCCGGCGGATGTCCGACGAACTCGAGACCGCCGAGGAGGTCGCGGAGGCGCTGTACGAACGCCGCGTCGGCAAGGTGGTCAAGCTCGCGTCGTTCGCGGCGGCGGAGATGTCCGTCGAGACGGAGGGGATGACGACCGAGGAGCGCGCGCTCTTCGAAGACCTCGTCGCGCGGATCCGCGCGAACAAGTCCGAGGTCCTCGCGACGCTAGCCGGCGACGCGCCGCCCGCGGAACCCGACGGGACGCCCCCGACGCCCGAAAGCGAAGGGAAGGCGACGGACCCCCCGAGGGACCCCGATCCGCGGGAGGAGGACTCCGTACCGCCGGAGGCCGATCCGGATTCGGACGTGCTCGCGGGAGCGATGGGGGGCGATCCGGCGGGATCGACCGACCACGGCTCGCCCTCCGATCCGACCGATCCGACCGATCCGACCGGTCCGATCGAATCGAACGCGCCCGCGGCCGACGCCGAACCCGGTGCCGCGAGCACGGACGGCGGCCCGACGCCCGTAGAGCCCGACCCCGCGCCCCCCGGCGCGCCGGGCGCGGACGGACCGGTCGACGAGGAGCCGGGATCGATCGCGCACGAACCCGACCCGTCCGGTGCCGTCGAGCCGTCGTCGCCGGGCGAAACGGACGGATCAGCGATCGACCGCGAGACCGTCCGCATCACCCGCGACGTCGGGGAGATATTCGGCGTCGACGAGCGCGAGTACGACCTCGCGAGCGAGGACGTCGTCACGCTCCCCACGGCGAACGCGGAGCCGCTCGTCGAACGGGACGCCGCCGAACGGATCGAGTGAGGCCGGCGTCGGACAGTCCCGCGGCCCTCTCGTCTCGGCACCGCGCGCGTCCCCGTCGTGTTAACTTAAGCATGATTCCACCAGACGGTGTGGGCTTGCAACCACGTTTCCGCGGTCGGTGGATCGACATGGCTGAAACAGTTTGAAAACGAAGAGGTTCGTCGTTGTACTTCTCTAAAGACACGTTCGACAGAATTTCTCAAACCGTGTTGTTCGACGCGGTAACTGTAGTTTTCGCGGCGGAGA
>NZ_JANHDM010000018.1 GCF_024494685.1 Halorubrum rubrum | reverse complement strand
ATTCGAAAGTGATAGACCGGCAAGATGGTGGCGAATACCCTTTTCAATGATCTCGCGGGGTGTCCGCTCTCGCTCCACAAATTCCAAGTCGATCCACTCGGTAGACTCGCTGAGGCGGTTGGATTCGAACATGGACATTCGAACTACCGACCGCCTCTTTCTTAACTTAACACCGCGCGGAGTCCCGACCTCAATTTTAAATAGTTATAGATTCCTGTTAGCGTGTGACATGTCTATCGATCCCAACTTCGAGGAGAACCGGGAGGTAGTCGACGAGCACGAGGGTCACGACGTCTGGGGTCCCGTGGACGACCCGGAACGGCTGGGCATACACGGCACGCACGTCGCGGTCGACTTCGACATCTGCCTGGCCGACGGAGCCTGTATCGAGGACTGTCCCGTCGACGTGTTCGAGTGGGTCGATACCCCCGGCCATCCCGAGAGCGAAATAAAAGCGGACCCGGCCAACGAGTCGCAGTGTATCGACTGTATGATCTGCGTCGACGTCTGCCCCGTCGACGCCATCGACGTCGACGCGGGACGGGCGGGTCGGATCTGAGGCCGTCGAACGACGGCCGGTCTCGCCACGTTCCACACGAAAAACAATTAAGGAACTACCCGTCGGATGCGAACACGAGAGGGTGTAACAATGAACACGGTCGTTCTAACGAAAGGCGTCCCGGACTTCCGGGAGGGACAGGTCTCCTTCGACGAGGACGGACACCTCGAACGGGGAGAGACGCCGACGGTGATGAACCCCAACGACGAGCACGCGCTCGAGGCCGCGCTCCAGACGAAGGTGCGGCGGGGCGGCACCGTGAGCGTGATGAGCATGGGGCCGCCGGGGTACGGCGACGTGCTCCGGGAGGCGATGGAGTCGGTGTACGCCGACGACCTCTACCTGCTGTCGGACCGCGAGATGGCCGCGGCGGACACGTGGGCGACGGCGATCACGATCGCGACGGCCCTCGGGAAGATGGAGCCCTCGCCCGACCTCGTCTTCGCGGGCTTCAAGACCGCCGACGGCGAGACCGGCCACACCGGGCCACAGACCTGCTGGGCGTACGGGATGCCGATCGTCACCCACGTCGTCTCCATGGAGGTCGACCCCGACGCGGAGCGGCTACGGGCGAAGCGGCTCGTCGAGGGCGACATCGAAGAGATCGAGACCGTCGAGACGACGCTGCCGGCGTTCGTCGTCGCGGACCCGGAGTTCGAGCCGTCCTACCGCCGGGCCGAACACCGCCTGCGTCACAAGGACCTCCGCGAGGAGACGCGGGAGCGCGCCGGAGAGCACGAGGAGCACCTGACGGTGTGGGACCACGCCGACCTCAACCTCGACCCGGACTACATCGGGCTCGACGGCTCGCCGACCGTCGTCTCCTCGGTCGATCCCATCCCGAAGGCCCCCGCCGAGCGCGACGCGACGATGGTCGATCCCGAGAGCGACGAGGAGATGGCGGCGGTCGTCGACGAGATGGCGCCGCTCGCGGGGGGTGAGTGACGATGGCGGACGCACCGATGGACCCCGGCGAGTACGCGATCCAGGAGCTCGGCCCCGAGATCCGGTCGATCGAGGACGTCGACGCGCTGCGGGCGATCCTGGAGGCCGAGGAGGCCGGCGAGAACCGCGCGGGCGCGAAGACGATCATCGAGAGCCGGATCGAGAAGTTCACCGAGGACGAGGAGTCGACCGGCGAGATCGATCCGAGCGAGATGACCGCCGCCGAGGTGGGGAACGCACTCCAGGACGTCGACGACCCCGAGGAACTGGAGCGGATCCGCGCGGCCGAGGAGGAGGGGAAGAACCGTGACAGCGTGCTCACGCTCGTCGACAACCGCCTCGACTCGGTGCGCGGCAGCGACGCGGAGGCGGCCGAGGTCGTCCCGCCCGAGGAGAAACACCCCGACCTCGACCACCCGACCGCGGACAAGCGACACGTCCGCGCGCTGGAGGAGGGCACCTACGCCGACATGTGGGTGTACTGCGAGACGCAGGCCGGCGACCTGATCGACGTCTCCCTGGAGATGCTCGGGAAGGCGCGCGAGCTGATGGACGACTACAACGAGACGTACGACGCCGACGAGAAGGTCGTCGCCGTGCTCGTCGGCGACGGCGTCGCGACACACGCCGAGACGTGTATCGAACACGGCGCGGACGTCGTCGTCCACCACGAGGACCCGCGACTGGACCGGTTCCGACACGAGCCCTACACCCGCGTGTTCTGCGACATGGCGCGCTGGGGCGGCGATCCGGGCGCGGGGAACCCCGACCCCGCGGCGTGGCGCGACTACGACGAGCCGCGCTACGTGCTGTTCCCGGCGACGCCCAACGGCCGCGACCTCTCGGCGCAGGTACAGGCGGAGCTCGACTCGGGGCTCGCGAGCGACTGCTCGGGGCTCTACATCGAGAACGCGGTCATCTCGAACCCCGCGAAGACCGGCGGCGAGGACCGCGAGTTCGAGCGCGTCCTCCACATGAAGCGACCGGACTTCAGCGGCTTCGAGTACTCGACCATTCTCTGTCTCGACAACCCGAGCCGCGAGTTCCATCCGCAAGGGGCCTCGGTCATCCCTGGGAGCTTCGAGGTGCCCGATCCCGAGCCCGAGCGGGAGGGCGAGGTCGTCGAACACGAGTTCGAGCTCGACGAGGAGTGGTTCCGCGTCGAGGTCGAGGCCTTCGACCGGCTGGAGGGCGGCGTCGACCTGACCGGCCACGAGGTGATCGTCGCGCTCGGGCGGGGCATCGGCGACGACCCCACGCGCGGGATGGAACTCGGCCTCGAGTTGGTCGACGCGTTCGAGGACGCCGCCCTGGGGATCTCCCGCGGTATCGTCACCTCCTCCTACGAGTTCGAGGGCCACGTCGAGGAGTACGCCGCCGAGGAGCGGCAGATCGGCGAGACCGGCCAGGAGGTGGAGCCCGACCTCTACGTCGCCGCGGGCATCAGCGGCGCGATCCAGCACAAGGTCGGAATGGACGAGTCCGACACCATCGTCGCGGTCAACACCGACCCCGAGGCGGACGTCCGGGACTTCTCCGATTACTTCATCGAGGGCGACCTCTTCGAGGTGCTGCCGCGGCTGGTCGAGGCCCTCGAAGCCGGGAAGTTGGACGCCGCCGCCGTCGCGGACGGGGGTGAGACGGGATGACCGAGCGCGAACGCTACGAGGCCGTCGTCGTCGGCGCGGGGCCGGGCGGCGCGGCGGCCGCCGCGGCGCTCGCTCGGAACGGCGTGGAGACCCTCGTCTTGGAGCGCGGCGTCGAGACCGGATCGAAGAACGTCTCCGGCGGCCTCCTCTACGCGGAGGCGTCCGCACCGTACGCGATAGACGACCTGTTCCCCGAGTTCCGGGAGGCCGCGGCGGAGCGCCCCGTCACGGACTACTACCTCCACAACCTCGCGGGCGATCGGGTCAAGACCTTCGACATCACCGACCTCCACGAGCACGACACCGAGTGGTCCGACGCCGTCCTCCGCCGGAAGATGGACTCGTGGCTCGCCGAGCGGGTCCACGAGCTGACGCGGGAGACCGGGGGCGGCCTGCTCACCGGCGTGCGGGTGAACGGGCTGCTCCGGGAAGACGGGGAGATCGTCGGCGTCACCTGCGACGAGCTCGATCCCATCGAGGCCGACTTCGTCGTCGCCGCCGACGGCGTGAACAGCGAGCTCGCCCGCGACGCCGGGCTGATGGACTGGGAGGAGCCCGAGGAGTGGTTCCAGGGCGTGAAGGCGGTCGTTGACATGCCGGAGGGCGCGGTCGACGACCGGTTCGACCTCGACGACGGCGAGGGCGAGGCCCACCTGTTCTCCGGCGACCTCTTCGAGGGCGTCCGCGGCGGCGGGTTCCTCTACACCAACGAGGACACCCTCTCGATCGGGACGGTGTTCCACCTCGACAGCCTCGTCGCGGAGGAGGCCGAACCCCACGAGCTGCTGGACGCGCTGCTCACGCACCCGCTCTTAGCCCGCTGGCTGGACGACGGGTACGAGGAGCTGGAGTACGCCGCGAAGCTCGTCCCCGACTCGAAGAAGGTGGCTCACCCGTCGCCCCACCGGGGCCGTCTCGCGCTCGTCGGCGACGCCGCCGGACAGATGCAGGCCCAGGGGCCGATCATCAAGGGGATGAACCACGCCGTCACGGCCGGCGCGCTCGCGGCCGAGGCGTTCGTGGAGGCGCGCTCGCGGAGCGATCCGGACGCCGCGGGCGCCCTCTACGAGCGGAAGCTCCGCGAGGAGGGCGTGATGGAGAAGCTTCGCCCCAGGCGGTACCGTGCGGTCCGGACGCTCGCAGAACACGACCCGGTCACGGACGTCCTGGACGCGGTGTTGGACTCGCCGGTCGGACGGTTCGGCGTGCGGGCGCTCGGCGACGACCTCGAACGGCTGTACGGCTCGCCGTTCCTCTCGATGATGGTCCCGGACACCCGGACGCCGTACGTGACGCTGCCGACGGTCATCGCGGAGGAACTCGGCGACCCCGTCGAGACGAAGAACGGCGTGACGCCGCCGGATCTGGCCGATCGGATCGGCAGTCTCACCTACGACGTCGACGTGGGCAACCCGCACATCGAACTCGTCGACGACGCCGTCGGGGCCAGCGGCGACGCCGTGACCGCCTGTCCGGTCAGCGCCCGCGACTTCGGCGGCGGCTGCTACCGCGAGGAGACGGTCCGGACGAACGGCGAGGAGCGACGCGTCGTGAGCCTCGACACCCAGCCCTGCGTCGAGTGCGGGACCTGCGCCGTCGTCGCGGACACCGACTGGGAGCACCCCCGCGGCGGGAAGGGCGTCGAGTTCCGGCAGGGATGAGATGACGACCTCGCCGTACGCCGAGCGCATCGCCGACCTGGCCGATCGGGCCCGTGAAGAGCGGAAGTCGTTCGAGCCGCCGGCGTCGCCGCCGGCCAAAGAGCGCGGTCTCGAGTACCTCCGCGAGGGGTTCGGTCCGACGGTCGCGGTGTACCTCCGGGGCCGAACGGGCGACGAGCACGTCCGATTCTCCGAGGTCGAGCTGTCGCTGCTTCAGGCGGCGATAAACGACTGGCTGGCGCTGTACCTCCGGTGTCACGGCTCGTCTCGCGACCCCGCCGTGACCGTTCGAGAGGCTGCGGAGCTGTTGGTCGAGACCCACAACGTCCGTGACACCGCACAGCTGCTCACCGGCGTCCCGCCCCGCGCCGATCGATGACACTGCCAGTCCTACATGAATAATAATTAGACATAAGTGATAGTGCGTGGTAGTCTCAGGCATGATCCAGCAGGTAGAACACAAGGATCGGCGAGACATCTACGGGTACGTCCAGGAACGCGGTCGGGTGGCGTACGAGGCGGCCAGGGAGGGGCTGGATTTCGATCCGACACGGTTCGGCCACCACGTCACGATCCTGAAGCGCGACGGGCTGTTGCGGGAGGAGGGCGGCGACCTGGTGCCCGGCATCGAGGACGACTTCGGGGGCGGAGCCGAGGAGGAGTTCGCCGGCGACGAGGTGTCGTTCAGCATTCGACCGGCGCGACAGGCCGACCTCTCGGGGCTCCTCGGGGTGATACGCGACGCCGTCGAGGACGGCAACGACGTCGTCGCGGAGAACATCGCGGACGTCGTCGACGAGGAACGGATGCTCTTCCGGCGGGACGGAGTGAAATCTCGCGTGTTCTTCGTCGCGACCGTGAACGGCGACGTGGTCGGCTGGGTCAACATCAGCCACCCGGAACTGGAGAAGCTGAGTCACACGGCGGAACTCACCGTCGGCGTCCTCTCCGAGTACCGCCGACACGGGATCGGGAGCCGCCTCCTCGAACGCGGTCTCGAGTGGGCCGTCGAGGAGGGATACGAGCGGATATACAACAGCGTTCCCTCGACGAACGAGGAGGCGATCGCGTTCCTCGAAACGCACGGCTGGGAGGAGGAGGCGACCCGCGAGGACCACTACCGCATCGACGGCGAGTACGTCGACGAGGTGATGATGGCCGTCACGCTCTAGCCCGCCCCGTCGCGGTCGCCGCCCCCGTCCGATCGCCGCCCCCGTCCCGGTCGCCGACCCTGCCGTCTCCGTTCGGTCGCCGATCACCACGCGCCACCGGTGAACTGATGTGGGTGCTCCCCCGACGACGAGACGTGACGGCCGTCGTCAGCGCCTTCGTCCGCCATCGCGCCGCGGTGTGCTGCGTCCGGCGCCGCGACGACGCCGAGACGGACGCCGGTCGCCTCGACGTCGTCTCCGGCGAGGTCCGGTCGGACGCGACGGATCCGGTCGAGGACGTCCGGCGAGCCCTCCGCGCGGCGATGCCGGACGCCGACCTCGACCTCGTCCGCCGCGGGGAGCCGCTTTCCGTGGCCGGCGAGGGCACCGAGCGAACGGTTCACCCGTTCCTGTTCGAGGCGGCGGGCCGCGACCCGCCCGCCCACCGGTCGCCGGACGCGGTCGAGTGGCTCCCCCCGACGGCGTTTCTCACGCGCGAAACCGTTCCCGGCCTGTGGGAGCGCTATCGCCGCGTCGCCCCCGACGTCGACGCGATCCGGACCGACGAAGTCCACGGGGCCGCGTGGCTCTCCCTCCGCGCGCTGGAGGTTCTCCGCGACGCGGCGGGGGTCGTCGCGTTCGGCGCGCAGGTGAACGAGGGGGCGGAGGACGGGGAGGCGGAGGACCGGATGGAGCGAGTCAGGGGCGTGGCCCGTGACCTCCGCGACGCCCGGCCGAGCATGATCGTCGTTCGGAACCGGGTCGATCGGGTCATGGACGCGGCGGCCGGGACGCCGCGGGCGGTCCACGACCGCGCGGTCGACGCCCTCGACGACGCCTTCGACGCCGACCGCCGGGCTGCGGAGCGGGCCGCGGACGCGATCGCCGACGCGCCCGGTCGGGTCGCCACCCTGTCGCGGTCGGGGACCGTCGCCGACGCGATCCGGGCGGCCGGCCGCGCGGCGGTCGTCGGCGAGTCGCGGCCGGCGCGCGAGGGCGTGACCGCGGCGGAGCGGCTGGCCGCCGACGGCGTCGACGTCGCCCTCACGACCGACGCCGCGCTCCCCGGACGCGTCCGCGACGGCGACGTGGGCTGCGTCCTGCTCGGCGCGGACCGGGTCCTTCCGACCGGCGACGCGGCGAACAAGGTCGGCTCGTATCCTCTGGCGCTGGCGGCGGCCGACGCCGACGTTCCGGCGTACGTCGTCGCCGCCGCGGACAAGGTCGCGGCGGAAACCGCGGTCGTCGCCGAGGCGGGGGACCCGTCGGCGGTGTACGACGGCGACGCCGCCGTCTCGGTCGAGAACCCCGTCTTCGAACGCGTTCCGGGCGACCTGCTCCGCGGGGTCGTGACCGAGGAGGGGATACTCGACCGGGACGCGATCGCGGCGCGGGCCCGCGACCACGAGAGGCGGTCGGCGTGGGTCGAGCGCGTCGATTCCGACGACGTCGAGTGAGTCGCTCGAGCGGGCGTCCGTTCCCGTGCGGCCCGTCGCGGGCGACCGACTGCGGCCGGTTCGTCGGGCGGTGCCGGCTACGCCGAGGGCGCGGTCGACTCGGAGCGGTCGTCGCGCTCGGGCGACTCGCCTTCGCTGGTTCCGGTTTCGGTCGCCGGCTCGCCGAACGCGTAGACGGTGTTGTGGCCGGTCACCTCCACGACGAGGAAGTCGCCGACGGCGACCCCGCGCTCGGTCGCGTTCTGGACGATTATCTGTCGGTAGGCGGAGTCCCGACACTTCACCGAGTCGCCGGTTCCCTCCTCGACGACGAGCACCTCGAACTCGTCGCCGACCATCGACTCGTAGGCCTCGCCGACGATCGCCATCTTCAGCTCGGACATCGCCTTCGAGCGCTCCTTTTTGACCGTTCCGCCGAGCCCCTTCATGTCGGCGGCATCGGTGCCGGGTCGCTTCGAGAAACGGGTGACGTTGATCTTCTCGGGGCGCACCTCGGAGAGGAGATCCATCGACGCCTCGTGGTCCGCCTCGCTCTCGGTCGGGAAGCCCACGATGAAGTCCGTCGAGAGCGTCCAGTGGTCCAGCCGGTCGTCGAGCGCCGCCACGACCTCCCGAAACTTGTCGACGCGATGCTGCCGGCGCATGTCGGCGAGCACGTCGTCGGAGCCGGACTGGACGGGGGCGTGGATGAAGTCGTACAGCTTCTCGTTTCGCGCGAAGACGTCGGCGAGCTCCTCGTGGATCCCGTGGATCCCGCCGGGATTCGCCATCCCGAGCCGGACCCGGAAGTCGCCATCGATGGCACAGATCCGGTCGAGTAGTTCCGGGAGCTTCCGGTCGCCCGTGTCCCAGCCGTAGACGCCGGTGTCCTGGCCGGTGACCCGGATCTCCTTCGCGCCGGCGTGGACCAGCGCGCGGGCCTTCTCGACGTTCTCCTCGATCGGCGGGGAGTCGACGCGACCGGTCGCGAACTTGGTGATACAGTACGAGCAGTTGCTCATACAGCCGCGAGCGATGGGGAGGATGCCGATCACGCCGTCGAGGATCGGCTCCGTGTCGGGGGTGTGGGTGGGGCACTCGCCGTTGAGCACGTGTTCGGGGACCTCGTCCCAGTGGAGCACCTCGGCGTCGATGCCCGCCTCGCGGAACTCCTCGCCCTGCGCCAGCGCCATACAGCCGGTGACGACGAGCTCCGCCGTTTTCGCCTCGAGCTCCTCGGCGCGCCGGAGCATGTTGCGCTCGGTCTTCTCGACGACGGTACAGCTGTTGAGAATGGCGACGTCGGCTTCCTCCGGACCGTCCGCGGGCCGGTGGCCGCCGTCCCGGAGGGCGCGTTCGATCGCGCGGCTCTCCCCCCGGTTGGACGTACAGCCGTACGTCTCGATGTGGTACGTCGCCATCGGTTGTCCCCCCTATCCGGCGGGCGGGCAAAAGGCCCCCGGATCGGGATCGGATCTCCACCCGAACTCGTCCGGTCTCGGCGCGGTGGCTGGGAGGATCGGGACCTCGGGGCCCTCTCGGCTCCTCCTCTTCGGGCACCGTCGTCGGCCCGTCCCTCAGAGCGACCTTCCCGAACTCGACGGGCGCAGACGCGTCTTCGGTCGCGGTCGGTCCGCGAGCTCGCGAGGACGTCTCAGTCGTCGTCGACGAGCTCGAAGAGGTTGCCCCAGTTCTCCGTGGTCTCGCTCCCTGGAAGCATATCACGGAGCTGCTGGAAGTCCGACTCCGGGACCTCCTCGTGGACGAGATCGAGGACGACACGGGCGTGATAGGCCGCGTCGGCCGGATCCGAACCCTCGATCTCGCTCACTCTCTCGACGAACTCTCGCCAGTCGAAGCGCTGTCCGTGTTCGTCGACTGCCCCGGTCAGATACCACTTGATCTCGATCGGAAGCGACGCCGCGAGGTCCGCCGCGTTTCCTTCGGGGATGCGCTGACCGAGCGTCATGAGCGTCGCCCGTATCGCTCGGACCGTTTCGCCCGTTCCGGGCGTTTCGAGTCGGTGCTGGGCTTGGCCGGCGAACTCGTCGAAGTTCATACGTTCCTGTTGTCGCTTATGGCATATCAATATACTTGTACTTCTTCGGCGGGCAAACACGGCTTCGGCGTCCCGCCGGTCGTGACACGTCGATGCGAAACGTCCCCGACTACCGGATCGACTCGTAGATAGCTACCCCGGACGAGGCACCGATACGGGTCGCTCCCGCCGCGACCATTTCGAGCGCCTGCTCGAAGGTGTCGATCCCACCCGAGGCCTTGATCTGGGTATCCGAGCCGATCCCCTCTCGGATCGCCACTACCTCGTCGGGGTCGGTCGGACCGTCGTATCCGACGGCGGTCTTCACGAAGTCCGCGCCGCCCCGTTCGACCAGCCCCGCGGCTCGTCGGATCTCCGATCGGTTCAGCGCGGGGGATTCGATGATACACTTCAGCGTCTTCTCACCGACCGCGTCTCGTACCGCTTTGACGTCGTCGACCACGGTCTCGTCGTCGCCGTTCGCGAACGCCGTTCTGTTCAGCACCATGTCGAGTTCGTCGACGTGTTCGAGGAGCTCCTCGACTTCGGCCCGCTTCGCGTTCGAATGCTGTATCCCGTATGGAAAGCCGATAACTGCGACGACGTTGGCCCGGTCGCCGACGAGTTCGCTCGCGAGTTCGGCGTGATACGGCACGACCACGGCGGAACAGAAGCCGTATTCGAGGACCGCTTCACAGAGGTCGCGGATCTCCGCCTCGGTCGCCGTCGGATCGACGTTGGTGTGATCGATTATCGAGACGATCCGTCCGGGATCGGCCTCTAACGTATCCTGTAGGGACATACCGGCGGTTCTCGGTCGATTCAGGTAAACACGCCGGTCGGTCGAGACGATCGCGGGCGACTCGAGAAGGTCGATCCCCCAGCCGGTGCGGGTCGCGACGAGCCGGCGAGGAGCGAGTCAGTCCTCGGCGGCGACCGCGGACGGCACGGCCTCGTGAGCGGATTCCGCGTCCACGGGGTCGGCCGGTTCGTACACGGAGCGGCGCGCGTCGGTGGGACAGAACCCCTCCTCGACGAGGTCCGCGTCGACGAGCTTCTCGATCGCGAACCGGACCGTGCGCGTCGAGAGCCGAGTCTCCGCCGCGAGCCCCGTCTGGTCGAACCGTCCCTCGGCGTCGAGCACGTAGTACACGAGCTTGGCGCTCGGCGGGAGCGGTTCGAGCCGTTCGCGCGCGTCGTCGTCCATACCGATCGGTGGGGCGAGCCGGCCATAACCGTGGTCCGGGTGTGCGTGCGTCGCGCACGCCCGACGGGGGAGATCCCGAGCCCGCGCGGCTCGCTCCGTTCGAGGTCGCTACCCGCCGGTCCGGAACTCGAAGCGCGCCCCCGTCTCGTCCTCGTCCCCGCCTCCACCGACCGTGACCCGCCAACCGTGTGCGTCGGTGATCTCTCTGACGATCGCCAGTCCGAGCCCGGAGCCGTGGTCCGCACTCGAAGTGCCGTATTTCGTCGCCTCCTCCGGGTCGACCCCGTCGAATCCCGGCCCGTCGTCGGCGACGAAGAACCCGTCCGGCAGCGTTCCGACGGTCACGGTGACGTCCGGATCGGCGTCCGACCGCTCGGGGATTCGGCCGCGAGTGGAACCGTGCTCGACGCTGTTCCGAAACAGGTTCTCGAACAGCGTCCGGAGTCGCTCGGGGTCGGCGTGAACGGTCGCGTCCCCCGCTTCGATCTCGAGGGCGGTACCGGCGGTGTCGACGGTCCCCCACGCCTCCCGCGCGGAGTCGGCGATCGCGACCGGCTCCGGGTCGTCGACCGTCCGGCCCTCCCTGGCGAGCGCGAGGAGGTCCTCGATCAGCTCTCCCATCCGCTCGTGAGCGTCCTCCAGTCGATCGAGCTGCTCGTGGGCGTCCTCGTCGTCGACGAGCGGCCGGAGGAGCTCGACGCGCCCGCTCGCGACCGTAAGCGGGTTTCGGAGGTCGTGTGAGACCACGCCCGCGAACTTCTCGAGGCGATCGAGCTCCCGCTGGAGCGCGGCGTCGCGATCGCGAAGCTGCTCGGTCCGTTCGGCGCGATCCAACGCGGCGGTCACGTTCGCGGCCAACACCCGCGCGAGCTGGACGTCCGTGTCGTCGAAGAAGTTCGGGTCGGGCGAGCCGAGCGGCATCACGCCGTGGTCGCCGAGGGACACGACGAGCAGGCTCCGGAGGTCACCGTACTCCACGGCCGTCTCCGTCGCCGCGAGGTCGTCGACCACGACCGTCTCCTCGCGGTCGAACGCGTCCCATATCACCCCGTCGTCCGGCCCGAACGGCGGGCGCTCGCCGAGCGCCGCGACCGCCTCCTCGCTTATCACCGTGGGCCGAAGCGTCCCGGCGTCGGGGTCGTACAGCCGGACCCCGCTGTTGGGAAAGCCCAGCGTGTCGATCGCGGTCCGCGCCGCGACGCGGGCGACCTCCTCGCGGTCCTCGCCGGCGAACATCTCCCTCGTCGCCTCGTGGAGCCGGCGGAGGGTCCGTTCGACCCGCTTCTGCTCGTCGATGTCGGCGTACACCAGGTGGACGAGGACCTCCCCGTCGGTCTCCGTCGGGATGGCGTGGAGGATGAAATCGCGGACCCCAGTGCCGGTTCGACGTTCGACCTCCGTCCGCATCGTCTCCATGTCGGTGTCGGACCAGTCCGGCTCGATCGAGTCGACGCCCGCGGGGACGATCCTCGCACACATCTCCTCGTAGGTGACCTCGCCCGCGACGCACCCGAACGTCTCCTCGAACGCGTCGTTCGTCGCGTCGAGCGTGCGCTCGCCCGCCTCGTCGATCACGAGCCGCGCCACCGGCGACGGGACGTTGTCGAAGAGCGTCGCGAGCCGGTCGCGCTCGGCCCGGAGCGCGCGCTCGGTTTCGATCTGGTCTATCGCTTCGGCGGCGTGTGCGGTGACCAGTTCCGCGAACTCGACGTCCCGCTCGTCGAACGTGGCCCGTCCGCCGGAGATCGCCTGGAAGTTCCCGTATTCGCCGATCGGAACGCTGATCGCGGACTCGACGTCGTGGGCGACGGGGTCGGCGTCCGGCGACTTATCGACCTCCTCGATGAGGAACGTCCGCTCCTCAGCCACGGTCCGACCCGCGAGCCCCTCCCCGAGTTCGAACCGACGGACGTCGTCCTCGGTGACGCCCTCCGAGAGCGCCGTCGGGTAGACGTACCCGCCCTCGCGCCGGGCGGTGAGACACCGGTCGAACTCGAGCACCTCGGAGGCGACGCCGACGACCCGCTCGAACACCTCCTCGACGGTCCCGGCGGACGACAGGTCGGTCGCGAACTCGTGGATCGCGGTCACCTTTCGGTTGACCTCCAGCAGGTCCGATTCGGCCTGTCGACGGGAGAGCGCGTTATCGACGCGGTTGGCGAGCATCTCGTACTGGTCCGCGCCGCCGCCCTTCTGGAGGTAGTCCGTGACTCCGGCGGAGATCGCCTCGCTCGCGATCTCCTCCGACCCCTTCCCCGTGAACAACAGGAACGGGATCTCGCCGATCTCGGAACGAACCGTCTCGAGCAGCTCCAACCCGGTCGACTCCGGCATGTCGTGGTCGCTGACGACGCAGTCGATCGGTCGCTCCCGGAGTCGCTCGAGCGCCGCCGACGGGGACGTGACGACGACCGTTTCGATGCCGCCGAGGAGTCGTTCGAGATACGTCGCGACGAGATCCGCCGCGCCGGGCTCGTCGTCGACGACGAGGACGACCTCCCGTCGATCTACCGGCCGCTCGTCCATCCGTTCGTCCGCGTTCCCCTCGTTCACACTCGTTCACCTCCGAACGGGATCGCGGTCCCCCCGACGATCCCGGCGAGCTCGGCGCCTCCGGATCGGTTCGCGCGGTCGATCGAGGTCGCCGTCCGCGCTCCCCCGGTCGGCTCCCCGGAGCCGATCCTGGGGAATGGTATCATACCGTTCGAAACAGTTCGGGTTTATTTGAAGCTTTCGCGGGAGTATCAGAACTGATGGAACCGGCGATCGGGCCGGAGGTCGTCGCCCTACAGGAAGCTCTCGACGTGGTCGGCGACCTCCTCGGGAGTGTCGCCGACGGGGACGCCCGCCTCGTTGAGCGCGTCGATCTTCGACTCCGCGGTGCCCGTCCCGGAGCCGGAGACGATGGCGCCCGCGTGGCCCATGCGCTTGCCCGGCGGGGCGGTGCGGCCGGCGATGAAGCCGGCGACCGGCGTGTCCATGTGTTCGCCGATGAACCGCGCGGCCTCCTCCTCGTCCTCGCCGCCGATCTCGCCGCACATCACGACCGCGTCGGTCTCCGTGTCGGCCTCGAACGCCTCGAGGGCGTCGATGAAGGAGGTGCCGATGATCGGGTCGCCGCCGATGCCGATGGCGGTCGTCTGGCCGATCCCGCGCTCGGTGAGGTTGTCGACGACCTGGTAGGTCAGGGTCCCCGAGCGGGAGACGAGCCCGACGTTGCCGTCGGCGAAGATGTTGCCCGGTAGGATGCCGAGTTTCGCCTCGCCCGGCGTGATGATGCCGGGACAGTTCGGCCCGAGCAGCCGCGTTTCGGTCTCGGAGAGCCGCTTTTTCACCTTCGCCATGTCCTGGGTCGGGATCCCCTCGGTGATCGCGACCGCGAGGTCGAGATCGGTGTCGAGCGCCTCGAAGATCGCGTCGGCGGCGAACGCCGGCGGCACGAAGATCACGGAGGCGTCCGCGTCCTCCGCCTCGACGGCCTCGTCGACCGTGTCGTACACCGGGACGCCGGCGGCCTCCTGGCCGCCCTTGCCGGGCACCGCGCCGGCGACGACGTTCGTCCCGTACTCGATCATCTGTTCGGCGTGGAACTTGCCTTCCCCGCCGGTGATCCCCTGGACCACCACGCGCGTGTCGTCGTCGACGAAAATGCTCATTGGGTCACCTCCTCGGCGTTCTTCACCGCGCGCTGGACGGCGTCCTCCAGCGTCTCCTCGACCTCCACGAGGTCCGTGTTCAGGATCTCCATCCCCTCCTCGGCGTTCGTGCCGGCGAGCCGGACGACGACCCGCTTCGGGATCTCGTCGAACTGCCCGAGGGCCTCGTTGATCCCCTTCGCGACCTCGTCGCCGCGGGTGATCCCGCCGAAGATGTTGAAGACGACGGCGTCGACGTTGGGGTCGGAAAAGACCATGTCGAGCGCGTTCGCGACGCGGTCGGCCTTCGCGCCCCCGCCGATGTCGAGGAAGTTCGCGGGCTTCCCGCCGTAGTAGTCGACCAAATCGAGCGTCGTCATCACGAGGCCCGCGCCGTTGCCGATGATGCCGACGTTGCCCGACAGGCGGACGTAGTCGAAGCCGTACTCGCCGGCCTTGCGCTCCAGGTCGTCCTCGTAGGACTCCTCGGCCATCTCCGCGAGGTCGGGCTGGCGGAACAGCGCGTCCTCGTCGACGTTCATCACGGCGTCGGCGGCGATCACGTCGCGGTCGCCCGTGATCATCACGGGGTTGACCTCGATCTCCGAGGCGTCGCTGTCCTCGTAGAGGTCGTACAGCGTCGAGAGGATCGACGCCACGTCGAGCGCGACGTCGGCGTCGACGCCGGCCTCGTAGACGACCTTGCGGGCCTGATACGGGTGGAGCCCGAACGCGGGGTCGACGTGCTCGCGCGCGATCGCGTCGGGGTTCTCCGCCGCGACCTCCTCGATGTCCACGCCGCCCTCGGTCGAGACCATCAGGACGGGCTCGCCCTCGCCGCGGTCCATCGTGACGCCGACGTACAGCTCGTCGACGAAGTCGACGCCCGACTCGACGAGGACCTTCCCGACGGTGTACCCCTTCAGGTCCATCCCGAGGATGTCGTCGGCGTACTGCTCCGCCTCGTCGCGATCGGTCGCGATCTTGATCCCGCCGGCCTTCCCGCGCCCCCCGACGTGGACCTGCGCTTTGATCGCGGCCGGGTACCCGATCTCGTCGACGGCGTCGAGCGCCTCCTCGACGGTCGTCGCGAGCCGGGAATCCGGTACCGGGATCCCGGCGTCCGCGAAGATAGACTTCGCTTGATATTCGTGAAGTTTCATCCGTTTCGAAGGGCGTTCGACGGCGGCTTAAATGGTGCCGATCCGGCTCGCACGGCTGGCTGGCGTCGGGACTCGGCAGCCGGCGAGCGACGCGGGCGGTCCGGAGGCGACGACCGGCCATCGAACGACGGATCACGGCCCGAGTCGGCCTCCGGACGGGTTCGCCCCGAACGGGGAAAGACGTATACAGTACGCCTCGTGTACGATGGTATGACGACACGAGGCGAGGAACCACCGGGTCCGTCGGGCCTCCCCGTGGTGGGAAACGTCTACCAGTTCGCGTCCGACCCGCTGTCGTTCTACGAGGAGGTCGCACGCGAGTACGGGCCGGTCGCGCGGTACAGACTCGGCGGCACCGAGTTCTATCAGTTGAGCGATCCCGAACTCGTCGAGCGGGTGCTGGTCCACCGGAACGACGGGTTCGACAAAGGGTCGGAGTATCGGCGGATCCTCAGCCCCGTCATCGGCAACGGGCTGTTGATCAGCGAGGGCGAGTTCTGGAGACGGCAGCGCCACCGGATGGAACCGGCCTTCCACCCCGAGGCGCTCGCGGAGTACGCGCCGACGATCGTCGAACACACCGAACGGTTACTGTCGGACTGGGAGGACGACACGGTCCGGGACGTCCACGCGGACATGATGCAACTCACCGTCGAGATCGCGGCGAGGACCCTGTTCGACGTGGACATTCGGGACTACGAGGCCGACATCTCCGACGCGCTCGAAGCGGTGATGGACCGCTCGGAGCGGCGGCTCGAACGGCCGATCACCGTTCCGGACGCCGTTCCGACGCCCGGCAACCGCCGGTACAACCGCGCGCTCTCGACGCTCTACGCGATCGCGGCGGAGATCGTCGAGAGCCACGACGGGGACGGAGACGACGTGGTCTCGCGGCTCCTGCGGGCGAAATCGCGCGTGGAGGGTCTCGACGACGAGCAGATACGGGACGAGGTGGTGACGCTGCTTCTGGCGGGCCACGAGACGACCGCGCTCGCGCTGACGTACACCCTCTACCTGCTGGCGACGAACCCGGAGCAAGCGGACCGACTGGGCGCCGAACTCGACGAGAACGTGAACCGCGGTCCGCCGTCGAGGGACGTGATCGAGGAGTTGCCGTACACGAAACGGACGCTCAGAGAGGGGATGCGCGTGTATCCGCCGGTACAGAGCGTCATACGGGAAGCCACCGAGCCGATCGAACTCGGCGGCTACGAACTCTCCGAGGGAACCGTCGTTACGGTCCAACAGTGGGTGCTCCATCGCGACCCCCGGTTCTACGAGAGTCCCGAGTCGTTCCGACCCGAGCGGTGGACCGACGGGTTCCGTGACTCGCTCCCGCGGTTCGCGTACTTCCCGTTCGGCGGCGGGCCACGGCGCTGTATCGGCGAGAACTTCGCCAAACAGGAAATGCGACTGGTGCTCGCCACGATCGCACGGGACTGGGAGTTCGACGCCGTGACCGACGAGCTCTCGCTGTCGCCGTCGATCACGCTCCGCCCGGACGGCGCAGTGAAGGTGCGAGTCGGCCGGCGATAGCGGACTTTCACCGCGCCGCCCCGGTTCGACCCCGCCGCGGGGTCGCCGCGTCCGTCCGCCGATCTCAGTCGTCGTCGCCGAGGATGACGCGGTGGGTCATCGCCTCGGGATCGAGCACCTCGTCGGCCTCCGCCTCGGTGAGGTACCCCTCCGCGACGGCGACCTCGCGGACGCTTTTGTCCTCCGCGAGCGCCTTCTTCGCGACCTTCGAGGCCTTGTCGTAGCCGATCGCGGGGTTCAGGGCGGTCGCCAGCGCCATCGACTGCTCGACGCGGGTCTCACAGTACTCCTCGTTCGCCTCCAGCTTCGCGACGAACTTCTCGCCGAACGTCTCGGCCGCGTTCGAGAGCAGCGCGGCCGACTGGAGGAAGTTGTGCGCGACGACCGGCTTGTAGAGGTTCAAGTCGATCTCGCCGCGGGCCGCCCCCGCCGAGACGGCGGCGTCGTTGCCGACCACCTGCTTGTGGACCTGGTTGACCGACTCGGCGACGACCGGGTTGATCTTGCCGGGCATGATCGAGGAGCCGGGCTGGTTCTCGGGCTGTTCGATCTCGCCGAGCCCGTTGCGGGGGCCGGAGGCCAGGAGTCGCAGGTCGTTCGCGATCTTGTTCATGCTCCCGGCGACGGTCCGGAGCGCGCCGTGCGCCTCCGCCATCGCGTCGTGGGCCGCCTGTGCCTCGAAGTGGTCGTCCGCCTCGCGGAACGCGGTGCCCGTCGCCTCCGAGACGTACTCGGCGGCGAGGGCGGGGAACTCGGGGTGGGTGTTGAGCCCGGTGCCGACCGCGGTGCCGCCCAAGGCGAGCTCGCGCAGGTTCGACTGGGCGGCCTCGGCGCGCTCTATCCCCTTCGCGATCTGGGTTCGGTAGCCGCCGAACTCCTGGCCGAGCCGGACCGGCGTGGCGTCCTGGAGGTGGGTGCGGCCCGTCTTGACGACCCCGTCGAACTCGGCCTCCTTCGCCTCGAGTTCGGCGTGGAGCGTCTCGAGGGCGGGAACGAGGTCCTTCTCGACCGCCTCGAGGGCGGCGACGTGCATCGCCGTCGGGATCACGTCGTTCGACGACTGTCCGTAGTTGACGTGGTCGTTCGGGTGGACGACGCGGTCGCCGATCTCCGCGCCCGCGATCTCGGCGGCGCGGTTGGCGATCACCTCGTTGGCGTTCATGTTCGAGGAGGTGCCCGAGCCGGTCTGGAACACGTCGACGGGGAACTGGTCGTCGTGCTCGCCCGCGATCACCTCGTCGGCGGCGGCGACGATCGCCTCCGCGGTGTCCTCCGCTATCAGACCCAGGTCCCGGTTCGCCTGCGCGGCCGCCTTCTTCACCACGCCGAGCGCGCGGACGAACCGCCGCCCGAACCCGATCCCCGAGATGGGGAAGTTCTCGACGGCCCGCTGGGTCTGTGCGCCCCAGTAGGCGTCGGCCGGTACCTGCATCTCGCCGAGGCTGTCCTCCTCCGTGCGGTAGTCCTCGCCCATGCTCGGCCCTTCCCCGGAGACGGAGTAAAAACTACGCTTCTCGGCGTGGCCGCATCGCTTTTGTCGTCTCCCGTCGAAGCGCAGGCATGCGCGCTCACCTACTCCTCGCCGCCGGACTCCTCGGACTGATCGAGGCGGTCGCTCCCGGTCCCCTCGTCCGCGTGCTCACCCGCGTCGCCTACCGGAACGCCGAGGACGCGGAGCCGAGGCCGTGGGTCATCGCGGCCGCCCGCGTCGAGGGTGCCCTCATCGTCGCCGGCGCGCTCACCGGGCTCTTCCGGCTGGCCCGCGCCGACGGAGCGGGAGTCGCCGGCGACGACGGGGCCGACGAGACGTCGGCGGCCTCCGATCGACGGTAGCCGACCCGCAGACCGACGCGCCGTTCTCGCGGCCGATCGTCGTTCGTTTCGGGTACCCGACCCGAAACTATATTTCGCGTGACCGTCTCGCGTACTATCATGACCGACCCCCTCCACCGGTCGGACGCCGTGGAAGACGAGGGGATCCGGATCCTCCACGTCGACGACGACGGGGCGTTCACGGAGCTCGTCGCCACGTTCCTCGAACGCGTCGACGACGCGTTCTCGGTCCGGTCGGAGACCGCGGCCGCCGACGCGCTGACGGCGCTCGAGGTGGACGACGAGCGGGTCGACTGTATCGTCAGCGACTACGACATGCCGGGGACGGACGGGCTGACCTTCCTCGAGCGGGTCCGCGACCGCGGGATCGAGGTCCCCTTCGTGTTGTTCACCGGGAAGGGAAGCGAGGAGATCGCGAGCGAGGCGATCGCCGCGGGCGCGACCGACTACATCCAGAAGGAGGCGGGCACCGACCAGTACACCGTGCTCGCCAACCGGGTGCGCAACGCGGTCGACCAGCACCGCTCGAAGCGGGCGCTGGCGGCGAGCCAGGAGCGACTCTCGCGGTTCATCGAGCAGTCGCCGCTCGCCACGATCGAGTACGACGAGTCCTTCGAGATCGTCCGGGTGAACCCGGCCGCCGAGGCGGTGACCGGCTACGACGCCGACGAGCTCGTCGGCGGCACCTGGATGCCCATCGTCCCCGAGGAGGAGCGGCGGCGCGTGGCCGAGGTCGAACGCCACCTGCTCGCCGACCGCGGCGGCTACCGGAGCGTCAACGACAACGTCACCCGCGACGGCGAGCGCATCCGCTGCGTGTGGCACAACCAGGTGGTGACCGACGACGACGGCGAGGTGATCCGCGTCTTCTCGCAGTTCGAGGACGTCACCGAGCGCGAGGCGCGGAAACGCGAACTCGAACGCACGAACGCCGTCCTCTCGACGATCTTCGCCACGCTCCCGTACGGCGTGCTCGTCGAGACCGCGAACCGGCGCGTCCTCGCCGTCAACGACCGCCTGTACGAGCTGTTCGGGATCGACGGCGACCCCGAGGACGCGGTGGGACGGGACTGCGAGCGGTTCGCGGCCGACGTGAGCGACCGGTTCGCCGACCCGGACCGGTTCGTCGACCGGACGAACGCGATCGTCGCGGGGCGGCGACCGGTCTCCAACGAGGTGCTGACGTTCGTCGGCGGCGGGACCGTCCGTCGGACCTACCGTCCGATCGACCTCCCGCAGGGCGACGGACACCTCTGGCTGTACCGGGCGACAGCGGGGGACGGAGGCGGCGCGCGCGACGGCGGGAGCGCGAACGGCGGCGGCGGTGCGGTCGGCGAAAACGGTGCGGTCGGCGGAGGCGACGACAACGGCGCCTGACCGGCGTCTCCGGCGCTTCGACCGCTACAGGTCCGAGAGCCGGATCCCGTCGTCGACGAGCCGGAAGTTTCGCTCGCGGTCGAGTTCGCCGGCGAGCCACTCGTGTTCGTACAGCTGACCGATCAGCTCGACGTAGAGGTTCCGCCAGGCGATCGCGTAGATCGGCGACTGCCCCCACGCGCGGAGTTCGGGCACGAACTCGTGGTAGGTGCTCGCCTGCGCCTCCATGCGTTCGACCGCGTCGACGACGACCGTCGCCGCCTCCGACGGGTCGCTCCCGCCGATCTCCTCGTTCAGCCGGGACTGGATCCCGGCGATGGCCCGCCGCATGTCCCGCTCCGCGGTCTCGTCCCCCTCCGGTAACGACTCGATGACCCCTCGCGGGACGCCTAACTCGATCTCCGGCATGCCACGGGGTCCGGCGTCGACGGACAAAAAGACACGACACTCGTCGGAGCGCGATCCCGGAACCCGGTTCCGAAACGCGCTCTCCACGCGCGGTCTCGAGACGCGGTCGCCGGCTCAGGGGGTCGGCGCGGCCTTCTGGAGGGCGGTCTCGGCGACGTTTCCGCCGTAGTCGGCCGACCGGAGGACGGAGTCGACCACGAGTCCCAGGAGCTGTGCGCGCGTCGGGTCGAGCCCGCGGAGCAGCTCGTCGATCGCGCGCACGCGCTCGTCGATGGCCCGCACGCCGGTGCGCGCCTCGTTCGCGAGCCGGGTCGCCTCGTCGTTGTCCTCGGCGAGCAGCGCGTCCATCGCGGTGTCGATCACCTCGACGGCGTCGCCGTGGAGGTCGTCGATGGCGTCGATCACGTCCTCCGGGAGCGGCTCTTCGATGTTCAGCGTCAGGTGGGCGATCTTGGTCGCGTGGTCGCCGACCCGCTCCAGCTGTCGGGCACTCGAGTGGTAGTCGAAACACTCCTCGCGGGGGAGTCCGAGCTCCTCCGCCGCCTTCGGCGTCCGGAGGGTGGCCCGGAAGATCCGCGAGACGACGAGCCACAGTCGGTCGAGGTCGTCGTCGCGGCCGATCACGTCGCGCGCGAGGTCGTGGTCCAGTTCGGAGAGCGCGGTGATCGCGTCCTCGAGCATCGACAGCGAGATCAGTCGCATCCGGGTGACGGCGTTGTGGATCGACAGCTCCGAGGAGTCGAGCAGGTCGCGGATCACGACGCGGTCGCGCGTCTCCTCTAACACCTCGAGGCCGACGAGGCTCTGGACCGCCTCCCGGACCGTCGAGCGCTGCTCGGTGGAGATGTCGCCGCCGGTCAGTTCGATCACGTCGAACCCGCTGACGTACATCGTCGTCACCGCGCGGGTGAGGTCCTGTCCGGTGAGATCGGCGATGTCGAGGGTTCCACGGGTCCGTTCCTCGTCCGAGCGCGGCGTGAGGAACAGCGAGTCGCCGTCGGGGTAGAACTCGACCTCGCTTCCCGCGCCGACGTCGTTCTCGGTCGCCCAGGACTTCGGGATCGAGACCGTGTACGTCGAGCCGCCGGTGACCTGCACCTTCCGCGTTTCCATGCGATCGGATCGTGGTCGACTCTACTTAACGCTGTGGTAAAATATATATCCGAACGCGTCCGTCGATAGAACCGCCAGAGTCGAGTTACCTACCGGACTCGTGGCGTTGCTGGTTCGAAAGGAGGGAACCCGATACCCTCCGGAGTTAGCGACTTTTCCGGAGGACGTCCGTCAGTTACATAGCGTGTGTGGAGTATATATAGATGGGTGGTTCGGGGGTCGTCGCCGCGTCGCCCCCGGTTCGGGTCCGTGTGACGCAGTGACTCGCCGAGGGGAGTTGAGAAGAGTTAAATCGGGTCCGTCGTAACGAGAGAACGCGCTCGGTTGGTGTAGTCCGGCCAATCATGTTGGCCTTTCGACGAACGTGGCACCTCGCCGTGCCGGTTCGGAAGACAGCCGACGACCAGGGTTCAAATCCCTGACCGAGCATTCTTCGAGGGATCAACCTCCGAGCCCCCGTCACCGACCGAAAGGACAAGAGTGAGAACCCCGGCCGGCGAGTGGAACCCATGAGCGACCACGATCCAGCGGGCGACGGCGACGCTGACGAGTTCCACTTCGAGACGCGGGCGATCCACGCCGGCCAGGAGCCGGACCCGGAGACGGGCGCGCTGATGACGCCGATCCACGCCAACTCGACGTATAAACAGGACGGCCCCGGCGACCACCGCGGCTACGAGTACTCCCGGACCGGGAACCCGACGCGAACCGACCTCGAGGAGAACCTCGCGGCGTTGGAGTCGGGCAGCCACGCCCGCTGTTTCTCCTCGGGGATGGGCGCGATAAACACCGTCCTCAACCTGCTCTCCGCGGGCGATCACGTCGTCGCCGGCGACGACGTCTACGGCGGCACCCACCGGATCCTCACGCAGGTGTACGACCAGTACGACCTCGAGACCACGTTCGTCGACACCACCGACCACGACGCGGTCCGCGAGGCGATGGAGCCGAACACGGAGCTGGTCTGGGTCGAGACGCCCACGAACCCGCTGATGAACGTGAACGACGTCGGCGCGCTCGCCGACATCGCCCACGAGGGCGACGCGCTGTGTGCCGTCGACAACACCTTCGCGACGCCGTACCTCCAGCGGCCGCTCGAGGACGGCGCGGACGTCGTCTGTCAGTCGCTCACGAAGTACCTCGGCGGCCACTCCGACACGATCGGCGGGGCGCTGATCGTCGACGACGCCGACCTCGACGAGGAGATCGGGTTCTACCAGAACTCGGTGGGCGCGACGCCCGGCCCGTTCGACGCCTTCCTCGTCCTTCGGGGCACGAAGACCCTCCCGGTGCGGATGGACCGCCACTGCGAGAACGCCGCCGAACTCGCCGAGTGGCTCCAGGACCACGACGACGTGAGCCGGGTCTACTACCCCGGCTTAGAGTCGCACCCGCACCACGAGCTCGCCGCCGAACAGATGGACGACTTCGGCGGGATGCTCTCCTTCGAGTTCGACGGCAGCCTCGAGCAGGCCTCGACGGTCGTGGAGGAGACGGCGGTGTTCACGCTCGCGGAGTCGCTCGGCGGCGTCGAGAGCCTCATCGAGCAGCCGGCCGCGATGACTCACGCCGCGATCCCCCGCGAGGAGCGCCTCGCCGCCGGGCTCACCGACGGCCTGATCCGCGTCTCGGTCGGCATCGAGCACGTCGACGACATGAAGGCGGACCTCCAGCGGGCGTTCGACGCCGCCCTCGAGTGAACGAGCGGTCGTTCGGCCGCGCCCGGTCCCGGCGGGACGCTACTCGATGTCGACGCCCTCGGGGACGTCGACCGCCGCGTCGAGCGCGTCGGTGTGGTTCTGTGCGATCGCCGACCCGAGCGCGCCGAGCCCGCCGGTCGACCCGTCGAGCCAGGTGACCGCGCCGTTGGTCTCGAGGAACCCGGCGCGACCCCGCTCGTCGTCGATCACGAGGACGCCGGCGAAGAGCCCGCCGACTCCCTCGGCGAGCGCGAGTTCGTACCCGTTGCCCTCCAGTCCGTCGCGATACCGCTCCATGCGCGCCCGGAGCGACTCGCGCTGGTCGGTCGTCAGCGGCTCGAAGTAGCGTCGAACGCCGTCGTCGTCACTCATCGCTTCTCCCCCGACGGTTCGTCCTCGCCCGTCGCGTCGAGCGTTCCCGTCCGCCGGAGCGGCCAGCCCTCCGGGAGGTCGACTCCGAGGAACGGCCGGCTCGAACCGGACCCCTCTCGATCGGCGGGTCTCCGTTCCCTCCGGGCGGGCTCTGCCCGTTTCTCGTCGTTCGCCGATCGATCCGGTCGCCGTCGGTCCGTTTCTGTGTCGTCATCGGTTCGCTCGTCGTTCGCGCCGCTCCGCTCGTTCTCTCGCTTCTCGCGTTCCTCGCGCCGGTCACGTTCCTCGCGTTTCTCGCGCCGGTCACGTTCCTCGCGTTCCTCCCGTTTCCGCTCCTCGCGCTCCCGTTCGCGATAGTACTCCTCCTTCGGATCGACCCGTTCTCCGCTCGTCCCGGCGTCGTCCGGATCGCCCTCGCGGCCGGCTCCCGCCGGGGGATCCTCCAGCGGCACGTGGACGTCGACCGCCCCGTGGTCCGGGTTCCCCCGCCCGACGCCACCGTCCGGGAGGTCGCCCGCCTCGAGGAAGTCGTACACCTCGAGGTCGAACTCGAGGGCGGTGTCGTCGCCCTCGCCGGGTTCCGTGACGAACAGCTGGATCCCGCGTTTCGTCCGTTTGGCCTCGAGTCCGACGTCGAGCGACACCGAGAGGTCGTTCGCGTGGTAGACGGGCAGGCTCACGTCCTCCGGAAACCGGCCGGACTCGACCATCCGTTCGAGCCGCGTTCGCCCGTTCGACAGCGCCTGTAGCTCCGCCTCGGAGACGGCGTCGAAAAGTGACGTGAGGAAGTGCCTGAGCTCCGTCATTCGCCGTCCCCCTCGGTCGTCCGATCTTCGGTTCTCTGCGGGTCCTCCTCCGCTCTCTCGCGCTTCGCTTTCTCTCGTTTCGCCGCTTCGCGCTTCGCTTTCTCCCGCCCCGCCGGCGTCGATCCCGCCGCCTCCGAGTCGCCGTCGACGACGGTCGTCATCAGCGATCGCTCGAGCAGGTCTATCCCGGTCGACCGGTTCTCCACCTCGGCACGCATGGTGACGTCGAGGTCGAAGGTCGTCTTGGTCCGCCGGGCGAACGTCTCCGACTGCTTGGCGGGCGCGACGCGGAGTCGTTGCGGGCGGAGCGACGGCGACTTCGTGCGACCGGCGGTTCCGCCCCCGCCGTCGCCCTCGCGTTCGACGTCCTCGACGTCGACGATCCGCGCGGAGAACGTCTGTTCGATCTCGTGGACGACGAGTTCGGGGACCGAGAGGAACAACAACAGCGGGACCTCGAGCGTCTTCGGCCGCCGTCGTCGCTCGCCGGTCGCGGGTTCGACGTCCGTCGTCGCGTACTCGAACGACACCGTCGCGGGGGTCCCGTCCGACTCGAACCCGACCTCCCGGAGGAGGTCGATCGTCTCGGTCTGCGCCTGCGCGCTGGCGTCTATCGCCGCGATCAGCGGCGCGGAGAACAGCGTCGCGAGCGGGAGGTCGGCGAGCGTGTCGGTCTGGCTCACGCCGGGTCACTCCACTTCGCCGTCGTCGTCCGTCACGTCAGTGATCGTCGTCTCCAGCGCGGAGAACAGCTTCGAGACACCCTCCGGCGGATCGATCGATCCTGCCTCGACGTGGACGCGCTGGTCGTAGGTCCGCTCGATCTCCCGTCCCCGCCGGGTCGACGACTGGTAGCTCATGTTGACCGACGTCTTCGTCTTCCCGTCGATGAACCCCAGATCGAACCCGCCTTCCGTCTCGTTGTCGACGCCGAACTCGAACTCGGTCGAGCGCGAGAACGCCTCCACCGAATTAAGCTTCACGTTGAAGTCGATCGTGACCGTCTCCACCTCGAAGTAGGGGACGTGGATCAACAACAGCAGCGGCACCGTCATCGTGTGGCTCTCGACCGTCTCGCCCCCGGTGTCCGGGTCGATCTCGCGGCGCTTGTAGGCGAAATCGACCGTCACGGGCTCCGCCTCCCCGACGATCGGTTCGGTGAATCCGACCGTCTTGATGAACTCCGCCGCCGTCATCGACGCGCTCGCGTTCGCCTCGACGGCGGCGCGCAACGGCGTTCCGATGACCTCTTCGTACGGGATCGATGCGAGCTCCGCCGGAAAGTTCGGACTAGGCATGGTACCAGTACCCAATGTGGGTGTTTTACTATATACTTTTCTATGATTTAGGTAGACAATTAAAATTTGAACGCGTGAATTCTTCTCTGAAGGGAGGAACCGGCCGACCGCGGGCGATCCGCCGGTCCCGGTAGTCGGGGCCGCGGTGCCGAGCCTTTTGGTCCCCCTCGCCGTCTCCACGGCCATGACGAACCCGGACGTCGTCGTTCTACGACAGAAGATCCACGGTATCGAGGGGCGCGACTACGCCGAGATACTCCGCGAGCGGCTTCCCGACCGCGAGGTCGCGCTCGCGCGGACGCCCGCCGAGGAGCGCGAGTACCTCTCGCAGGCGCGGATCGCGACCGGCTTCACGGCCGCGGAGGAGGACCTCGCGGCCGCCGAGAACCTGGAGCTCTTCGCCTGCGTGTACGCCGGGACGGGCCACCTCCCCCGCGAGGCGTTCGAGGACCACGGGGTCGCGGTGACGAACGCCTCCGGCGTCCACGGCCCGAACATCGCCGAGTACGTCGTCGGCGCGATGATCGGCCACGCCCGCGGGTTCCATCGCGCCCAGCGCCAGAAGCGGCGCCGCGAGTGGCGCTCGTATTCCACGACCGAGGTGTACGGCTCGCGGGTCGCCGTCGTCGGCCTCGGGGCCATCGGCGAGACGATCGTCGACCGGCTCTCCGCGTTCGACGTCGAGACGGTCGGCGTCCGCTACACGCCGGAGAAGGGTGGTCCGACGGACGAGGTGGTCGGCTTCGACCGGATCCACGAGGCGGTCGCCGACGCCGAGTACGTCGTGCTCGCCTGTCCGCTCTCGGACGCGACGGAGGGGCTGATCGACGCCGACGTCCTCCGGACCATGCGCTCGGACGCCGTGCTCGTCAACATCGCGCGCGGCCGCGTCGTCGACACCGACGCCCTGGTGTCCGCGCTCCGGAACAACCGGATCCGCGGGGCTGCCCTCGACGTGACCGATCCCGAGCCGCTCCCCGAGGACCACCCGCTGTGGGGGCTCTCGGACGTCACGATCACGCCGCACAACGCCGGGCACACCCCGGAGTACTTCGACCGCGTCGCCGACGTTCTCGTGGAGAACCTCGATCGGTTGGAAACCGGCGAGGCGCTTCGAAACCGGGTGTTCTGACGCGGTTCGATCCCGTCGTCGGTCGCTCAGAAGGTGACCCGTCGGGGGTCCTCGTCGGTGAGCCGGCGAACCGTCAACACGGGGGGATCACACGTCCTGACGACGTTCTCGGCGACGGATCCGATGAGGAAGCGGTTCTCTCCGTGCCGCCCGCGCGTCCCGGTGACGACGAGGTCGGCGTCGATCTCCTCGGCGTACGAGACGATCTCCCTGGCCGGCCGGCCCTCGCGCACGTCGGTCACGACCGCGAGCTCGTCGTCGCGTTCCGCGCCGCGGTCGACCACCGCCGCGAGCGCGTCCTCCCCGTGGTCGTCGAGCGCGGCGCGGAGGTCCTCGCGAACCTCGTCGGGCGACGACTCGACCTCGCCGGTGTCGAGGACGTACAGCGCGTGGACCGTCGCGTCGAAGCGGGCGGCCACGTCGATCGCGATATCGACCGCCCGACCCACGCTGTCGGAGCCGTCCGTCGCGACCACGATCGTGTCGAACATGACCGACCGTTCGCCGACGCGGAAGTTAAAAGGGGGCGGTCGCGGAGTCGGGACGGTGCGCGGAGCCGGACCCGGTTCGTCTCAGGCTAAGAAGACGTGTCGGGGCCGGTCCGCGAGGACCTCCCGGCCCCACTGAACGGTCTCGCGGAAGTCGTCGGAGCGGAAGAAGGCCATCGCGTCGTCCTGTGCGCGCCACTGGCTGGCGATGAACATGTCGTTCTCGTCCTCGACGTTCACCATCAGGTCCGTCTCGATGTGGCCGTCCATCCCGGCGAGCGCCTCGCCGACGTCGTCGAACGTGTCGGCGAAGTCCTCGCGGTGTTCGGGCTTGACCGTGTAGAACATCCCCATCGTCCCGAAGCCAGACTCCTCGCCGGCGCGCCCCACGACCTCGGGCAGCTCCGAGAGGAACCCGGCGGCGGTCTCGGCCGCCGAGGCGGTCTCCCAGAGGGAGACGACGGCGGCGCGGTCGGTCGAGCGTCCCTCGTAGACCGCGGTCTTCACGTGGGTGCCGTAGTGGTCGAAGTTGGCGCGGAGCCCTTCGACCTCTCCGAACAGCTCGTCGACGTCGGCCTCGCTGTACAGCACCGTCGCGAACACGTCCTCGCCTTGGGGTTTGCCGGCGTAGATGTCGAGGTCGGCGAGCTCGCCGCGGATCCCGTCGGCCGACTCCTCGGCGTCGTCATCGCCGTGGGCGCGGTCGTCCTCGCCGTGGGGGTGATCGCCCTCGCCGACGGCGTCCTCGTCACCGTGCGGATGATCGCCGTGAGCCGACCCGCCCTCGCCGTGGTGGTCGTGCGCGTCGCCCCCGCCGTGGTGGCCCCGCGCGTCGCCGCCCTCGCCGCCCGTGTTCCCGGTCGGAACCGCCTCGCCGGCGAGGTACGCGCCGAGGTCGCGCGGCGGGAACCGGCGGCCGACGTAGAACCGGCCGAACTCGCCGTACCGCGAGGAGGCCTCGTCGAAGCGCATCTCGTAGACGATGTCCTTGATGTCGGTCGGATCCGACCCGAACAGGGTCACCCCCCACTCGTGGTCGTCGAGGCCGACGGAGGAGGCGATCACCTGCTCGATCCTCCCGGCGTACTCGCGGCCGGTGTCGCCGTGGCCGGACATCAGCTCCGCGCGCTCCTCGAAGGAGAGGTCGTACCAGTTGTACTCCTCGCCGCGACGCTTGCTCATCGGGTAGAAGGAGACGTACTCGTCGTCCGGCATCTCCGGTTTCAGCTTCCCCTCGATGTACCGACGGAGCCCCTCGTCGACCTCCTCCTCGTCACCCTCGAAGTAGGCGTCGGAGACGTATCCCGACACCTCCGTGACCGAGACGTACGACGACTCGGTGGTCGTGAACTCGGCGAGCGCGGTGTTCTCGAAGCCGCGCTCGATCGTCGACAGCTCGTCGAGCGTCGGACGGAAGTGGATCGTCAGCAGGTCCGCCTTGTGTCCGAGCACCGAGAAGAGCGCCGAGTCCCCGGCGTCGGCGGTCGCGAGCTCCTCGCGGTCGCGCAGGTACGACTGACCCTCCTCGACGGCGCGCTCCCGCTTCCGGTCGGGCGCGTCACGCCACGCGTCCCAGTCGATCGACCGGAACTCGTGTAGCGCGAACCACCCTTCCTCCGTCGCTGGTGCTTCGACCATACGCGAGGTTGGGTCGCCGTGACTTAGGGGTTTTCGAGTCGTCGGCGGTCGCGACCCGGCCCGATCGCGACGCGCGCCGCGTCCCCGAAGAACTATGCCGACCACCCGCGACTCTCCGAACGATGTCTTCCGAGGAACCGACCGTCCCGATCGTGTGTACCGACTGCGAGACGGAGACGCGGGTCCCGCTTTCCGACGTTGCGGACGCGCTCTCCCGGCACAACGAAGGGACGCACGACGGCGAGGAGGTGGCCGAGGTCGCTCCGGGGCTCAAAGACCGACTGGCCGACCTCGTCGCCGATGATCTCGGACTGCTCGATGGGGAATAAGAGGCGGTCGGCGTTCCCGCCGACTCAGTCGTCGTTCGCCAGCGCGCCATCCGGGTGGCCCTTGTGCTGGAGGTTCCGGTTGTCGCGCTTCTCGACCGCGGTCGCGGGGATCACCTCGTCCACCTCCGAGCGCGGCCGACCGGTGTAGCCGTGATCGGAGGTCATCTCGCAGTGGGCCATCGCGTCGTGAGCGCCCTCCCACGGCCCGGCGTCACACCCCTCCGCCGTACAGACGAAAACTATCTCTTCTGACATGCTATCCGGCCCTTCCCGACACGGGAATAAAAAGCTCACACGCGAGTTATCATCCGTGAGATCCGGATGTCCCGACGACCGCGGCCGATCCGTCGACCGCCTCGCCCTCGACGATCCTCCGGAGGAACCGCCGGACGCGTCCGCAGGTCTCCTCCCAGGTGGGGTGGGCCCGGAAGGTCTCGCGGGCCGCCTCGCTCAGTCGGCGGAGGCGGTCGCGGTCGCGCGCGAGCGGTCCGATCGCGTCGGCGACGGCCCCTGCGTCGCCCGGCGGCACGAGCGCGCCGTTGTGGTCGCCGACGAAGTCGCTCGCCCCGCCGTTCGCCGAGGCGATCGCCGGCAGCCCGAAGGCCATTCCCTCGAGGTAGGCGATCCCGAACGGCTCGTACCGGGAGGGGACGGCGAGGACGTGCGCCGAGCGGAGCTCCTCCCGCAGCCTGGCGTCGTCGACGCGGCCGGCGAACGCGACGCGGTCCGCGATCCCGCGGCGGTCGGCGAGCGTCCGCAACGACGCGACGTGGCCGGGCGCGACGTCGACGTCGCCGACGACGCGGAGCCGCCAGTCGATCCCCTCGTCGAGACGCGACAGTCCCCGGAGCAGGGTCGCGATCCCCTTCCGCGGGGTGACGTTACAGACGGCGACCACCCGGAAGGGATCTCGAGTCAGTCGGTCGCCGGAGAGCGCCGGGGCGGTTCCGAGCCGGTCACCGGCCGGGGGCGCGACGACGCTCGCGGCGGACGGGGACCGTCCTCCGGCGTCGTCGCCCTCGCACAGCTCGGCGACGGCGTCCCGCGTCGGGCGGCTGTTGAAGACGTACGCGTCCGCGGTCCGGAGGTAGTCGCGCTCGATCGCCCGGACCGCGCGGTCGCCGACGGCTTCGCCGCCGCCGGCCGACCGGAGGTAGTGAACCAGTGCGACCACGGGCGCCTCGATCCGACGGTTCGCGAGGAACAGCGACGGGCCGCAGTAGGCGTCCTCGACGACGACGTCGAGGGCGTCCAGCCGGTCGACGAGGCCGGGCGCGAGGTTCGTGAGAAGCGACCGCCGGTAGGACCGCTCGGGCAGCGAGACGACCTCGACCGTCCAGCCGCGGGCCGTCAGGTGGTCTGCGAGCCGGCGGTCGTAGAGGAATCCCCCGGAGCGGGCGTCGAGGTCGCCGTAGACGACGACCCCGACGGTCGGGGGGTTCCTCTCGGAGCCGCCGCTCCGACCGCCCATCTCAGTCGCCCGCGGCCGGCGCGCCGAACAGTTCGACCGCGGTCCCGGCGTGTCGACAGTCCTCCAGCGCGTGTTTGGCGGCGAAGCCCGCCTCGTGGGCGGAGGCTCCGCGGCCGACGCCGACCTGAAGCTCCACCTCGACGTCGGCGACGACGTGGTCGACCGCGTCCGCGAACGCGGCCTCGGACATGTCCGGGCAGACGGCGATCACGTTGTCGCCGCCGACGAAGAAGGAGAGCGCGCCGTGTTCCCGCCGGAGGTGCCGCATCAGCGACGCGTACGCCCGCTCGATGTCGATGAACGTGTCGAACTCGTTGAGCCGGTCGGTGTACTTGCCGGTCACGTTCACCACGTCGAAGTGGGCGATCTGGACGTCTCCGGGACTCGTCTCGGTCAGGTACTCGCCGGCGAGCACCTCGGTCCGGCCCTCGTCTTGCGCGCTTCCCTCGGTCTGGAGCCGGGCGTTGGCCGCCTCGAGGGCGTCGATCGGCCGATCGCCCACGGCGGTCCCGAAGCTGACGGTCACCGGGTAGCGGTTGCCGATCGACTCCTGGAGCGTGGCGTGCGCGTCGGCGTCGACCCCGTTCGTCACCGCGATCATGTTGTCGAAGCGGGTGAAGAAGGCGTACCCGTCGCGGTGCCCGAGGAACTCGGCGATGTCGGCGAAGAGCCGGGACTGGAGGCTCTGGAGGTCCATCTCTCGTCGGGGCTCCGGCGTCACCGTCCACGGCCCGTAGTTGTCGATCTGGACGAGGGTCACCTGAGTCGTCGTCACAGTACCTCCGATTCGGACCGCCGCCGCTTTACGCTTCCGTTATCCCGTAGGTGCGACAGATCACGATATTGGAACGAACCTGTCCCTCGGCCGGGCGACGGCCCCCCGTCACGTCGGCGAGCGCAACCCATACGGCGACGGCGGCCCAGTGATCCACATGGAGTTCTCCGGTGCCGTCCTCGACGTCGACGGGACGGTCGTGCGCGGCGACGACCCGATCCCCGGCGCGCCGTCGGGCTACCGCCGGCTTCGCGAGGCCGGCGTCGAGACGCTGTTCGTCTCGAACAACCCGACGAAAGCGCCGCCGGCGTACGTCGATCGGCTCGGCGCGGCGGGGTACGACGTGACCGACGCCGACGTGATCACCGCCGGGAGCGTGACCACGGCGTACCTCCGCGAGCACCACCCCGACGACGACCTGCTCTGTCTGGGCGCGCCCGGCCTGTTCGAGCAGTTCGCCGACGCGGGGCTCTCGACGACGGACGACGTCGACGCCGCCGACGCGCTCGTCGCCTCGATCGACCGGTCGTTCGACTACGACGACCTCTGTGCGGCGCTGTGGGCGCTCGATCGAGGGATCCCGTTCATCGGGACGGACCCCGACGTGGTCATCCCCGCGGCCGAGCGGGACGTTCCCGGATCCGGCGCGGTGATCCGGGCGGTCGCGGCCGTCGCCGAACGCGATCCCGACGTGATCCTCGGCAAGCCGTCGGATCCCGCCATCGAGGCGGTCCGCGAGCGGCTCCCGTACCCGCCCGAGGAGTGTCTCGTCGTCGGCGACCGTCTCGACACCGACATCGAGCTCGGCGTGCGCGCCGGCATGACCACCGTCCTCGTGCTGTCGGGCGTCACCGACGAGGCCGACCTCGCGGCGAGCGACCTCGAACCCGACCACGTCGTCGACCACCTCGGCGAGATCGATCGGGTGCTCTGACCGAGCCGGAACCGGACGTTATTTCCGCATCATTTATGTAGGAGTGCGGCAACTACCGGGTATGACAGCGGTTGACTCACACGACGCGGCCGCGGACGACGACGACGAGGCCGAGGACGGGGTTCCAGTCATCGAGGGTCACGCGGTCCAGTTCAACGAGTACCGGTACTGAGCCGCCGCGCGTTCGCTCCCGTGTCGGTGCGCGTACTGCCGAGTTCACCGGCCGGTCGTTTCTCGTGTCCTTCCGTCCGCTCTCGTCGTTCGGCCGGCCGCCGAACGACCGTGTCGCCCCGCTGTCGGGAGGGTTAAGTGGTCGTCGCGGATACTCGTCGGTGTGTATCGGAGGGTCAGACGCGCGAGCGTGTTCGCCGCGGTGGCCGCGCTCGCGGCGTTCGCACCGGCGCTCGGCCGCGCCGCCGCCGTTCCCTTCCTGGTCGCCGCCGGCGCGTTCCTCCTCGCCATCCGCGACGGCGAGTGGTTCGAGACCCTCGCGCTTCCCGGCGACAGGGAGGCGGATCGCCTCTACGGCGTCGGCGCGTTCGCGCTCGCGCTCGCCGGGCTCGCCGTCGTCGCCACGTTCCCTCCCGTCCCGCTGCCCGCCGGAGCGTTCGCGGCGGCCGCGCTCGCGGTCGGCGGCGGCCGGCTCGGTCGCGAATTCGTCCGGACGCGCTCCGACGACGAGTTCCGGCTCGTCGCCGGCTACCTCCTCGCCGGCGGCGTCGCCGCGGTCATCGGACAGGTGGCCTCCGGCGCGGCGGCCGAACTGATCGCCTCCGGCGGGCTCGGCGCGCCCGTCGGCTCGCTTCCCGAGTTCGCGTTCCTCGGCTCCGTCGCGGTCCTGACCGCGGCGCTCGTCCGGTCGCTCGTGTACGCGCGGGACGCCCACATCACGGTCGTCATCGTCGCGCTGGTCGCGTGGGGGTTCACGGCGCTCGCCCCGACCGTGACCGCCGTCGGCGTCGTCGCGGCGCTCGCCGTGACGGCCGGGCTCGGGTACGCCTCCTACGCGCTCGGGGCCGCCTCGGTGCCGGGGATGCTCACCGGGGTGCTGCTCTCGCTTCTCACCGTCGTGCTCGGTGGGGTGGCCTGGTTCCTCACGCTGATGGCCTTTTATGCGGGCGGGGGACTCGCCTCGAAGTACCGCTTCGAGGAGAAGGCCGACCGCGGCGTCGCCCAGGAGAACCAGGGTGCGCGCGGAACGGGGAACGTCCTCGCCAACTCGGCGGTCGCGCTCGCCGCACTCCTCGGGTACGCCGCGGCCGGCCACCTCGCGGTTCCCGAGTCGGTCTTCCGGCTCGCGTTCGCCGGCGCGGTCGCCACCGCGATGGCGGACACCCTCTCCTCGGAGATCGGCGGGCTCTTCGACGCCCCGCGGCTGATCACGACGCTCCGCCCGGTCGAGCCCGGCACCGACGGGGCCGTGACGTGGCAGGGGGGCGTCGCCGGGGCCGCCGGGGCGGCGCTGATCGCGGTCCTCGCCGTACCCCCCGTCTCGGTCCTCGACCCCGTCGTCGTCGGCAGCGTCCTCCGGGCCGGCGGCGTCGTGGTCCTCGCGGGCGTGTTCGGGATGACCGTCGACAGCGTCCTCGGCGCGTTGGTCGAGGGCGGCCGGATCGGCAACCAGACCGTGAACTTCCTCGCGACGCTCTCCGGCGCGGCCCTCGCGGTCGGCGTCGGCGTCGCGGTCGGGTGATCCCGATGACCGACCTCGACGGCCCCTCGGATCCGCGCGTCCGGCCGATCCGTCCCGCCGACGCCGACCGCGTTCGATCCCTCCAGCGACACCTCCGCGAGCCGAGTTCGGACTTGCTAGAGTACGGGATCGCGATCGGGTCCGGGTTCGTGAGCGTCGCTGACGCCCGCGCGGCGGACGACGCGGACGTCACCGAGGACGGTTCGGTCGCCGAGGGCGGTTCCGTCGTCGGCTACGCGCTCCCGGTGGACGCGCCGACGCGGTCCGGGTCTCACCTCGCCGAACTCGTGGTCGATCCCGCCTTCCGCCGGGAGGGTCGCGCCAGCGGACTCCTCGCGGCGGTCGTCGACGGCGCGGACGGCCCCGTGACGCTCCAGGCACATCCCGACAACGACGCCGCGCTCGCGCTCTACGAGGCGTGCGGGTTCGACGTGGTCGACCGCCGGCCGGACGCGTACGTCGACGGCGACGCGCTCGTGTTGCGTCGGGAGTAGACGGGTGGCCGCGTCACACGTTCGGGAACGGGGAGTGGAGATACCGGTTTCGTAGCTGTAATCGCGAACCATCTGCGAGAGGTGGATGCTTATTGGACGGGTGTTTCAGTAGCGGTTGGGATGAGTAGAAGGAGATCGTTGCTGGCGCGGTGACGACGTCCAAAGCCCCAGCCGGCTCCAGTCGAGGGCCTCGCTGCGCTCCTCGCTCACTTCGTTCGCTGCGGTGCTTGCGTCGGCCGTCTTCCCGGAGCCGGCTGTCCCTTTGAGTCCGCCCGCAACCGCCCCGCAACCGCACCTCACGCCTCCCCAACCTCGCCACTCGCGCTTTTCAAGCGCTCGTGGCGTCCCTCGCGGGCTCCTCGCGTCCCGTCGGGACGCGAGGAGGCGCGCCGACCGTTCGGACGATCGCTCGTTGCTTAGGCTGTATCGACCGCACTCGGACCGGAAGAGTCACTGTTGAGGAGGTCACCGAGATCGGCTGCGAACATCGCACTCACGAGTCGATCTCGCTGTGGAGTTCGAAGGGTAGTTACGATCTTCGTAAGCGGTAAGTCGTCGCCGACCCTCCCCGTCGTATGGACGACCTCGACCGCCGGATCCTCTCGATCCTGCGACGGGACGCGCGAACCCCCTACACCGAGATCGCCGACCGGGTCGGCACCTCCGAGGGGACGGTCCGCAACCGCGTCGACCGGCTGACCGAGGAGGGCATCATCGAGCGGTTCACCGTCACCACCCGGACCGGAAACGTGAAGGCGATGATCGAGATCTCCGTGGAGATGAACGTCGACACCGCCGCCGTCGGCGAGCGCATGGTGGAGTGGGAGGAAGTCGACTTCGTCTGGCAGGTCTCCGGCGAGGACGACATCGTCCTCGTCGTCGACGCGGTCGACACCCGCGCCGTCAACGAACTCATCACGCAGGCGCGCGAACTCGACGACGTCAAATCCACGAAGACCCGGCTGATCCTCGACGAGCGACTCGGCTGACCCGAAACGATCGCGGATGCAGTGAGACGAGCACCGACCGGCGACCCTCAGTTCTCGGTATCGAGGTCCGGCGACCGCTTCTCGGCGAGTTCCCGCTCCAGGCTTCCGCGCTCCCAGTTACGCACGGCGTTCCCCTCGATCTCGGCGTGGAGCTTCTCCTCGATCAGGTTGACCGCCACGCTGTTCGCTCCCTCCGGAATGATCAGGTCGGCGTGGCCCTTCGTCGGCTCGATGAACCGCTCGTGCATCGGCTTCACCGTCGAGAGGTACTGGTCGATCACGCCCTCCAGGTCGCGGCCGCGCTCGAGCACGTCGCGGCGGATCCGCCGGAGGATCCGCACGTCCGCGTCCGTCTCGACGTACAGCCGGAGGTCCATCATCCCGTTTATGTCCTCGTCGTGGAGCGCGAGGATCCCCTCGAGCACGATGACGTCGGTCGGCTCGACGGTGGTCCGCTCCTCCTTCCGGTTGTGGACCTCGAAGTCGTACCGGGGCATCTGGACCGATCGGCCCTCCAACAGCGTCTCGAGATGCTCGCGGAGGAGGGCCCACTCGAAGGCGGAGGGGTGGTCGTAGTTGACCTCGCGTCGCTCCTCGAAGGAGAGCTCCGAGCGGTCCTCGTAGTAGTTGTCGAGCGGGATCCGCGTGACGTCATCGCCGAAGTTCCGGGTGACGAGCCGGGAGACCGTCGTCTTCCCCGCGCCGGTCCCCCCCGCGATCCCGATCACGAACGAGGGTATGGTCATGGTCGCGTTCCGACGCCGGGGCGTTTCAAGGCTCCCTTTCCGCTTCGGTCCGCGTTCGTCCATCGCCGTGGTCGTCCGCTGGTCCGCATCGCCCGCCGAAGGGGATCCTACGCCCGGAGGCGTGATAACGGTACCGGGGGCAGTTTTTAGCCGTTCGCCGCCGATCCGCGAGTATGCGCATAGACACCACGGTTCGAGACGTGATGCATCGGGAGTTCCTCGGGGTCAGCGAGTCGGACCCGCTCGCCGACGCGGCCGCGCTGTTGGTCGAGGAGGGAACCGACTGCCTGGTCGTCCTCCGCGGCGGGGAAGCCGTCGGCCGGCTCGCCGCGCGGGACGCGCTCGCGGCCGTCCTCGAGGGCGACGTCGACGACGCGACCGTGGGATCGGTGATGCGGCCGCCGCTGCCGACGGTCGCCCCCGACGACGGGCTGCGGGCCGTCGAGGAGCGGCTGGTCGCGGAGGGGGTCGACCGCGTCGTCGTCGCCGCCGACGGGGAGGCGGTCGGGGTCGTCACCGCCCGCGACTCGCTCGCCGCGGGCGCGGCGCGGGAGGAGGATCCCCCCGAGGAGCCGACGGCCGCCGCCGACGTGCGGAACGGAGCGCGCCTCGAGACGACGCGGTCGGGGACCGCCGACGCCGCGCGCGGGTCCGAGCGGGCACGAACCGCGTCCTCGACGGACGCCGCCGGTGCCCCGACCCAGGGCGTCTGTGAGGTGTGCGGCGCGCTCGCACCGGATCTCGCGGACGCGAACGGACAGGCGATCTGTCCGAACTGCCGGGAGGTCTGAGCCGACGGATCGAGCGGCAGGCTCAAACGCGGCAGGCCACTACCACGAGCCGTGTCGAACTCCGAGGGACCGCGGATCGTCGCGGCGACCGTCGACGACGTCGACGCGATCACGGACCAGTGGGTGGCGCTCGCCCGCGGCCAGCGACGGCACGGGTCGACGCTGCTCGCGTCGGCGAACCGGTCCGCGGTCAGGGAGTGGGTCGCTCGGAGCGTCGTCACCGGCGAGCTGCTCGTGGCGCGAGACGGCGGGGAGAACGACGGGGCGAACGACGCGAAAGGCGGCGGGGAGAACGACGAGGCGGACGCCTCCGAGGGGGCGATCGTCGGCTTCGTGGCGTTCTCGCTCGAGCGCGACGGCTACGAACGCGACCGGACGCGCGGCGTCGTCAGCAACCTCTTCGTGACGCCGGAGCGCCGCGGCGAGGGGATCGGATCGGCGCTGCTCGCGACGGCCGAACGCGAGCTCGCGGCGGCGGGCGCTGACGCGGTCGCATTGGAGGCGCTCGCGGACAACGAGCGGGCGCGAGCGTTCTACGCCGACCGCGGATACGACCTCCACCGGGTCGAACTCCGCAAGGCGATCGACGACGAGGAGTGAGTCGTGTCGGGGATCCCTCCGGGAGGTTCGCCGAAAGCGACACGCACTCATACGAGCGCCGAGAACGTCCGGCCGCGCCAGGGGAGCATGGGTGGTTCATGCACTCGACTTGTAATCGAGACTTCCGGGGTTCAACTCCCTGCCCTGGCTTTCGACCGTCCGGCAGCCCCGGATTCGGCTTCTCCGACGACCGCGGCTACCGCTCGATCCCGCCCTGCTCTTTGATCCGCATGATGTGACGAACGTTGAGGTAGATCTCCTCGGGCGAAGTCACCTCGTCTGGATCGTACAGGTCTGACACGCGGTACAGCACCGCCGAGAGCTGCTTGCTCTCGGAACTGTCTCCCCGCACGTCGTCCGCGACCTCCCGGAGGAACGCCCGGACCTCCGCGTCGTCCACGAACGCCTCGCCCGCCGCGTCGGACGCCGAATCCGGCACGACCGGGTCGACGCCGGCGGCCTCAAGCGGATCGGCCGACTCGTCGCCGGGACTCTCTCCGTCACCGTCGTCCTCCCCGCGTTCCTCCCGTTCCTCGCCCCCGGTCATCGTCCCTCGCTGGCCTCGCGACGGCGGACGACGCCGGCGTTGTTCGCGACGTTTTCCGTGATCACTCGGAACGCGTCGGCGGTGTCGCCCTCCCCGAGCACGACCGGCGCGCCGTCGTCGCCGCCGGTCCGCACGGCCGGGTCGAGCGGGATCCCGCCGAGGAACGGCAGGTCGTGGTCGGCCGCCATCGCCTTCCCGCCGCCGGAGCCGAATATCTCGTGGAAGCCGCCGCAGTCGGGACACCGGAACCCGGACATGTTCTCCGCGATCCCGAGCACGTTCGTGTCGTGTTTGCCGAACATCCGGAGGCCCTTCACCGCGTCGTCGAGCGCCACGTCCTGTGGCGTGGTGACGATCACCGCGCCCGTGAGCGGCAGCGTCTGGAGGATCGTGAGCTGGGTGTCGCCGGTGCCCGGCGGGAGGTCCATCACGAGGTAGTCGAGCTCGCCCCACTCGACGTCCTCGACGAGCTGGGTGATGATCTTGTGGACCATCGGGCCGCGCCAGATGACGGGGTCGTCCTCGCCGGTGAGGAAGTCCATGCTCATGAGCTTCACGCCGTACCGCTCGGGCGGCACGATCGTCTCGCCGTCCGTCTGCGGGCGCTCCTCAGCGGCGACCATCCGCGGGACGTTCGGACCGTACACGTCCGCGTCGAAGAGGCCGACCCGCGCGCCGAGCGCCGAGAGCCCCGCCGCGAGGTTCACCGCCACCGTCGACTTCCCGACGCCGCCCTTCCCCGAGGCGACCGCGATCACGTTCTCGACGCCGGGCAGCACCTGTTCGTCCGCCGAGAGGTCCTCGGGGATCGACGCCGACAGCTCCACGTCGAGTCCCGAGTCCGCGAGCGCCGCCCGCACGTCGTCGGCGATCGTCGACTCGTGCGGCGAGAACGGGGCCCCGAGCGCGAGCGACACCCGCGCGGTCCCGCCGTCGATCTCGACGTCGTTCACCAGCCCGAGCGAGACGATGTCGTCGCCGAGGTCCGGGTCTTCGACCGCCCGTAGACGGTCCCGTACGTCCGCTTCGTTCATGTCCGGGAGGAGGGCGGAGACGCGAATAAGGGTTCCCCACCGACGGCGTCGCGGGCGGGTCCTCCACTGCGCGTCGATCCCGTCGCGACGGGACCGGGATCGGTCACTCGATCCGCGTGCCGACCGCCTCGCCGCGGAGGAACGCCTCCAGTCCCGCCGGACCGAAGACGGCCGCCGGCGCGTCGAGCGCGAGCAGCTCCGCGACCTTCGCCGCCATTCCGCCGGAGACGTCGGTCGCGTCGCTCGCACCGAGCGCGTCGGCGACCGCCTCGAAGGAGTCGATGCGCTCGATCACCGACCCTTCCTCGTCGAGGACGCCGGGAACGGTCGAACAGACGCCGATCCGGTCGGCCCCGAGCCCCGCGGCGAGTTCGACGACCAGTTCGTCGCCGGAGACGACCGTCACCCCCTCGGCTGCGGTCGCGACCCCGTCGCCGTGAAGCACCGGGACGAACCCCTCCCCGAGCAGCGTCGCCGTCGAGGAGAGCGGCAGGTCGAGGTCGCCCCCGACGCCCCCCGACCGCGCCGCGAGCGAGAGCGGGTGGACGGGAATCGCGGGCACGTCGCGGTCGCGAAGCGCCGAGATGACGGCCCGATTGAGCCGCACCATCGCGCCGTGGATATCCGTCACCGCGTCGTCGTCGTGGGTTCCCTCGGTCGTCGAGACGCCGTGTTCGCTGGCGTGGTGGTGCCCGAAGCTCCCGCCGCCGTGGACCACGACGAGCCGATCGACCGACCCGCCCAGCGCCCTCGCGACCGCGTCACAGGCGGCCGCGAGCGCCGACTCGTCGACGGTCTCGGGGCGGTCCTTCTCCGTGATCACGCTCCCGCCGAGCTTGAGCACGACGGGCGGATGGTCGGTGGCTGCGGACGGATCGTGGCCGGGAGCGGACGGGCCGTCGGCGGTCACGGCTCCACCACTCGGACGCCCTCGGTGGCGAGTTCGGCGCGGAACGCCTCCTCACATCCCTGCGTGAACGAGAGTGCGGTCGGCGTCTCCGCGCCGGGGTCGAGCGCGACGATACAGCCGCCCCCGCCGGCCCCGGTGAGCTTCGCGCCGTGTGCGCCCGCGTCCCGCGCCGCCCACACCATCGCATCGAGCGAGCGCGCCGAGACGCCGAGCGCGGCCAACAGGCCGTGGTTGAAGTCCATCAGGTCGCCGAGTTCCTCGAGCAGCTCGCGGGAGGGGTCCGCCTCGGGCACCGCCTCGGCCAGCAGCTCCTCGCCGTCGCGCACGATGTCGCCGATCGCCCGAACCGTGTCGGCTGCGAACCGGTACTCCTCGCGGAGTTCGCGAACGCCGGCGACGAGCGCGCCGGTGTCGCCCGCGCCGCCGTCGAACCCGATCACGAACGGGAGGTTCGGGGCGTCGATCGCCTCGCAGTCGTCCCCCTCGACCCGGACCGCCCCGCCCATCGTCGAGCAGAACGTGTCCGCGCGGGAGGCCTGGCCCTCCTGGACCTCGAACTCGGCGCGGTAGGCGCGGTCGGCCAGTTCCTTGCGGTCCAGCGGCTCGCCGAGCGCGCGCGTGGCCGCGTCGATCCCCGCGACGACGACGGCGGCCGACGACCCAAGCCCCGCGCCCAGCGGGATCTCGCTTTCGACCGTGATGTCGAAGCCGGCGTCGGGCGCGTCGGCCGCCGAGCGGGCCTGCCGGACCGCGGCGTCGACGTACCCCATCGCGGCCTCGACGAGCGGCGCTGGCGCGTCGATGTCGGGGCGGTCGCCGGTCCCGCCGGCGTACTCGACGGTGAATCCGTCGAGCGAGAGGTCCTCGGCGGTGACCCGGACGTGGTCGTCCTCCCGCGGCTCGGCAGTCACCCGAGCCCGGCGCTCTATCGCCGCCGGAACCGCGGGTTCGCCGTAGACGACGGCGTGTTCGCCGAAGAGGTACACCTTCCCCGGCGCTTCACAGACGGTCATACGACGACCGTCTCTCCGCGAGCATACAGTCGTTGCGCTTGCGTGGCGGTGATCTCGACCCGTCGATCACCCCTATCCGTCGATCTTCCCTCTCTTTTCGTCGGCGGCCGCCATCGCGTGTTCCATGTCACCGATCGTGTCGCTGCTCACGGAGGCCCTGGGCGCGTTCCTCGACGGCGTGCCGGTCGCGATACCTCGACTGCTCTCTGGACTGGTGTTCCTCGGGCTCGCGTACGTGACCGTTCGGATCGTTCTCGCGCTCGTCCGTTCGTCCATCGGGCGGGTGTACGTCGGCGAGCGCGAACTCGTGGGCGATCTGCTCGTCGCGCTCGGCGTCTCCTACGCGCTCTCGGAGACGATCGAGGACGCCGTCGCCGCCATCGAACTGCGGAAGACCCGGATCGACACGGACGCCGGCGACCGGATCGTGATGGCCAACCGAGAGATCGAGCCGCGGTGGACCCACGACGTGCCGGACGCCGAGGCCGGTTCGGGAACCGACTGAACGCCGGAGCCGTCGCTCGGCGGGAGCGCGTGGCGGGCAAAAAGGCGAGTCGAACTCGAATCGAACGGCCGGCTTACAGCTCGTCCTCGAAGTCCTCGAGGGCGAAGACGGTGTCCGCACCGCGGCGGTCGAGCGTCTCGTTGGCGAGCAGCCAGTAGACGACCGACAGTGCACGTCGACCCTTGTTGTTCGTGGGGATGACGAGGTCGACGTTCGACAGCTGGTTGTTGGAGTCGCACATCGCGATCACGGGGATGCCGACCGTGATCGCCTCCTTGACGGCCTGCGCGTCGCCGATCGGGTCCGTCACCACGACGACGTCCGGCTCGATGTAGCCGGCGTAGTCGGGGTTGGTGAGCGTGCCGGGGATGAACCGTCCGGTCCGGGCGCGCGCGCCGACCGCGTCGGCGAACTTCTCGGCCGGGAACCGGCCGTACTGCCGCGAGGAGGTGACGAGGATCTGCTCGGGATCGTAGTTCGCGAGGAAGTCGGCCGCCGTGCGGATCCGGCCGTCCGTCTCGCTCACGTCGAGCACGTAGAGCCCGTCGTCGCGGACGCGGTGGATGAACCGCTCCATGTCCTTCGTCTTCTGTTGGGTCCCGATGTGGACACCCGCGGAGAGGTAGTCCTCGACGGGGATGAGCAGGTCGACGTCGTCGTCGGGCATGACGTCGTCGTCGAACGGCGAGGCGTCCTCCTCGGCCTCGTCGCCCTCGATCGCCGCGTCGGCCGCCCCGACGTCGTCGGCCGCGGCGGTCGCTTCGTCCGTTCCGGCGTCGGCGGAGGCCTCCTCGGCACCCGCGTCGGCGGTCGATTCCTCGGTCGTGTCGGCCTCCTCCTCGACGTCCGCGTCGACCGCCTCGGTCTCGGCGTCCTCGTCGAGTTCGACCGCGTCGTTGTCTTCACTCATGCGTCGTGTGGGTCCGTCATACGGCGTCGTCCGCGATGCGGATCAGTTCGTTCAGCTTGGCGGTTCGCTCGCCGCCGACCGTGCCCGTCTTGATGTAGGCGGCGTCGGTCGCCACGGCGAGGTGTGCGATGGTCGTGTCCTCCGTCTCGCCCGAACGGTGGGAGATGACGCTCTCCATCCCGTTCCGGGTCGCGAGTTCGACCGCGTCGAACGCGTCCGAGAGCGTCCCGATCTGGTTCGGCTTGATCAGGATGCTGTTTCCCGCGCCGACGTCGATCCCCTCGCGGAGCCGATCGACGTTGGTGACGAACAGGTCGTCGCCGCAGATCAGCGTCCGGTCGCCCACGCGTTCGGTGAGCTCGGCGAACGCCTCGTAGTCGTTCTCGTCGAGCGGGTCCTCGACGTACGCGAGGTCGTACTCCTCGACGAGACCGGCGACGTACTCGATCTGCTCGTCCGTCGACTTGGTCTCCTCGCCGTAGACGTACGCGTCGCCCTCGTCGTCGTACAACTCCGCGGCGGCCATGTCGAGCCCGAAGCGGATCTCGAAGCCGACCTCCGCCTCGACCGTCTCGACGGCCTCCGCGACGACCTCGAACGCCTCCGCGTCCGAGATCGGCGGGGCCCACGCTCCCTCGTCGCCCTTCGCCGCGGGCACGCCGCGCTCGTCGAGCACGTCCGCGACCGCCGCGTGGACCGCGGCGTTCGCGAAGACGGCCTCGGAGACGCTCGGCGCGCCGACCGGCGCGGCGAGGAACTCCTGGATGTGGGTCGCCTCCTTGGCGTGTTCGCCGCCGCCGACGACGTTACCGAGCGGCACGGGGAAGTTGTCGCCGCGGAACGCGCCGCCCAAATGCTGGTACAGCGGCGCGCCGAGCACGTCCGCGCCGGCCTTCGCGGTCGCCATCGAGATGGCGACCGCGCTGTTCGCGCCGATCGCGGAGAAGTCGTCGGTGCCGTCCGCCGCGCGCAACGCGGCGTCGACCGACCGCTGGTCGCCGGCGAAGAGCCCCTCGAGCCGGGGAACCGCGCGCTCTCTCGCCTTCGCGATCGACTCCTCGGCGGGGAGCTCGATCGCCTCGTACTCGCCGGTCGACGCGCCGCTCGGCGCGGCCGCGCGACCGAAGCCGCCGGACTCGGTGAGCACGTCCGCCTCGACCGTCGGGTTCCCCCGCGAGTCGAGGATACGGCGCAGCGACACGTTGGTGATCCGGGTCACGCGTCGGCCTCCCTCCGGACCGTGAACGGAAGCGCGCCCGCGTCGTACTCCTCGGCGGCGACGAGGATCGGCTCCGTCTGGTTCGTCTCGATCAGCACGGGAGCCCCGTAGGACACCTGTAGGGCGCGCGCCCCGAGGATCCGCGCCTTCTCGTACCGATTGTATCTCTGTGTTGACATTCTTACTGGTACGGCGAGACGACGTCGACGAGATCCCGGTGGCTTACCAGCATCCGCCGACAGCAGTGTCGGTTCACGCCGAGGTCGTCGAGCACCTCGCCGGGATCCTCCTCGCCCTCGCGAGCGCGCTCTTTGAACTCCTCCCAGTGTTCACCCACGACGTTGCCGCACGTGAAACACCGGACGGGGATCATCATGACTGGATCACCTCAGCGGTAGGACTTCTGGTAGCGGGCACGCGCGCCGGGTCCGCCCCACTTCTTGGGTTCGGACTGGCGAACGTCGTTGACCAGCAGCGTGCGATCGAAGCTCATGTACGCGTCGCGCAGCTCGGCGTCGCCGAGGTGCTGAACGAGCCCGCGGGCGATGGCGGTCCGCGTCGCGTCCGCCTGGCCGTTGAACCCGCCGCCGGTCACGTCGATGTCGATGTCGACGTCGTCGCGGATCGCCTCGCCGGCGATGCGGAACGGTTCCAGCATCTTGAGACGCGCCTGCTGTGGTTCGACCAGCTCGACCGGCTGGGAGTTGATTCGAACGCGGCCCTCGCCGTCGCGCACGGTGGCGCGGGCGACGGCCGTCTTCTTCTTGCCCGAGGTGTTAGTTACCATGTGACGTTAGCTCCCAGGGACTCGGAGACGTCCCCGAGCGTGGTGAACTTGATGTTCGAGAGTCGGTCCAGCGACGTGCCGTCGAGGACGACCGCCTCGGCGTCCTCGTCGCGCTCGTAGGGGTTGCCCACGTAGACGCGGACGTTCGAGAGCGCCTCGCGGCCGTCCTCGCTCTTGTACGGCAGCATGCCGCGAATGGCCCGCTTGAAGATGCGGTCCGGACGCTTGGGGTAGTACGGCCCGCTGTCCGAGCCGAGGTTCGCGCGGGTGTGGTAGGTGTCCATCGTCGCCTCCTCGTTGCCGGTGATCACCGCGTGTTCGGCGTTGACCACGGCCACCGTCTCCCCGTCGAGGACGCGCTGGGCGACCTTCGAGGAGACCCGACCCAGGATACAGTCCCGGGCGTCGACGACGACGTCGGCGTCGACCTTCGCGAGGCTCATCGGATCACCCGGACGTTGCCGCCCTCGGGGTTGTCCTCGACGAACTGGTCGAGCGACACCGCCTCGCCGGCCTGGTCGATCTTCGTGCGGGCGGTGCCCGAGAAGTCGACGGCGGCGACGGTGACGCTCTTCTCTAAGACGCCGCTGCCCAGCACCTTGCCGGGAACGACGACCGTCTCGTCTTCGTTTGCGTACCGTTCGATGCGACCCAGATTGACCTCGGCGTGGGTACGCCGTGGCTTCTCCAGTCGGTCGGCGACGTCCTGCCATACGTTGGCACCGGAGTCACGCGAGACCGACTTCAGATCGGCGATGAGGTTCTGTAAGTTCGGATTCGTCTTGCTACTCATAGCTGTCCCTCCCTGTGGGGGGTTCCTGAAAAGCGGAGTGCAGGGAGCAGGATTTGAACCTGCGGACCTCTACAGGACAGCGCCCTGAACGCTGCGCCGTTGGCCTGACTTGGCTATCCCTGCGTGCACTCCTGGGTAATCCGGCTCCCTTCAAACCACTTTCGGTCCCGCCGTTCGGGGCCGCGCCGTCGTCCGCGACGGCGTCGCCGCTCGCGACCGGGGCGAGCGCCGTGTACGTGGTTCGGGGAGTCGACATTCCTTAGACCGCGACCTTCGTTCGAAGTTCGTCCGCGCGCTCCTCGAGGGAGTCGATCGCGCGGAGCAGCAGTTCCTCGACCGTGAACGAGCCGTCCGTCTCGATGTGGAAGACGAACGCGCCGGGGACGTCCTCGACGCGCACCTCCTTTCCGGGGTACCGCTCCGAGAGGTCGTTGCCGAACTCGTCGGTGGCGACGACCTCCCCTTCGGGGGTCTCGATGACGCCCCGGAGGACGCGCGGCTCCTCGTCGTCGAACTCGCCGCGGTCGCCCTCGACCGAGACGCGCTGGAGGTGTCGGTAGCCGACGGAGACGCCGCCCTGGTGTTTGGCGTGCTCTCTGCCGGCCTCGAGGACCGCGTCGGCCTCGAACTCCAGCCGCTGTCCCTCCTTCAGTTCGACGATGGGAACGTTCTCGTCCGCGGGTTCGACCATCGGCTCTGCGGACTCGATGTCCCCGGAGTAGGCGGTGGCCGGTCCCTCGACGTCGAGCGCGAGCGTGACGGTGTCGCCGATCTCGAACTCGTCGAGCGGCGTCGTCAGCGGAACGAGCCCCAATCGCAGCCCGATCATCTCGTCGAACATCACGGAGGAGTTCTCGACGAACCGCACCGTGTCGATCGAGAACGTCGGGACGTCGGCGATCATCGCGCGGCGGATGCCGTTCGCGAACGCCGGCGTGAGCCCGCGGATCAGGACCCGCGCGCTGCGATCGTCCCGTTCGACGTACTCCACGTCGAAGTCGGCTTCCGTCATGTCAGACTCGCTTGTTCTTTGGCGCCTTCGTCCCGTCGTGCGGGATGGGCGTGACGTCCTCGATGCGCCCGATCTCGACGCCCGCGCGCGACAGCGCGCGGATCGTCGCCTGCGCACCGGGGCCGGTCGACTTGTTGAGGTTGCCGCCGGGGCCGCGCACGCGGACGTGGACGCCCTCCAAGCCGGCCTCCTTGACCCGCTCGGCGACGACCTCGGCCATCTGCATGGCGGCGTACGGCGACGCCTCGTCTCGGTTCTGCTTCACCACGGTGCCGCCGGACGACTTGGCGATCGTCTCGGCGCCCGTCTCGTCGGTGACCGTGATGAGCGTGTTGTTGAACGACGCGTACACGTGGGCGATGCCCCACTTTCCGTCCTCGGATCCACTCATAATTGGTTACTCCTGTGACTCCGCGCGCTCGGGGTGTAGGTCGTCCGCGAGCGGACTCGTCTCGTCGAAGGCGATCGCGCCCTCGTCGCTCACGTCGACCTTCACCGAGGGTCGCGTTACGCGCGCCCCGTCGACGGTGACGTGTCCGTGAACGATGAACTGGCGGGCCTGCTTCGTCGAGGAGGCGAACCCCTGTCGGTACGCCACCGTCTGCAGGCGGCGCTCGAGGAGGTCCGTCACGTCGAGCGACAGGACCGCGGAGATGTCGTCGTTGTCGCCGAGGATGCCGATGCGGCGGAGCCGTGCGACGAACTCCGCGCCGGCCTCCTGGGCGACCTCGACGTCACCCTGGGCCTCGCCGAGGAGGCGTCGCGCCTCCCGGCGCATGCGACGCAGTTCCGACTGCGCGCGCCAGAGCTCCTCTTTGTTCTTCAGGCCGTACCGCGAGAGGAGGTCGGACTCCTCGGCGATCCGCTCGCCCTGGTACGGGTGGTTCGGCGTCTCGTAGCCTTTGGTGTTCTTGCCGGTGCTCATTCCTCGTCACCCGCTTCCTCGTCGGCCATCTCCTCGCGGATCTCCTCGACGTTGACGCCGATGGTCCCCTCGGTCCGGCCCGTGGACTTCGTCCGCTGGCCGCGGACCTTCTGGCCGCGCTTGTGGCGGACGCCCTTGTACGATTCGATCTGCTTCATCCGGTTGATGTCGTGACGCCGTTTCTCGTTGACGTCCGTGCCCACGAGGTGGGTCGTCTCCCCGGTGAAGAAGTCGCTCTGTCGGTTGGTCATCCATGACGGGACGTGGTCCTCGAGGTTCTCGGCGACGTCGACCACCGCCTCGATGTCCTCCTCGTCGAGGAGCCCGAACGTGGACGTTCGGTCCACGCCGGCCTCCTCGGCGACCAGCCGCGCCATGCGCGTGCCGATGCCGTTGAGTTCAGATAGGCTTCGCTCGACCGTCTTCGTCCCGTCGAGGTCCGCGCCCCCGATCCGAACGAAGTACTGGAGGTCTTCCTCCTCCTCCGGCGAGTCGTCCTGTGATTCTTCCGTGCTCATGTGTTGATCGCAGTGAGCCCTACCGGCGCGATCCGGCGGTGCTCGGTCGTGTCGAGCGTTGCGGCGGGGATTCGAACCCCGGAGGCAGTGACGCCACAGAGTTAGCAACCCTGCGCCTTGGGCCAGGCTTGGCTACCGCAACTCGCGTCGTATCGTCGCCCTCGCGGACTCGGGGTCCGGCACCCCTGCAGTTCGTGCGTCCTGATCAACCGCGCTTCACTACTTAAACATCACGAAAGCCCCGGGACGTGGCTCCCGTTGACACGGGCGATCCAGGGCATCGAGGAGCGCCCGCGAGGGCCGCCGCCGACACCGATTGCCATACCGTTTAGTGGTCCCCCGCGATGGGTGTCTCCATGAAGGCCGTCCAGTTCGACGCCCACGGCGACCGCGACGTGATCGAGTACGGCGAGTTCCCGGACCCCGAACCCGACCGCGGGGAGGTGCTCGTCGACGTCAAGGCCGGCGCGGTGAACCACCTCGACGTCTGGACCCGCCGCGGGCTCCCCGGCGTCGACCTCGACATGCCGCATGTCCCCGGCAGCGACGCGGCGGGCGTCGTCGAGGCGGTCGGCGAGGGCGTCGATCGGTTCGAGCCCGGCGACCGCGTCGCGGTGAGCGCGGGCGTCGCCTGCGGGAACTGCGAGTTCTGCCGGGACGGCGAGGAGTCGCTCTGCGTCTCCTTTCACATTTTGGGCGAGCACGTCCGCGGCGTTCACGCCGAACGGGCGGCGGTGCCCGCCGAGAACCTCGTTCCGGTCCCGTCGGGCGTCGACTGGGAGGTGGCCGGCTCCGCGTCGCTCGTCTTCCAGACGGCGTGGCGGATGCTCCACACGCGCGCGGACGTGGAGGCTGGCGAGTCGGTGCTCGTCCTCGGCGCGTCCGGCGGCGTCGGCCACGCCGCGGTCCAGATCGCGGACCACGCCGGCTGTGAGGTGTTCGCGACCGCCTCGAGCGAGGAGAAGCTCGCACACGCCGAGGCGTGCGGGGCCGACCACGCCATCGACTACGAGGCGAACGACTTCGCCGCGGAGGTCGCCGATCTGACCGGGAAACGCGGCGTCGACGTCGTCGTCGACCACGTCGGCGAGGCGACGTACCCCGACTCGCTGAAGTCCATGGCCAAGGGCGGCAGGCTCGTCACCTGCGGCGCGACCACCGGCCCGAACCCGGACGCGGGGCTCAACCGGATCTTCTGGAACCAGCTCTCCGTGATCGGCTCGACGATGGCGACGCCGGGGGAGGTCGACGACGCCCTCGAACTCGTCTGGGACGGCACCTTCGAGCCCCGGATCCGCGAGACGCTCCCGATGAGCGAGGCCGCGCGCGCCCACGAGCTGATCGAGAACCGTGAGGGCTTTGGCAAAGTGGTCCTGAGACCGGACAGTGAGCTCTGAGACCGATGCGGACGGCGGGTACGTCCACACGCCGGACGACGCCCCGGACGGCGGCGACGCCGGTCCCGCGACCGACGCGGATCGCTCCGCGTCCGTCGACGCCGCCGACCCCGCGGGACGCCCCGGCGACTCCGCGGAACCGGCCGCCGACGGCTTCGGTCGGAAGGGATGGGCGCTGACCGCCGTACTGTTCACCTGCGTCCTCGTCATCCCCGGAATCATCTACGCGTACCCGTACGTCCCCGGAGCGTTCGGGTTCACCTTCTTCGCGACGTACCTCGCGCTCCCGCTCGTCCCCGCGGTTCTGCTCGGGCTCGTCGCGGTCTGGTCGATGACGGCCGCGACGGAGTAGCACGCGAGGAACTCCCACGCGGGAGCCGCTCCGGACGCGAACGACAATCGTTTTGAACGGGCCTGCCGGAGGGTGGATATGTTGATCACCGTCTCCGGCCCGCCGGGAAGCGGGAAGAGCACGAACGCCGCGGGGCTCGCCGAGGCGCTCGGGCTCGACCACGTCTCCGGCGGCGACATATTCCGAGAGATGGCTGCGGACCGCGGCATGACGCCCGTCGAGTTCAACGAGCACGCCGAGGACGACGGCGACATCGACCGCGACCTCGACCGCCGCCTCCGCGAGATCGCGACGACCAGCGAGGCGGTCGTGCTCGAGTCGCGGCTGGCCGGCTGGCTCGCCGGCGACCACGCCGACCTGCGGTTCTGGTTCGACGCCCCCGTCGCGGTCCGCGCCGAGCGGATCGCCGACCGGGAGGACAAGCCCGTCTCGCAGGCCCGCGAGGAGACGCTCCGCCGCGAGGCCTCCGAGCGAAAGCGGTACCTCGAGTACTACGACGTCGACATCGACGACCTCTCGATCTACGACGCCGCCTACAACACCGCCCGCTGGGGCCCCGACCGGTTCCTCGAGGCGCTCGTCTCCACGGTCGAGGCGTACGACCCCGACGACGACGAGGGGAAGGTGCCGATCGAGGGCGTCTCCTACGACTTCTGACCCGCGGACGCCGGGACCCAAGCACACACGGACACCAACATGACCGACGACACCGACGCCGGGTCCGACGACTCCGCCGATCCCCTGAGCGACGACGCCGATCTCGCGAGCGACGACCCGATCCGCGCCCCGCCCGGCGAGCGGTCGGTCCCGGAGCTGCTCCGGTTCGGCGTCGTCAACGTCGACAAGCCCGCAGGACCCTCCTCACACCAACTCTCCGCGTGGATCCGCGACGCGATCAACGACGCGCTCGCGGTCATCGACCCCGACGGGCCGCGGATCGACGGCGTCGCCCACGCGGGCACGCTCGATCCCAAGGTCACCGGCTGTCTCCCGACGCTCACGGGCACCGCGACCCGGATGGCGCAGGTGTTCCTCGAGGGCGGAAAGGAGTACGTCTCCGTGCTGGAGCTCCACGGTCCCGCGCCCGCAGACTTCGAGGACGTCGCCGCGGAGTTCGAGGCGGAGATCTACCAGAAGCCCCCCCGGAAGAGCGCGGTCACCCGCCGGCTCCGGACTCGGACGGTCCACGACCTCGACGTGCTCGAACTCGAGGAGCGGCGCGCCCTGCTCCGGATCGGCTGCGAGTCGGGCACGTACGTCCGCAAGCTGTGTCACGACCTCGGGCTCGCCGCCGGCGTCGGCGCGCACATGGGACACCTCCGGCGGACCGCCACGGACCCCTTCGACGACGCGGACCTCCACGCGCTTCAGGACCTCGTCGACGCGCTCGCGTGGGCGGAGGAAGGGAAAGAGGAACCGCTCCGCGAGGTGGTCCGCCCCGCCGAGGAGGCGCTGGTTCACCTTCCCTCGGTGACGATCGCGCCCTCCGCCGCCCGCAACGTCGCCACCGGCGCGCCCGTCTACGCGCCCGGCGTGATCGACAGCGATCTGGACGCGGCCGACGCTGCGGACACGGCGAACCACGAAGACCAAACGGAACCCCCGCTCGTCGCCTGTTACGTGCCGAACGGGACGGCCGTCTGTCTCGGCCGGTTCGTCGGCGACCCGGACGCCGAGTCGGGGGCGGCCGTCGCGCTCGAACGCGTTCTTTTATAACTCCGCCGGCAGCCGTTCGCGGTGTTAAGTTAAGAAAGAGGCGGTCGGTAGTTCGAATGTCCATGTCCGAATCCAACCGCCTCAGCGAGTCTACCGAGTGGATCGACTTGGAATTTGTGGAGCGAGAGCGGACACCCCGCGAGATCATTGAAAAGGGTATTCGCCACCATCTTGCCGGTCTATCACTTTCGAAT
>NZ_JANHDM010000017.1 GCF_024494685.1 Halorubrum rubrum | reverse complement strand
GTCAGCACCGAAAAACCGACGGGCGAGCCCGCCTGGCTCCAGGACCTGGAGAACACCACCGAACGCGCCGGCCGCGCCCAGGACAAAGAGGACCTCATGGAGCGGCTCCGCGACCTCGGCTACATGTAACGAGCGGCGGCGAACCGGCCGATCCCTCCGACCGAACGCACGGAGCGCTCCGGCTTCCCGCCGGCCGTCACAGGTCGCCGCCGACCGTGCCGTCTCCGACGTGCTTTTCCACCGCGGGAGCGACGGTTCGGTATCATGGGCCTGTTCGATCGACTCCGCGGCGACGACGACCCGCGCGTCGTCTTCCTCGGCATCGACGGCGTACCGTACGATCTCGTCGCCGACCACCCCGACGTCTTCGAGAACCTCCACCGCATCGCCGACGCCGGGACCGGCGGCCGGATCTCCAGTATCGTCCCGCCCGAATCGAGCGCCTGCTGGCCGAGCCTCACCACCGGCGTCAACCCCGGGAAGACCGGCGTGTACGGCTTTCAGGACCGCGAGGTCGGCTCCGACGAGACGTACGTGCCGATGGGCAAACACGTCCGGGCGACCCGGATCTGGGACCGCGTGACCGCGGACGGCGGCGACGCGACCGTCCTCAACGTCCCCGTGACGTTCCCGCCGCAGGAGGACGTCCAGCGGATGGTCTCCGGCTTCCTCTCGCCCTCGATCGAGAGCGCCTCCAGCGACGCCGAGGTCCAGTCCGTCCTCGAGGACCACGGCTACGCCATCGACGTCGACGCGAAACTCGGCCACGACGAGGACAAGTCCGCGTTCCTCGAGAACGCCAACGACACGCTCGACGCCCGGTACGAGGTCTTCGACCACTACCTCTCCGCGGACGACTGGGACCTGTTTTTCGGCGTGTTCATGACGACAGACCGGATCAACCACTTCCTCTTCGGCGACTACGCGAACGACACCGACGACGCCGACGCGTTCCTCGAGTTCTATCGCTCGCTCGACGACTACATCGGCCGGATCTACGACGGCCTCTCCGAGGACGTCTCGCTCGTCGTCGCCTCCGATCACGGGTTCACGGAGCTGGTCCACGAGGTGAACTGTAACGAGTGGCTCGCCCGGAACGGCTATCTGGGCTACGACGCCGACGAGCCCGACGAGCTCGCCGACATCAGCGCCGACACCGAGGTCTTCTCGTTCATTCCCGGTCGGTTCTTCGTCAACCTCGAGGGCCGGGAGCCGGACGGTGCGGTGCCCGAAGACGAGTACGAGGCGGTCCGCGACCGACTCATCGACGATCTGGAGTCGATGACCGGCCCCGACGGGTCGCCCGTCTGCGAGCAGATCCACCGGGGCGAGGACGTCTTCGACGGGCCGGCCGACGACATCGCGCCCGACGTGGTCGTCGTCCCCGAGGACGGCTTCGACCTGAAGTCCGGCTTTGGACACAAGGAGGAAGTGTTCGGTCGGGGCCCCAGAAACGGGATGCACAAGTTCTCGAACGCGTGTCTGTTCACCGACGACGACCGGGTCGCGATCGGCGACGTCGACCTCTTCGATCTGACGCCGACGCTGCTCGAAATGCTCGAGGTCGACGCCGACGCCGCCGCGTTCGACGGGCGGAGCCTCTTGCGGTCGTAGACCGTCCGGAACGCCCGGACCGTGCGCGCCGGCTGTAGAGTTTTGTGTCTCGGGGTGATAGGGACCGATATGACAGAAGACTCCGCGGACGACGACGCGAACGACTCGCTCTCTCGGCTCGGCCGGGTCGCGCTCGGCCTCGGGCTCGCGCTCCAGGCCTCAGAGGACTTCCGCGACATGGAGGACACGATCGAGTACGCCGACTCCGCGGGCGTTCCGCTGCCCGAGATCGCGGCACCGCTGGCCTCCGGAACGATGGTCGTCGCCGGCGTGGGAATCGCGCTCTGGCGGCTCCCGCGAGTTGCGACCGGCGCGGCCGCGACCTTCCTCGCCGTCGTCACCGCGACGATGCACGACTTCTGGAACGCCGACGAGGCCGACCGAAGCGGCGAGCGACTGGCCTTCTTCGGGAACCTGGCGATGCTCGGCGGCGTGCTCGTCTTCCTCCGGCGGGCGTACCGCTCCGAGTGAGCGGTCGTCGCGTCCGGACCGTCCCATCCGGTCCGTCGCGTCCGTACTTTTATTTCTCTACACCGTGTGAATAGGATTACACACGGAACCGACCATGTCCTACGACACCACCGCCGTCGACGCGCCGACGCTCGAGTTCGTCCCCCGACGCCGCGTCGTCGCGGCGATCGCCGACGACGCGGTCGACTCGCTGAGCGACCTCCGTCCCCGCGGCCGTGCCGAGGAGATAGAGGCCGAACTCCGCGAGATCCATCTTCCCGCGCTCGATGAGGCGGGATACATCGAGTGGGACCCCGAGACCGGCGAGATCGAACCCGGCCCGAACTTCTCCGAGGCCGCGGCACACGTTTCGGACCTCCCGAGCCCGGTTCACGACCCGGAGTCCGCCGACGACTGATCGACCCCCGTCGGCCGATCCACCGCGGGCCGGTCGGTGGTCGATGACGCGGTCAGCGGTCGAGAAAGCGGTCGCGTTCCGCCAGCGCGAGGTCGGTCCCGTACCGCTCGACGAGCGGCTCGACGGCCGATCCGAGCGCGCGCATACACGCCGCCGTCGAGACGTAGTCCAGCTCGTCGGCGACCGACTCCCACGGGCGACCCTGTAACACCTTCCGGACGAGCAGCCGCTCCTCGCGGTCGTCGAGAGCGACGTTGCCGGTCCCTCCGAGAAGCGTCGCGACCGCGAGGTCGCGGAACGCGCCGGGGGCGACGTCGTACATTCCCGGTCCGACCGACGCCGCGATGACGGCCCGCCACTCGTGAGGTGTGAGATCGACCGATACCGACGCGGGACAGGCCGCGAGAGCCCCGCGGACCACGTCGGCGTCCACGTCGCGGTGGGCGTCCGAGAGCGCGTCGCGCTCGCGGTCCCGGAAGGCGACCGCGTGCCGGTCGAGGAGGGCCCTCCCGGCGTCGCCCTCCGGGCGGAGCATGATCGCGGAGTGCTCGCCGGAGGCGTCGTTTCGGGTGGTCGAGAGGTGGACGCTCCGGTAGCCCGCCCGCCGCCAGAAGCGGAGGAGCCGCGGGGTCGCGCCGAACCCGACCGAGAGGTAGTCGACCTCCTCGCCGAACTCGTCGCGGACCTCCTCGAGCAGGCGCGATCCGATCCCGTGCCCGCGGAGCGCGTGGTGGACCGCGATCCGGACGGTTCGGAGCCCGCGGGGCTCGGCGGCGGCCTCGTCGCGGAGCTGGCTCGTGAGCACGTCCGGAACCATGTTGCCGCGGACGCGCTCTCCCTCGTACATCCCGCGCCGCGTCTCCGGGTCGAGCCCGCCCTCCCGCGCGAGCAGCGCGACGGCCACGACGCGGTCGCCCGCGACGAGCGCCCGCGCGACGAGGTTCGGCGCGTCGAGCAGCCGCGCGAGGTCGTTCGGCTCCGTCCGGTAGTGGGCGGCCACGAGCAGCCCGAACGCCTCGCCCAGCAGGGTCTCGTCCGCGATCAGGTCGTCGGGCGGGAGCGCCCGGTAGTCGACCTCCGCGACGGTCGTCCCCGCGACCGCCTCCGGGACCGCCGGGCGGGCGTCGAGCAGCAGCGCGCGGGCGACCCACGACTCCACCGGGTCGTCGCGGGCGTACCGGATCGGCTCGTCGAGTCGGACGTCCCGGACCGCGAACTCGCTCTCAGCGAGGCGGTCGCGGAAGCGCACCGAGAAGCCGCGGCCCGCCCCCTCGTAGCCGTGGACCGTGGTACAGAACGCGACCGCGGGCGCGGCGAGGAACCGCTCGAGCAGCCGCACCGGCAGCGCCGCCGCCTCGTCGACGATGGCGCAGTCCGGGTCGTCGGGGAGTTCGGCCGCGACCACCGGCGGCAGGAACCGGACGCGACCGCCGCCCGCGACGCGGACCGTCCGGTCGTCCTCGGAGTTCGTCCCGCCGACGCCGCTCCCGCCCGCGCCGACGACCTCGCGGGCGCGGGCGAACACCTCCGCCGCGTTGCGGAAGGCGGGGGCGGTGACGAGCACGTCGCGTCCGGCGAGCGCGAGCGCGCCGGCGGCGAGCCCCGCGGCGCTCGACTTCCCGCGGCCGCGGTCCGACTCGACGACGACCGCCGACCCTGGCGTCGCGAGCGACTCCAGCGCCCGGACCGCCCGCGACTGGTCGGCGGTGAGACACGTGTCGTACACGGTTCCCGGAAACGTCGCGGTCGCGGGACGGCCGGGGGATGACCGCGACCGTGACGGCGGCGGGTCGGTGAGCCCGTCGCGTTCGATCGTGGGCCTCCGTCCTCGGGATCCGCGCTTCGCCCCGCCCACGTCGACGACGGCGACGCCGGGGTGCGTCCGGATCGTCTCGACGAGCCGTTCGCGGAACCGCCCCGTCACGTCCGCGAGCGCGAACGGCGGGACCGCGAGCGACTCGTCGAAACCGTCTCGGCGGTCCGGCCAGTCGTCGAGCGTCGGGGTCAAAAGCACCAGGAGTCCGCCGCCGTCCACCGCCCCCGCGGCCCGCCCCAGCGCGTTCGGGACGAACCGGTCGTGACAGTCGAGGACGACGACCTCGCGCGTGCGGCCGAGAAGCTCGTCCGCGGACCGCGGAGCGACCCGATCGAACCGGAACCCCTCGCGGGTCGAGACGATCGAGACGCGTCCCTCGTCGGCGTCGACCGCCTCGATCGCGTCGTAGGCGGCCTCGACGCCGCGGTCGCGGTCGCCGGCGAGCACGAGGAGCCGCCGCTGGTTCGCCCGCTCGGCCTCGCGTTTCAGGTCTCCCGCCAGCGCCGCGATCATTCGACGGCCCTTCTCGGGCGCGGGGGATGTGTGTTGCCTTCCGGACCGCGGTGCGCGGTTACGGGCGTCGTTCCCGCCGAGGCGAGACGCTTACGACGCCGGGGGTCCTTCCTCCGACCATGCCCACGGTCACGCTCATCGGCTCGCGGCTCGCGGACGCCGGCCGCGAGTTCGTCTACGAGGGGGAGTCGCCCGACTGTGCGGGCTGTCCCTACCGGAGCCAGTGTCTCAACCTCTCGGTCGGGACGCGGTACCGGATCACGGACGTGCGCGAGAACGCCCAGACGCTCGACTGTGCCGTCCACGATTCCGGCGTCCGCGCGGTCGAGGTCGAGCCCGCGCCGGTCCCCGCGAACGTCCCCTCGAAGGGCGCGTACGCCGGGAGTCGCGCGTCGCTCGCGGGGCCGTGTCCCCACACCGAGTGTCCGAGCCACGAGTACTGCGTCCCCGACGGGGCGGACTTCGACGAGGAGCGCCGGATCGAGCGGGTGCTCGGCGATCCGCCGCACGACTACTGCGCGCTCGACCGGGAGCTGACGCTCGTGGAGTTCAAAGCCGAGGAGGAGTGAGACCGTCCCCCGCTACAGCCCGACGACCGCCTCGAGCGTGATCCGGATCGCCCGCTCGACGTTGTCCCTCGCCTTCTCGGGGAGCTCGTCGTCGGAGTCCGCCCCCTTCTGGGTGCCCGCGACGAGGTTGCCGTCGACGGTACAGATCGCGCCGGCGGCGAGTCCCTTCCGGCGGGCGAGCGAGAACACGGTCGCGGCCTCCATCTCGATCGCCAGCAGGTTCGCGTCCTCCCAGTCGGCGACGTACGCGTCGCTCTCGTTGTAGAACGCGTCGTCGGAGACGATGGGGCCGACGTGGACCTCCTCGTCGTTCGCCTCCGCGCCCTCGACGAGCGCGGAGAGCACGTCGTAGTCCGGGACCGCCGGGTACACTGCCGACTCGTAGCGCTTGCTCGTCCCCTCCTCCTTGGCCGCGCCGGTCGCGACGACCATGTCGCCGACCTCCATGTCGGCCTGGAGCGCCCCGCAGGTGCCACAGCGGACGAACGTCTCGACGCCCACGCGCGAGAGCTCCTCCACCGCGATGGCCGCCGAGGGACAGCCGATCCCGGTCGAACAGATCGTGAGGTCGACGCCCTCGTAGCTCGCGTTGACGACCTTGTACTCGCGGTTCTCGGCGACGAGCTCGCCGTCGTCACACAGGTCCGCGATCCGGTCGACGCGGCCGGGGTCGCCCGGCACGATCGCGATATCGTGGACGTCGCCCTCCTCCACCAGCAGGTGCGGCTGTTTCGCCATACGACCGTCTCCAGCGGCCGCGCGCAAAAACGACCCGGTACTCGGACGGCGGTACTGGGTGAGAGATGGTCGGATCGAGATTTGCTATAGCGGAATGTAGTGTACTGGCAGCGTAGGAAAGGGAGTGTGCCGACTGGAACGGACCGGGATCGACGGGGCCGAGAGCGGTCAGAACCAGGGAGCCGGTGCTCCGCGGCCGGTGAGTCTCGGGGACGCGGCACGTCCGTTCGGCGTTTTCTCGGTTCTCGTGCGTGAGACGCGGCGGCGGGCATTTATAACCGTCCGCGACCCAGGGTGGGCAATGAGCTTCAGTCACGACCGTCGGGGCCAGTCGGTCGTGGTGGGGGCGGTGGTCCTCTTCGGTTTCCTGATCCTCGCGATGGCGACGTATCAGGTCCAGTTCGTCCCCATGGAGAACGAGGAGATCGAGTTCGAACACAGCCAGCAGGTGGAAGGCGAGTTCTTGGATCTGCGGAACGCGATATTGAATGTCGGTTCGACGGGATCAGTACAGTCCGAGCCGATACAACTCGGCACTCGATATCCACAGCGGACGTTCTTCCTGAATCCGCCGCCCGCATCCGGATCGCTTCAGACGACGAACACGGACCAGATTCGGATCGAGAACGTAAGCGTAGAGGAGGGAGGAAACGCCGAAGCGTACTGGAACGACACTGACAACGACCTCACGTTCAACACGAGTTCGTTACAGTATCGTCCGAACTACAACGAGTACCGGGGTGCCCCGAGACTGATATATGAACACTCCGCCGTCGCTGCCGAGTTCGGGGGTGAAGAGGAGGCACTCTTCCGGTCGAACCCCACCGTTCTTCGAGACGGTACGGGAGAGGTCAATGGTACCATCTCGATTCCCATCCTTCTCGGAGAGTTCTCCGCGAATGGAGTCGATCCGGAGAGCGTCGATCTCAGATCGGTTTCAAGCGGCGAGCGCACGATCGCTCTCTCCGCGAACGAATCCAGTCGGATCGTTCTACCGACGGCTGTCGAGAACGAAACTGAACTCGCCGACGAGTGGAATCGAACGACGCCTGCCGGCGTGACTGCCAGGCCCGGAAACGGCAACATCAGTCTCGAAGGTATCGATGGTTCCTACTCGCTCGGACTCTCCGCGGTCACAGCCGACGATGGTGGGGCTGAGAAACCGGCGTATATCGTGCCGGTCAGTGGGACCACTGCCGTCGTCGGCGACAGCGTCGGCGTCGAGGTACGAGATAAGTATAACAATCCCGTCGCGGGTGCCGAGGTCTGGTTCGATGGTTCCAAACGTGTCTCCGGTACCGATGGGCGAGCGTTCTTCGAATCCAACTCTTCGGATGGTCTTACTGTAACGATCAACGATAGTAGCAACCCACTAAATTATGAAAAGGTTCTGTTCACCGTGACTGAAGCAGGCGGTAGTGGCAGTGTAAATCGGACGTTTAGCACGGAGTGGGACCCGTATCCAGATCCTCTTACTGTAGTGGCGAACAACGATCGAGATCTGAACGTAACGGTTTCCGATCGAAGCGGAAGTGTGTCCGATCGAAGCGGAAATCCGATCGCGAACGCGACGATCGATTACTCGATCGCTCCGAGGTCTCCCAACGGCTCTCTGACGAAACTGAACCAGTCGGTTCACGACGGAGCCGATAGCGTCAAATTCGAAGCAGGAAGTGCTAAGGAAAATGAATCTTTCGATGTATACGCGTCTGCCGGAGACGATGTCGATACGATAAGCGTGAAGGTCATCGACGGGAGCGTCGCTTTTCGAGACGAAATCTCAGAAAACGATACCGAATTCACTGTGGAGCACACTCTTACGAATCTTGGCTCGGGATATCTTGTTATTAAAAACGAGGATAGAGACGTCAACTATACGCGTACCGTCTCCGGGGTATCGAGTACCATTGAGGTCGCTAATGTCGGTGGCATCCGTGATGATGAAAATATCAACGCAACGTTGTATGAGAGCAGCAATAAGGAGACGCAGTTAGATAGCGATGACGCAACTGTGGTGGGTGAGAGAGGCGATGGAGAATCCACTCCCATAACTGCGTTCGAATCTACTTCGGCGTCGAATCTCGCCGCCAACTCGGACGACCAGACACAGACACTGACGTTTAGTGTCGACGGTGACCTCGTAGAAGACGAGGATGGAGTAGTCGAGATCGACCTGAGTAACGCACAAGATGGAACTGGACCCCCTGGATCGCGCGGTGTTCAGTACGGAGATGCGACGACAACAGTCATTGCCGGTAGTGGGTCCGCTACTATCGAGGCAGGAGGACCGAATGCTGTCGTTGAATATAGTGCGGGCGCAGGCGATGATCCACCTGACGCAGAGATTCAGATCGCTATCGAGGGGGTAGATGTTGGTGACGTCGTGGGTGATGAATACGACATTGAGTTCAGGCATCCAGACGCGGGAACGGAGATAACGACATTCGGAATCGCAGAAACCTCAGGTGATAGAAGATTAAATGGCAATGTAGATGGTGACGTGTACTCGACAGGTTCGTTGACACTAGCGAACGAAGCTGATATTGACGGTGACGTTGACGCCGACGGTTCCGTCACGCTCAATTACCAATCACAAGTTCGCGGCAGCGTTACCAGTAGCGATTCAGTTATGATCAGAAATGAAGCGATCGTTCACCAGAATATCCACTCCGATGGACCAGTTACGCTCAACTTCCGGTCTGACGTTAGAGGTATGATCACAAGTCGGAATTCCGTTACCCTCGAAAACGAAGCGATTGTACGCGATGATATCAAAGCAGATGGACCAGTTATACTCAGATACCGATCTGAGGTGAAAGGCGGGGTGACGAGCCAGAATTCAGTCACCTTGGAAAATGAAGCGGTTGTTGATCAGAACATCGAAGCGAATGGAACTGTAACGCTTAATTACCAGTCTGAGGTGAAGGGTGACGTACTAGTTGATTCGGCTGGCGACATCTCGTGTGATGACGCGACGATCAACGGACAATCTTGTACGGAGTACGTCGCCGAGAACTACTGAACGATTTCCACGATCGACGTAACGCTCATCGACACACCCATATGCCCACCTCATGAACGACCGTTCATGACCGCAGTGGGGATCGACGCCATCGAGATCCGATCCGGAAAGCTCAGACTCGACCTGCCGAACACCTTCGCCCCGCAGAAGGGTGACGACCCGGAGAAGTACACGAAGGGGCTCGGACTCACGAACTCCTCGTTCCCGGACGTCTACGAGGACATCGTCACGATGGGCGCGAACGCGGCCAAGCGCCTGATGGACCGAAAGGGCCTCGAACCCGACGACATCGGGCGGATCGACGTCGCCACGGAGTCGGCGTTCGACCACTCGAAACCCGTCTCGACGTACATCGCGGGCTGTCTGGAGAAGGTGTACGACGGCGACTTCGTCCACGCCAACAAGGGCGAGCGCAAGTTCGCCTGCGTCGCCGGCACGCAGGCGGTCGACGACGCGTACAACTGGATCCGCGCGGGGCGGAACCGCGGACGGGCGGCGATCGTGATCGCGACCGACACCGCGCTGTACGCCCGCGGCGACCCCGGCGAGGCGACCCAGGGCGCGGGCGCGGTCGCGATGCTGATCGCCGAGGACCCGAACCTCGTCGAGCTCTCGAACGACCAGGGGTACGGTTCGAAGGACGAGACGGACTTCCTGAAGCCGAACCAGCAGTTCCCGAGCGTCGACGGCAAGCGCTCGATGCAGGTGTACCTCTCGCGGATGCGCGAGGCGCTCGAGGACTACGAGTCGGTCGCGGGGAAGATCGAGCTCGACGACTTCGCGTACGCCCCCTTCCACACGCCGTTTCCGGGGATGGTCCGGAAGGCTGCCCTGCTCGCGTACCGCCACGTGATCCGCGACACGGAGTACGAGGACGACCTCGCCGGCGAGATCGGCCGTCAACCGCGCGAGGGCGAGTACGACGACCGCGAGGCTTACGAGGAGGCGATCCGCGAGTACATGGACGAGCTGAAGACGACGGAGCAGTACCGGACGTGGTACGACGACGCCGTCGAGCCGACGCTCGGCCTCTCTCGGGAGGTCGGTAACTGGTACACCTCCTCGGTTCACGTCGCCCGCGTGAGCGCCCTCCGAGACGCGCTCGAGCGCGATCGGGACTTCGTCGGCGAGACGCTGCTCGTCGCCTCCTACGGCTCCGGCGCGCAGGCCGAGATCCACGCCGAGACGGTCCGCGAGAGGTGGCGCTCGGAGGTCGAGGCGCTCGACATCGACGACCAGCTCGAGCGCCGGTACGACCTCTCGTGGGAGGAGTACGAGGACGTCCACGACATCCACGAGTACGACAAGGACCTCGACCGCGAGATCGAGGAGTTCACCGCCCCCGAGGGCGAGTTCGTCTTCACCGGCTGGGGTCGGATGAACGAGCGGAAATACCAGTACGTCGAGTAGCGGATCGATCCGTCGTTTAGCGGCCGCTCGTCGGCCGTCGATCCGCCGTTCTCCGTGAAAACGGCTCACACGACGGCTCTCGAATACGATGGGTTTAAACGACCTTGGGCTGAATTCTCCCCTAATGGTAACCATCTACGACGTGCCGGCGGACGCCCTCATCGAGGCCGTCGCGGCGCGACTCGAGGAGCGGATCGACGAGCCCGACTGGGTGGAGTTCACGAAGACCGGCGCTGGCAAGGAGCTCCCGCCCGAGCAGGACGACTTCTGGTACGTCCGCTCGGCGAGCCTCCTCCGCAAGGTCGCACAGAACGAGCCGATCGGGATCGAGCGGCTCGCCACCGAGTACGGCTCGAAGAAGCGCGGCTCCAACCGCTACATCGTTCGCCCCGGCGAGCACGAGAGCGGCTCCCGCAAGCTCATCCGCGCGTCGCTCCAGGCGCTCGAGGAGGAGGGGCTCGTCACCACCGCCGCCGGCGAGGGTCGCAGAGTCTCCGACGAGGGCGAGGCGTTCCTCTCGGAGGTCGCGAGCGAAGTCTTCGAGGACCTCGACCGGCCGGAACTCGAACGCTACGCGTAGACCGCTTCCGTTCTCTCTCCGTTCTCGTCCGTCGTGAGCCCTCGGCTCGCGGCGTGACCCGTTCGTGAGCGTCGACAGGAGTTCGACCCGCGTTGCTCTACTTGTATCTCATTCCGCTATATCAAACACGATCGGGGCGCGTGTCGCTCGGCAGCCTCTCCGTTGATGTCGAGATCTCGTTCCGGCGCGTCACCGCCGCCACAACGGTCGATACTCCTCGTCCGGCGTGTACCGGCGGAACAACAGGCTGTTCGACAGCACCGACACGCTGGAGAACGCCATCGCGACGGCGGCGAGCACGGGCTGGAGCAGTCCGAGCGAGGCCAGCGGGATCATCGCCGTGTTGTAGCCGAGCGCCCACACGAGGTTCTGTCTGATCTTCGCGAGCGTCGCCTCCGAGATGCGGATCGCCTTCACGACGTCGACCGGGTCGTCGCGCATCAACGTCACGTCGGCGGCCTCGATGGCGACGTCGGTCCCCGAGCCGAGGGCCGTGCCGACGTACGCGACCGCGAGCGCGGGCGCGTCGTTGACGCCGTCGCCGACCATCATCGCCTTGCGACCCTCGTCCTGAATGGATTCCACGGCGTCGGATTTGTCCTCCGGAAGCACCTCCGCGCGGACGTTCTCGGGGGCGATGCCGACCTGCTCGGCGACCGCGCGCGCCGTCCGCTCGTTGTCGCCGGTGATCATCATCACGTCGGTGCCCCGCTCCCGAAGCTGGCTCACGGCCGCTCTCGCGCTTCCCTTGACCGTGTCGGCGTTGGCGACGACGCCCGCGATCTCACCCTCCGCTCGCGGCTGACCGCCGCTCGCATCGCGGTTCTCGCTTCGCTCCGAACCGCGCACCGCGACCAGCATCGCCGTCTTCCCCTCCCTTTCGAGGCGCTCCATCGTCTCCTCGGCGGGCGTAGGGTCGATCCCGTCGTCGCGGAGGAGCTTTCGGTTGCCGACCAACACCTCGCCTCGCGGCTCCGCTTCGTCTCGGCTCGACCGTTCGGCGGTCCGTCCGACCGCCCTGCCGTCCACGGTCGCTTTGACGCCCTGACCGGGGACGCTCTCGAAGTCGACGGGATCGGTCACGTCGATGCCGCGGGCCTTCGCGCCGTCGACGATCGCACGGGCGAGCGGGTGTTCGCTCCCGCTCTCGGCGACCGCCGCGAGTCGAAGCACGTCGTTCTCGGTGAACCGCTCGCGCGCGGCGAGTTGGCCACCGTCGGCCGCGGGACCCCCGCCGTCCGCGACGGGTGAGCCGCCGTCAAACGCGACGACGTCGGTCAGTTCCATCTCGCCCCTCGTCAGCGTCCCGGTCTTATCGAAGACGACGGTGTCGACGTCCTTCGCCCGCTCGAGGACGTCGCCGCCCTTGAAGAGGACCCCGTTTTGCGCGCCGAGGGTCGTTCCGACCATCGTCGCGGCGGGCGTCGCCAGCCCCAGCGCGCAGGGACACGCGATCAGCACCGACGAGGCGAACACGATGACGGCGAACTCGAAGACCGAGACGCCGCCGCCGACGACCACGGGCCCGTCCGCGACGAGGCCCCACAGCGGAAGCGCGTCGACGAACCCCGCGAGCGCCGCGGGGAACAGGAACCACGCGACACCCCAGAACAGGGCGTTCGCGATGACCGCGGGGACGAAGTACGCGGAGATGCGGTCGGCGAGGTTCTGGATGTCGGGCTGGCGGGACTGCGCCTCCTTCACCGTCCGGACGATCCCCTGGAGTGCGGTGTCGGCTCCGACCCTCGTCGCCTCGACGACGAGGACGCCGTTCTCGTTGATCGTCGATCCGACGACCTCGTCGCCCTCGCCCTTCTCGACGGGGACGGACTCGCCGGTCACCATCGACTCGTCGACCGCGGACTGGCCGTCGACGACGACGCCGTCCGTGGGGATCCGCTCGCCGGGTCGGACCTTCATCCGGTCGCCGACCGCGACGTCCTCGAGGGGGATCTCCTCCTCGGTGCCGTTCTCGTCGACGACGGTGGCGGTGTCCGCCTCCATCTCCAGGAGCTTCCGGAGCGCCTCGCCGGCCTGCCCCTTCGAGCGGGCCTCGAGGTAGTTCCCGAGCGTGATGAACACGAGGATGAACGCCGCCGTGTCGAAGTACGTCCCGCCGGCGATGACGTCGAGGAGGACCGCCACGGAGTAGACGTACGCGGTCGTCGAACCGAGGGCGATCAGCACGTCCATGTTGGCGCGTCCGTTCCTCACGAGCGCCTTGTACGAGTTCTCGTAGAACGGCTTGCCGAGCACCGCCTGGACGGGTGTCGCCAGCGCGAACGCGACCCAGCCGGTCGGAACGCCGGCGATCCCGTCGCCGACGAGCCCGAGTCCCAGGAGGTGATCGACCATGAACGTCAAAAGCGGCAGGGAAAGCACCGCCCCGAACAGCGTCAAGCGGAGCTGTCGACGGATCTCGTCCCGCCGAGCGGCCTCGCGGGCGTCGCCCCCCGAGCCGTCGTCGGGATCGGCGTCCTCCCGGACGGGCGAGTAGCCGGCTCCTTCGATGGCGTCGTAGAGGTCGTTCTGGCTCGTCTCGGCGGGATTGTACGTGACCTGGGCCTCGTCGGTCGCGAAGTTGGCGTCGGCGTCGACGACGCCGGGCGTCCCCTCGAGCGCCTCGCGGATCGCTTCCGAGCAGTTCGCACACGACATGTCGGTGACCGCGATCGTGACCGAGTCGGTCACCGGGTCGTAGCCGGCCTCCTCGATCGCGTCGAACACCTCGCCGAGCGAGACCGCCTCGGGGTCGTACGCGACCGACCCCTCGTCGGTGGCGAAGTTGACGTTCGCCTCCGAGACGCCCTCGAGCGACTCGACGGCCTCCGAGACCGACTGCGAGCAGTTCGCACAGCTCATTCCCTGGATGCTGATCTGGCTTCGGTGCTGGCTCATTACCAGTATCTACGGGGTCCGTACTTAGTGGAGTTTCCCTTTCAAAGGTTCAGCGATCTCCGGGTAGAACTTTCGAATCTGAAGTGGATGCCGGGATCGATCCCGATCACTCGGCTCCCTCTCGGAGTCGATCGTACTTCTCCACGAATCGGCTCTCACACGACGGACAACAGAACTGGTATAAGTCGCCGTCGACGCGGGTCGCCGTTCCCTCGCTGTCGACCGTGTTTCCGCACTGCGCACAGGAGAGGGCGAACTCCGTTCCGCCCAGATCGGGCGACCAGTCGGCCCCCGCGAGCAGCGTCACCTCGAGGTCGTCGATCGCGTCGTCGACATCCATCCCGTCGTCGACCCTGCCGTCCTCGAGGGTGTCGGCGAGCCAGCCGGCGACGTCGTTGTCCGGGACCCTGGCGTAGAGTATCAAGTCGGCTTCGGCCGTGGTGAACGCGTGTTCGACCGCGCTCTCGTTAAGGAGGTGCTCCCTGATCGACGCGACGCTCGCGTCCCCGACGTCGAGCGTGATCAGCACCTGGATTCCGCCCCGGAGCTGTGACCGATCGACGTCGAGCGTGAAGCGGTTGATGACGCCCGTCTCCCGTAACCTGGCCACCCGATCCGACACGGCCGGAGCCGAGAGCCCCACGGCGTCCGCGATGTCGCTGTACGGCCGACGGGCGTTCGACAGCAGGAGCCGGAGGATCTCGAGGTCCGTCTCGTCGAGGTCGCGCATGGCGGAACGAAGGGCGGCGGGAAGGTAAAATACACCGCCGAAACGGCTTTCGATTCCACGGTTCTGATGCGGCTTTTCCCGAACGATCCAAGGCGAAACTCGCTAAAGCGCGGGAAACGTACGCACACTCGTATGACGACGACCATCGACGTCGAGGGGATGTCCTGTGAGCACTGTGAGCGGACGGTCGAGGAGGCGCTTCGGGACGTGCCCGGCGTGACCGACGCGACCGCCGATCGGGAGGACGGACGGGCGAGCGTCGAGGGTGACGCGGACGCCGCGACCCTCGCGGCGGCCGTCGAGGACGCCGGCTACACCGCACACGTCGACGGGTAGCAGCCGAGGAAACCGCCGGAATCGACACTGCGGCTGGAGGGGGCGGGACCGAAGAGTTCGCGGCGGGCATCACCCCGTGTTCTTCATCCCGGCGGCGATCCCGTTGACCGTGAGTCGGAGCGTTCGCTCCTCGGCGTCGGTCCGGTCGCTCCGCCCGAGCAGGTCGACCTGGAGCAGGTTGAGCGGGTCGACGTAGGGGTTCCGCCGGTCGAGGCTTTCCGCGAGCCACTCGCGCCGGATGAGTTCGTCGCGGCCGCTGACCGCGAGCACGAGTTCGCGTCCGCGTTCGTACTCCTCGACGAGCCGCGGGAAGAACCGCTCGCGGAGGTCGGCGGCGGCGAGGTCGGCGTACTCGGCGGCGATCTCCGGCTCCGTCCGCGCGAGCGCGAGTGCGGCGTTGTCGAGGGTCGTCCGGAAGAACGGCCACTCGTCGTACATCTCCCGGAGCGTCGCGAGCCCCGCCTCCTCGCCGACGGCCTCGAGGTAGGCGTCGAGTCCGGACCCTAGCGCGTACCAGCCGGGGAGGATGAGCCGGGTCTGCGTCCACGAGAACACCCACGGGATCGCCCGGAGGTCCTCGACGGTGCGCTCCCCGCTTCGGGACGCGGGCCGGGAGCCGAGGTTGAGGTCCTCGACGACGGAGATGGGCGTCGCCTGTCCGAAGTACGAGACGAACCCGTCGGCGCTCAACAGGTCGCGATATTCGCGTCGGGCGACCGGCACCATCGTCTCCATCGCGTCGACCCACTCCTCGGGGACGTCCTCCGTCGGCTCCTCGTTGGCCTCGTGCCGGGCGCGGATCTGCGCGTCGAGCATCTGTTCGAGCTCGCGCTCGGCGATGCGGTGGTTGGCGTACTTCTCGGCTATCGCCTCGCCCTGCTCGGTGAACTTCACCTGCCCGGTGACCGTCTCGTTCGGGAGCGCGAGCAGCGCCTCGTTCATCGGCCCGCCGCCGCGGGAGATGGAGCCGCCGCGACCGTGGAACAGTCGGAGGGTGACTCCCGCCTCGCGACAGAAGCTCGCGAGCCGACGCTGGTTCTTGTAGAGGTCCCAGTTGGCCGCGAGGAAGCCGTTCTCCTTGTTCGAGTCGGAGTAGCCGAGCATGACCTCCTGGACCTCCCCTCTGGTCTCGAGGGCGGTCCCGTACGCCTCGTTCTCGAAGAGCGTCCCGAGGATCCGTTCGGCCCCGTTGAGCGCGGACTCGGTCTCTAAGAGGGGAACGACGTCGAGCCCGCAGTGGTCCGGAAGCGAGACGACGCCGACCTGATCGGCTAAAAAGAGCACCTCGAGGACGTGGCTCGGTTCCTCGGTCATCGAGATGCAGTAGGTGTCTATCGCCTGCGTGCCGTACTCCGACTGCCAGTCGGCGAGCTCGCGGAAGCGGCGGAACACGCGCTCGGTCGTCTCCGAGACGTCGCCGGGGGCCTCGGCGTCGACGATCGGATCCGCCTGGAGGATCGCCTCGGTGAGGAACTCGGCGCGCGCCGCCTCGTCCATCCCGCGGTAGTCGACGCCCTCGGCGGCGACCGCCTCGGCGACCGCCTCGGTGTGGTTCTCGCGGTGGTCCCGGAGGTCGAGCGACGCGAGGACGAACCCGAACGTGTCGACCTGTCGGCGGAGCGGCTCGATGAACGACGTTCGGACCACGTCGTTGCGGTCGACGGAGAGCGACTCCGCGACGACCTCGAGGTCCGCGAGGAACGCGTCGCCGTCGGGGTACCCGCCGGGGCGCACGTCGTCGACGCGGTCGAGCCGCTCGCGCATCAGCTTCAGCTTCTGGCGGTACGGCTCGTCGGGATACCGCTCGCGGGCCTCCTCGACCACCGTCGGGAACCGCTCGGCGTCCGCCGCGAGCGACTCCCGAAGGGGGCCGTCGATCGCGTACCGGTCGCCGTCCTGGCTCAACACCGCCGAGAGCCGCTTACACCGTTCGCGGTACTTCTCGATGGCGATCTCGCGCTGCCGTTCGAGGGTTTCGGCGGTCACCGCCGGCGTGACGAACGGGTTGCCGTCGCGGTCGGAGCCCGCCCACGAGCGGAACTCGAAGAGCTTCGGGCAGTCGACGTCCTCGTACTCGCCCGAGATGGTCTCTTCGAACTCCTCGTAGGCGTCGCCGACCACGTCGAACAGCGTGTTCTCGAGGTACCACTGGACGTTTCGGGCCTCGTCTTCGGGCTCCGGACGGCGCTGACGAACCTGTCGGGTCCCCCAGAGGCTCGTCACCTCGGCGGTGACGTCGCGCCAGACGGCGTTCCGCTCGCGGTCGGTCATGTCGCGTTCGTCGAGCTCCTCGAGGTGGTTCGCGATCGACCGGAGCTTCGCTTTGACCGTCGCCCGCCGCGCCTCGGTCGGATGGGCGGTGAACGTCGGCTCGATGAGCACGTCTCCGAGCAGCTCCTCGAACTCGTCGGCGTCGACGCCGGCCTCGGCGAGCGCCGAGACCGTCTCCTCGAGGGAGTCGTGTAACGAGCCGTCGGCGTCCGCGTTCCTGACGGCGCGGACGCGCTCGCGCTCCTCCGCGAGGTTGATCAGCTCGAAGTACGTCGTGAACGCCCGTGCGACGACGTCCTCGCGGGCGTCCGAGAGATCGCCGATCGTCTCCTCGAGGGCGTCGCGGCTCGCCGCGTCGCCCCGCCGGTACTCGATCGCGTCCGTCCGGAGGTCCTCGACCGTCTCGTAGGCCGCCGTCGAGGTCTGTGCCGCGAGGACGTCGCCGAGCAGCGCGCCGAGCTCGCGGACGTCCGTCCGCACGCTCCGATTGTGCAACTCCATACCACCCACACTTCGGTCGGTTCCGGTTAAAACCGCCGTATCAACGAAGGTTTGCCTCGGCTGCGAGTGAATGTTCGTGACAGTTCGAGGACGCCGGCGCGTCCCGGTCGGGGGTGTCCCCGCGTCGACCCGGAGGGAACCGGCGGGTTCGTCACCCTTTTTACCGGTCCATCCCGAACCGATCCGTATGAGCATGTCCGATAAGTACCCGGCCGAGTCCGGGCGGCGGCGCTTCGTCAAAGGTGTCGTCGGCGGCGCGGCGCTCGCGGGGGTCGGCGCGACCGGGTCGGTGACCGTGAACACCCTGACGACGTCCGGCGGCGTCGGCGGCGGTCAGACGACCGCCATGACGATCGCCAAGGTGACCGGGCCGGCCCCGCGCGGCCTCCCGCAGATCCCGGTGCGCGTCACCGACGACGGGTACATCGAGGGGATCTGGCCGGAGACGCAGACCGTCGAGCAGAACGGCGTGGAGGTCGAGGTCGCCCAGGAGCAGATCGGCGGCCGCACGTACTCGGGCGCGTGGTTCCAGTACTGCGGGGTGGAGTCACAGGAGAACCTCGCCCCGGACTTCGAGTCGGACAACCTGTTCCGGGCGGAGACCGGCCAGTACGAGTGGCAGGACGACACCTACGATGGCGGCGACCGCATCCACGTCGACGACTTCCAGGACTACGACTCCTGGGGTAACGGCGTCGGCAACGACGGCGTCGGGAAGCCAGCGGCCGTGACGTGGCGCTCCGAGGACGCCGAATCGTCGCTCAACGTGACCGTCATCCGGTCGACCCGGATCGAGGAGGCCGCACAGGAGAACGAGTGGATTCAGGCCTCGACCGACCAGGGCTTCCTGGCGTACCTCAACGTCTGTACGCACTTCTGTTGTATCCCCGGCTACAAACAGCTCGCAGAGTCCACCAGATACGGGGTCGGCGACGGGACCTACTGCGTCTGTCACCAGTCCGGCTACGACCCGTTTACCCTCGAGGAGGCGTTGTTCGTCGCGCGGCCGCGTCCGGAGGATTAGCTCGCGCCCCCCGATCGACGCTCCGCGTCGCCCCCCGAGCGCTACGGTCTTTCGCCCACACGTCGCTGTGTCCTCGAACGACTCGGAGCGCGGCGTTTTTCCCTCGTTCGCCCGAAGCGCGTCCATGAGCGACGACCAGCGATCGGACGACGGCAGCGACGGTGACGGCGGGGACGACGGCGACGAGCGCGACGAGTTCGCCGCCGAACTCGAACGTGCCCGCGGTCTCCTCGACGACGACGGGATCGAGGCGGTCCACGTCGGCGTCGTCCGCGACGGCGAGGTGGACACCACGTTCGCGCAACGGACCGCCGACGACCCCGAGTCCGAGGGGTTGCGCGCGCTCGCACTGCTCGCGGCGCACGTCCAACTGGTCGCCGACGAGGCCGGCGTCGAGGCGTCGACCGTCGCCGGCGACGCCGCGACGCTCGCGGGACGGGTCGAACGGATCCCCGCCAGCACCGAGGACCTGCCCGAGGAGTAGCTCCGTCGCTACCGTTCCGCCTCCTCGGACGCGTGCGTCTCTCCCGTCGGGGTCGGCTCCGGTTCCTCCCCGTCGCCGGCGCGGATCCGGCTGAGCTGGTGGGCCACGCCGGCGAGCGCGACGAACAACACCGCGAGGTTGAACGCCGCGAGCGCGATCGGCTGGTAGGCCGGATCGAGCCACGTCCGGATCGCCCGCCCGGTCTGGCTGTAGAAGCTCCACCCCGCGATCAGCGCGAGCAACACCAGGGCGGCGAGCCCGATCCGGTCGAGCAGTCCGCGGAGATCGTCCGAGGAGAGCCGGGAGAGCCGTGATCCGCGCTCCTCGGACGGCTCGGGGTCGTCTCCCGCCGCGCTCTCGGTGGTCTCGTCTCCCGCGGTGCCCCCGTCAGTCGCGGCCGCCGGTCGGGTCGTCGGAGCGCTCGTCGAGGCGGTGGTCGGTTCGGTCGTCGGGGGTGTCGTCGTCGGGTCGATCTCGTCCGGTGTGTGGGTCATGGCGTCGGTGTTCCGTGGATCGGTGGTGTCGTTCGGCGCGTTCGTCGAGCCGTCGGCCGGCGTCTCGCGGAGGTCGTCGCTCATGACGCCCTCCGTGCGAGAAGCGTCGCGGCGAGGAGCCCGGCGAGCGCGACCGCGACGCCGAACCCGGGCGTCCCGTCGTCGGTGCTCCCGTCCTCGCCGTCCGGCCGGGTCTCGCCCTCCTCCCTGAGGGCGTCGTCGCCGGTCTCTTCGGAGAAGTCCTCGACCTCGAAGGAGACGTCCCGCACCGTCTCGTTCGCGGCGATCGTCTCCTGCGGATCGAGGTTGGCCACGCCCTGGGTCTCGTCGATCAGCACGTCGTCGTCGAAGAGCGCGGCGTCGACGTAGTAGTTGTAGCCGTCGGGGGCCTCGAGCGTCGTGGTCACGGTGTCGGTGCGGCCCGGCCGCACCGACCCGACCGTCTCGGTCGCCTCGTCGGCGATCACGTTGGACTCGGCCTGCCGGAGCAGCAGCCGGAGGTCGATCTCCTCGGAGGCGTCGTCGCCGCGGTTCGTGACCGACACGGAGACCGAGAGCGTCGCCGTCTCCTCGGTCGTCTCGGCCACGCTCACGGCGACGGTCGGCCAGACGTTTCCGTCGGCGAATTCGACCGGCGAGTCGGCGTACGACGGCGTGAGCGCCGAGACGCCGGCGACCCGCGTCGTCCGTTCGCCCCGTCGCTCGCCGTCGACGTACACCACCGTTTCGAGGCGGTAGCCGCCCTCGCGTTCCACGTCGAGGCTGCCGTTCACGGTCGTCTCTCCCTCGCGGTCGAGGGTGCCGACGTCCACGGTCGTCTCGTCGACGAGCAGCCCGGAGTCCGCGTCGATCGCGCGGTGACGGACCGTGACGTTCTCGACGGTCGATCCGCGGTGTTCGAGGTCGACGAGCAGGTCGAGCGTCGCCGTCTCCCCGCGGACCTCGCCGGGCGCGACGACGACGTCGACGAGACCGACCTGTCCGGGACGGTCCGTCTCCGCTCGCGGGTCGTCGAGGGCGTCGGGGACCGCGACGATCCCCACCGCGCCCGCGAGCACGACCGCGGCGGCGATCGCCAGGAGGGTGATTCGGGTGTCCATACGCCGCGATCCGGCGCCGGGGGTAAGTGTCTTGTCCGACCCGCGTCAGAGCGTTCGGTACCGTCCGCGCGACTCCGACAGCTCCCCGCGACGGGCGAGCCTCTCGAGGAGGTCGCGCGCCGCGTCGGCCGGGACGCCGCGGTCGGCCGCGTACGCGACGATCCGCTCCTCGGTCGGCTCGGCCGCCTCCTCGACCGCGTCCCGAACGATCTCCTCCCGCGACCGCGTCGACCCCGCGTTCCCCTCCGCGCGCGACCCGGCCTCGAACACCGCGTCGGCGTCGAGCCCGGAGGCCTCGAGGTACTCGCGGTCGTCGACGCCGGCGTCCTCCACGGCGCGTTCGAGGTCCGCGACGTGGTCGACCTCCGCGAACGCCGCGCTGTCGCCCCGTTTCTTCGCGAGCAGGGCCGCACGCGCCTCGCGGGCCGCCTCGCGGTCCGCGGACTCGAAGAGGCGTTTGAGCTTCGCGGTCCGGTGGGTCTTCTCACACCGCGAACAGCGGGCCGTCTCGCTCGCTCGCGGGTCGCGAACGAGCCAGAGGTTTCCACACCGGTTACAGCCGACGACCGCGTACATGTCCGCGTGTTCGCCGCCCCCGAATTTGAATCCTCGGCCGCCGCGGCCGACGCCGCTGCGGAGTCGGACGAACGAAACGGGGCGGATCAGCTCCCGTCGCCGTCGTTCGAACCGTCCGGACCGTCCGCATCGGCCGCGTCCGACGCGTCGCCGCCGGACGCGTCGTCGGGCAGCGAGATCAGGTTCTCCCGGCCGAGCCGGAGCTTCTCGACGCGCCCCGTGTCGGCCATCGCCGAGAGAAGCTGGGACACCTTCGCGTCCGACCACCCCGTCTCCGCGACGATGTCTGCCTGCCGCATCCGTCCGCCGTTCCGGTCGAGGAGGCGCTCGACGCGCTCCTCGTCGGAGAGAAGCGAGAGGTCCTCCTCGGGTTCGTCGCCCGCACCGCCGACGGGTTCGACGTCGTCTCCCGCCTCCCGTGCGTCCTCGTCTCCGCCGGCGGTCCGCGTCCCCGCTCCGGTTCCCGGATCGGGCCCGTCCGACGGATCGGGCGAACCGGACCCGTCGTCGGAGCCGAACCGGCGGTATCCGACGAGTCCGCTGGCGAGGACGACGGCCGCGAGAACGATGGCACCGGCGAGAAGCGTCCACGGCGGCGTCTCCTCGGTGGGCGGGGTCGACGTCGGCGCGTACACGACGGCCACGCGATCGTCGTCGCCGAACACTCGCGGTCCCTCGATGACTACGGAGTTGTCCTCGAGTCTCACGTTCGCCCCCGGCGTCCCCGAGATGGAGTACCCCTCCGGGGTGGTCACCTCGATCGTCTGGCCGGACTCGAGCGACCGCAGCCAGGTCTCGTTGTTCTCGGTCGTCAGCGCGTCACCCAACACGAGGTCCTCGCCGTCCTCCGCGAGGAACCCGGTCCAGACGAAGGTCAACCGGAGCTCCCCCGCAGCGGCTATCTCCGCCTCCTCGCCGTCCGTTTCGTTTCCTGCACCGTCCCCGGTCTCGGGGTCCTCGATGACGACGTACTCACGCTCGACGTCCACCACCCTCATCTCGCGGTCGGTGTTCCGGCTCGCCTCCTCCGCGAACCGCTCGAACAGCCCCGGCGACGGCCCGACTTCCCCGTCGACGAACCGCTCCCCGACCGTCTCGAACGAGGCCGTTCGGTTCGGATCGGCGAACTCGTACCGGACGACCACTTCCCACCGTGCGTCGCGGTTCGGCCGCAAGTCGATCCGTATCCGCGTCTCGCCCGTCGGCAAGGCCGCCCCGTCGACCTGCGTTGACGGCGGCGTCCCTATCGAGCTCGCGGACGGTGACTCCGGCGCCGACGGCTGGATGGAGGGGGCGGCCTCCCCGGTCGCGACCCCCGTACCGGCCACGAGGGAAACGACGAGGAACGCGACGAGGAGAACGCGAATCGCGGGGTTCCGCATGTAATTTGGGGGCACTCGCGCCCTGGGCAAAACGCTTTCTATACACCGTCTCGCCTCCCACGAGAGTCTTCGCTCGCGACGGTTTCGGCGCCGGAGACGGAGACCCCGCGTCGTCGCTCGCCGCGGACCCCGTCGAGTCGCGGCGGCGCTCTTGCGGTCGAGTTTCGCCGTCGCGTTGGGGTGGGTTTTTGACCCTCCCCGGAGAAGCGGGCGACGATGAGAGCCCTCTCCGTCTTCGTCGCCGCCCTCCTCCTCGTCTCGTCGGTCGTCGCCGGGATCGGCCCCGCGGGCGCGACGGCCGACGCTCGATCGGCGTCGCAGTCGACCGTCCCCGATCCCGCGTCGCAGCCGACCGTCTCCGATCCCGCGTCGCAGCCGACCGTCTCCGGGCCCGTCCCGCCCGCGACGGGGTCGGTCGGGTCGAGAGCGGTCCCGACCTCGACACACGGTGAGAACCTCACCCTCCGCGTGTTGTCGACGCCGCCGGGCGTCGAGCCGCGGATCGCGAGCCACCGGCGGGGCGTCAATCTCGGCACCTCGCTCGGGCTTGCGGTCGGTGATTCGGACGCCGCCCTCCGCACGGAAGCCGCGATACGGCGGATCGAATCCGCGGAGACGAACGCCGAGCGGCAACGGCGGATCCTCGCCGAGATAAACGAGGTGGAACAGGGCGAGGTGAGCCTCGACAGCCGACAGACGACGGCGATCAACGCACACGCCTCGGGAGAGCTGACCGACCGCGAACTCCTCGACGAACTGGTCCGGATCGCGGCGCTCGCCCGCGAGTACGACCGCCGGCTCGAGACGCTCTCTGAACTCGCCGAGGGGACTGACGGGTTCAGCACGCCCGATCGCGTCAGCACGCTCCAAGTCCAGCTTCAGGTGTACGAGGGCCCCGTCAGGGAAGTCGCCCTCGAGACGGTTCGCGGGGACCGATCGGGAACGGAGATCCACGTCCAATCGAGCCGGAACGCGATGGTCCTCGCGACGATCGTTGACGGCCACTACGTCAGGGAATCGCTCCGGCGCGATCAGTGGGACCGCGGGGGCGACGACCTCGGAAGCGAGGCGGCGATAAACGCGACGGTCGAGGCGTATCCGGAGACGACCGACCTTCGCGAGGCGAACGCGCTCGGGGCGGGGACGGTCCAGCGGATCACCGTCGACCACGACTTCGGGACGCTCCGGACCTTCGTCAGCGGCGGCACCGAACGGGTGTTCCTCGAACACCAGCGGATGGCGCTCTCGACGTTCCCCGACGCGGAGTCCGTCTCGACGGCGGAGGACGGGTTCAACGTCACCGTCAATCGGACGTATCCCGGCGGTCCCGTGACCGTCACGGTCCTCGATTCGACCACCGGCGACCCGCTCGAGGGGATCACGGTGACGAAGAGCGCCGGCGGTACCCCGAGCGAGACCATCGGAAGCACCGACGAGGACGGCGTGGTCCGGACGCTCTCGCCGGCCGACCCGTACCGGATAACCGTCGTTGACGAGCCGCGAGTCGCCGTCATCGACGATATCGACCCCATCAGGACGCCGCGGGTGGCAGACGACGTCGAGAACGAAGACGACGCGAACGATAGCGCCTGAGTGCGACGAGAACGTCCGACTACGGCGAGCGACCCGATCGCGGCGAGAACGCCCGAGTGCTCCCGTCGGCGATCCCTTTTATTCAATGACGGCTCAGACGCCCCGTGTCGTCACGAACTTCACACGGGCCGAACGCGCCCGACCCGCCGTCACCGGGCACGCCGAACGCGCGGCGCTCGGCGCGTGCGCTCGCCCCGCTCGCCGGGTCGCTTCTCGTCGCGATGACGGTCGTTCTCGCGGTCGGCGTCACGGCGGCGACGACGCTCGATTCGCCCGCCGAGCCGTCGCCGACCGCGGTGACGTCGATGGAGGTCGAGGGCGACCGGATAACGGTCACTCACGACGGCGGCGATCCGATAGACGTCGACGAGATGGCGGTCCACGTCAGCGTGAACGGCGAGCCGCTGGACCGTCAGCCGCCGGTCCCGTTCTTCTCCGCGGCCGGATTCAGACCCGGTCCCACCGGCGCGTTCAACGCGGCGAGCGACGACGAGTGGGTCGTCGGCGGCTCCGCGTCGTTTCGGGTCGCGGGGACGAACGATCCGTTCATTCAGCCCGGCGACCGGGTCGAGCTTCGGCTCTCGGTTCGCGAGCAACCGATCGCGACGCTGGAGGCGACCGCCCGTCCGGGGTGAACCTCACGCGTCCGCCTCGACGACCGCGGGTCGGTCCGTCCCCCGCCCGGACCCGACCTCGACGACCGCGGGTCGGTCCGTCCCCCGCCCGGACCCGACCTCGACGACCGCGGGTCGGTCCGTCCCCCGCCCGGACCCGACCTACTCCTCGGGGACCCGCGCGACGGTCGTGATCGCCCGCGGGCTTCGCGGAGTCGCACGCTGGATGTGGTGTTCGAACGCCTCGTAGCCCGCCGCCTCGAACATCCGGTCGGCCTCGTCCTCGTCGTAAAACAGCATGATCGCGTCGGCGACCCGCTGGAGGACGCGGTTGTGCGGGTAGTCGGGACCGACGACGAGCACTTGCCCGCCCGGCTTCGCGACGCGACGCAGCTCCCTGAGCCCCTCGACGGGATTCGGCCAGTACTCGATCGAGCCGGACGACCAGACCACGTCGAAGACGCCGTCGCGGAAGGGGAGCCGCTCGGCGTCGCCGCGGTAGAAGTTCACGCGGTCGCGCTTCCCGAACTTCTCGAAGGCCTTCTCCATCTGGTGAACGCTCTGATCGAGCCCGTGGACGTCGTCGGCGTGTCGTAAGAGTCCCTCCGTGCCGAACCCCGTGCCGCAGCCGACGTCGAGCACGCGGTCGTCCTCGCCGAACTCCAGCCACGAGAGCGCCTCCGCCCGCATCTCGTCGTTCCAGTTGAACCGGTTGACCCGGTCGTACACCTTCGAGAGGTACTTGTAGAACAGCCGGGCGTTCGACTTGTCCTCGAGGATCCCCATTGGTCGTCGGTTGGGGAGCCGACCCCATAACGACACGGATCCGGTCCGAATCGTCGGTTCCGTCGACGAGCCGGATCGATTCCGACCGCCTTATCCGCCGACCGCCCGTTCCGCCCGTATGAACCCGACGACGACCGGCCGGTTCCGGATCCACGACCGCCGTCCGCGACCCGTCGACGGCGGCGACGGCCCCGCCGAGTTCGTTCTCGTCGAACTGCCGGAGGGGCCGATCGATCCGACCGACGCGGACGCGGCGGAGGCGTACGACCCGCTGTACGCGACCGCGACCGGCTACGACGGGGACCTCGCCGATCGGATCGCCGACCTCGACCCCGGAGCCGTCGTCGACGCGACGCTGGAGTGGACGGACGGCACCGCCCGGTTCGCCGAGGTGACGACCGTCCGCGAGAGCCGGTTCCGGTTCGCCGACGGGGTAGAGGGAATGTTCGAGGCCGCCGTCGACGCGTGGCAGGGGATCCGCGCCGAGGGGGAGGCGGTGGGATCGGTCACGACGCGATCGACCGACGGGGAGCCGAACGGCGCGCTCTACCTGTTCGCCGACGGGCCCGGAACCGACACGTTCGGGGAGCTTCGCGCGGCCCGGATTCCGGTGGAGCCGCTCGTCGATCGGGTCAACGAGACCTGCGGGGACGACGCGCCCCGCGAAGTGTTCGTGCTCCGGCCGGCGGACCACGACTTCGTCGCCGTCTACGTCGTCTTCGAGCGCGACGGGGTGCTCGCGAGGACGATCCGGGACACCTACGGGCTCGGCGACGGGCTGGCCGCGGGGCTGGAGTCGTCCGGCGTCGACACGATCGAGACGACCGGGGCCGAGGGGTCCGCAGACGACCTCGACGCCGCCGCCGACGGCGAACGCGACGCCGACGGCGAGTTCGACCTCACCGACCGGCTGTGAGCGCTGCGGCTCAGAGCCAGTCCGCGTCGGGGTCGACGCGGCCGTCGGGGACTCCGCCGTTGAAGACGGCTGCGACGTCGGCGGCGACGCTCCGGTTCAACTCCTCGCGAGCGTCCTCGCTGTACCAGGCGGCGTGTGGCGTGATGATCGTGTCGTCACGGCCGACGAGCGGGTCGTCGTCCGGCGGCTCCTCGGCCAGCACGTCGAGGCCCGCGGCCTTGATCGCTCCGGACTCCAGCGTCTCCACCAGCGCGCCGGCGTCGATCACGGGACCGCGTCCCACGTTGATCACGACGGAGTGAGCCGACAGCCGGGCGAGCGCGTCGCCGTCGACGATCCCCCGCGTCGACTCGGTCAGCGGGGCGTACACCGCGACGTGGTCGCTCCGGTCGAACAGGGCCTCGAACGTCACCTTCTCGACGCCGCGTTCGTCCATCCGGTCGCCGTCGACGAACGGGTCGTACGCGAGAAGCGTCGCGCCGAACCCCGAGAGCTGCTCCGCAGCTCGTCTCGCGATGGGGCCGAACGAGAGCAGACCGATCGTCGACTCGCTCACCCGCCGGATCGGGCGTCCCTCCTCCCACGTCCAGCGACCGTCGGCCACCGCGGCGTCGTACTCCGCCACTGACCGGAGGCAGGCGAAGAGCAGCGAGAGCGAGTGCGTGGCGACCTCCTCCGTACAGTACTCCGGGACCCGCGTCACCGTCACTCCGGCGTCGGCCGCGGCCGAGACGTCGACGTCGTTGACGCCGACTGCGGCCCGAACGACCACCTCGAGTTCGCTCCCGAGCGCGTCGAGCGTCTCGGCGGTCACGGCGGTGTCCACGTCGACCACGACGGCGTCGAATCCCGCACCGTCATCGAACCGCGATCCGGCCTCGATCAGCCGTCCCGTCGCCCCGAGTCGAGCGACCTCGATCTCGACCGGCTCGTCGACGGCGTCCCCGATGAACGCCCGGAACGCGTCGGGATCGACCATCGATGACGCCGAGAGAAGCACGCGTTTCATACGCACCGGTCGGCCGAGACCGCCTTAGTCCCGTTGACTACGACTAGCCCTGCTCCGAAAACAACTTGATCGATCGTGACGTGTCCTCGGCCGACGCCGGCGCAGGTCGGAGAGTCCTTCCGGATCGGCCGGAGGGGGTCGGATCGTTCCGACGGCTCTTTGCGAGTGTAGCGGTTACGGGAACGCGTGAGCGACGACACGACGGACAAGCCCCCGATGCTCGTCCTGCTCGAATCGCTGGCGTTCTACCGGAACGTCCGCGTCGGACTCGCGGTCGGGGTGGCGTTGGCGGTTCTGCTGTACCTCACGCGCGCGATGGAACTCCTCGGTCCGGTCGTGGAGGTCCGTGAGTACCCGGTCGTCGGTCCCGACGTCTGGTTCGCTCTCCTGGCGTTCGTGTTCGCGGCCACGTCGGCGCTCCTTGTCGCGATAGCGCTCACCGTGTTCGAGGCGGTTCGGGGTGCCCGGTCGGTCGAGCGCGAGGGACGGAGCTAGTCGGCCGTACAGGAGGCATCCCGGTCCTCGCTCGTGAACTCCTGAGCGGGTTCCGTGAGTTTATAGAGGTTCTGCCGGGCGTCCGCGAAGTAGACGTCCTCGTCGACGACGTCGATCCCTTCGAGCCGTTCGAGGGCGTAGCGGACGGTCCGAGCCGACAGCATCGACTCCTGAACGATCCCCTTCTGTGTCAGCGGTCCGTTATATTCGAGTACCTTGAAGACGAGTTTGGCGCTCGGCGGGAGGTCGTCGAGACCCTCCGTTTGGGTTCCAGCCATCGCTATGAATCGAAGCCGCACACGGGCATAAATGTTGATACAATCCCCCCGATCTCGTCCGACTTACCGGTATTTATTGCTGGTTAACCGCCCCAGAATCGGAATTCTCTGCCGCAAAAGCTCCGGTGGACTGACCAGTCAGTCAGCGATCGATCCTCGCGCGCGCTCGCCGAACGGTCGTATCGACGGACCTCGCCGGCCGGATCGAACCGGGACCGATCCGTCGTCCTCGACGCCCCGATCAACAGGTGTGTATACTGATATGTTCGGGATGCGTACGAGGACGAGGCGGACACGAGCGGACGAGACGTGTTGGTGAGATACGAGCGGAACGAGCGGTGGAGGCGCGTGAGCGGAACGAACGGTTTTTCACTGGCGATCGCGGATCCGTACGTATGAGCGACGAATCGGGGATCTCCGGACACGCCCGGAGCGTGGTCGTCACCACGATATGCTGTCTCGCGGGGATCGCCGCGGGCGTGGTGTCGGCCGCCTACGTCGGGACCGATCCCGTCGACGCCGCCGACACGATGGCTCTCGTGGTGCTCGGCGCGTTCGTGTTCCTCCAGTACCCAGTGTACAGCGTTTTCGGCGTCGACATCGCCGACTTCGGCGTCAAGGACAACTTCTACGTGGCGTTCATGACCTTCACGCTGTGGTTCATCAGCTACACCGTGCTTCTCACCTCCGCGGTGACGTTCTGAGATGGCCGACGACAGCATCGCGGTCGTGGATCTGGACCGGTGCCAGCCCGACCGATGTAACTACGAGTGTGCGAACTTCTGCCCGCCGAATCGAACGGGAAAGGAGTGTATCACCGAGCGCGGCGAGGACGCCAAGGAGGGCGATCCCGACCAGATCCGTATCTCCGAGGAGATCTGTCTCGGCGAGACCTGCGGCATCTGCGTCGAGAAGTGCCCGTTCGACGCGATCGAGATCATCAACCTCCCCTCCGAACTGTCGGAGGATCCGGTCCACCGGTACGGCGAGAACGCGTTCGCGCTGTACGGGCTTCCCACCCCCGAACCCGGGAAGGTCACCGGCATCCTCGGTCCCAACGGGATCGGGAAGTCGACGGCGGTTCACGCGCTCGCGGGCGAGCGGGTCCCGAACCTCGGCGACCACGAGACGGAGCCCGACTGGGAGCGCGTCCTCGACCGCTTCCGCGGGACGGGCCTCCAGAACTACCTCGCCGCGCTGGAGGCGAACGACGTGACGGTCTCGCGAAAACCCCAGTACGTCGACCAGATCCCGAAGCAGTTCGACGGCAACACCCGCGACCTCCTCGAGCGGACCGACGAGCGCGGTGCGCTCGACGACCTCATCGACCGGCTCAACATCCGCCCGGTGATGGACCAGGACATCGACTCGATCTCCGGCGGCGAACTCCAGCGCGTCGCGATCGCGGCGTGTCTGGCGCGCGACGCCGACTTCTACTTCCTCGACGAGATCACGCCGTACCTCGACATCGGCCAGCGGATGGTCGCGGCGCGACTGGTCCAGGAGCTGGCGAACGACCCCGAATCCGAGCGGTCGATGCTCGTGGTCGAACACGACCTCGCGATCCTCGATCTCCTCGCCGACACCCTCCACGTCGCGTACGGGGAGCCGGGCGCGTACGGGGTCATCACGGACCCCAAATCGGTTCGAAACGGGATCAACGAGTACCTCAAGGGGTACCTCGAGAACGAGAACATGCGGATCCGACCCTCCGCGATCACCTTCGAGGAACACGCGCCGCGGGCCTCCTCGAAGGGGACGACGCTCGTGGAGTACCCGGACCTCGAGAAGTCCTACGGCGAAGGGGAGTTCGAGCTCCACGTCGAGGGCGGGACGATACACGAGACCGAGGTGCTCGGGATCGTCGGCCCCAACGGGATCGGGAAGTCGACGCTCGCGAAGCTGTTCGCCGGCTCGCTGGAGCCCGACACGGGCAGCCTCGAGTTCGAACTCGACATCGCGTACAAGCCGCAGTACATCGAGATCGACCAGCCGATGCGCGTCGACGCGTTCCTCTCGTCCATCACCGACGAGTTCGGCAGCTCCTACTGGAACACCGAGGTCGCCCGGCCGCTCCAGCTCGACCGGATCATGGAACAGAACCTCACGGACCTGTCGGGCGGCGAGCGCCAGCGCGTCGCGATCGCGGCGTGTCTCTCTGAGGACGCCGACCTCTACCTGCTGGACGAGCCCTCCGCGCACCTCGACGTCGAACAGCGGGTGCGCGCGACGACCGCGATCCGCCGGTACGCGGAGAACCACGACGCGACCGTGATGGTGATCGACCACGACATCTACATGATCGACCTGCTGGCGGACCGCCTGATGGTGTTCGACGGCGAGCCCGCGGAGCGCGGTCGCGCGACCCGCCCGCAGGAGATGCGCGAGGGAATGAACGACTTCCTCGCCGATCTCGACATCACCTTCCGACGCGACGAGCGAACCGGCCGCCCGCGGATCAACAAGCCGGACTCACAGAAGGACCGCCAACAGAAGCGCGACGGCGAGTACTACTACGCGCCCTAGGGAGCGAGCCGGATTCGGCTCACCGGTCGTCGTCCACGCCGACCACCAACGTGGGGACCGAGCCGCCGCGTTGAACCCGCGTCGGGAGCGGTTCGGGGTTGACGAGCCGATCCAGTCCGGTCCGACGGGCCGAGCCGAGCACGACGAGGTCGACGCCGTGAGCCTCGGCGAAATCGAGCACCTCCTCGTGGGCGGTGCCGTATCGGAACCACTTCTCGACCTCGACGCCCCGCTCGCGACCGCGGGCCTCGACGGCCTCGACGGCGGCTTCGCCCTCGCGCTCGCGACGCTCGACGACCACGTCCCACGCCTCGGTCGTGTCGACGACGTACAAGGCGTCCACGGTCGCGCCGTGTGCGGACGCGAGGTCCAGTCCCGCCTCGACGGCCGCCTCGCCGACGTCGGTGCCGTCCGTGACGACCAGCACTCGCTCGAAGAGGCCGGCGGCGGCTCGAGCCGTGGTCGGATCCGCGTCGGCGTCCGGCTCGTCGGCGGGGTCCGGGCGGCTCGCGCGCTCGTCGGCGTCGCGGTCGGCCGCACCGAGGTCCGTCCCGTCGGGGGGCCGGACGGTCGACTCTGCTCCGTGGCGGCTCGCGTCGGGGTCGGTGTCTGCTGACATGGTCGGTGGTCGACGAGCCGTCCGGTGGACGCTCGCCCGTTCTACCGTACGGTCCGCTCCCGGCCCACTTAACGATTTTCGACAGGATAGACGATTATCATTATCTATCCTCTCTCGGGACTGATCAATGATTATGATCGGAGAATAATCGAACGAACGATCCGTTTTCTCCGATATCGCACCGTGGGTCGACGCGGACCGGTGTCGGGCGTCGGCCGACGGCGTGGGCTCGATCACCCGCCGGCGGATCGCTCGTACCGAAGCGATTAAGCGATGAACCCGCCAACTTCGGGACATGCAACACCTCATCGTCCGCGGTGACCCCGGCATCCGTCGGGACGCGATCATCGAGTACGAGGGCGAGGAGCTGGTCTGTTTCGGGATCAGCACGCAGGGCGGGTGGCACGGCCCCGACGAGCCGCAGCTCTGGTGTACCGTCGGCACGCCCGACGAACGCGAGGCCTACGAGAAACGCGAGTACGTCCCCCACTGGCTCGACGTCGACACCGTCGACGCCGAGGCGCTCGACGTGATCAAAGCGAAGGGCGACCTCTCGGTGTAGCGGGCGGCTCGCGCCGACGACCCCCTTCTCGCCTCCGTTCCCGATCGTCCTCACACCGGCGGGTCCGCGAGCCACGCTTCGACCGCGCCGGCCATCGCGCCGCGCCGGTGTATCTCGCCGCGCTCGGGGTCGACGACCGTGCTCTCGGCCCCGGAGGTCTCGCCGCCGTCGATCACAGTCGCGGCCCGGTCGCGCACCCGTTCGTCGAGGTCGACGACGCGAGTGACGCTGCCGGTCCCGGAGACGTTCGCGCTGGTGGCGGTCAGCGGTCCCGTCTCCTCGAGCAGCGCGCGGGCGACCGGGTGGTCGGGGACGCGCACGCCGACGCGGTCGCGTCCGGCGGTCAGCGCGTCGGGGACCGACCGATCCCCCTCGACGACGACCGTCACCGGCCCCGGCAGGAACGCCCGCATGAACGCGGTCGCGAGCGCGGTCGGGCGGGCGTGTCGCAGCGCGTCGTCGACGCTCGCGACGCCGAGCGAGAGCGGGTCGTCGCGGTCGCGTCCCTTGGTCTCGAACACCCGGTCCACCGCGTTCGAGTCGAGCGCGTCCGCTCCCAGCCCGTACACCGTCTCCGTCGGGTAGACGACGAGCTCGCCGGCCGCGACCGCGTCCGCGGCCCGAAACAGGAGCTCCCGGTCCACGTCGGCCGCTCCGTCGGCGTCGAGTCGGCGGTCCTCGGTACCCGTGTCGGCGTCGTCGATCACGGATCGACGTAGGCGTTCGGTGCGAAAAAGGATAGCGGGTCGGATCGTTCGTGAGGCGCGTTCGGACCCGCACGGACCGGCTCTCAGTCGCGGAGGTCGTCGATCGCCGACTCCACCGCGTCGTAGTCGGGGAACGAGGGGTGCTCGCTCCCGACCCAGGCGTACCGGACGACGCGGTCGCCGTCGAGCAGGAAGACCGCCGGGCGCGCCTCCGTGATCCCCGCCATCCCGTCGATGTCGTGAGCGACGCCATACGCCTCGACGACCGCCGCGCTCGGGTCCGAGAAGACCCGAACCCCGTCGCCGCGTTCGGCGAGCAGGTCCTTGTGTTCGTACGGCGAGGAGATCGAGACGCCGTACACCGAGAGCGCGTCGGCCCACCCGCGATCGTCGATCTCGTTGTAGACGTACGTCGTCTGGAACGCGCCGTCCATCGGGTGGAAGACGAGGAGCGTCGGCCCGTCGACCACATCCGACAGCGAGCGGTCCTCCCAGAACTCCTCGCCGACGAGGGGTCGGGTGAACTCGGGGGCGGTCTCGCCGGCCGTCACGTGGTCCGTCTCGGGGAGTTCGACGACGTCGAACTCCGGCATCACGCACCCGCCTCCGCGCCGGCGTCCTCGTAGGTCCCCTCGAGGTACTCCACGATGTTGGCGCTCTCGGACATGGTCACGCCCGTGTTCCGGTCGACGATCGCCGGAACGCTCCGCGCACCCGAGACGCGCTTGACCACGTTCCGATCGGAGTGCATCGGCTCGACGTACCGGGACCGGTACTCGAGGTCGAGACGGTCGAGCGTCCGCACGACCCGCTCGCAGTACGGACACGCCTGTAGTCGGTACAGGGTGATCTGTGGATCCGTCATGCGATCCGTTTCGGCCGCGGGAAGGGTAACCGTAACGGCCGCGGCACCGTGGGGGACGGCCGAAGGTAACACTTTAACTGCGTGCCGACGGAAGTGGGGCGATAATGGGCTTATCGTCAAGCGTGCTGACAGTCGGCCCGCTCCAGTTACCGGTGATGGGAGACACCACTGTGGCCCTCCTCGGCGCGCTCATCATATTCGTGTTGATCGCGCTGTCGGCCTTCTTTTCCTCCTCGGAGATAGCGTTGTTCTCGCTCCCGCAACACCGGATCGACAGCCTGGTCGAGGACGGCGTTCCGGGAGCGGATACGGTACAGGCGTTGAAACAGGACCCCCACCGTCTGCTCATCACCATCCTCGTGGGGAACAACATGGTCAACGTCGCGATGTCGTCGATCTCGACCGGGCTCCTCGTCTACCTCGGGTTCGGCCAGGGACAGGCCGTCACCATCGCCACGTTCGGGATCACCGCGCTCGTTCTCCTCTTCGGCGAGAGCGCGCCGAAGTCGTACGCCGTCGAACACACCGAGTCCTGGTCGCTCCGGATCGCCCGTCCGTTGAAGCTCTCGGAGTACGTCCTCTTCCCGCTCGTCGTCCTCTTCGATTACCTGACGCGCGTCGTCAACAAGGTCACCGGCGGTCGGTCGGCGATCGAGACCTCCTACGTCACCCGCGACGAGATCCAGGACATCATCGAGACCGGCGAACAGGAGGGCGTCATCGAGGAGGAGGAACGCGAGATGCTCGACCGGATATTCCGGTTCAACAACACCATCGCCAAGGAGGTGATGACGCCCCGCCTCGACGTCACCGCCGTCTCGAAGCAGGCCAGCGTCGAGGAGGCGATCCAGAAGTGCGTCCACGCCGACCACGAGCGGGTTCCGGTTTACGACGGCAACCTCGACAACATCGTGGGCATCATCACCGTCCGGGATCTGGTTCGCGAGCTCAACTACTCGGAGGGGGAGCCCTCGCTCGAGCGGGTCGTCAAGCCGACCCTCCACGTCCCCGAGTCGAAGAACGCCGACGAGCTGCTCGCGGAGATGCAGGACAACCGCCTCCAGATGGTGATCGTGATCGACGAGTTCGGAACGACGGAGGGGATCATCACCTTGGAGGACATGGTCGAGGAGATCGTCGGCGACATCCTGGAGGGCGACGAGCCCGAGCCGATCGAGTTCATCGAGGAGAACGTCGCGTTCGTTCAGGGGGAGGTCAACATCGACGAGGTCAACGAGATGCTCGGCATCGACCTCCCCGAAGGCGAGGAGTTCGAGACGCTGGCCGGCTTCGTGTTCAACCGCGCGGGCCGGCTCGTCGAGGAGGGCGAACAGATCGAGTTCGACGGCGTCCGGATCCGCATCGAGCGCGTCGACAACACCCGGATCATGAAGGCTCGGGTCACGGTCCTCGAGGGGGCCCAGGAGAGCTCGCAAGAGTCCGTCGAATCCCACTCCGAGGAGCTGACGACCGACGAGCCGGAGTGACGAGGGACCGCCGACGAGCGTGAACCGGCCGCGCGGATCGACTGCGCGAGTCGACCGCACGCCGTCACGGTCACACGGCGTACGCGCGCGCGGCCGAGACGAGCGCCTTCCGGTAGGCGCTCTCGCTCGGGTCCGGTCCGAGGTCCAGGAACCGCCGTTTGAAGCCGTCGACGTCGACGTCCGCGGCGTCGCTTTCGGCCGCGCGAGCGAGGTCGTACAGGCGGTGGCTCGGCTCCGCGAGGTCGTGTCGCTCGACGAGCGCCAGCGCGAACGCCGCGTTCACCGCCGTGATGTCCGGGTCGGCCCCGGCGGTCACCGGCGGCGGTCCGGGCCGGTTCGGGTCCGGTCTGTCCGCGACGGCCGTCGCCAGCGTGGACTCGAGGAAGCCGACCAGCTTGTCGGCGGGCGCGACCGAGAGCGTGATGTCGTCGGCGTAGATGTCCTTCATGTGATTCGCGATCTGGTAACAGTGCGCGAGCTTGCGCCGCTCGACGGTCTCGCCGGCGAGCCCGAGATAGAGCGCCTCCTCGGTCGACTGGAGGTGTGAGGCGTGACCCTCCTCGTACCGGGCCATGTGCGAGAGCTCGTGGACCGCCAGCTCGCGGGCCATGGCGCTCGTAGCGGCGCGTCGGGAGACGTTGAGGACGTGGTGGTCGGCGTAGTGTCCGGCCCACGTCCGCTCGTCGGGGTCGTCTCGAACCTTGACGTAGACGGGATCCTCGAGCGAGAACTCGGTTTCGAACAGGTCGGCGGCGCCGAGAAACGGATCGGGGGGAACGTCCCCCTGTACGCGGAGGTCCATGCTTACCGTTACCACGGGGTGGGGTGGTAAATCGCTTGCGGCGTCCACGCTTATGGTCCCACCGGTCGTCCTCACCGGTATGAACGCCTACGCGGCCTACGCCGACGGGCTCCGCGTCGTCGATCCGGACAGGGGGCGCGTCGAGACCCGCCTCGACGGGCGGCGGGTGGAGTGCGTGGCGGTCCACCGAGAGGCACCGGATCGCGTGTTCGCGGGGACGTTCGACGACGGACTGTACCGCTCGCTCGACGCGGGCGAGTCGTTCGAGCGGATCGTCGGGGACGCGCTCGGTCCCGAGGGTTCCGGCCCGGACGCGGTCACCGCCCTCGCGACGAGCCCGCACGACCCCGAAACGGCGTGGATCGGCACCGAACCCTCGCGGCTGTACCGGACCGTGGACGGCGGTCGATCCGTCGAGCGCGTCGCGGGGATGACCGACGCTCCCTCCGCGCCGGAGTGGTCGTTCCCGCCGCGTCCGGACACTCACCACGTCCGATGGATCGCGGTCTGTCCCGACGGTCCCGACCGGTGGTACGTCGGGATCGAGGCCGGCGCGTTCCTCGTCACGGCCGACGGCGGCGAGACGTGGATCGACCGACCGCCGGGGTCGCGCCGGGACACCCACACGATCGCGACCCACCCCGACGCCCCGGATCGGGTGTACGTCGCCGCGGGCGACGGGTACGCCGAGAGCGACGACCGCGGACGGTCGTTCGAGGTCGTCGACGAGGGGCTCGAGCACGGGTACGTCTGGGGGCTCGCCGTCGACCCCGGCGACCCAGACCGGGTCCTCGTCAGCGCCGCGAGCGGCGCGACCGCCGCCCACCGCCGGGGCGAGGCCTACCTGTATCGACGGGAGGGAGGGGCCGGCGACGGAGAGGCGGGCGACGGAGGGGCCGGCGACGGAGAGGTGGGCGACGGAGGGGTCGGCCGCGGATCGGCCCGGAACGCGGACGGGACGGCCTGGGAACGACTCGACGATCGAGGGATTCCGACCGGCGAGGGAACCTACCGGGCCGTGCTGGCCTCGGCGGAGACCGCCGGCGAGTTCTGGGTGCTCACCAACCACGGACTTCACCGGACCGCCGACGGCGGCGACCGGTTCGACCGGATCCCGGCAGAGCTCCCGGAGGCCGTCCCGCGGGCGCTCGCGGTCGCGTGAGTTTCCAGCGAGATCGCCGCTCCAGTCTGGGTCGCTACTCCCGAACCGCGCCGACGACGAGGTAGACGAACGGGGTGTCGAGCACGGCGATCAGTAGTTTGAGGAGGTACTGACCGACGATCAGCGCGCCGACCGCGCCGAGCGGCAGCGCGTCCCCGACGCCGAGGAGGGTCGGCGCGACGAGGAACGCGACCGACACGAAGATGACGGTGTCTATCGCCTGGCTCGTCGCCGTCGACGCGAGATTGCGGAGCCAGAGGTTGGCCGAGCCGGTCCGGTCGCGGATCGCGTGAAAGAGCACGACGTCGACGTTCTGGCTGACGACGTACGCAAGCAGGCTCCCGGCGACGATGTTGGTCGTCGGGCCGAGCGCGGTTCCGAACGCGGCGGCGACCTCGGGGTCGACGCCCGGCGCGGCCAGGGTCGACCACACCAGCGCGAGCACGACGAAGTTCATCGCGAACCCCACGTTGACGACGACCTGGGCGGTCCGGCGACCGTACAGTTCGGCAAGGCAGTCGGACGCGAAGAAGGTGATGGCGTACGCGAGCGCCGCGCCGGGGAGCAGCACCTGCGGCCCGACCACGGGCAGCGCGACCGGCAGCGACAGCGCGAGCACCTTCGCGGCGGTGACCTGCGCCGTCGCGAGCGCGGTGACGAACAGCGCCACGAGTCCCACCGCCGCCACCGCGGACCGGGAGAGGGGATCGACCGCGAGGAGGCGTTCGGTGTCCGCCCCTCCAGTCGTGTCGGCTCCGTTACTCATCCTGTCCGCCCTCGTCCGTCAGCCGGCCGTGGCGCGCGTCTATCTCGTCGAGGGTGTCGAGCGTCTTGCGGATCGACGCCCGGACCGCGTCGCTGCGGTTCACGAACTTCCCGTCGTCACCGACGTGTTCGTCGAGGTCCGCCAACAGCTCCTGTGGGATCTCGACGCTTATCTTGGGCATACCGCGATATTCTTTGAGGAATATATAAAACGCTGACGAGTGGGAGACCGGGCCGTGAACTCGACACACGTCGTCCCGACGCTCGTCATCTCGACACACGGCCTTCGGCTCCGATCCGCCGTGCGACCCGTCGGCACGCCCGCCGCGGAGCGAAGCCCTTATGATCGAACGCGCGGAAGCGTGGGATAACTCGCTGGTACGGACGTCCAGCGGGCACTCGCCGCCGGACGAGATCGGGTCCGCCGACCTCGCTCCGGGACGAGACGACATGTGGCCGAAGTCCGGCCGAATCGCAAGCGTCCGTGGACGAACCTATGGCACGAAGCTTCTACTCGCACATCAAGGACGCATGGCAGTCCCCCAAGGAGGGGAAACTCGCGGAACTCCAGTGGCAGCGCAAACAGGAGTGGCGCGACCAGGGCGCGATCGAGCGGATCGACCGCCCCACCCGACTCGACAAGGCCCGCGAGCTGGGTTACAAGGCGAAACAGGGCGTGGTCGTCGCCCGCGTGAGCGTCCGCAAGGGCGGCTCGCGAAAGCAGCGGCACAAGGCCGGCCGCCGCTCGAAGCGGCAGGGCGTCAACCGGCTCTCGCGGCGTAAGTCGATCCAGCGCATCGCCGAGGAGCGCGCCTCGCGGAAGTACCGCAACCTGCGCGTGCTCAACTCCTACTGGGTCGGCGAGGACGGCTCCCAGAAGTGGCACGAAGTGATCCTGGTCGACCCCGCTCACCCCGCGATCGAGAACGACGAGGAGCTCAACTGGATCTGCTCGGACGACCACAAGGGTCGCGCGTTCCGGGGGCTCACCTCCGCCGGCACCAAGGGCCGCGGCCAGCGCAAACGCGGCAAGGGGACCGAGAAGACCCGCCCGTCGGTCACCGGCAACGACCGGCAGGGCAAGTAGAGCCGCCCCCTCGACACTTCTCCCGTTTATCCGCCGGCCAGCGGCGGCGCAGCCGGGAAAGCGGTTATACCCGAGCGCCACCCACCTCCCCGCATGAGCCTCTCTCTCGATTCCACGCAGCTCGACCGGTACTCCAGACACATCATCATGGACGAGGTCGGTCCCGAGGGACAACGACGCCTCCTCGAGGGCAGCGCGCTCGTCCTCGGGGCCGGCGGGCTCGGCGCGCCCGCCATCCAGTACCTCGCGGCCGCGGGCGTCGGCACGCTCGGGATCGTCGACGACGACGTCGTCGAGCGCTCCAACCTCCAGCGACAGGTGATCCACGGGGACGACGACGTCGGCGAGCCGAAAGTCGAGTCGGCCGCGCGGTTCGTCGACCGTCTCAACCCCGACGTCGACGTGGAGGCCCACGAGACGCGTCTCGACGTGGACAACGCTCGCGATCTGATCGGTGCGTACGACGTGGTCGTCGACTGCGCGGACAACTTCCGGACGCGGTACGTCGTCAACGACGCCGCCCGGATCGAGGGCGTTCCCGTCGCTCACGGCGCGATCTACAAGTTCGAGGGGCAGGCGACGACGCTCGTCCCCGACGGCCCCTGTTACCGGTGCCTGTTCCCGGAAGCGCCCGAGCCGGGCACCGTTCCCGACTGCGCGACGACCGGGGTACTCGGAGTGCTCCCCGGAACCCTCGGTTGTATCCAGGCCACGGAGGCGGTCAAGCTCCTGCTCGGCGCCGGCGAGCCGCTCGCGGGCCGGCTGCTGTTTTACGACGCGATGGACATGACCTTCGAGACGGTTCCGTACCGGCGGAACCCGGACTGTCCGGTGTGTGGCGACGAGGGGATCGAGACGATCGAGGGCGTCGACTACACCGGCGGCTGTCGGATCGACGCGGACTGACGGCCATCGTCGCCGTCGGCTCGGCGCGAACGCGGAATCGACGTGGGCGTGGAGTCGACGTGGACGGAGTCCGGACGCGGAACGATGAACACTCGTTTCTTCACGTATCCGCCCCGAACGTCGACGATCGTTCGGTCAGTCCACCAGTACGTTTATTGGTTGATACGATACGCCAGTATTCACGATGACCTTCGAACCCGATCGGGTCGACACGGTGTTGGTCGACTCCTACAGCACCCTCGTCGACGAGCTCTCCACGCGGAGGGCGCTCGAAGAACACACGGAGAACCCGGAGGCCGTCGCGCGCATCTGGGACCTCCGCGGCAGCCTCTACGGGATCACGTCCGCCCTGTTGGACGACTTCAAACCCACGCGGGACCGGTACCGGGTGTCGCTGGAGTACGCCCTCCAGACGGCGGGCGTCGAGGTGTCGGCGTCCGAACGCGAGGAGATCCTCGACACCGTGGACGACCTCGACGTGTACGACGACGTCCGGGAGGGGCTCGAACGGCTGATCGACGACGGCTACGAGATCTACATGCTCTCGAACGGCGACCCGGAGATGCTGGACGAGCTGGTCGTCCACGCCGACGTCGACAACCTCCTCACCGACACCGTCAGCGCGGCCGACGCCGGCGTCTGTAAGCCCGGTCGGGAGCTCTACCGCCACGCCGCACACAGGGCGGGGACCGCCGTCTCCCGGATCGTCCACGTCACCGCCTCCTGGTACGACGTTCAGGGCGCGTTATACACCGGGATGCAGGGCGCCTGGATGAACCGCGCCGGGACCGAGTGGGAGGACATCCTCCGCGATCCGCACCTCGAGATCGAGACGTTCCACGAGTTGGCGGACGAGCTGGGGGCGTGAGCCGGGTCGACTCGACATGTCTCGACGAACCGAGTTCGACGCCGTCGTGATCGGCGTCGGCGGGATGGGCAGCGCCGCGGTGTGTCACCTCGCCGAGCGAGGGGTCGACGTCCTGGGGATCGAGCGCTACGACGTTCCCCACGCGCGCGGGTCGTCTCACGGCGAGACGCGACAATACAGCCTCACCCAGAAACACCCGGACTACGTCCCGCTCGCGCGGCGCGCGGGCGAGCTGTGGCGCGGGCTCGAGGACGACGCCGGCCGCGACCTCTTCACGGAGACGGGGTCGGTCTTCGGTGGGGAGCCGGGGTCGGCGTCGTTCGAGCACGCCGTGGAGTGCTGTGCGGAGTACGACCTCCCGCACGACGTCCTCACGGGAGCGGAGGTCAACGAGCGATATCCTGGCTACGAGCTCCCCGAGGAGTACCGCGTCGTCCACCAGCCCGACGGCGGATTCATCGCCTGTGAACGCGCCATCACGACGTACGTGGCGCGGGCCCAGTCGCTGGGGGCGACCGTCCGGGCCCGCGAGCGGGTGCTCGACTGGCGGCCGACGGAGTCGGGGGTGGTCGTGGAGACCGATCGGAACCGGTACGAGGCCGAGAACCTCGTCGTGACGGCCGGCGCGTGGGCGAGCAAGCACGTTCGACCCCTCGAGAACGCGCTCAAGCCGCAGCGGCGCGTGATGGCCTGGCTCCAGCCGGAGGACCCCTCGACGTTCCGGCCGGAGAACTTCCCCGTGTTCACCCTCGACTCCCCGGAGGGGAACAGCTACGGGTTCCCCGTCCACGAGCAGCCGGGGTTCAAGTTCGGGCGAGCGCCCGAACGCACGGAGACGATCGATCCGGACGACTGGCGGGACGAGCCCACCCTCCAGGACGAGGAACTGCTGCGGATGATCCCGGAGCGGCTCTTCCCGGAGGCGACCGGTCCGACGATGCGGCTCACCTCCTGTATCGTGACCCGGTCGCTGGACGGCGACTTCTATCTGGGCACCCATCCCGAGTACCCGCACGTCTCGGTCGGCGCGGGCTTCTCGGGGATCGGGTTCAAGTACGCGAGCGTGGTCGGGGAGGTCCTCGCGGATCTGGCCACCGAGCGGGAGACCGACCTCCCGATCGAGCGCTTCCGGCTGGACCGCATCGCCTGATCGACCGGACCCACCCGCGATCAGTACGAGGCGGCGCGCTTGTCGAGACCCGCGGCCGCGATGTCCTCGCCGTCGACGGAGGTCCGGAGCGCGTCCATCCCGTCGTCGCGGTCGATACCGAAGTTCCGCGCGTACAGTTCCTCGAGCCGGTCGTACTCGGCGTCGGAGATCGGGGGAACCCCGCTCGCGGCGCTCCACTCGGCGATGTCGTCGCCGTCGCGGAACGTCGGCGTCACCGAGGCGACCTCGTCGTGTGCGAGCAGCCAGCGGATCGACGCCTGACTCAGGGTTCGGGTTCCCTCGACGCCCTCGGGGTCCTCGAGGAAACGGATCGCCTCGACCTTCTCCCAGCCGGTCTCGTACCACTCCTTGGGGCGGTGCGAGCGGTGGTCGCCCTCCTCCAACACGGTGTCGGGCGTCACTTGCTCGTTGAGAAGTCCCGAGGAGTGGGGGACGCGCGCGATGACGGAGGTGTCGGAGCCCGTCTCGCGGATCGTGTCGATGAAGTGGCGGCCGGGCTCCTGCTCGAAGAGGTTGAAGACGGTCTGGACCGCGTCGAACTCGTCGTACTCGACGGCGGCGTCGCCCTCGGCCAGCCAGCCGATCGAGGGGCCGAGCGCCCAGCCGAGCGCCCGGACGCGCCCCTCCGACTTCCACTCGCGGAGGAGGTCTCGAACCTCGGGCGTGACCTCGCCGACGTTCGCGTTGTGGAGCTGGAGCAGGTCGACGTAGTCGGTGTCGAGGCGGTCGAGCGAGGACTCGAGCGCCTCCCGGAGGTACGTCTCGTCGAGCTCCTTCGGCAGCTCGCCGTGGCCCGCCTGCGGGTTGTCGTAGAAGTCGTAGCCGACCTTCGTCGCCAGCGTGACCTGATCGCGGCGGTCCGCGATCGCCTCTCCGACGATCCGCTCGCTGTCGCCGTGACCGTACACGTCGCCGGTGTCGACGTACGTGACGCCCGCGTCCAGGGCGTCTCGGACCATCGACACCGCCTGGTCGTCCGACCGGTCGCCCCACCAGTCCGTTCCGACGACCCACGCGCCGAAGCCGATCTCCGACACCTCGACGCCGGAGGTCCCGAGTTCTCGGTGCTGCATGAGATGTCGTTGGGTGCGGGGACACTTATCGGGCCCGGTCGTCCCCGGAACCTGGGATCGGCCGACGCACCGGAGGAATCGACACTTCGAGCGGGGCCAGATGCGACCGCGCCGTGGCGCGTGCGTCACACAACCGAACCCATTTGAGGATCCCCGCCGAAACCAAGCCGATGACAAAACGACACGTGTCCCTACCGGACGACGCGGAGGCGTCGGTCCAGGGGTTCATCGACGAGGTCGACGACAGGCTCTCCTCGGCGGAGGACACCTGCGACGTCGTTCGGGACACGCTGATCGACCTCCACGGCGACCGCGAGCGCTGGGAGGCCTGGCAGGCGGGCGAGGACGTGTCGAAGGCCGAACACGTCCGGCTTCAGGGGTACGACCCGTGTAACGCCACCCTCGAGTCCGAGTACTACGCCGAGAAGGACGAGGAGCGGTTCCGGCGCTCGAAACACCTCCAGTGGCTCTGGCGACAGTTCGACGCCACGCCGATGGCCGACAACGTCGAGTTCGCCCTGCGGTTCCGCCGGATGCTCGGCAAACACCTCTTCGCCGAGTGCGGCGACGGCTGTCGCTTCTTCAAGGGGATCTCCTTCACCTACGGGCACAACATCGAGATCGGCGACAACGTCGTGATCCACGACGACGTTCACCTCGACGACCGCGGGAAGCTGACGATAGGCGACCGCGCGTCGATCTCCGACGGCGTCCACGTCTACAGCCACGACCACGACCTCGTCGACCAGACCGAGGTCCGTAACTTCCACACGATCGTCGGTGACGACGCCAGGGTCACCTACGACGCCATGGTGCGGGCCGGCTGTCGGATCGGCGAGAACAGCGTCGTCGGCGCTCGCGCGGTCGTCCAGGGCGACGTCCCGGACCACCACGTCGCCGTCGGGACGCCCGCGCGAAGCATCCGCGTGAAGCCCGGCTGGGAGGACGAGGCCGAGGAGCTCGATGACGGCCGCCTCCCCGACCGGAGCGACGAGCGCGAGATCGAGTACGACCTGCCCGAGGACCTCGACCGCTTCGACGAGTTCGGTCGTGACCTCCGGCCGCCGGGGGCGACGGGCAGGCCGAACGCGCCGGAGTGACCGGACCGAACCTCGGTTCCGTCCGTTCGTCCATGCCCCGCGCCGTCGCCGTCAACGTCGCCGCCAACACCAACGAGCCCGGCTTCCGCGGGCCGGTGTACCCCGACGGCTCGTTCGCGTACGTCCCGATCCCCGAGTCGTCGGCGACGCTCCCGCGCGACCGGTTCCCGGTCGACGAGCCGCTCCCGACGTACGCCGACCTCGACCTCCCGTTTTCGCTCCCCGCGTCGCTCCGCGACCGCCCGGCCCACATGGACCCGGAGTTCCCCGGCGTCCACGGCCGCGACCGCGCGACCTACGGCGACCCCTACGCGATCAAGGCCGCGCCGATCGCCGACCTCGAGCCGGGCGACTGGCTGCTGTTCTACGCCACGCTCTCACTCCGGCCCGTCGACTGGCCCGGTCCGGGGGCGGACCGTGGCGGCGACGACGCGGTCGGCGACGTCGCGTCCGCCGCGCCCGACGACGACCTCGCGCCCGACTGGGGGGCGTATCTGTTCGCGGGTATTCGCGTCGACCGGGTCCTCGGCGGCTCCGGTTCCGACGGTCCGTCCCGCGCCGCGGCCGCCGAGGCCGTCCCGACGAACGCCCACCTGAAACGCGACCCCTTCGACGCGCGCGTCGTCGTCGCCGGCGACCCGGCCGACTCCGGGCTCTTCGACCGCGTGGTCCCGCTGAGCACGCCCGAAGCCGGCGCGGACGCGAACGACCTCGTCACGGACCTGTCGAGCGACTCCGGGAAGGGACCGTGGTGGCGGCGGCCGATGCGGTTCGACGCGTCCGCGACGGCGACGCTGTCGGACCGGATCCGTCGGGCGTGACCCGGCCGTTCCGTCCCTCGTCTCCGCCGCCGTCACCGTCACCCGGCGCGGATCGTGGGTATCCCCCGGTTTCTTTCCGGCCGACGCCGAGGTCCGTCCCATGGCCGCGATCTGTTTCGACATGTACGGGACGCTCTGTGACACGGCGAGCGTGACGCGGGCGCTCCGCCGTGAACTCGACGTCGCCGACGCGCTCGTCGACGCGGTGGAGTCGACCTGGCGCTCCAGACAGCTCCGGTACAGCTACCAGCTCGCGCTGATGGAGTCGTACCGTCCGTTCTGGTCGGTGACGCGGGACGCGCTCGACTTCGCGCTCGACCGGTACGACCTCGCGCCCGACGCGGGGACGAGAGAGCGGGTCCTCGGCTCCTACGAGGAGCTGGAGCCGTTTCCCGGCGCGACCGAGACGCTCGAGTCCCTCTCGGCCGACGGGCACGCCGTCACCGTGCTCTCGAACGGGAACCCGGAGATGCTGTCGACGCTGGCGGGGAACGCGGGGATCGACGGCGCGCTCGACGCGCTCCTCAGCGCCGACGCCGCCGGGACGTTCAAACCCGCCCCAGCGGTGTACGAGACCGCGGCCGCCGAGTTGGGCGAACCGATCGGCGACTGCTGGCTCGTCTCCGGGAACGCTTGGGACGTCGCGGGCGCGGGGAGCGCGGGCATGGAGACGGTCTGGGTGAACCGGGCGAACGACCCCTTCGAGCGGATCGGCACCGAGCCGACCGCGACCGTCGGGACGCTCGCCGAGGTCCCGGAGGCGGTCGCGGCCGCCCGCGACGATCCACGATAACGGCCGGGTCGGGATCGCGGCCGAACCGCGACGACGATCGGTTCGAACTGGGCCCGCGAAACGCCCTTGCTGATCGACTCCCAAGGCGTCACATGGCCGACCTCCCGGCGGTCGAGATCGCGTTTCGACTGGTCGTCGCCGGGGCGTTGATCGTCGCCCCCACGCTGCTGTTTCTCGGCTTCTGGCGGTTCCTGTCGTGGCTCCGGGACGACGCGCTCGTCGAGCGGCTGGCCGACCGCGGGGTCTTCGAGGAGGCGCGCCGCCCGTCGGCCGCGGACGTGCTCGCGACCGCGACGGTCTCGGAGTCGGGCGTCCGCCGATGTCCGGCCTGCGACGCGCGGAACCTCCCGACCGCGGATCGCTGTCGGGAGTGCGGAAACGTGCTGTGATCCGGTGACTGAGAGTCCGCTACTCGTAGTCCTCGTAGGTCGGCCGGCCGGAGTCGGGCGGGAACTCGTCGACCGGGGCGGTCGTCTCGTCGCCGCTTTCCATGTCCTTCACCGTCACCTCGCCGTTCGCGAGGTCGCGCTCGCCGACGACGACCACCGTCTCTGCGTTGATCGAGTCGGCGTAGCCGAGCTGCGCGCCGAACGAGCGGTCGGAGACGTCGCCTTCGACCACCACGTCGTCGCCGAGCGCCCGGAGGTCGCGGGCGATCCGGGCGGCCGTCGCGCGGGTGTCCCCGACCGAGAGAACGTAGTAGTCCGTCGAGAGCTCCTCGTCGGGCCAGACGCCGGCGCGCTGACACAGCAGCTTGAGCGTCGCGTGGCCGGGCGCGACCCCGACGGCGGGCGTGGGTTGGCCGCCGAAGCTCTCGATCAGGTCGTCGTAGCGACCGCCGCCGAAGACGGAGCGGGAGACCTCGCCGGTGGAGTCGAAACACTCGAAGACGACGCCGGTGTAGTAGTCGAGTCCGCGTGCGGTCGTGAGCGAGATCTCACAGAACTCGCCAGCGCCGAAGTCGTCGGCGGCGGCGAGCACGCTCCGGAGGTTCGAGACGGCGGCCGCGACGTCCTCGCCGCCCGCCTCGGCGACCGCATCGAGGTCCGCGGGGTCGTCGATGCCCGTGATCAGGTCGTCGAACTCGCGGGCGGTCGCGCGGTCGAGCCCGGCGTCGGAGAGGAGACCGAGGTACTCGCCGTCGTCCACCTTCGCGCGCTTGTCGACCGCGCGGATCGCGGCCTCGACGTCGACGCTCTCGGGGTCGGCCGCGAGCGCCCGCACGAGCCCGCCGAGCACGTCGCGGTGGGAGACGCGGAACTCGAAGTCGTCGCCGGTGAGTCCCAGGTCGGTCAGGGCGTCCGCGGCGACCGCGAGCACCTCGGCGTCGGCCTCGGGCGCGGAGGAGCCGAAGACGTCGATGTTGGTCTGGTAGAACTCGCGGAACCGCCCCTGTTGGACCTGCTCGTAGCGCCAGAACGGCCGGGTCGACATCCACTTGATCGGCTTCGAGAGCTCCTGGCCCTTCGCGACGACCATCCGGGCGACCGTCGGCGTGAGCTCGGGCGTGAGAGACACCTCGCGGCCGCCCCTGTCCTCGAAGGCGTACAGCTCCTCGACTATCTCCGCTCCCGACTTGTCGACGTACATCTCCGTCCGCTCCAGGGCGGGCGTCGCGACCTCGCGGAAGCCGTACCGCGCGGCCGCCCCCTCGATCGCGTCGGTCACCTCCCGGCGGGCCGACTGCTCGCCGGGATAGAAGTCGCGAAAGCCTTTGAGTCCCTCGTACATGGACGCGGCTTCGGCGAGCGCCCGCTTGAAACCATCCTTTCGGACCCGAACCTACTCCGTCGGGTACTCCTTCTGGAATCCGCGGAACTCGGTTCGGTGGGCCTCCTCGTCGGAGAGGATCGTCACGGCGAGGTCCTCGGTCACGGGGTCGTTCGCCGCCTCCGCGGCGTCGATCAGGTCCCGGTAGGTCGCGATCGCGTCCTCCTCGGCGTCGAGCACGCCCTCGATGACGGCGAGCACGTCCGTCGAGTCCTCGGGCGGCTGAAGCGAGTCCTGCCGGGCGGTGAACTCCGCGGAGCCCGGCGGTCGCGCGTCGAGCTGTTTGAGCCGCTGGCCGAGCTGCTCGGCGTGGCCGAGCTCCTCCTGGATGTCCGCCTGGAGGCTCTCTTTGATCTCCTCGGCGCGCACGCCGTCGAGGACGATCGCGTTCGTCTGGTAGTTCATCACGGTCTCGATCTCGTCGGCGTACGCCTTCCGGAGCAGGTCGACGACGCGGTCTGATGCCATGTTCCCACGTAACCGCCCCGGACCGAAAGCCGTTCCGGCTCGTTTCGTCCGCGACGAGTCGGCCCCTCGGCCGATCGATCGTCCCGCTCAGTCGTTCCGTCCGCGGACGTACGTCTGGTCGTGGTCCGGGAACACGTCGGTGACGGTCTCCTCGCCGTGCTCCTCGGCGATGAGCGCCCGCAGCTCGTCCTCGTAGTCCGCCTTCGGGACCTGCTCGCTCGGCCCCTGTTCGACCTCGAAGGTCGCCTCCACGAGGCGGTCGACCGCGTGCCGGCCGAACCCCGAGAGCGGCGAGATGTAGTCGACGCCGTGGCGGTCCTCGAGGCTCTGTGCCTGCGCGCGCGAGACCGTCGGCACCCGGTCGTCCCGGCGGCTCCCGTCGGCGATCGCGTCGACGTCGCGCTCGGCGATGGTCTCCAAGGCGTGTTCGTGGACTCGCTGGATCCCGTTTCGGGGGTAGCCGTCGGCGATCATGCGCTCCGCCGCCTCCTCGGCGACGGCGCGGTCCAGCTCGATCCGCTCGAACGGGAAGCCGATCTCCGCGGCCGCACGCTCCGCGTGCTCCCAGTCGTTGGTGAGCCCGAAGCTCCCGGTCACGCACCGAACGTCGTAGAAGCGATCGAGCAGGGCGGCGGCGAGCGAGGAGTCCTTTCCCCCGCTGTACAGGAGCGCGAGATCCATCTACCGCCGCCGGATGTCGAAGCTCTTCTGTTCGGGTTGGAGCTCCTTGAGCAGGTCGCGCATCTGCTCTTCGTCGATGCGTCCCTGAACGCGACCGCTCTGTGCCAGCGAGGCGACCTGCTGTTTGACCTTCTTCGCGAACTCCGGTTTCGACATCTCGACCGCGTTGAGTCGCTGGCGCGCGCCGTCGGTCAGGTACTGTTTGAGCACTGCCTCCTGTTGGGCCTCCGCGCGCTGTTGGGCCTCCTGTTGGGCCTCGGCGTCGCCGCCGTCCTCGCCGGCTCGGTCCTGAAGCTCCTGCATCTTCTTTTCGCGCAGTTCCTCGAGCCGTTCGTCGTCGGGGTTACCGCTCATGTCCGTGCCTTCTCGGTCCGGGCGAAAAACGATTTCGGAGGATCGACCGCGTCTCGACGCACACGGCGTCCCTCGGGGGACGCTTCGGGCCGCTTAAACGGCTCACCGACGTATCCGCGGTCATGAGCGAGTCGCGGGAGTTCTGTCCTCGGTGTGGCGACGCCGTCCCCGAGCGTCGCGACCCCTTGCCCGGCGATCCGGCGGGACGGGACGCGCTGTTGTGTGACGACTGCTACTTCGAGGACTTCGAGCTCGTGGACGCGCCCGACCGGATCGAGGTGCTCGTCTGTTCCGGCTGCGGGGCGGTCCGACGCGGGGAGTCCTGGCGGGACGTGGGCGCGCGCGACTACACCGACGTCGCGGTCGAGGAGGTGGCCGAGGCGCTCGGCGTCCACGTCGCGGCCGAGGACGTCGACTGGGGCGTCGAGCCCGAACAGGTCGACGAGAACACGGTCCGGATGCACTGCCGCTTCTCGGGCGTCGTCCGCGGGACGCTCCGCTCCGCGGACGTCACGGTCCCGGTGAAGGTGTCGCGGGGCACCTGCGACCGATGCGGCCGGATCGCCGGCGGCTACTACGCCGGGGTCGTTCAGGTCCGCGCGGACGACCGCGAGTTGACCGCCGCGGAGCGCGCCGAGGCGCTCGAGATCGCGGAGTCGTACGTCGCCGACCAGGAGGCGAAGGGCGACCGGGAGGCGTTCATCACGGAGGTGAACGAGACCGACGACGGCCCCGACGTGAAGCTCTCCTCGAACCGGCTCGCCCAGAACGTCGCGACGCGGATCACGGAGGAGCTGGGGGGGAGCTTCCAGTCGTACCCGACGCTCGTCACCGAGGACGGCGACGGCAACGAGGTGTACCGGGTGACGTTCGCGGTACGGCTCCCTCGCTACGCGGAAGGGGAGATCCTCGATCCCGAGGACGGCGACGGCCCGGTGCTCGTCACCGGCGTCTCCGGCCGGATCCAGGGGGTTCGGCTCGCCAGCGGCGACGAGTACGCGTCGGCGTTCGACGAGGGGGAGACGCCGGCTGCGACCCGGCTCGGAACGCGGAGCGACGCGACGGAGACCACCGTGGTGACCGTCGAGGACGACCGCGCGATCCAGGTGCTCGACCCGGAGACGTACGAGGCGCGGACGGTTCCGAACCCCGCGTTCGTCGACGACGACGCCGACGAGGTGTTGGCGTTCAAACACGGTGAGGACGTCCACCTCGTCCCGCGCGAGTAGTCGGGATCGGTGCCGGGAACGATCGGGAATCGCGGGGACGCCGTCGAGCGCGACGGTCGTGGAACGGACGTGCGGGGCGTTCGGGGCGCTACTCGCGAGTGCGGGAGCCGTGAAAAGCGGGGGATGAACGCGGGTCGGCGTGGAGGTCTCCGTCGGACCGGTTCCGGTTCGGGACTCCGATCAGTCCGCGCGGGCGGTGTGGTCGCTCCCGGCCGCTGCCGAGCGCTCGGCCTCGGTTACCTCGATGCCGCGCCGTTCCAGCTGTCGGATGAACTCGGCCTCGCTGACGCCCGCCTGCGTCGCCGCCTGCTCCAGCGTCAGCGTTCGCGCACCGTACAGGGTCAGCGCACTCGACAGCGCGTTCGTTGCCATACCCACGTATCCTGCGTGAACGTTTATGAAGCTTACTAATTCATTCAGGACCATGATACACCTTATATGATATAATGTATCGCGGCGACCGTCGCGAGATATATAATGAAACTTCATCACACGGCGTCCGAGTCGGGGAATACCCGAAGGAATTATCGGGCTCTACCGTCGAGACGGGCCATGGACAGACAGCAGGCCTTCGCGCTGTTCTTCGCGTTCCTCATGGTGAGCTCCATGGTCGCCTGGGGGATCAGCTTCCTGTAGGTCGGTTCGGCCGCCGCGCGGGACCGGAGGGATCCCCCTCCAGGCGGGTCGCTAGCCGTCGCCCCAGACGTCGGAGAGCGGATGGTCCTTCCGCCGCTCCGCGTCGGCCTCCGACCGGGTCCGCGTGGGTTCGCCGTCGTCGGCGTGAGCCGTCGAGGTCGATCCCGACCGCCCTCTCGTCCCGGAGCCGCCCGTCGCCCCACCGTCCGCTCCCGCCGACCGCCCGGACGACGTGGACCGCGACCGCCCCCGCCGGCGGCCGGCGCGACCGGGGCCCGACGGGTCGGCGTCGATCCCGGCGAGCGCGGCCGACGGGTCGAACGCGGGGAGGTCGGGAGTCGTCATCGCGTCGATCTGGTCGCGGAACCACGGCGGGGTGTCCGCCGCCGCCCGGTCGAACAGGTCGAGGAGCGAGTCGTCCGCGAGGTACGTCGCCCCGTAGTCGTCGGGCGCGCGGACGACGCGGCCGCACGCCTGTATCACGGTGCGCAGCGCGGTTCGATGGTACCACGCCCACTGGCCGTCGGCCAGCCGCCGGGCGACCCGCGAGTCGTTGGTGTTCCGGTAGGGCGCTTTACACACCACCTGCCAGCGGCAGAGGTCGCCCTCCAGGTCGAGCGCCTCCTCCATCTTCACGGAGACGAACACCTCGGGGTCCGAACTCGCCTTCCACGCCTCCAGTTCGGCGTCGCGATTCGCTCGGGTGTGTCTCCGGACGCGCGCGGCCACGCCGAACTCGCCCAACCGCTCGACGAGCCGCCCCGCGATGTCGTAGGAGTGCGCGTGGATAAGCCCCTTCTCGTCCGGATGCTCGGCCATCAGCCGGACGATCAGTCGGGCGATCTTCGGCACCGTCTCGTCGCGACGTTCGTAGGTCATCGACCCCTGCGTCGCGTCGTACAGCGGGCGGTTCGAGAGGGGGAACGTGTGCTCGACGTCGACGAGGGCCACGTTCGCGGGATCGAGCCCGACGCCCCGACAGAACGCCTCCTTCGAGAGGATCGTCGCCGACAGCAGCGCGAACTTCTCGCCGCGGTCCCAGACGGTGTGTCTCAGGTAGCGCGCGGGATCGAGCGGCTTGATAGCGAGCGCCGATCCCTCGCCGTCGGGCTGGTCGACGACCCACGTCGTCGGCGAGTCGGGGTCGCGGTAGTCCTCGAGGAACCAGCCGAGCTCGGAGATCAGCTCCCCGAGCCGGTCGCGTCTCGCGACCTCCTCGCGGCTCAGTTCGGGCCGCCCGACCAGGTCGTCCTTCGCGCGCTTGGCGACGCCGCGGAGCGTCTCGACGAACCGGGCGGTGCGGTCGAGCGCGTCCTCGTCGTCGCCGGCGTCGCGCTCCACGTCCGGGACGCCCACGTCGTCCCAGACGGGGACGCGCTCGGGCGAGAGGTCGATCGTCGCGTACATCTCCGCCCACTCCGCGAGCCCGTGCGCCTCGTCGATCACGACGACGTCGCGTTTGCCGAAGGTCTCGGAGCCAGCCGTCCGCATGAAGTACGCGAGCGTCATGGCGGCGAAGCGGCCGGCGGAGGCGATCGCCCGGTCCGAGAAGTACGGACAGCGGTGTTTGATCGAGCAGTCGAACCCCTGCTCGCGGACGCAGGGCGCGCGGTCGACCGGCGTGTCGTGCTCGCCGGGGAGGACGCAGTCGTAGTTCGACTTCCCGCGGATCACCTTCAGGTCGGAGAGCAGGTCGTCCGCGGCGACGTCGTCGAGCTGGGAGACCTGCGGGGTGGTGTAGTAGGCGTCGGTTGGCTCGCTCGGGGCCGCGTCGGCGATCTCGCGGGCCGCGCCCGTCACGGCCCGCGCGAGCAGGGACTTGCCGCTGCCGGTCGGCGCTCGCACCAACACCACGTCGTTGCCGGCGGCGAAGGCGTCCCGGACGTCCGCGAGCGCGCGCTCCTGTGCGCCGCGGAAGCTCGGCGCCGGGAACTCCGCGGGGATCCGATCGGGGTCCACACGACCCCCTCGCGCGCTCCGGGAATTAAACCCTCGGAGAGGCTTCGGCGCGGTCCGTCCGAGCGAAAGAAACGAACAACCACCGGATCGTTTATTATACGCCCGTGAGTCTCGATGGTATGAGTTGGCAGGAAGCCGAGCGGCGGTTCGCGGACGAGGTGGTCGCCCGCGAGACCCTCCCTCGAACGTTCGAGCGCTCCGCCGCCCGCAACGCCGACCGCGTCGCTCAGCGGTACAAGGGCGGGGTGTACCACCGGTCGCTCGTCGCCGCCGGCGTCCTCGATCCCGCGCCCGCCGGCGGCTACGCGGATCTCACGTACGCGGGGATGCGGTCGATCGTCCGGAACCTCGCGGCGGGGCTCCGCGAGGTCGGCGTCGACGAACGGGGTCGGCTCGCGATCTACGCCGGAACCCGCATGGAGTGGGCGCAGGTCGACTTCGCGGCGCTCGCGGCCGGCGCGGTCGTCACGACGGTGTACGCCTCCTCGTCGCCCTCGCAGGTCCGCTACCTGCTCGAGGACCCCGAGGCGACGGTCGTCGTCGTCGAGAACCGCGCGCTCCTCGGGGAGGTGCTCGACGCCCGCGACGACCTCGCGCACGACCTGGAGGCGATCGTGGTGATGGACGAGGTCGGCGGCGGTGACGACGCCGGCGAGATCGACGCCGCCGACGTCTACACCCTCGGCGAGATCCACGGGATCGGCGCGGACGCGTTCGACGAGGAGACGTACGAGTCGTGGCTCGACTCGACGGCCGTCGACGACCTCGCGAGCCTCATCTACACCTCCGGGACGACCGGGAAGCCGAAGGGGGTCCGGCTCACCCACGGGAACTTCCGGTCGAACGTGAACCAGTGCTACCGGCGGTTCGCGGACCGGCCCGACCGCGACGCCGGGATACCGGGGATCGACGCGGGCTCGACGACCCTCTCGTTTCTCCCGCTCGCGCACGTCTTCGAGCGGCTCGCGGGCCACTACATGATGTTCGCGGCGGGCGCGACGGTCGGCTACGCGGAGAGCCCGGACACGCTCCGGGAGGACTTCGGGCTCGTCCGGCCGACGACGACGACGAGCGTCCCGCGGGTCTACGAGAAGCTCTACGACGCGATCCGCGATCGGGCGTCGGAGTCGCCGGTGACCGCGCGGATCTTCGAGTGGGCCGTCGACGTGGGGCGGCGACACCACGCGACCGACGACCCCGGTCCGCTGCTCGACGTGAAGCGCGCGCTCGCCGACCGACTCGTCTTCTCGTCGGTGCGGGAGGCGCTCGGCGGGAACGTCGACTTCTTCATCTCCGGCGGCGGGTCGCTGTCGGCGGAGCTGTGCGCGCTGTATCACGCGATGGATCTGCCGATCCTCGAGGGGTACGGGCTCACCGAGACGTCGCCGGTGATCTGCGTCAATCCCCCCGAGGAGCCGAAGGTGGGCACCATCGGGCCGCCGGTCGTCGACACCGAGATCGCGATCGACGGCCGGGTCGTCGGCGAGGAGGTCGCGGACGTCCCCGGCGACGTGGGGGAACTGCTCGTTCGGGGCCCGCAGGTGACGGGAGGGTACTGGAACCGTCCGGACGCGACCCGCGAGGCGTTCTCCGCACACGACGCGCTCTCCGCGGACGCGACCGTGGCTGGCACGCCGCCGGGCGAGCGCGACGGCGACCCCGAGGAGCCGTGGTTCCACACCGGCGACATCGTCCAGCTTCGCCCCGACGGTTACGTCGCCTTCCGCGAGCGGGCCAAACAGCTGCTCGTGCTCTCGACCGGCAAGAACGTCGCGCCCGGCCCGATCGAGGACCGCTTCGCCGCGAACCGGTTCGTCGAGCAGTGCGTCGTGCTCGGCGACGGCCGCAAGTTCGTCTCGGCGCTCCTCGTTCCGGACTTCGAGGCGATCGAGGCGTGGGCCGACGACGAGGGGATCGACCTCCCGTCGGATCGACGGGAGATCTGTCGGGACGAGCGCGTCCGCGAGCGGTTTCAGGCGGAGGTCGACGCGGTGAACGAGGCGTTCGAGCCCTACGAGCGGATCAAGCGGTTTCGGCTGGTCTCCGAGGAGTTCTCCGCGGAGAACGATCTCCTCACGCCGACGATGAAAAAGAAGCGTCGCAACATCCTCGACCGGTTCGCCGACGAGATCGAGATGATCTACGCCGGAGAGTAGGGGATCGACGTCGCCGAACGGTACTCATGCCGTTCCGATACACCGCTTTCGGGCTTCTCGACCGAGAAATCCACTATCTCAGTCCGTTCGACCCGACAGCGAGCAAGTTTTTATCATCTATTGAATAGCTTATTCTTATTTTATATACTTAAATTTATCAAACATTCACAAGGCCCGAACCTCCATTCTCGCGACGATGTCGGAGCTTCGAAACGCCGTCGATCCGGTTCGGAGTACCGTGTCGACAGCCACGGATCACGTCGTCCGGGCGGCGAGAACGCTCTCGGCCGGCGTCGGACTCGCCGGATGGGTGCTGTTCTGGTCGCGCGTCGTCGAGGCACACTACTCCCAGGGTGACCTCGTCTCCGCGGCGTTCACGACGACCGTGTTCGTTCTCCCCGCGATCGGGGCCCTTCTCTGGTACGTCGCTCGTTCGCTCGATGTCGACGCGATACCGACGCGGGTGGACGTGAACGCGATCGGAAGTTGATCGCCTCGCGGGGGCGGACTCGTCGGACCGGCCGTGGTGGATCGGTTCGACGCCGCCGCGAAACGCCGCTCCGACGGCGGCACGGACGTCCCGGTCGCCGGACCCGCTGACGGCAGATTCAACCGTTCGGCCCGCGGAGGGCGAACCAGTGAGCCGGGAGCTCCTCATCACGCTGTTCGGCGACCCCTTCGCGGTGATGAACACGATCGGGCTCGTCGCCTTCGCGCTCGTCGGGTCGGCGAAGGCGATCCGCGAGGAGTTCGACCTGTTCGGGATCACGATCGTCGGGCTGGCGATGGCGTTCGCCGGCGGGGCGACGCGGGACCTCCTCGTGATGCGAACGCCGCTGGCGCTCCAGTCGCCGGTCGAGATCGCGCTCGGGTTACTCGGCGTCGCCCTGGCGATCGGGTTGCGGGTCGTGCTCGCCGCGCCTGATACCCACCCGATCACGCTCGTCGCCGACGCGATCGGGCTCGCCGCGTTCGCCACCACGGGGGCGATCGTCGCCACGGACGCCGGCGTCTCCGCGTTCGGCGTCGTCGCGATCGCGACGATCAACGCGGTGGGCGGCGGCGCGTTCGCCGACCTCCTGCTCGACCGAGCGCCGTTCATCCTCTTCGAGGACTTCTACGCCAGCTGTGCCGTGTTGGGCGGGCTGACCTACGTCGTGGCCGGGACCGTCGGGATCGCCGGAAGCACCGCCGCCGCCCTCTGTGCGGCCGTCACGGTCGCCACGCGGCTCGCGGCCGTCACCTACGGCTGGGAGCTTCCCGCGGCCGGCGAACTGGAACCGCCGGGACGGTGAGCCACGCGCTGTCGACGCGGTGAGCCACGCGCTGTCGACGCGGTGAGCCACGCGCCGGCGCGGGCTTCGTCCACGCGATCGACGAGGAGTCCCCTCGTCCGGAGTCCCGTCGTGTTAACTTAAGCATGATTCCACCAGACGGTGTGGGCTTGCAACCACGTTTCCGCGGTCGATGGATCGACATGGCTGAAACAGTTTGAAAACGAAGAGGTTCGTCGTTGTACTTCTCTAAAGACACGTTCGACAGAATTTCTCAAACCGTGTTGTTCGACGCGGTAACTGTAGTTTTCGCGGCGGAGA
>NZ_JANHDM010000016.1 GCF_024494685.1 Halorubrum rubrum | reverse complement strand
TGATTTAGCCTTCGCCACCGTAACACGCGTGAAGAGACGGATTTCGGATGTCACACCGATCCGTCTCTTCGCTTTCTACCTAGATAACGGAGTCGTCGGCTTCGCGTCTAGCGAAACTACAGAGCCCTATATAGCGGAATTCGGTTTCGACCTCCGGGCGACCTCTCCCGACGCGCGCTTCGTCGCCGCCGGCCGCTACCACCACCACGTCGGAGCGAACACGTGGAACGGACGCACGGAGCCGGCCGCCGGCCGCGGGATCGACTGGTTCGAGGTCGTCGTCCCCGACGACGAGGGCCGCCGCAGCCTCCGGGAACGACTCGGGGGTGAAGACTCGGAATCGCTCGCCGGAAACGGGTTCGCCGTCGCGGATCCGGACGGGATCGCGATCCGGGTGGTCGACGGGTCGTAGCCGGTCGCCGTCGCCATCGTCGAAATCGTCGACGACCCCGGAGTTCGCCGAGTTCGCCGACGAACGCCGGACTCACGGGGCGTCCACCGATCCTCGACGTTCGTCACTCCTCGGCGTCCCGCCGTGATAGCCGACGACGAACCGCGAATGCGACGCCGAAAAGCGGTACACAGGCCGCGAGGAGGTACGGCGCGGCGTAGGCGGCACCGACGACCGCGGCCCGAAGGAGCGTTCCGAGGCCGCGGACCGACTCGAGGAACGCCGTCACCACGCCGGTGTCGTACCACGCCGTCGACACCGCGGACGGTTCGGGTGGCTCCTCACGGAGCTCGACCTGGATCGTCGACAGCGCGACGCGCTCCTCGAGGGCGGCCAACTGCGTCTCCATCCGCTCTATCTCGGCTTGGACGTCCGCGAGTTCTCGCTGGACCGCCAGTACGTCCTCAGTCGTGTTCGCCTCCTCGTAGAGCTCCCTGAGGCGGTCGCGCTCGGCGCGCCGGTTCTCCAAGCGCGCCTCGAGGTCCGCGATCCGGTCCGTGACGTCCCGGCTCTCCGTCGTCGACCGCTCGACCGTCCCAAGCGCCTCGAGGTCGGCCATGGCGGCGTCGAACTCCTCGCTCGGGACCCGAATCGTGAGCGCACCGACGGTGTAGTTCTCGTCGCCCCGCTCGTGGGTCTCGCGCGTCGAGTCGCTCACGAACCCGCCGTACTCGTCGGCTATCGAGCGTGCCTCGGCGTTCGACTCCTCGAACGAGTCGACGGTCACCCGGAGGTCGCCGGTCCGGATCAGCCGCCGCTCCGCCACCGCGGCGACCGTTTCGCCGTCCTCGGCGGCGGTGTCGGAGACCGCCGTCTCTCCGCCTTCGGAGTCGGCGCTTCCGTCCGGCGCGTCGGCTCCGTCACCCGCGGGGGATCGCGACTCGGGCACGTCGCCGCCGGCGTCCCCGCCCCCTCCGGCCCCTCCCGTCCCGGCACCGGAACAGCCGGCGAGCGCCACGAGGCCCGCGACCGTCACGACGAGCAGCAGTCGTCTCGTGTCCATACGCGTGAGGTTCGTCGCGCCCGCGGTAAAGGCTCGCAAGGAACAAACGCCCGTTTGTCCCTCGGAGCAGCCGACCCTCGTTTCGCTGCCGCTCTCGTCGGTCTCGCCCCCGAATCGCTCACTCGACGCGGACCGGCGCTATCAGCTCCGGGCCGTCGGTTCCGGCGGCGTTCACCCGCGTCGAGACCGGGTAGGCCTCCATCTCCGAGGCCGGGAAGGGATCCATGAGCGCCGCCGCCTGCTCGGGCGCACCGTGGAGCCAGCGCTCCTCCTCGTCAGGTGCGAGGATCACCGCCATCCGGTGGTGGAGGTCGGCGACGAGGTCGTTCGGCTCGGTCGTCACGACGGTGAACGTCTCGCGGATCCGGTCGTCCCCGCGGTGGCCCTCTTTCACGTTGTCACCCTCGCCCGCGCCCGTCCCGCCGCCGAACGCGCCGAGCCCGGTCTGTGTGGTCTCCGGTTCCGGCGGCGTCCACCGCTCGTAGATCCCGGCCATCGCGAACGGACGGTCGTCCTCGAAGGCGACGCGGTACGGCCGGCTTCCGGTTCCGTCGCCCCCGTCGACCCACTCGTAGAACCCGTCCGCGGGGACGAGACACCGGCGGGATTCGTAGGCGTCCGCGAAGCTTCGTTTCTCCCGAACCGTCTCCGCTCGGGCGTTGATCAGGTCGAACGCCTCCTCGGCCCACGACGGGGTCAGTCCCCACGTCATCCGGGTGACCCGATCGGGGTCCTCACCCGTCACGACCGGGAGGTCCTCGCCGGGCGCGCAGTTGTAGCTTGGCTCGAAGTCGTCCCCGAACGTCACGCCGAAGCGGGACTCGAGCGTCGAAGCGGGCGTGAACAGGGTATAGCGGCCACACATCGGTTTCCGTTCGGCTCGCGCAGATTTAAACCGTCGGCGGGTACGGCGAGTTCGATCAGCGATACGCCTCGAACTCCCGCCCGAAGACGAGGAAGTAGCCGGTTCCGACGACGCCGATCGCCGCCGAGACCGTGAACGCGACCTCGGGGCTGACGAACTCCCAGAGGTAGCCGCCGAGCGCGGCGCTCGGGATCACGACGGTGTTTCGCAACAGGTAGTACGTCCCGGTGACGCGCCCGCCCGTTCCTCGCTCGGCGGGACCGACGATCAGCGCCTTGTGTGAGGGGAGCCCCGCGAACCGGAGCCCGGAGAACGCGAAGACGAGGACCATCGCCCAGGAGAGCGGCATCACCGACGCGAGCACCTCCGGACCGCCGATGAGCGCGATCGGGAAGAGGGCGTACACCGCGAACCCCACCCCGACGATCGGCTTGAGACCGACGCGCTCCGCGGCCTTCGCGGCCGGTGCCATGGAGAGAAGTGCGACCAGCATCTCGACGCCGAGCAGGTAGCCGAAGAAGGTCGCCGGCGAGAGGTCGACGCCGTAGGAGAACCCGGCCAGCGCGACGGTGCCCTCGAAGCCGACTTCGTAGAATTGCGTGATAACCAACACGAAGAAGACGTACACCATCCCGTTCGCGAATCGCACGAGCGTGTCGCCGATCAGTAGCGGCCGGAGTGGTTCGGGCATCTCTCGTAGATCCCGTTTGATACGACCGAGTCCTTCGAATGAACTTCCGAATGAGTCCTCACCGGCGTCATAGAGGACGTGTTGGACGACCGTTCCCACGACGCCGAAGACGACCGCCACGGCGAGGACGTACCGGAAACTCACAGTGAACTCCGGGTGAAAGCCGATCAACACGGCCGCGAGCACGGGGCCGACGAGGAACGCGGTCCGGCGGAACGTCTCAGTGCTGGCGAAGCCCGCCGCCAGTCGCGACGGGTCGGTCGCCTGTTTGACGACCGCGAACGTCGCGCCGAGCCCGAACGACTTCCAGCCCTGCGCCAGGAACAGACCGACGAAGATCCAGATCCAGGGCCGTATCGCCACGCCGGCGACGGTGACCGTGCCCAACGCGGGCGCGACCAGCCAGACGGCGAACCCGAGCGTCGAGACCAGCCCGAACAGCGTGAGCGCGTATCGCGATCCGATCCGGTCCGAGATCGCGCCGCCGGGATACGGGAACACCGCCGAGACGACGTTCCCGACGGTCCCGAAGAGGCCGACGACGAACCCGGACGCCCCCAGCGCGACCATGTACTCCGGGAGGTATCGGTTGGTCATCTGGAAGCCGAGGCTGAACGCGAACATCGCCAGCGACAGTACCAGCACGTCCCGCTCGAGCGCGAAGAACTGCCGAAACGCGTTCAACGCCCCCGGCTCGTCCGTGCCGGCCGCGACTCGTTCCCGGCCCATGACCTCGTGTCGACGGCGTGGCGTGTTATCCGTTCCGCCTGGCGACGACCACCTGAGACCGTCGAAACGGGTGGACGGTGGATCGGTTTGAGCGGGGTCACATCACGGTAGGTCATTCATATCGCGACATGAGATTTATACGATCGAGATGTGGCAGTTTATCGTCGTCTCGAACGCGACATAACTCGGGATCGCCGCACGAGATCGGTCGCTCTCAGTCGAACAGCCGGTACACGTTCGCCTCGTAGATCTCTCGAACCCGATCGCCCCAGTTGTGCGTGTACGTGTCGATCACGTCGTCGGCGACGTCCCCGCGGAGGTATTTCACGACGCCTCGATCGCCGGTTCTGTCGCGGAGATGCGTCGTGAAGAAGTGCCTGAAGTAGTGCGGGGTAACGTTCTCGCCGGCTCCGCCGCCGGTCCGATACCAGCCCTCCTCGCGTGCGTAGCGCTCGACGACGTGTCGTACGGCCTGCGGATCGATCCGCTCACCCCACCCCTCCGACGTACCGACGAAGAGCGGCTCGGCCGGGGAGGGTGCGTCGGGCCGTATCGCGAGCCAGCGTTTCAGAACCGCTCGAAGCTCGTCGTCGACGGGTATCACCGTCTCGCGTTTTCGCTTGTTCGAGGCGGTCCGAACCTCCCCGTTCAGTTCCTCGCCCACCGCCGCGTCGGGCGTCACGTACAGCGAGTTCGGCCGATCCGTGAGCGCCGGGCGCGTTCCAAGCCGGTATGCCGCCTCGAGTTCCGGGTCGGATACCGCGAGATCACGGAGATCGAGGTTACACAGCTCTCCGACCCGCATCCCCGTTTTCAACAGCGTACAGACGAGCGCACGGTGGAGCGGATGGGTGATCCCGTTCACGAACGATCGCATCCGCGGGATCGAGACGTCCCGACGAGCGGGGTCCTTGTCTATCGTCTCGTCCATCTCCTCCATCACGAGCGTCATCGGGTTGCCGTCGAAGACGCCCACCTCAGTCATGTATCCGTAAAACCGGTGAAGGTACGCCGCGTACGTCGCGACCGTGCTCGCCGTGACGTCGCCGCGCAGCGAGTGGACGAACGCCATACAGTCGCGATGGGTCGCCGTCGAGGGCGTCGTCCCGTCGTCGAGAAACGCCTCGAACCGCCTGAGAACGCGCTCGTATGACTCCCTCGTTCTTCCCGTCTTCCCGTGGTACCGAAGGTCCTCGATGAAGTATCCCACCGGGTCCTCGACGTCCTCGACCGTCTCCGTGCTACTCATCGACGAGCGTGTACCCTCCGTCGCGCCCGCTGTACCGGACACGGTCGCGTTCCTGTAGGGAATCCAATGTCTCCTCCAGACGATCCTCGAAGTCGGCGAACACCGCGTCCACGAGGTCGTCCCACGACGAGTGGCCGTCGGCGATCGCCGCTTCGATCCGTGTTTCGAGGCCGTGACCCCTGGGGTCGGACCCTCCAGAATGGGCCTCCTCCGTGGTACTCGCTTCCGGGAGCGTGAATCCGCGTCTCCCGGCCTGTACCATCGTTCTGACGAACTCGCTCTGTGACATCCCGAGCTCGTCGGCGTGTCGTTGCCAGCGCGTCTTCTGCTCGGCCGGCACGTACGTCTTCACCGATCGACGGTCGTCGCTCATTCATTCAGGCCCTCTCGCCGTATCGACTTGAATGTATCCCAGAGTTACGGATAAGTGACCTTATACTGTATTCAGGCACCAGTGTGGCCCACATAAGTAGTACTACAAAGCGAGATCTATCTTATAGAGCTCTATAATTCTTGATATTACTATTCCCGTTGGGGGTCCAGATTTAGGGATATCTCTTATCCGCCGTACCCGGTCGAACGAGTACGGGAACCGAGCCGATCGAACCGATCTGTCCGCCTCGGGTCGGTCGTCGACGGCGATCCCGAATCGACTCCGAATCCATCGCCACCTCACCACCTTCGAAGTACGCGTCGAGAGCTCGGACGTGATCTCACCGTTCGAGAGCGTGGACCACCGGCGTCCGACGTTCGTGTCGTCGATCGTGAGTGCCCATAGCCCGACCTCGCGCGTGTAGGCGTCGGTGTTCGAGCGACCGTCGGCCCAGGATACGGATCGGCGGTCGGCCGGCGGTGGAGCGTGATACTTGCGGTTCGGCACGACCGGAGTTCGTACCGATCCGTTCCGTGACGCGTGATCTCGTCTCTCGCGGGCGTCCGTGGTCGGACGAATAAACCATATCCCGCAATACGTAGAAAGACTACTGTAGTTCACGAGACCCCCGTATTGCTGAACTGGATTCCTAGTTCCAGTCCCGATCTCGCCGGGTTCCCGGCTAAATCACGCCGTCAAACTATCACGAACCAGATACTTCACCGAAAACCAGCGAAATCACCGCAAAAACACGGTCACAGCGTACTGATGGCTCTCATCAAAAAGAGCGAACCCGAACAGAAAGAGAGGCTATATCAGCCGTGTCAACCGCCGCTGAATGTAGCTGCGGAACCGGTCCGCTGTGATTCGGGGCTTCGACCGGAACTCCTTGTCTAACCCCACCTGTACGAGGAAGTCGACCATCAGCCACGCGTTATATAGCAGGACAGCGAACCCGAAGTGCCACAGACGCACCTCGAACTCCTTCGAGGTGGTCCACGCGGCGAACTCTTTGATCTTCTTGTATGCAGTCTCAATCCCACCACGACGATTATACTGTTCCACCTTTCGCCGTGTCTGCCGGCGATCCACGGCAATCTCGTCGTCAACGTGCGTGTTCGTATAGAACGGTACCGGCTCAAGATCATCCTCGTCCCCGTCATCTTCCCCGGTTTCTTCGTCTGGATCAGGCTTCTCACCGAACCCGTACTGTTCTTCATCAGGATCGCCCGGCATCCCGACGAGATTCGTCGTGACGCGCTCGTTCGACACGCCGTCCTTCACAGGGCCGTAAACCGCCCAGTCCTGCTCAGTGGCGATGATACCGCGTTCAACATCCACATTTCGCTCTAACCACGGTGTCGTCCGGTCGTTACGCGGTGCAGGCATCATGTACCGCAAATTGTTTTCCTCGAACGCGGCGATCGTGTCGGCACTAGCAAATGCCCGGTCAGCATAGACGCATCGCGGTGTCACGTACTGCGACGTAATATCGACCAACTCTCGGACAACATCACCGTGAATGACGGTCTTCTCTTCATCACCCGGGTATGCCTCGTTATCTACCTCTTCCGGGTTCCCGACTGGAAGCATCCCCACGACCATGTGGACGCCGTCACCAACGAGTGTCGCTGTAGCGAACTTGTGACACCAACTGTACTCCTTGTTAGCTGGTGTTCCTGTGACCCAATCCATCTCCCCGCGGTCTCCGTAGTAGGCGACGTACGTAATGTCGATCGCCATGAACACGGGGTCAGGGAATTCGGCATGCGGCTTGATGCGCGTCAACGCGCGTTCAGCTGCGCGATTCACCATGTCGGTTATGCCCGTGACGCTGAGTTCCCGGACCGCGTCTAACAACGTCTGTCCTGTCGGGCCGTCCTCGTAGAACGGGTCATCGTACGTGTCGATGTCTTTCTGTGCTGCGATCCGGTCACTGTTCGTATCCGAAGCACCGTGCGCAGCAGATCCGTTAATCCCCATCACCGTCATTAACTCCAGCAGATCCTCTTCATCGTAAATCGCCTTTTCTGCCCGTGGCAGGTCCAGTGCGGGGAATACTACGTCAGACATCTTGTCCAGCACTTCCTTTGTCTTCTGCCGCAGCAAGCGCTGTTCAGTTCGCTTCGATGACCCGCTTGTCTCTTCAGTATCCAACCCGGTGTGCCCACCGATCGGACTGCCACGCTCTGTGGCGATCCGATCAATATCGTCAGCTGCAGTCCCAATCGTCTCCTGTAGCTCATCGAATCGCTTCCGCCACGCAAGAGCGAACGTATCACCGTGTGGGATGTCATCCGGCTCATCAAACCCGAAGGCCTCAGCAATCTTCGGATTGTCTGTCAACCGGTCTTCCAGCCCGGTTACCGATTCATCCTCGGTTTCCGCCCATAGAACCGCAAGGAACATCGAGGCGAAGTCGTTCGTCTCTGGGTGCCACTCGGCGTACGGGTCATCACGCCGGTAGCGGGATACGTCAAGTTCGGTAGCGAACTCCGGCCACTCCATCTCGGCTTCGATCACGTCGTCAGCTTGCTTGCCAAGGTGTCCGAGTGCCCGCTCCAGATCAAGGTCATCGACACTTGGCGGGTCACTCATCGGCCACCACCCCGTGACCGTGGTGTAGGGCCGGCTGTTCTGCCGGCCAGGTGTTGTGTATCGGCTGCATAGCGATTCTGCCAGTTAATACTCCAGTTTGGAGTCTAAACATCCGGGTGTGATTTCCAGGTATATCCACATAAACGACCTCAGAGCGGTTACTTCTCCCGAATTCTAATTTCCGAGAGATTGGAACTGCGAGAAATTTGGAAGTAGCCTTGATTTGGAGTTAACTATGATTCACTTGTACCCGGCGGTCGTGTAACACCGTAATGGCGGATAGCGACGAGTACGAACCGTGTGGGACGCTGGTAGAGTTTCTACAGTTGAAAGGCAGTATCGGACTGATAGCGCTACTGTATGAGCGGCCACGGGCGTATTCGGAATTAGAATCGGAAATTGAGATTACCTCATCCACAATTACACGGCGGCGCATCGATGCAGATCACCTCGGACTACTCACAGTGGAATTGGAAAGTAACGACCACGGCACGAAACACGTGTACACGCTTACAGACCTGGGAAAGTACGTCGCTGAGCGTATGGCGAATAAAGGAATCGTTAGTAGTTACTACCAGATGCGGGGCCGGCAGAAGGAAATCGAGCAGAAGACCGAGGAGATCGTCGAGTGGGTAGAGGATAACCCGACGAACTTCATTAAGTTTGAGGCGGCACGCGATGAGCGTATTGCCCCCAGAGAGGACGGCACTGGAGTACCGTCGGAATTAGAGGAAGTACAGGCCCTCAAAGAGGAATCTGATGAGGAGACTGATACTGGTGCTGACGACGAAGAGGCCAGTACAAGTGAGGAGACTGATCCGTCAGAGTCACGGTCTACGTCTGAGTCAAATTCGGAAACCGAATCCTCACCTACCGTGGTCCGGCCGGATTCGTCTGACGAGCCACCGCACAATCCAGATGCTGAAGACGATAACTCGGAGACAAACACGGGTGCAGATGAAGGTCAAAGCCAATTGACTGACACAGAACTACAGGACCGACTAGCGGAGAGTGAGTCCAGTGACACCTCAAAGAATGACTCCGCGTCTGACGATGAATGAATAACCCGCTACCCATCTCGTAACTGTTCGTCTGGTTCTGGCCCGCTTACTGTAAGGAGTTTCCCGTCACGACGGCAGGTTGGGCAGATCGGAAGGTTCGATGTGTCCCCATCCCAGTCGAATTCGTCCCACGCGTACGTCTCACTACACCGCGGACACGACCAGTCATACACTCCGTACTCAGCGGCTAACTCCGGGTACGCGTGCGCGAGTGTCGGTGTGAGTCGTGCATCATCGTGTGCATCCAGATACTCTGTGAGTGTATCCCGGTCGTACCCATCGAACACTGGGAGTAGTCCGTCAGGCCCGATGTCCTGGTACGGCGTGTCAGCCTGCCCGCACCGATGCTTGAACGAACAGTACGTACACTCCCAATCGCGCTCCGGATCAGCTGGCGGTAACTCACCACCCTGCTCGTAGGCGGTTTGCGTGGCCATCCAGTCCACGACGCGCTGCCAGAAGTCCGCGTCGAACGTGACCTGGAACACGCGAATGTCGAGCGTCTTCCGCGACCCGTAAATGATGAGACCCTCAGTGACAGGGTAGTCGTACTCGTTGTTGAGCGCGTACAGGTACGCGTGGAGTTGCGCCTTGTGGTGTGGCTTCGGCTCGGTCAAGTGGTCAACATCAGTTGTCGTTTTAATCTCCGTGAGGATCGCTGGGTCGCCGTCTGCAGTTACGACAACTGGGTCAGTCGCCCCGCGTAATCGCATTTCAGTATCGCCAACCGTGACGGTCGCGTCAATCCACAGGGAATTCTGGATGTACAGACCGTCCGGGGTTGCGTCCTGTAGGTACGGCACGATGATGTCCTCTTCGAACGTGGATCCTATCCAGAAGATCCCGTCCGGTGTGGTGCCTTCTCGCGGTGCGTTCTGCCGGGCGTACAGCGCCTTCCGGTGACACTGTAACAGTTTGCTCGGCGTGTGCCTGTCCGGTGGTTTCCGCGGTGACGGGCCGTTGAAATACGGCTTCCCATCGAGTAGATTCTGCTCAATCTGCCGTTCATCGTACCACTCGCGGAATCCGTGACTCGTGATTGCTTCTGTTACGTTGTCACGAGTTCCTTCCGGAACTGGACGGTCTGGATCGGACTCGGTGTTAGTGTTGTTCGGTGGCATCCGTACAGTAACACGTGTTCACCGTCCGGGTTATGGATCGGCGTGTCACTTCCGAAACCCACCAGCACACACCGCGAATCTGTACCGTTCGTTAGGTCAGGGCGCGATAGATGCGGCCTTTTGTGTTTCCTTCGGATCCGATGAGGTTGTAGTGTTCGAGCTTCGAGAGGTGATTCCGAACAGTGCGTTTGGTCTTCGGATCTGTAACACGTTCCTGATACTCATCATAGAGGGCTTGGGGTTCGATAGTGCCGTGATCGGTGATGATGTCATAGAGGGTTTGTTGATGGTCGGTGAGGCGGTCGATGGTTTGCTGCTGGATTTCCGATTTCGTTTCCGGAACCACATCTCGAATCACATCTGTGGGGATTTCATCGAGGCTGTTTCCGTGAGCGTGCCGGGCGGCGTTGCGCAGGATACCGATAGCGATCCGTGCATCACCGGCCGCCTTCGCAGCAATCAGATTCAGGCGTTCCTGATCGATTATATTCGGGACAAGCCCCCACTGAACGCGGTCATTAAGGATGGTGGTGAGTTCTGACCGGGAGTAGTGGTCGAAGTGGATACGGGTCGCGGTCGTGAGTCTACTGGTGAGACGGTCGTCAATCTCTGCGAAGACTTCTGTTTCCTTGTTGGCGATGAGAAGCATTGTGAGGTCTTTGACGCGGTAGAGATCGTACAGCAGACTCTTGTCTTGGAGCTGGTCAACTTCGTCGAGGATGACAACGTATGGTGGGCCGGTGTAGTCTTTGAGCCGGTCGAGCAGCACGTCTTTCGGAGTTGACTGCCGGTGGATGTCGATGGTGTTGTTGATGCCGTCGAGGATAGTGTACAGGGTTTTGAAGCGGCTGTAGTCTTCCCAGCAGTTCACGTACTGGTAGTTCACGTCGACGACTTCTTGGCGGAGTCGTTCGACAGTGAACTGCGCGATACAAGTCTTCCCTGTGCCGGACGGCCCGTACAGGAACGCCGGATCAGCTCGTACACCGTCAGTGAGCGGGCGGAGTACACTGGAGAGCGTGTTGACCTCTGCATCCCGGTGTTTCACCTCGCTGGGGATGAATTCCGGCTGAAGTACGCGGGCGTCCGTTATCATCGTTGGACTGTCGACACGAACCCGGTGGGTAATAAATGGAAGCGTGTGATTTCCGAATCTTCCGAATTCGTTCGTGGAGTTCTGGTATTGGGTATCGAATTAGGCTCGTTCCCGTTCCATACAGGACAAGTAGTAAGCGATAGCTTCACGGCTTTACCTGTTGGAAATATCCGTTTCAACAGAGCCAGTTACGATGGTACGCGGTTTAATTCGCAATCGGACGGCGGGCCGTGTATACTACTCCCACGAGGCAGCCCACAGGAATTGCGAGCCACCACGTGAGTATGAATCCGACGGCGATAAAGATGCCAGAGAGTTCAAGCGCATTCGCTAATGCGATACCGGCTCCGACTGACTCTGAACTCGTAATTTCGAGCACGAAGACGACCGCCGCGATTGGTACAAAAGCCACCAAGAACGTAGCTACAGCGCCAACGGCACCCTTCAAAGCACCGCCTGACGCAGTTTGAGTTGGGGTAATCCGCCAGCCGACCGCTCCGACAAAAAACGCCGCTGGCACGGCAAAGGCCAGCCCAATCACTCCAGAGTAGACGACCCAGTTAAACTCAAGAGCCGCAAAGTACGGCGACCAGCTGAGGTCAAAAACCGTTGAGTCAACGAACCAAACCGACGTGATGTATAGTGCCGACACAAAGATGGCACCGATTCCTGCTGCATATCCTGCAACTATGTCGTTGCGATCCGTTGTGGGACCATATCGACTATACACGGTCCGAAGGGAATTTGAGTTCGGGGACTGCATAGAATGGTGTTTCTTTGGTATCCATATATTCGTATCGGTGATTCTAAATTTCGACTACTTAAGAAGTGGCTCTGTTGAGATCCTCAGTAAGTGATGTATTTTGATCCGGTTGCCGTCAATGCAGAAGAGTTGGTATTTACCTAGTTCGATAATAGAGTAGTCAGAATGATATGTAACACAAATGTATAAGTGGCGCTATTATGAACTTATTTGTGTGGAACTTCAAAAAATAGCCCTTTGGTGTGCGGCCGTCACAGTGGTTTTATTCCTGATAGCTACGGGGGGTTCATTTATAGGGGGGATTGTATTAATTCCCACTGTCGGTGCTGGTTGGTTTGTCTTTAAGCCTGTCCCAGAGGATAAGAGAATAGTAGTGGTGACAATCGCTATTGTTGGGGTGCTTATTGCAGGTTATATTGCTCCGCTTGGAATTGAGGAGTTAGGCCAATACTTGGAGCTACGTGATCAGTTAGTAATTGGGTTGATTGTACTTGCCCTAACTGTTTCTCTAGGTACATCATTAGAGGCAATTAGGAGAATCACACCCGTAGAATAACGTAGAACTTTGACGATCTGTTGAAAGTATTGTCGGGTAATATGTAGCTTTCAGTGACCAGCTGTTTCAGGCGATAATGTGTCTGAAGAATAGGATCTCAACAGAGCCAAATCTAACTAATTAGAGATTGAATTTATTATTCCCTTAGAAGCAGTTTTGAAGCGTTCTGTTCGTACAATTGTGTGGAGAAAAACCCCGACAGCAAGGAGAATCCCTGCGATCATCGTGAAGAATCCAATGAAGAATACCCCGCCAGATTCGACTGCGTACAACATGTATAAGCTCGCTGTACCAAGTAGGAACGTTAGGCCCCCGAAGAGAGCAAGGAAGACTGACGCAATACTGAATTGCTCTACAAACGCTTCAACCACGACAACGACGCCGAGTAGTGCCGGAACGACGAGTTCAGGACTGACTGGTATTGATCCAATGGTTGGCCACGTTGAGTATGGTTGCGGGAGATAATTAAATGCCATTGCGGTAACGAGAAGAACTGCTCCGGCGAGCAGTAACTTAGTGGCTTGAAGGGCCGTTCGTGTCGGGATATTCGGGGGCATACGAGCATATTAATTGCCCATCAAGATATAATTATGCGAGTATATTGAAGTCCTCAACTGCTAACAAGATTGAGGGCTATCCGGTCGGTATAGTTGATTCAAGAATCCTCAACAGCAACGCCGAACCCAAGAGTCGTGAGGATAATTCCGATGGGGACATAGAGAATGGTGTCCGTAAGAATCAACCCAAGTTCAGCCGCAAGACGGTGTATTCCGGGTACTGAGACGAACGTCCCGAACAGTGTGATACCCACCAGACACAGTGCGCCGATACCAACAATCTGATCGTAGGTCCGCACCTTCTCGGGTCGTCCCGAGACGGCGACAACAAGACCGAGGAGTCCCACCCCAAGATGTAAGATGTCCAATGCGAAGCTCTCTCCGACCCACGGTGTGGTCGAGAGCGCACCTAGCGGAAGAAACCGTCCGGCTGAGAGGAGTACCAATATCGCTCCAACGAGACCGGCACCGACTACGTGAGGTATGACGGTCCTTCCGACAGAGATTTGGGGCGACTGTGGAACACGGCCTCTATGTGCTGTCCGCAGTTCATGGGCAGTAAGAACCCATCCAAAACCGTACGGAATTCCGATGAGAACTGCCCAGATTGCAGATGGAGTGCCGGAACCGAAACTAGCCGAGAACATCGCTCCAAGAATAGGAATTACACCGAGTCCGAGTCCTGCTACTGCTGGGCGCGAGATGAGGCCAGCCTTTCGGAGACCAAGTGCAAGCAATCCTGACCCGAGCGCGAGAGAGACTGACCCCGCGACGAACGGGACGGCGAGGATGTACAGGAGCGCAAACATCGGTGGCAGTAGTGCGTAGGCGAGAACAACGAGCCCCAAGAGAGATATACCGGCAGCGGTCAACAGAACGCCTGCTCTTCCGGAATTCCCGTAGGTGTCTCCGTATGAGCGGTAGATTTCGATCAGTCCGAATCCGAGCAACATTGGCACCACGACAGCAAGGCCGATATACTCCTGTGCAGCCTCGTTGAGGCCCAGAACGAGAGGGATTAACACACCACCGAGCATCGCTAAAGTGAGACGACGGTCCCCGGCTAGCGCGAACATGTTGTTTGATCAAAGTGGAGTTCGGATTAAATGCCTTGTGTGACTTCAAATGAATAATGTCCGGCCGAAAAACAGTTTGGTCTTTACGCAACTCTCATTGACTGGCTGTTTCAGGCAAGAATATATCTGAAGAAGAGGATTTCAACAGAGCCAACTGCCACCACACCTGAATCGCGGCATCTACCGTTCCAGTGCTCACCAGCCCCACCAGCAGTGTGAGTACTGAGAGGAGCGTACCGCCGTGAATGTACATGTTGATAAGCCCGGTTTTCGATGTCGCTGTTCCTGTTGCGTAGTTCACTGCCTCGTGGTTCCGACACATCGTATCTAACCCTACAAGTTTCAGAATGATAAGTTGTCGAGAAGATGTAACTTGTCAATGGCCATCTCAACAATTCATGGACTGGTTTCGAATCCGTACAGCAGTTTTGGCGTCCGCAACTACAGAGACTACTCACGTTCAGGCCAGCACTCTCAGTACATACCATTCAGCCCGTGTTGAACGCGGGCTCTACCTCAGGGGGTCTCGTCGGTGTACGCCTTCCTAGCGTGGGGGTCGAATCGGTGACGACCGAGGCTGTACGGGGATTCGAGTCGATTTCACCGTCGTGTGCGGTCCAACGGGGAAATATCGTAGTAGTTGCTTGTTGTGACATCCTCCCGGCCGTGAACGATGGGACTTCCCACAAGCGGAGGATTGCTGGTTTGGTACGTCTACGCTACGGTTCGTCCGGATAGAACTCGTCGAACAGCGCCTTGACGCGTCGCTCTATGTCGTCGCGAATTTCGCGAACAGTGTCGAGGTCCTGCCCGTGCGGATCGTCTAACGCCCAGTCTCGAACGTCGACGTTCTCGGCGTCCAGTTCCAGCGTCGAACAGCCCATCGTGGCGACGACAGCACACGATTCGAGCTCCTCGGTCGAGACCGCTCGTGGCGTCCGGTTCGAGAGATCGACGTCTCGCTCCCGCATGACCGTGATCACTTCGTCGTGAACGCGTTCGGCCGGGTGTGTACCGCCGGTAAGGATCTCGATATCGTCCCCTAACCCTCGGCGAGTACGTTCTCGCTCAGCGAACGCAGCCGACATCTGACTCCGTCCCGCGTTCTGTACACACACGAATCCGAACGTCGTCGGTACCGCTGTACTCATGGATCATCTCCTCCGTTATACCGTGTTAAGCGCTCCTATGAGGATTACGTCTCCCTCTATATCACTCAGTACCCATCCCGTCGAACGGTGACTATTACCGATCGCCGACAGCTAAGCTGCTCGCAACTTTCACGAGTGCCGGCTCGTGGACGGTCGATCCCGTATCGACCGCCTGAGAGCGGATCAGACCGCGAGTTTCGATTCGGCACTCAGTCCGTCGAACAACGCGAGCGCGCGTTTCAAATGCGGGTGATCCTCGGCGGTGTTACGCATCACGACCGTCTCGCTCGGGAAGAGGTGCTCGCCGAGCACGAGCCCGTGATCCCGCGCCGTCGATCCGGTGACGGTGAGGTACACGCCCATTCCCGCGTCCGCGATGGCCGCCTCCTCGGACGTTTCCGGGTCCGGATAGACGAACTCGACGTCCTCCAGCGTGTCCGTCCCCAACACGGCGGTGACGAGCCGCTCGTACCGCGGGGAGATACACAACGGTCCCTCGTACTCCGCGAGGAACTGCCTGTCCAACTCACGTCCCGGCGCCAGCACCTCGGGCCGACCCATCAGCGTGTGATACACGGTGTCACCGAGCCCGCTCACCACGCGGACGTCCGTGTCGACCGGATCGATCCGGTCGTTGACGTCCGCGAGGCCGGCGAGCCCGGTCGGCCGGATCCCGACCACCTCCTCCAACACGAGGTCCGCCGAGTCGAATCCGAGCGCGAACTCGTGGGTTCGAAGCGCCCGGAACGGCTCCTCGCGCCCCACGAGTTTGAGTTCGACGCCGTCGATCGTCACGGTCGCGGCGTCGAAGACGATCCGTCGCGGCTTCCCCTCCCGGTCGTCACGGAGCAGCGTGAACTCCGGGTTTCCCGGCTCCTCGGGGTCGGAGTACTCCGCGAGCCGCTGGTACGGGCCGTCGTCGGCCTCGATGGAGCCTTTCGTCACCGACTTCTCGTAGCGGAGCGTGTTGCTCACTTGGTCGGCGAGCGCGTCGAGTTCGTCGGTGCGTCCGGCGTCGGCGATCCGCTCGAGGACGGCCTCCAGCGGACGGCCCTTGCGGGGGACGGCCACCGGGAGCGGGTGTGTCATTGTCCGTGATGGGGCACCGCGGCTGAAACGGGTTGCGCTTTCGACCGACTACGGTCCGAACGCCTCGTTGAGTCGCTTCCGGAAGGCCTCGAGCTCCTCGAGGTGGTCGTGTATCGTCTCCAACTCGGCCTCGACGTCCTCGAAGTCGTCCCCGAGCCGCCCCTCGATGTCGGTCAACCGGGAATCGACCTCCGCGAGGTCATCCCACAGGTCGTCGAACTCCTCGTCGAACCGGCCGATCCGCTCTTCCACGTCGTCGATCCGCCCGTCCGTCCGTTCGACTCCCGCTGCGGCGTCGTCGACCTCCTCGTAGAGGGTCTCGACGTCGTCGTCGACGTCGTCGAGCGCGTCGTCGAGCCCGGCGAGGTCGGCCTCGAGCGCGGTCACGTCCCCGGCGATGCCCTCCACGGTCTCCTCGAGCCCGTGGGTCGTCGCCTGAACGGCCGAAACGGTGTCGTCGAGATCCTCGACCGTCGTCTCGACCTCGTCGATATCCCCGCGAACGGTCGTGACGTCGGTTTCGACGTCCTCGACGATCTCCGCGAGGTCGCCAGTCTTCGACTCGACCGTCTCGACGGACGTTTCCACCTCGTCGACCGTCGTCTCGACCGTCCGGACGTCGTCGACCAGCTCGCCGTGTGCCCGTTCGCCCGCCGTGATCCGGGTGTCGACGTCGTCCACCGTGGCTTCGAGGTCCTCGACGCGAGCGTCGAGGCCGTCGAGGATCTCCCTCGCGGTCCCTTCCTCGTCGATGAACTCGGCGAGCGCGTCGGCGTATGCCTCGATGTCGGCGACGCTCGATTGAAGCCTGTTGATCCGGACGTCGACGCTCCTGGGGACGCCCAGGTCGAGCTCCGACCGCAGGACCTCCATGTCGTCCTCGTCGACCGCTCCCGCCCGGATCTCCTCCGCGAGCGCGGCCGCGACCCCTGCCTCGGAGGACGCCGAGACCGCGTCGACGTCGGGTCCCGCGTCCGGATCGATGTCGGCTCCCGAACCCGAACCGTCGGATCCCGTGTCGACTTCGGGCGTGACGCCGTCGTCTTCGTGGTCCTCGTCAGTCTCTCGATCTTCGGCCGATTTCGTCTTCGATGCGTCCTCGCGGCGAGTGACCGCTGCGGTCGTCTCGGCGGCGACGGTCCGTGGTTCCCGACCCGTCTCGATGCCGTCCGCCGCGTCGTCCTGGGTTGATTCCGGGCCGTCTTCGGCGGACGCCACGTCGTCTGCTGCGTCCGTTTCGACCGCCGGATCGCCGAGAAGTGGATCCTCGTCCGCCTCGGCGTCTTCCCCGCTCGTCGGGTGGCTCTCGGCGGGCGCGTCCTCCATTCCCGGCAGCGTCGCGCGGTCCCCGGAAAGCACCTCCCGGACCGCGTCGGTCTCGCCGGTTCCGAGGACGTCACCGATCTCCTCGTCGACGGGGACGTGCTCGATGACGGGGGTTCGGAGGAACCCCTCCAGATCGGGATCGTCGTCGCGGATCCCGAACACCGTCTCGACGGACTCGCCGGGCTCTAAGACCCGCTCGAACTCCACCCGGTGGTCCTTGTAGGCCGTCCAGTTCTCGCTCTCGTAGTCGGGATGGAACCCGACCCGGTCCATCGGGAACTCCTCGGGAATTCGGTCGACGACCCGCACCCGGACCGCGTCCTCGCGGCGGGAGGAGAGATCGAAGGTCACTGCGGGTACCGGAAACGCGTCGTCGGTGAAGGACTTCTCGACGCGAACGCCGTCCTCCTCGACGGTCGTCGTCGCTTCAGCCGTCCGTTCGTTCATACGCTACCCTCCGCAAGCCAGGGCTTAAATTCCACGGGCGACCTCTCAGGCGTGATAACTGATCCCGGCCCGTGGCGGCGACGACGCCCGCCTACAGCTCCATCCGGTCACCGATCTCGACGATCTCCAGCCGCTTCGGGTACTCGAAACTGCGGGCGTGCTCGTGAAGCGCCGTCGGGTCCGCGGTGAGTCCTTTCCACATGTCCCAGTGGGTGGGGACGAGCCGGTCGATCTCCAGCGCGCTCGCGGCCTCGATCACTTCGTTCTCGTCACTGTACCACTTGGTTCGAACCGGTTCGCCGGTCTCCTTGTCGGGGATCGCTCCGATCGATCCGAACGCCAGGATCCCGAGGTCGATGTCGTACTCCTCGGCGAGCGCCGGGAACGTCGACGAGGGTTTGCTGTCGCCGGCGTGGAACACCGTCCCCGTCGGGTGGTCGATCACGTAGCCGACCGGGTGGGTTGCGTCCGCGTCGTACGTTTCGACGACGTGGACGGTGAACTCGCCGATCCGGAACTCGTCGCCCTCGTGTACCTCGGTGAACTGGTCGTCGTCGACGTCCCACTCGTCGGTCCAAGCCTCTTCTTCGCGGGCGACAGACAGCGAGTCGTCCGGGGCGAGGAACTCACACTCCGTGTTCGCGAGGATCGGGGCCTGTGAGGGACCGTGGACGTGGTCGGTGTGCTCGTGGGTGGCGAACACCGCGTCCGCGGTCTCGACGTCCGTGGGGTCGAACGGCACCGGGATCATCCGGACGGTCCGCGGCGGGTCGCCGGTGCCCACGTACGGGTCGATCCAGAGAACCGTGCCGTCACGACCCTTGATCGCGAAGCCGTTACAGCCGAGGTACCACAGCGATACGGTCTCCGGGTCGGCCTCCGCGACCGCGCGCGGCAGCCAGTCGCTCCAGTCGGAACTCGTCATGTGTGGACCTCCGTCGGCGTCCTCCTAACCGTTCCGGAGTCGGCGGCGACCGTCGGGGGGAGAACCCGTGTTCGAGCCCGATCGAGTAAATCATATATCGCAATATAGAATTCGTCCGTCCCGTCTTCCAGAGATTCGCAGTTTTGATTTCTCCAGATCACCACTTCGCTTACGAATCAACACTCGACACGCCCGACGCGGAGGTGTCGGCGAACGGCTGCTCGCTGACCACGAGGGACAGATCCGGAACCGCCCCCGAACAGCCGAAGTTGGTATTTGCTCACAAGGCAATACCGGGGTACACCGGGGGAATACGAATGACGGACAATCACCCCGCGACGTAAATCAACGCGTCCGCGAGGAGTGGAAAGAGGAGGCACTCCCGAGGAGCGCGTTCGCTCCGTGGTGAAAAGGGCCTACGAACCGCACTCGGTCGGAACCGTCGCAGAGAGGCCATGACCACCGAGAGAACCGCCCGCAAGCGACTCGGAGTTCTCGTCGATGCGGGATTCGTCGAGCGAATCACTCCATCGGAAGGGCGAGAAGCGGGCTACAGGCGCACTCCTCGCTCGATCGTTCTCGAACGTGTCGAACAACTCCTAGATTCGACCGACGCCGAGACGCTGGCGACGCGTGTCGCCGAGATGAGCGAAGTCGTACGGAGAAGCAAAGAGAACGCCGGTGAACAGTGCTGGCCCCAGAACCAATCCAACCTGCTGTCAGGTGCCGTGAGTAGAGGCGCGACTGTGAGTGATCATTGCTGAGGCTACGCTCGTTTAGCAGGGGATGAAGGGCGACACGGATCGTGAGGGACCGAGTGACGGTCCATCGGCCTCGGCGTTCCGTGTATCATCAGACGTCTTCGTCCTTCGGGATGCTGCGCGTCAAAATCACCGAACTGGCAGCTGCCCGTCCGACGCCTTCGGCGACCGACCCGACGAGCTTTCGCTTGAGGAACGGATCGCGCGTGGTCCCGAGAATGGTAAGATCGTGGTTTGTCGTTTCGTCCGTAATCGCGCCCGCAACATGTTCATTCTGGATGGTCGATGTCTCGACGCTAACGTCTTTTTCAGCGAGGAAAGACTCGTAGTCCTGAAGAAGCGTTGAGGTGTCAGCCTGCGTTGAATCATCTACTTCGAGATGCGTAACGTGAAACAGACGAACGGACGCGTTGTGCTGTGCCGCGATCGTCCCGGCGAGCTTGACGGCCAACTCACAGTGTGGGCCATCTGCGATTGGAACTAAGATAGAATCAATAGCCCTCGAACGTGTGCGGATGCGTTTGACGAAGACGCTACAGGATGCTTCACCGAGAATGCGGTCGAGGAAACTCCCCAGGATGATGTCACGCCGTCGAGGTCGTCCCCGCCATCCGACGATCATAGCGTCAGCGTCGTGTACATCGACTGCCCCCACGATTCCGGTGGCAACATCCCGCGCATACCGCATTCGTGATTCGACTGGGATGTCAGCGTCTGTGGCTTGTTCGACCGCCTCATTGAGGAGTCGTACCTCTTCACCATCGTCGTCGATGAGACTGTCACCCGAGGAGAGTGGAATCTGAGGGGGAACCTCGACCACGTGTAAGAGGACGATTCGCATCGACTGACCGCGAGCGATATCGATAGCGGTGTCGAGTAATCGTTCTACGGTTTCAGGGTTCGCTACGGGCACCAGGAGCGTCTCATTCTGTTGCGTGATGTCCATTGTTATCTTCCAGCATGGGAGACGCATTAATCCCCCATCTCTGGTCTGTTTGTGCGTCAACTATCCAGTGGAGGGACTTTCGTTCTGTGTCCCATGTAACGATGACAGTTCATGGACACAGGGGATGATCTGTCTGTGTACTGTATAGAGGCGGGGAGAGCCACAGGATTATGTCGTCCGATCACCTAAGAAGAAGAATGGCAGATACGAAAAACGACCGAGAAAAGCAAGCCTCTAGCGAAGAACAACGCCAGCGAGAGATTACCGAAGCGCCTGTCCGTGCCGAAGAAGTTGAACCATCTGACGATACAGAAGACGTGCCCGATGAGACTCGACGCGAAGATAGCGGCAGCCCCGACTCGTCTCGCCGGTGCCACCGTCGCGGTTGCGACAAACCAGCGACGTTCAAAGTTCTCGAACGGTATCAGGAGGAGACAGGTCACGGCGCAGTCGAAGCAACGGCCGTTTTATGTCAAGAGCATACTGACGACGAGAGCCCGACGAATCTGGATCTCGCCTACGAAGACTACGTGTTTCGGGTCACGCCGCTCCCGTCAATGAGTGAGACTGACACAGCTTGACCAACCAGAAGTGGCGGAGCGTCTGTACCCAAGGCTATCAGTATTCGTGAACTACCCTACTCGCTCACGGCTGACGCCGTTCGCTCCTTGAGGGTAGGGCTTCCTGCTTCGACGACGCGCTTTGTAGGCACCGAATCGGTGTCCGCAGGGAGCGCAGTCTCCACAGGCGTTGATTCGGAGTACCCCACTCCTACATCTTGTAGACCGCGAGAACGGATGTTCCACGCCGCGTTCGCGTCCCTGTCCGCCTCAAATCCGCAGGCAGGACAGGAGTGTTCACGGACCCACAACGGCTTGTCGGTCGAAACGCCGCACGACGCGCACTCCTTGGTCGTCCCTCTCGGGTCCACCGTGACGAAGTGCGTCCCCTCGCGCTCACACTTGTATTCGAGCAACGAGAAGAACGTCCGCCATCCCGAAGACGCCGTGTTGCGGCTGTTTAACCCACCTACCCACGGGTTATACAACGATTCAAGCTCGAAGTAGTTCCGTGACGGGAAATCAGGGATCTCACTGAGCCATGGTGCCAGATAGGAGCGGGAGTCAGCCACCGTGGTCACGGTCGGTGAGCGACGTTCTTGGGCAACGCGGGGTATCCAAAGACGAGGGACTGACGGAAGAGGAAGTCGAGCGCAGACGAGAGCGGTTCGGTCCCAACGAGCTGCACGAAGTCGAACAACGACGTTGGCTAGAGGTTCTCATAAGCCAATTTACGGGTGTCATCGTCCTCCTGCTCGCAGTCGCGGCCGTGGCGGCGTTCGTGATGGGGGATGTTATCGAAGGTACCGCGGTTCTCGCTGTTCTGGTCATAAACGGCGCTATCGGCTTCGTCACCGAGATGCGAGCCATCCGCTCGATGGAGAGCCTGCAGGAAATGACGGAAATCGAAACCAGGGTCCGTCGAGCCGGTGACGATCAAGAAATTCCGGCAGAAGATCTGGTTCCGGGAGATATTGTCATTCTCGATGCTGGGGATATTGTCCCGGCCGATCTGCGGGTAATAGATCCGTCCAGACTCCAAGTTGATGAGTCGGCTCTCACTGGCGAATCGGTCCCCGTCGGCAAGACGAGCGACCCTCTTGATGAGGACGTTCCCCTTGCCGAGCGGGAGAACATGCTCTACAAGGGGACGTACCTGACCCGCGGGACCGCGGAAGCAGTCGTTGTCGCCACGGGACCGGACACGGAACTGGGACAGATATCAGCATCGCTCCAAGAGACAGGTGAGAAGAAGACGCCACTCCAGGAGAAGCTAGACGATCTGGGACAGAAACTCGTTCCATTACTCCTCGTGGTGGCGGCTATCGTCCTCGTGTCCGGATGGCTCAGGGGACAGGATCTCTTCCTGATGGTCGAAACGGCCATCGCGCTGGCGGTTGCGACAGTGCCGGAAGGGCTCCCCATTGTCGCTACGCTCGTGTTGGCGAGGGGGATGTGGCGGATGGCCGACCGCAACGCACTCATCAGCAACCTCGCCTCCGTCGAGACGCTCGGCTCCACAACAGTCATCTGTACTGACAAAACGGGGACGTTGACGGAGAACAAGATGACTGTGGCCGCCTACGAGCTGGCGAATGGCTCGGTGGAGGTCACGGGGACTGGACTCGACACCGACGGGACGTTTCAGCACGGCGGTCAAGAGCGAGACGAGCCGCAGGACCCCGCCATGCAAGAGGCACTCAAAGTGGGTGTCCTCTGTAACAACGCCTCCGTGACCGAGGAAGACGGCGAGGTGAACGTGACGGGCGACCCGATGGAAGTCGCCCTCCTGATAGCCGGAATGAAGGGAGGACTCGACCGGGATGACCTTCTCGAATCGCTGCCGGAAACCTGGGAGGTGTCGTTTGATCCGGCCGTCAAGATGATGGCAACGTACCACGACTCCGACGGACGGTACACGGTAGCCGTAAAGGGAGCCCCGGAAGAGGTCATCGACTCGTCTTCTCGGGTAGTGACGGGAGAGGACTCCCGGGAGCTATCGGCGACCGAGAAGGACGAGTGGATCGAACAGAGCGAACGAATGGCCGAGGACGGGTTGCGCGTTCTCGGACTCGCCCGGAAAAACGTGGATCGGACAGCGGGATCGCCGTACGAGGATCTGTCTCTGATCGGGCTCGTTGGGTTGATCGATCCGCCGCGCGAAGAAGTCAGACCGACTATCCAGCGGTGTCAGGACGCGGGGATGCGAGTTGTCATGGTGACCGGTGATCACGCGGGAACAGCCAAAAATATCGCCCGGAGCGTTGGGCTGGTAGACTCGGACGACACCGAGGTCATCGAGGGCCGCGAACTCGACGACGTCGAAAACCTCACCCAGGCGGAGCGGGACCGGTTCGTGAACGCCTCCGTCTTCGCGCGAGTCAATCCCGCCAACAAACTCGATTTGATCGACGTTCACCAGGCAGCAGGCTCTATCGTTGCAATGACTGGCGACGGTGTCAACGACGCGCCGGCACTCAAACGGGCCGACATCGGCGTAGCGATGGGTCAGCGTGGGACGCAAGTTGCTCGGGAAGCGTCGGACATGATTCTGCAGGACGACAACTTCGAGAGCATCTATCACGCCGTCAGAGAGGGACGGATCATTTTCAGCAACATTAGGAAGTTCGTCCTGTATCTCATGTCGTGTAACGTCAGCGAACTGCTCGTCATTCTGATCGCCGCGCTCCTCGGCTTCCCACTCCCGTTGCTCCCCCTACAGATTCTCTTCCTCAACGTCGTGACCGACATCTTTCCAGCGTTCGCGCTCGGTGCCTGCGGTGGAAGCAGTGACATCATGGACCGTCCACCTCGGGATCCCGAGGAACCGATAATGACGCGAACCAACTGGACCGAACTGGGGCTGTTCGGAGTACTGATTTCAGCCGCGGTCATCGGTGCATTCGCGATCGGTGGTGGGATGTACCCCGGCGGTATGGACACCGATGAGGCCGTCACGATCTCGTTCCTCACGCTAGCCTTCGCCCAGCTTTGGCACGTGTTTAACGTCCGGGACGTAACGTCCGGTCTCGTCAGAAACGAAGTCACGGAGAACCTGTACGTGTGGGGTGCGCTGGGACTGTCATCAGTGATCCTCGTCGGCGCAGTCTACCTGCCCGGCATCTCCCTGGCGTTGAGCACTACCCCTATCGGTTTCGAGGGGTGGCTGCTGGTGTTCGGGATGAGTCTCCTCCCCCTCGTGCTCGGGCAGATAGAGCGCGAATTCCGACGGCGCTTCGGGACGTCCGACTCGTGACGACGCACGGAAACGGGATTCTCGATTTTAATTCGGGTTCGACCGAGCCAGGTCCCGAAAGTGAGAGCGTCGATCAAAACGGGCGTCGTGTTAACTTAAGCATGATTCCACCAGACGGTGTGGGCTTGTAACCACGTTTCCGCGGTCGGTGGATCGACGTGGCTGAAACGGTTTGAAAACGAAGAGGTTCGCCGTTGTACTTCTCTAAAAACGTGTTCGACAGAATTTCTGAAGCCGTGTCGTTCGACGCGGTAGCTGTAGTTTTCGCGGCAGAGTCCACCGATCAGATCGTCTGCGTCATCGACGAGAAACAGTGCGTCTTCGACGTCGTGTTTCTCAGCTAGTTCAGTGAGAAATTCTCGTGCGATCGGGATCGTATACGTCGAAAACAGCCGCGAATGAAGGATTCTGTTCGTCTGTGGATCGACAGCAGCGTACAGCCAGTACTGCTCGTCGTTGATCCGGATCGCTTTCTGATCGACCGCAACGCGATCCGGACTCTCACCGTCAGCTGGCTGTAGATCGGCTTTCTGTACCCAGTTGTGAACGGCAACACGACTTCGTTGGACACCCAATTCCCCAAGATGAATAACTGTATTCGAAAGTGATAATTCAGCGAGGTGGTGACGAATACCTTTTCCAATGATCTCGTGGAGTGTCCGCTCTCGCTCCACAAACTCCAAGTCGATCCACTCGGTAGGCCCGGTGAGGCGGACGGTTTTCGGCAGAGGCACTGAATCCTCGTCCCGCCTCGTTCTTAGCTTAACACGGCACCGTCGCGACCACGTGAGGCTATTACGACTTCATCGATCCCATGAGTCTCTATGTACCGTGGGATCTCGTGAATCGGCCGGCCGTAGGCGAGATCCGTCGTAACCGTTCCACCATATTCGACGCCTCCTTCCGCGATTTCGTCCGGCAAGCGCTGCCCTTTTTGGAAGACCTGTTTTATCTGCTGTGTTGAATAGATGCTGAGTCACGGTCACAGCGGTTCACATAGCGATTCTATGTTTGTGATGGCGAACATCAAGACGATCTCACGGAACTGCCGGTACCAGCCGAGCGCTCGCACGGCATCGCCGAGCGAGCGCTTCGTAGCCGAATACGATGTTTCGGCCATCCACCGCTGAGAGTAGCCCTTTGCCCGGTTGAGTGCGTTGTTCGCGGCTGCGTTCGCTGACGAACCGCGGTAATGAACGAGGTAATCGATGTCATGTGCGGCGATCTCGTACTCGGTGTGCCAGTCTTGGAAGCCGTTGTCGGCGGCGACGGACTGCAGGTCGTCCGCGTTTCGGCGGACGACCTGCGGTCCCGTCTTCGTATCGTGCTTCCACCGAGCTGCGATGTGAACGTCAAGAACAGCCAGCGATTCCACATCAGTCAATTTCGTCACTTTCAGCGTCTGTATCGTCCGTCCTGCCCGCTGCCGAAAGTACGAGGACGCGCGTCGCCGATCGAAGAACGTGCTGTCGAGCGCAGCGTGGCCAGACTGTGGGTGCTGCTGCGCGGAAACGCGCAGCAGCGCCCGCCATACCCACATTTTCAGCCGATCGAACGATTTGTAGATCGTGCTGTAGTCTGGGAGATCGTCTTGATCTAAGCCGAGGACGTTACGAATCTCAGCCATGTACTTCAGCCGATTCGGCGTTTCACGATAGCTGTGGCCGTCTTCGAGCCGAAAACAGTGTAGCACAACGTGTTTCCAGCGGGCAAACCCGCCGCTGGCGGGTTCGCCCGCGTGCTTTCCCAACGCTTGTTTGACTAGGCGACGACACTGCTCAACGAAGTCGAGGAGATCGACTTCCATGGACAGAATCGATTTCCTCGGCTTCGTCCTTCTACCCCGTGATAGTAGTCGATTAGGCCGCTATTCAACACAGCAGAAGAACCCGCTTCGTAACGTCGTCGTAGCCGATCACGACCGCGTGATCGCGGTACGTCCGGAGTTCGATGTCGCGCTTGTCAGGACTCTCGAACCGCACGAAGTAGGGCTCGACGCGCAACCAGATCTGGGAGTTATAGTTGATGACGTACGTGGAAAGCCCCATCGTGACGATAGCCATCAGGCTGAGAAATCCGAGGATGTCCGGACTGACGAATCCCCGCGAGACGGCAATCGCTCCGACGACGTGCTGGTCGTCGTCGGGTCGGAAGACGCGTATGGAGCCTTGGAAGAACTGATTACCGCCGGAGGGCCGTAGGCACGCTGCCTCACCACCCGTGGGATATAAAAGGGCCGTCCATGAGAGTTTAGTCCGACACGCGTTACGTCGTCGTATGCGGTATCTCACGATGTCGATCGAGCCGAGCGGGGGCGGTGCGTTCCATCCGCTCGGAGGGAAGCTGACGGACGATCCCGCCATCGAACGGCGGGCCATTCACTACGTCGAGCTTCTCGCCGACGAGACCGTGCTGTTGTTCGCGGAGGCGAGCGGCAGTCAGGAGCGGTACAGGCGGATCATGGAGGAGTCGCCCCACGTCATCAGTTACCTCATCGCCGGCACGGACCGCTGGATGGCGGTGAGCCAGTTCGAGCCGACCGAGCCGGTTCGTCGAGCGCTCGAACTCCAACGGGACTCGTTTCTCGTAGTCGACACGCCGATCCGGTTCACCTCCGAGGACCGGCTGAAGGTGACGTATCTGGGGACCCACGAGACGTTCAAAAGCCTGTACGCGCGCGTCGAGGAGGCGGAGTACGTCTCGGTCGAGATCCTCGAAACCGGAGAGTACGAGGCCGACGGCTCGTCGTTCACCAGACTGATCACGTCGCGCCAGGAGGAGGTGCTCGAGACGGCGGTCGATCTCGGCTACTACAGCGAACCCCGGCGGGCGTCGCTGGAAGACGTCAGCGAGGTCGTCGGGATCACTCCGGGAACGGTCGGCGAGCACCTCCGCAAGGTCGAGGAGCGCGTGTTCGGTGAGATGGTTCGGTGAGTCGGCCGCCGTCCGCGACGTGGGGTACCGTCGTGCGGCCGGTTCACGAATATAAAAGCCACCCCACGGATGTGGCAGTCGTCGTATGCGGCTCCGTCGTCTACGATCGCCCGTCCGGGAGACCGGTTCACGTTCGTGACACGAACGCGGTCGTCACCGGAGGTACCCACCGATGTCATCCACCGAGACGCCCATCGACACCGACGCATCGCTGCTGACCGACCCCGACGTCGAGTCCGCCTACCGCGACGTGAACGGCGTCAGGGTACACGTCGTGACCGCCGGCGACCCCGACGCCCCGCTGGTCGTCCTGTTACACGGTCACCCCGACTTCTGGTACGGGTGGCGCGATCAGATCGGCCCGCTCGTCGAGGCGGGGTTTCGCGTGCTCGTCCCGGACCAGCGGGGGTGTAATCTGAGCGAGGCACCCGAGGGGATCGACGCCTATCGGCTCTCCGAGCTCACGGTCGACGTCCGTGGACTGATCCGTAGCGAGGGTCGAGAGTCGGCTCACGTCGTCGGGCACGACTTCGGCGGGTTCGTCGCCTGGAACGTGGCGCTCCGTCGCCCCTCCGTCGTCGATCGGCTCGGGATACTCAACGTCCCTCACCCGACGGTGTATCGAGAGACCTTGCGATCCAGCCTCCGACAGATCCTCCGGAGCTGGTACGTGTGGTTCTATCAGCTGCCGGCGCTCCCCGAGTGGGCGTTGGGGCGGAACGACATGGCCAACATGGTCGAGTCGCTCGAGGTGACATCGAACCCCGGCACGTTCGACGAGGAGACGATCGAACGCTACCGCGCCGCCTGGCGGCATACGGGCGTCGAGCCCAGAGTCAACTGGTACCGGGGATTCCGTCGGTCCGAGCCTCCGTCGGCGGACGTCGTCGCCCCGCCGACGCTGATCTGCTGGGGAGAAGACGACATCGCGCTCCTCCCCTCGATGGCCGAGGAAAGCCTCGGGTACTGTGATGACGCCCGTCTCCGAACGTTCCCCGACGCCTCACACTGGGTCCACCACGAGCGCGAAGCGGTGACGGACGCGCTCGTCCGCCATCTCTCGTAGCCGCCGACCCGGATCGGCGTCCGGCGGGGCGACGGCCACCACGGTTATACCTCTCACCCGCGGATCGCCGATATGATCTCGAGCGAACGGATGGCGGCCGTCGACGCGAACGCGGCCGCCCTCGGCGTCCCGCGGAAACAGCTGATGGAGTCGTCCGGCAACGCGGTCGCCCGCGAGGTCCGAGCCGCGAGCGCCCCCGGCGACGCGGTCGCGCTCGTGTGCGGCCGCGGAAACAACGGCGGGGACGCGTTCGTCGCGGCCCGCTTCCTCGCCGACCGCGACGTGACGGTCCACCTGCTCGGGCGACCGGAGTCGATCGGGACCGCGATCGCCCGCGAGAACTGGGAGGCGCTCCGCGCGGCCGAGATCCCGACCGAAACCGTCGTCGACTCCGCCGACCTCGATCTCGGGTCGCCGGACGTCGTCGTGGACGCGATGCTCGGTACCGGAGTCTCCGGCACGCTCCGCGAACCGGCCCGGACCGCGGCAGAGACGATCAACGCGCTGGGGGACGGGAACGGCAGCGACGAGAGCGACGGAGATCGCGGAGACGGCGCGACCGTGATCGCCGTCGACGTGCCCTCGGGCGTCGACGCCGACACGGGGGATCCGACCGGCGGGGACGGGGCGGTCGCCGTCGAGGCGGACCGCGTCGTGACCTTCCACGACGCGAAGCCGGGACTCGACCGGCTCGACGCGGGCGTGATCGTCGCGGACATCGGGATCCCGGCGGCCGCGGAGCGGTACACCGGGCCGGGCGACCTCCTCGCGTTCGGGCGCGACCCGGACTCGCACAAGGGGGAGAACGGGGAGGTGCTCGTCGTCGGCGGCGGGCCGTACACCGGCGCGCCGGCGCTGTCGGCGCGGGCCGCGCTCAGGGCCGGCGCCGACCTCGTCAGGGTGGCCTGTCCGGCGAGCGTCGCCGACGAGATCCAGGGCTACTCCGCGGACCTCATCGTCCGCGGGCTTCCCGGCGACGCGCTCTCGCCCGACCACCTCCCGCGGATCGCCGACCTCGCCGCCGGGCAGGACGTCGTCGTGATCGGGCCGGGGACGGGGGACGACGCGCAGACGCTCGAGCTGGTTCGCCGGTTCCTCGCCGACTTCTCCGGCCGGGCGGTCGTCGACGCCGACGCGCTCCAGGTCGTGCCCGAGGTCGACACGGACGCCGAGCTGACCTGTACGCCACACCAGGGGGAACTCCGCGGGATGGGCGGCGAGACCGCCGCGGACCCGACCGAGCGGGCGGACCTCGTCCGGGCGTTCGCCGCCGAGATCGGCCACACGCTCCTCGTGAAGGGTCGGTACGACGTGATCGCGAGCGACGACGGGGAGAGGGTCCGACAGAACCGCACCGGCAATCCGGGGATGACGGTCGGCGGGACCGGCGACGTGCTCGCGGGGACGGTCGGCGCGCTCGCGGCGCAAAAAGCCCCGACCATGGGTCGAACGGACCCGTTCCAGGCGGCGGCCGCGGCCGCGTACGTGAACGGGCTCGCGGGCGACGCGGCCGCGGAGGCGAACGGACACGGCCTCGTGGCGACGGACTTAATCGACCGGCTCCCGGACGCGCTGTACGATGAGTGAGGAGACGGGCCCGGACGACCCGGTCGATCCGACCCCGGAGCTGGAGTCGACCCCGGACGACGAGTTGACCCACACGACCGCCGACGGCGACGTCCAGATGGTCGACGTGGGCGACAAGCCCGACACGGCCCGGCGCGCGGTCGCCCGCGGGGAGATCCGGCTCGCGCCCGCCACGATAGAGGCGGTCCGCGCCGACGGGATCGCCAAGGGTGACGTGCTCGCGACCGCGCGGATCGGCGCGATCCAGGCCGTCAAACACACCTGGGAGACGATCCCGATGTGTCACCAGATCCCGATCACGAACGTCGACACCGAGTTCGCGGTCGACGACGATCGGATCGAGGCGACCGTCGCCGTGGAGACGACCGGTAAGACGGGCTGCGAGATGGAGGCGCTCGAGGGCGTCACGACCGGGCTCAACGTCGTCTGGGATATGGTGAAGGCTGCGGAGAAGGACGCCGACGGCGGGTACCCGGACACGCGGATCGCGGAGGTGGAGGTCGTCTCGAAGGAGAAACGCGAGATCGGCTAACCGGCCGTCAGAACAGCCCGGTGATGTCGCCGTCGGCGTCGACGTCGATCTTCTCGGCGGCCGGCTCGGCGGGCAGTCCCGGCATCGTCATCACGTCGGCGGTCTTGGCCACGAGGAACCCGGCTCCCGCCGAGGGCGTCACCTCCCTGACGGTGAGCGTCCACCCCTCGGGGACGCCCGTCAGCGAGGGGTCGTCGGCGAAGGAGTACGGCGTCTTGGAGAGACACACCGGGAGGTCGCCGTACCCCCACTCCTCGAGGCGGTCGACGTCGTCGTCCGCGCCGTCGACGTACTCCACCCCGTCCGCGCCGTACACCTCGCGGGCGACCGTCTCGATCTTCTCCCGGACCGGCTCGTCGACGTCGTACAGCGGCGCGAACTCGCCGGTTCCGGCCAGTTCCCGGACTCGTTCGGCGAGGTCGACCGCCCCGTCGCCGCCGTCGCGGTACGCCGTCGACCGGGCGACCGCGATCCCCTCCGCCGCGAGCGCCTCCTCGAGCGCCGCGAGCTCCGCCTCCGCGTCGTCGGGAAAGACGTTGATCCCGACGACCGCCGGGATCCCGAACGACTCGACGATCTCGACGTGGCGTCGGACGTTGTCGACGCCGGCGCGCACCGCGTCCGGATCCGGCTCCGCGAGCGCGTCGAAGTCGGTCGGCCACATCTCCAAGCCGTGGCGTTTGGCCCCGCGGACCGTCGCGACGACGACCGCGACGTCCGGGACGATCCCCTCGCGGGCGACGATGTGCGCGAACTTCTCCGCGCCGAGGTCGGCGCCGAAACCGGCCTCCGTGACGAGGAACTCCGAGAGGGACGCACCGACGCGGTCGGCCACGAGCGTGTTGGTGCCGTGCGCGATGTTCGCGAACGGGCCGCCGTGGACGAGCGCCGGGACGCCCTCGACGGTCTGGACGAGGTTCGGGCGGAACGCGTCGCGGAGCAGTGCCGCGACCGCCCCCGTGACACCCAGATCCGACGGGGTCACGGGCTCGCCGTCGGCGTCCGCCGCGAGGACGATCCGACCGATCCGCGCTTTGAGGTCCTCGAGGTCGCTCGCGAGCCCCAGCACGGCCGTCAGCTCCGAGGCCGCGGTGATGACGAACTCGTCCTCGCGCGGGACGCCGCGCGTGGGGCCGCCGAGGCCGACCACCGTCTCGCGGAGCGCGCGGTCGTTGACGTCGAGCGCCCGCGGCCAGTCGATCCGCCGCACGTCGATATCGAGGTCGTTCCCCTGGTGGAGGTGGTTGTCGAGCGCCGCCGCGATCAGGTCGTGGGCGGCCGTCAGCGCGTGGATGTCGCCGGTGAAGTGGAGGTTGATCTCCTCCATCGGCAACACCTGCGAGTAGCCGCCGCCGGCCGCGCCGCCCTTGATCCCGAAGACCGGCCCCAGCGAGGGCTCGCGGACCGCGACCGTCGTCGACTCGCCGAGCGCCGCGAGCGCCTGCCCGAGGCCGACGGTGGTCACCGTCTTCCCCTCGCCCTTCGGCGTCGGCGTCATTCCCGTCACGAGGACGGTCGTTCCGTCGATCCCGTCCGCGGTCGCCGACCGAACCGCGTCCAGGGTGAGCTTCCCGACGCCCGTCCCGCGCGGTTCGATGTCGTCGGGCGTCAGGCCGAGGTCGGCGGCGACCGCCTCGATGGGCCGCGTGTCGGTCGCGCGCGCGACGGCGAGGTCGGATTCGGGCGGTCCGTCGTCGGTGTCGGCGTCGGTGGTGGCCATACTGGGCCTTCTCGGGGACGGGTCAAGAGCGTTGGAGGTCGTTCCGATCGCGTGAGAGCGCGGTCTCGGAGAAAAGTCGGGAGGGACTCAATCGTCGGCGGGCTCGGGGTCGTCGCCGGTCGGCTCGCCACCGTCGGAGACGGTCACCGCGATGTCCGCGGCGGCGGCCTTGTACTCGGGGATCTTCGCGCGGTCGTCTAACACGTCGTTCGTGAGCCGGTTCGCGGAGGCGGCCGCGAAGTGCGGCGTCGTCCAGACGACGCCCTCCTTGATGTCCTCGGTCACCTGCGCTTTCACCTCGATCTCGCCGCGCCGCGAGCGGAGCGTCACCGTGTCGCCGTCCTCGATGTCGTAGCGTTCGGCGTCCTTCGGGTGGACGTCGACGAAGTTCTCCGGGTGCTGTCGCGAGAGCGTGGGCGAGCGCCGGCTCATCGTCCCCGTGTTGTAGTGCTCCTCGAGCCGGGCGGTCGTGAGGATGAGCGGGTACTCCTCGTCGGGCACCTCGGCCGGCGGCTGGTGGCGGACCCCCTCGATCTGCCCGAGGCCGCTCTCGGTGTCGAAGGAGTCCTCGTAGAGGAACTGGTCGCCCTCGTCGCCCTCCTCGTAGCAGGGCCAGTGGAGCCCCTCCTCGCCGAGGCCGTCGTAGGTCATCCCGTGATAGATCGGACACACCTCCCGCAGCTCCTCGAAGACGGCCTCCACGTCGTCGAAGCGGAACTCCTCCTCGCTGAAGAGGCGGCTGCCGACCTCCATCAGGACGTCGAGGTCGTGTTTCGTGTTCTCGTGGACCTTCTCGACGCCGCGCATCCGCTGGACGCGCCGGTCGGTGTTGGTGACCGTGCCGCCGCGTTCGGCCCACGTCGTCGCCGGGAGGACCACGTCGGCGAACTGCGCGGTCTCGGTCATGAAGATGTCCTGTGCCACCATGAACTCGAGCGATTTCAGCCGCTCCTCGACCACGTTGCCGTCGGGCTCGCTCATCACGGGGTTCTCGCCCATCACGTAGAGTCCGTGGACCGACTTCCCTGCCTCGTGGGAGATCTCGACGTTGGTGAGGCCGGGCTCGTCGGGTACCTCGAACCCCCACACCGCCTCGACCGACTCGCGGGCCTCGTCGTCGTCGACGAGCTGGTAGCCGGGCAACACGTTCGGCATCGCGCCCACGTCGCTCGTCCCCTGGACGTTGTTCTGGCCGCGAAGCGGGTTGACGCCGGTGCCGGGCTTGCCGAGGTTGCCCGTGATCAGCGCGAGGTTGATCTCGTTTTGAACGTTGTCGACGCCGCAGGTGTGCTGGCTCATCCCCATCCCGGTGAAGATGGCGGCGTTGTTCGCCATCGCGTACTTCTCGGCGGCGAGTTCGATGTCCTCGAGCGGGACGCCCGCCTCCTCGGCTGCGGCCTCCTTGTCGAAGTCGGCGAGCGTCTCCTTCAGGTGATCGAAGCCCTCGGTCCGCTCCTCGATGAAGTCCTCGTCGATCCATCCCGCGTCGGACTCCGCCTCGTGTCGCTCGAGGATCGTCTTGAGCACGACGTTGAGCAGGGGGATGTCGGCACCCGGATTCAACTGGAGGTGCATGTGTCGGTCGGTCTCCTCGATGTCGAACGACCGCGTGGTCTTGTTGGCGTGGGGGTCGACCTGGATGACGGTCGCCCCCTCCAGGACCGCCTGCCGGAAGTACTGGCTGTTGGCGATCGGGTGCTGCTCGCCGGGGTTCGCGCCCTGGATCCAGAACACGTCGGCGGCCTCCTCCAGGTCCTCCATGCTGTTCGTCATCGCGCCCGCGCCGAGGCTGGTCCGGAGCGCCCAGACGGTCGAGGCGTGACACATCCGGGTACAGTTGTCGACGTTGTTGGTGCCGTACCGGCGCGCGAGCTTCTGGAGGAGGTAGTTCTCCTCGTTCATCGTCTTCGAGGAGCCGTAAAAGCCCATGCCGTCGGGGCCGTGCTCCTCGCGGATCCGCTCCATCTCCGAGACGATCCGGTCGTACGCCTCCTCCCAGGTCGCCTCGCGGAACTCGCCGTCCTCCTTGATCAGCGGCTCCGTGAGCCGGTCCTCGTGGTCGATGACCTGCGTCGCCGCGCCCCCCTTGATACAGATACGGCCCTCGTTGACCGGAGCGTCGCCCCACGGCCTGAAGTTCACGTCGCCGAGGTCTTCGCCTTGCTGGATCTGGATCCCACAGCCCACGCCGCAGTACGGGCAGATCGTCTTGACCGCGTCGTCACCGTTACTGGACATGCCGATCACCCGCTCGATGCGTGTTCATATATCACGATCTATGCCGCGAGTTCTATGAGTGTGTCGGTGGCACTCATGGTCCAAGAGCGCATCCGAATCCGCTTCGGTCAATATAGGCGAAGGAGTAATCGATTGCGGTGGCGCGCCTCCGAGCGGCCGGAGGCCGCGAGGAGCCCGCGAGGGACGCCGCGAGCGCTGAAAGCGCGAGCGGCGAGGCTGGGGAGGCGTGAGGTGCGGGTGCGTTCCCGCGAGTGGAACGAGCGGGAGCATGGAAGTCGCAGCCCGCGCAGCGAACGAAGTGAGCGCAGGACCGTCTTCCGGTGGTGCGGTCGGGTGGGACTCAACGGGGCAGTCGCGATTCCCGCGAGCGTGAGCGAGCGGGAAGTCGAGAGACGAGGCCTCTCGGAAGGGCGACGGCGGCCGACACAAGGACCGCAACGAAGGAGCGCGAGCGACTGAGCGAGGCCCCCAAGTCCTCGCGACTGGGGCTTTGGAGACGTTCAGCGCCAACAGCAACGACGAATCTCGATTCACGGAGTTCGTACCACTAGCACTCGATATAGAACGGCCGATTCGGACGTATTCTATCCGATAAATAGGGTCCCAACGGAGCCGTCGCGGTCGGTCCAGGGGCTCAATCGGATCCGGGCGTCGGCGCGTCGGGCCGCGTCAGCGGCTCGCCGTCGACCGGCTTGTCCGGATTCGCCTCGCTCGCGGCCGCGGGGAGCCCGAGATCGGGATCCGCGTCCGCACCCTCGCGCACGTGGACGGTGCCGCGGTGGACCGCGATCGCGTCCGCCAGATGGAGCCGGACCGCCTCCAGTAACACCTCGGCCTCGAGGGGTTGTCCACGCCGTTTGATCTCCTCGACGGTCGCGCCGTCGGGCACGTCGAAGGCCCGCTGGGCGATGACCGGCCCCTGGTCGAGGTCCGTCGTCACGTAGTGGGACGTCACCCCCGCGATCCGGACGCCGGCGTCCTTCGCCTGCCGGTACGCCTCCGCGCCGGGGAAGGCGGGGAGGAGCGATGGGTGGACGTTGACGATCCGACCCTCGTAGCGGAAGACCACCTCCGGCGAGAGGATGCGCATGTAGCGCGCCAGCGCGATCAGGTCCGCGTCGTACTCGGCCAAGAGATCGAGCAGCCGCCCCTCGTCGGTGTTGCCGCTCCCGTCGCCGACGTCGTAGAAGGGCTTGTCGTAGCGCTCGGCGAGCGAGCGCAGGTCGCCCCGGTTGCCGATCACGACCGGGATCTCGGCCTCGCCGTCCGCCGCGAGTTCGTCGTTCGCCTCCGCCTCCAACATCGCCTCGGGGACGTGCGTCTCCTTCGTGACGAGCAGCGCGACCCGCCGGGCGTCCCGGTCGCTCGGGAACCGCACCTGGATGTCGACGTCGAGGTCGCGGCCGAGCTCGGCGAGCGCACGCCGGAGCTCGCCGCGGGAGGTGGTCATCTCCGCGGTGTCGACCCGCGTCGTCATCCGGAAGACGCCGTCGCGGACCGCCTGGTCGAGCCCCTCGATGTTGATTCCCCGCTCGAACAGCAGGGACGTGACCCGCGCGATGAGTCCCGTCTCGTCTCCTCCGACGACCGTGATCTCGGTCAGTTCGCGGGTCATGCGCCGATCACCTCCGCCGGTTCGAACGGTGGCATACACCCTCACCAGACCCCGGAGGGGTTTGCCCCTTTCGTTCCGTTCCGACCGCTATCCCCGACGATCGACCGAAATAGATCCACACTCGTGTATAGACGAGGCGTTCCAAAACGGTTTTTACACACGACCCCGCACCGTCGAACGATGACCGAATTCACCGCGACCGTGACGGTCCGGCTGAAACGGGGGGTGCTCGACCCGGAGGCCGAGACGACGAAGCGGGCGCTCGAACGCCTCGGATTCGAGCTCTCCGCGCTCCGTTCCGCGGACCGGTTCGAGCTCGATCTCGAGGCCGAGGACGCCGCATCGGCGGAGGCGCGAGCCGACGAGATGGCCGAGCGGCTGCTCGCGAACCCCACGATCCACGACTACGACGTCGCGGTCGCGGAGCGATGACGGTCTCCGTCGTCCAGTTCGGCGGGTCCAACTGCGACCGCGACGCGGTCCGCGCGCTCCGGCACCTGGGGATCGACGCCGAGCGCGTCTGGCACGAGGACGGCCTCCCCGCGGACCCCGACGGGATCGTCCTCCCCGGCGGCTTCTCCTACGGCGACTACCTCCGGGCGGGCGCGATGGCCGCCCGCGCGCCGGTCATGGCGGAGGTCCGCGAGGCGGCCGAGGCCGGCGTCCCCGTCCTCGGCGTCTGTAACGGCGCGCAGATCGGCTCGGAGTCCGGGCTCACGCCCGGCGCGTTCACGACCAACGCCTCCGCGCGCTTCCAGTGTGAACCCGTGCGTCTCCGCGTCGAGCGCGCCGACACCCCCTGGACCGTCGCCTACGACGAGGGCGACGTGATCGAAGTCCCCATCGCCCACGGCGAGGGCCGCTTCGAGATCGAGGCGGACGCCCACGACGAGCTCGTCGACGACGACCGCGTGCTCTTCCGGTACTGCGATACTGACGGAAACGTCACCGACGAGGCGAACCCGAACGGCTCGACCGACAACGTCGCCGGCGTCCTCGGCGAGCGCGAGACGGTCGCGGTGTTGATGCCCCACCCCGAGCGCGCGACGCTGCCCGACGTGGCGACGAGCACCGACGGCGCGGGCGTGCTCCGCGCGTTCGCGTGAGCCGCGGTCGATCCCGGACGCTGGGGTCGACGCCCCACGGTTTTTGCGAGTCCGGGTCGAACTCGTCCCCGTGAAGGCACGCCACATCGACCACGTCAACCTCCGGATACCCGAGGACGGCGTCGAGGCGGCTCGGGAGTTCTACGGCGACCGGCTCGGCTTCGGCATCGAGGACGCGCTCTTCGAGGCGGACGAGAAGCCCTTCCTCGACGTGCGGCTCTCGGCGACCGGGGTGATACACCTCTGGCCGACCGCGGAGTTCGAGCCGCCGGCGGCGACGAACTACGACCACGTCTGCGTCGTCGTCGAGGAGTCGCTCGCGGCGATCGAAGCGGAACTCGACACGGCCGGGATCGAGATCGAGCGGACGCTGGGGTCGCCGCTCGGCGCGACCGGGGAGGCCGCGGCCGCCTACGTTCGCGACCCGTTCGGCTACCGGATCGAACTCAAAGAGCGCGTGTGAGGACCGGACCGGTCAGCGGCGGCACGCTCGGTCAGCGCCGGATCTCGAACCCGTCGAGCCCCTCCGGCTCCTCGTAGGTCGCGTCGACGTCGTCGACGTCGGCCGCCGGGCTTCCCGTCTGACACCACTCGACCATCCCCTCGACGGCGGCTGCCGGTCCCTCGAAGACGGCCTCGACGCGCCCGTCGTCGAGGTTCCGAACCCAGCCGTCGACGTCGCGCTCGCGGGCGGCGTCTCGGGTCGTCGCCCGGTAGAAGACGCCCTGGACGTTCCCGGTGACGTACACGTGTGCTCGCGTTCGCGAGGACATCTCGGTGCCGGGTTCGGCCCCGCGGCGGGTAAAAACGACGGTATCGACGCAATACTTATGAGTCTCGTATATGATCGACGACATATGTCGGTCGAAACTGACGACGACGAGCCGAAGACGGTCGAGGGCGACACGACGCTGGCGGCGCTAGCGCACGCGTCGGCGCTCGTCGCCTCGGTCCTCGGACCGATCCTGTTCTTAGTGCTCGCGGACGACGACGACGAGTTGGTGCGGGAGAACGCGAAGAACTCGCTGAACTTCCAGATCGTGATGTTCGTCGCATTCGTGGTCTCCGGGATCCTGACGGTCGTGCTCATCGGTCTCCTGTTGATCCCGATCTTCGCGATCATCGATCTGGTGTTGGTGCTCATCGCGACGGTCAGAGCCAACAACGGCGAGGTGTACGAGTACCCGTACACGCCGAACATCGTCTAGGATCGCAGTCGGGATCGCCGAGGATCGACGCGCGGAACGCCGGAACGAGTCCGCGGCGAGCTTCTGGGAGCGAGAACCGAAAACGAGTTCCGGCGTTCCGTTGAAACGTTTTCAGATGTGTTCTCGTCTGAAACGACCGGTCGCTGAAGAGTGTTTCTCGACCGGAACCGAGACGACAAACACCGGATTCAGAGGGCCGGAACGGGGCCGGTTTCCAGGGGTTCCGACGCCGTCCACGCTCTCCGGCGACTCCGCGTTTCGGCCGCTCAGTCGTCGGTCTTGATGTCCGCCGAGAGGCCCTGTGCCATCTCGATCTCCTTGGAGTTGTTCAGCGTCCAGGCGGTGCGGTCGGTGACGGCCTCGATGGCCTCGCGGGCGGAGGGATAGCCGTTGCCGGACTTCTTCACGCCGCCGAAGGGGAGCTGGACCTCCGCGCCGATACACGGCAGGTTCCCGTACGCCAAGCCGATCTCGGCGCGGTCGCGGTAGTAGTTGATCTGGCGGTAGTCCTCGGAGATGATCGCGCCGGCGAGCCCGTAGTCGGTGTCGTTCTGGATCTCGACGGCCTCCTCGATGTCGCCGTCGTACTCCATGAGCGCGACGTGGGGCCCGAAGACCTCCTCGTGGGTACACGTCAGGTCGGCGTGGGCGTCGGCCTCGTAGACGAACGGACCGACCCAGTAGCCGTCCTCGTGGCCGTCCGGGATCTCCTCGTCGTCGAGCTCGGTCCGGTCGACGAGCACGTTCACCCCCTCCTCGCGGGCCTGCTCGTTGTTCCGGGTGACCTTCTCGCGGTGTTCCTCCTCGATGAGGGGCCCCATGAACGTGTTCTCGTCGAGCGGGTCGCCGACGGAGACGCTCTCCGCGATCTCGACGAAGCGCTCCTTGAACTCGTCGTACACGTCCGAGTGGACGATCAGGCGTTCGGAGGAGACGCAGCGCTGGCCGGTGGTCTTAAAGGAAGACATGACCGCCGAGTGGACCGCGATGTCGAGGTCCGCCTCCTCGGTGATCACGATGGCGTTCTTGCCGCCCATCTCGCAGGCCGCGCGCTTGCCGGCGACGCCGCCGAGCTTGTCCTGGATCAGGTGGCCGACCTCGGCCGAGCCCGTGAAGATAACGGTGTCGACGTCGTCGTTCTCGACGATCGCGTTGCCGGCGTCGCCGTACCCCTGGACCATGTTGAAGACGCCGTCGGGGATGCCCGCGTCCTCGAACATCTCCGCGATGATCTGCGCACACCACGGGGTCTGCTCGGCGGGCTTGAACACGACCGTGTTCCCCTCGACCAGCGCGATGGCCATGTGCCAGTACGGGATGGCGACCGGGAAGTTCCACGGCGTGATGCAGCCGGTGACGCCGCGGGGCTTCCGTCGCATGTAGGCGTCCTTCGCGGGGATCTCCGAGGGAACGATGTCGCCTTTCGGGTGCCGCGCGTCGCCGGCGGCCCACTCGACCATGTGGGCGGCCTCGACCACGTCGGCTTTCCCCTCGCTTATCTCCTTGCCGCACTCCTTGGTGACGACCTCGCCGAGCTCGTCGGTCCGGTCGCGGAGCTCGTGGTAGACGTCCCAGAGGTACTCCGCCCGGTCGATCCGGGAGAGCTCGCGCCACTCCTCGAACGCCTCGTCGGCGGCCGCGACCGCTCGGTCGACGTCGCCCGGCGTTCCCTTCCGGAACTCCCCGAGCGTCTCGCCGGTCGCGGGGTTCTCGCTCTCGAACGTCTCCGTTCCCTCGCCGTCGACCCACTCGCCGTCGATGTAGTGCTTGTAGGCGTCTGCCATGAACGGTGCTTGCGTCCCCGGACGCCAAATTCCCCACCCTACCATGGTCGGGAGGTTCTTTACCGCGGGGTGCTCTAGGAGGGACCATGTCTGCGCTCGAGGCGAACGACACCGACGGGTGGTCGGGCACCCGACTGACGCTCGATCTGTGGCACCCGAACTGCTGGGCGATCGAGGCGACGGGCCGAACCGACGGCGGCGTGCTGGCTCACGCCATCTACAACTCGCCGAAGGCGGACGGCGAGACGCCGAACACGGTGAAGGGGCTCTTCACCGCGTTCGCGGACACCAACGAGGAGGCGGAGGCGCTGCTCGACGCGATCCGCGCCTCCGACCGCGCGGGGGACCTCCACGAACTCCAGGAGCGCTTCGGGCGCGCTCGGGACGCCCCTGGCAACGTCGTTCGCGAGTTCTTCCTGGAGTACGACCCGACCGACATGATGTGTCCGACCTTACTCGAGAACGGGTTCGTCCACAGCGCCCCGGTCCGGATCGAGGACGGACGCGAGGAGTGGCAGGTGTGTTTCGTCGGCGAACACTCGGGGATCCGGGAGTCGCTCGATGCGGTCCGCGAGGCGACCGGGGCCGAGGTGAACATCGAGTCGATGTCGTCGACGGGGGCCGGCCAGAAGACCGCCCGCGAGCACCGTCTCGACACGCTCACGACGACGCAGCGGGAGGTGTACGAACACGCCCGCGAGCAGGGGTACTACGAGTGGCCCCGCGGGACGTCCACGCGCGAGCTCGCCGACGACCTGGAGGTCTCGAAGACGACGATGCTCGAACACCTCCGGAAGGCCGAATCGAAGCTCCTCGACCCGTAGCACCTCCACCGACCCGCTCCGCCGATCCGGGCCGCGAGCCGATCCGACGCTTCGGACCGACGGGTACTAACGACCGGCGGGCGATCGGGGCGACATGGAACTGTTCGGAACCGCGGGGGTTCGCGGCCGCGTCGAAGAGCGGGTGACGCCGGAGCTCGCGCTCGCGGTCGGTCGCGCGGTGGCGGCGGAGGCGCGGGAACTGGAGGCCGCAACGGACGACGAGGGGGTCCCGGAGGTCGTCCTCGCCCGCGACGGACGGGTGAGCGGCCCGGCGATCGCGGCCGCGGCGGAGGCCGGGCTCGCCTCCGGCGGCGCGAGGGTCTCGCGGGCGGGGCGGCTCCCGACGCCGGCGCTGGCACACGCCTCTCGGGGGCGCTACGGCGTCATGCTCACCGCCTCGCACAACCCGCCGTCGGACAACGGGATCAAGCTCTTCCGCGACGGCGTCGAGTTCGACCGCGACCTGGAGCGAGCGATCGAGGCGCGCGTCGCGGCCGAGGAGCCGCCGGCGACGTGGGACGCGTGGACGGAACCCGACCGGATCGACACCCTCCACGACTACCTCCGCGACGTCCGCGAGTACGCCGCGACGTTCGAGGGCGGCGACGCCGGGACCGACGACCCCCTGGACGGCCTCCGGATCGCGGTCGACTGCGGAAACGGGATGGCCGCCCCCGCGACGCCGACGGTCCTCCGCGAACTCGGCGCGACGGCGGTCACGCTCAACGGGAACGTCGACGGTCACTTCCCCGGCCGCGGAAGCAAACCCACGCCGGAGACGCTGCGCGACCTCCGGGCGTTCGTGGCCGACGCGAACGCGGGCGTCGACGAGCCGGGTCGCGCCGGCGAGGGGTTCGCCTTCGGGATCGGTCACGACGGCGACGCCGACCGGATCGTCGTCGTCGACGCCGACGGCGAGGTCGTCCACGAGGACACGGTGCTCGCGATCCTCGCCGAGCGGTACGTCCGGGCGAGCGACGTCGCCGACCCGGTCGTGGTGACGACGCCGAACGCCTCCGGCCGGATCGACGAGCGCGTCCGCGCGGCCGGCGGCCGCGTCGAGCGCGTCCGGCTCGGAGCGCTCCACGAGGGGATCGCGGCGGTGCGGGCGGAGGCGGAATCGGGGGCAGACGGCGACGTCGAGGACGGCAGTGACGCCGCGGGTCCCGACTCGGCCGGCGAGAGCGAGGTCGTCTTCGCCGCGGAGCCGTGGAAGCACGTCCACACGGCCTTCGGCGGCTGGATCGACGGCGTCTGCTCGGCGGCGGTGATCGCCGAACTCGTCGCGGCCGAGGGGCTCGGGTCGCTCCGGGAGCCGGTCACGGAGCGCCCGTACCGGAAGGTCAGCGTCGACTGTCCGGACGGGAGAAAAGGGCGAGTCATGGAGCGGCTGACGGAGCGGCTCCCGGCAGCCTTCGAGAACGCGAGCGTCGACACCGACCACGGGGTCCGCCTGGAGTTCCCCGACGCGTCGTGGACGCTGGTTCGTCCCTCCGGGACCGAGCCGTACGTCAGGGTGTACGCCGAGAGCGACGACGTCGACGAGCTGGTCGAGGCGGTTCGGGAGGTCGTCGAGGCGGCGGTCACCGAGGCCGGGAACTGATCCGGCGTCGGACGGGACGGCGGCCGCAGCGCGGTGAGCGGAGAGTTCCCGCAGAGAGCGAGAGCGACGCGTTTATGCCGCGTTCGCACGGGTTCATAGACGATATGGCATCCGACCTCGAACGACGGCGGTTCCTGAAGGCGGCGAGCGCGGCGGGGCTCGTCGGTCTCGCGGGCTGTAGCGGCGGGCCGGGCGGCGACGACGGCGACTCCGACGGCGGAGAGGACGTTCCGGCGACCGTGGGCATCGTCTACTCCGACGGCGGGCTCGGGGACAACTCGTTCAACGACGCCGCCCAGCAGGGGCTCATCCAGGCCGAAGAGGAGTTCGGCATCGCGTACGACGAGTCCCAGCCGGAGGGGACCGGCGAGTTCGGCGACTTCCAGCAGCGGTACGCCAGCTCGACGGACCCGGACTACGACCTGGTGTCGTGTATCGGATTCAACCAGACCGACGCGCTCGCCGAGAACGCCCCGGAGTTCCCCGACCAGAACTTCATGCTCGTCGACTCCGTCGTCGAGGAGGACAACGTCGCGAGCTACGTCTTCCGCGAGCACGAGGGCTCGTTCCTGATGGGGGTGCTCGCCGCCCGGCTGACCGAGACCGAGTTCTCGGCCGGGGGCGGCTCGACCGACCCCGACTCGACGGAGCTCGGGTTCGTCGGCGGCGTCGACAGCCCGGTCATCCGCCGGTTCCAGGCCGGCTTCGAGGCCGGCGTGGCCCACGCGGCCGACGGCGTCGAGGTCACCACGAGTTACGTCGGCAGCTACGCCGACCCCTCGGGCGGCCAGGAGGCGGCGCTCTCGATGTACGAGAGCGGCGCGGACGTCGTCTACCACGCCTCCGGCGCGACCGGCGTCGGCGTGTTCCAGGCGGCCCAAGAGGAGGAGCGGTTCGCCCTCGGCGTCGACCTCGACCAGTCGATCACCGAGCCGGAGTTCTCCGACGTGATCCTGGCGTCGATGGTGAAACGCGTCGACACCGCCGTCTACGAGTCCGTCTCGAACGTGATCGACGGCGAGCACCGGGGCGGCGAGTCGATCGCGCTCGGGCTCGAGTCCAACGGCGTCGAGTGCGTTTACGGCGACGAGATCGGCGACGAGGTCCCCGACGAGATCGTGACCGCGGTCTCGGACGCCCGCGACGCGATCATCGCCGGCGACATCGACGTCCCCACCGAGACCGGCGACGCCTGATCCGGTCGCGGCGGCCGGCGATCGGTCGGTGACCGCCGGTGGGAACCGTTCACACGGCGTCGGCGACGACGAGGGACGCGAATCCGGCGCCCGCGAGCGAGAGGACGCCCAGAAACGACCAGGCGGCAGCGTACCCGCTCGTGTCGACGAGGTAGCCGAACGCGGGGGGAGCGAACAGCCCGCTCGCAGTCACCGCGAGCTGCCCGGCCGCGGAGGCCGCGCCGAGCTCCTCGTCGCCGACGAGCGTGGAGAGACAGGAGTAGTAGAGGCCGGTGGACCCGAGGACGAGGACGCCGATCCCGGCGAAGACGACGGCGGCGGCGGACGGGGTCTCGGTGACCGGGAGCACGAAGAAGAGGAGTCCGCCGCCGGCCGCCTGAACGGCGAGGATCCCGCCCGTTCGTGTCCGTTCCGAACCGGGAAGCACGTCCGCGAGCGTCCCCACGGCGACTTTCCCGACGCTGCTCGCGACCTGCGTGGACGCGAGGACCGCGCCGGCGAGCGCCACCGACGTGCCGACGGCGTTCCCGACGAAGAGGGTGAGGTAGCCGGTCGTCGTGTAGAACGCGGCCCCCAGACAGAGTCCCGAGAGCAGCAGGACGAGGTACGTCGGGTTCGACGACAGCGCGCGGAAGTCCGGCGACGTCGCCTCGACCGGACTCGCGCGGCGGTACGTCGAGAAGAAGGCAACGGCGACGGTGAATCCGATCGCCGCGGCGAGCAGAAAGCCGAACCGCGGAAAGCGGACGCCGGCGGTCCCGGTCACGAGGAGCGCGCCGACCGCGCTCCCGACGGTCGGGCCGACCTGTTTGATCCCGATCGCGCGGTGCTGTCTGCCCGGCTCGATCCGGTCGAAGATCGCCTTGTTCGTTCCCGGCGTCGCGCTCCCGTACATCGATCCGAGGAGGAACGCGGCGAGGAGGAACAGCGGATACGTCGGCGCGACGGCGACGCCGAGGGCACCGGCGGAGAGGCCGACGAGCCCGCCGGTCAGCGTGTATCGCTCGCCGAAGCGGTCGGTCGCGACCCCGAACGGCAGAAGCGAGACGGCGTAGCCGAGCGTCAGCGCGGCGATGGCGACGCCGACCTCCAGGCCCGTCAGGTCGAACGCGTTCCGAACGATCGGCGTCCCGGCGTACACCGCGTAGTAGCAGACGCTGGCGGCGACGTGCCAGACCGTCACGGCCGTCACGATCCGCCGGAACCGCGAGACCATACGGTCACCAGAGATGCGGGGGAGATAACGGTACGCGTGGCGGCGACGTGGTCGTTCGACGGCGAACCGACGATCCCTTCGACGACGAACCCGCGGCCTTTTTGCCTCGCACACGGAGATACGGGTGAATGAACCCGGCGGTCCACCTTGACGGTATCACGAAGCGGTTCCCTGGGGTCGTCGCCAACGACGACGTGGACCTCGCGATAGATCGGGGCAGCGTCCACGCCCTCCTCGGCGAGAACGGGGCCGGAAAGACCACGTTGATGAACGTGCTGTACGGGCTCTACCGACCGACCGAGGGCACGGTCGTCGTCGACGGGGAACCCCGTTCGTTCGCGTCCCCGCGCGACGCGATCGACGCCGGGATCGGCATGATCCACCAGCACTTCATGCTCGTCGACCCGATGACCGTGTGGGAGAACGTCGTCCTAGGCAACGAGCCCCGAACCTGGGGCGGGCTCCGCGTCGACGAGGCGGCGGCCCGCGAGGCGGTCGTCGAACTCAGCGAGCGTTACGGCTTCGACGTCGACCCCGACGCCCGGATCGAGGACGTCTCCGTCGGCGTCCAACAGCGCGTCGAGATCCTGAAGGCGCTGTACCGCGGCGCGGAGGTCCTGATCATGGACGAGCCGACCGCGGTTCTCACTCCCCAGGAGGTCGAGGAGCTGTACGACGTCTTCGAGGAGCTGACCGACCAGGGCAAGACGATAATCTTCATCTCACACAAGCTCGGCGAGGCGCTGTCGGCCGCGGACGAGATCACGGTCCTTCGCGACGGCGTCAACGTCGGCACCGTCGCCGCCGAGGACGTGACCCGCGAGGACCTCGCGGAGATGATGGTCGGCCGCGAGGTACTGATGGAGCCGGCGACGACGCCACGGGAACCCGGCGAGCGCGTGCTCGAGGTGACCGACCTCCACGTCGAGGACGACCGCGGCGTCGAGGCCGTCTCGGGGATCTCCTTCGAGCTCCGCGAGGGGGAGGTGTTCGGGATCGCGGGCGTCGACGGCAACGGTCAGCTACAGCTTGTCGAAGCCATCACGGGGATGCGCGAGCCGTCTGCGGGCTCCGTCGAGTACCTCGGCGAATCGATGGCCGGCGCGACCCGCCGTGAACACATCGACCGCGGGATGGCGTTCGTCCCCGAGGACCGTCACGAGCGGGGGCTGGTGATGTCCTACGACCTGGTTCAGAACGGCATCCTGGGGAGCCAACACGATCCGCCGTTCGCCTCGGGCGGCCGGATAGACTGGGACGCGTCGGCGGCACACGCCGAGTCGGTGATCGAGGCGTACGACGTCAGGCCGCCGAACGCCGACGCGGACGCGGAGTCCTTCTCGGGCGGCAACCAGCAGAAGTTCATCGTCGGCCGGGAGTTCGAGCGCGACCCGGACCTCGTCGTCGCGACTCACCCGACCCGCGGCGTCGACATCGGCTCCACTGAGTTCCTCCACGACCGATTGCTCGAGTTGCGCGCCGAGGGGAGGGCGATACTGCTCGTCTCCTCCAAGCTCGACGAGGTCCAAGGGCTCTCGGACCGGCTCGCCGTGATCCACGAGGGCGAGTTCTCCGGCGTCGTCGACCCCGCCACGGTGACCGAAGAGGAGATCGGCCTGTTGATGGCCGGCGAGACGCTCGACGACGGGAGCGTCTCGGGCGCGGCGATCCACGACGCGGTCGACGACGGGCTCGGCGGGGGCGGCCTCGACGGGACTGGCGACGGATCCGTGGAAGCGGGCGAGGAGGGGGTGGACGCGTGAGCCGTCGCGACGGCGGACGGATCCCTGGCCCCGTCCGGCGCGTGCTGGAACCGTTCGTCGACCGCACCGTCGCCGAGCGGGTCCTCATCAGCGTCGCGGCGATCCTGTTGTCGATAGCCGTCGGCTTCGTCATCGTGCTCGTTTCCGGCCGAGTCGCGGAGTGTAGCACCGCCGCCTGGACGATGCCGGTCACGGGGCTCGGGTTCTGTTACGATCCGTTCGAGGTGTACGCCGTGTTGTTCAACGGGGCGCTCGGCTACCCGCTCGCGATCGGCGAGCCGGGACTGTTCAACCCGTCGTGGACGCCGTTCAACCTCTCGTTCGGGCTCACGCTCTCGGAGACGACGCTCCTGATCTTCACCGGGCTCTCGGTCGCGGTCGCGTTCCGCGCCGGGCTCTTCAACATCGGGACGCAGGGGCAGCTCGTCGTCGGCGCGCTCGCGACCGCGCTGACGGTGCTCGCGCTTACCTCGGTCCTCCCGACCGGACCGGTCTCCGGGGTCCTCGTCGTCGTCGTCGGCACCCTCGCCGGCGCGGTGGGCGGCGGCCTCTGGGGTGCGATACCCGGCGCGCTGAAGGCGTACGCCGACGCCAACGAGGTGATCACGACGATCATGCTCAACTTCGTCGCCGCGAACGTCGCGTACGTGCTGGTGTTGGAGGTGTTCCGCGCCGAGGGCTCCTCCGTCGTCGCGACGCGATACGTCCCCGAATACGCGCAGTTCCGCCCCTGGCTGTTCCCGAACTCCAGCGACTTCGCGCTGCTCGCGTTGGCCGTCGGAGTCGCGTTCATCGGCGCGCTCTACTACCTCGTCGAGCACACGCCGTTCGGCTACGACCTACGCACGAGCGGGGTTCAGGCGGCCGCCGCGGAGTACGGCGGCGTGAACGCGAAGCTGACGACCGTGCGGGCGATGACGCTCTCGGGCGCCCTGGGCGGCGTCGGCGGCGCGGTGTGGGTGCTGATGTCGGAGGGGCGGTGGATCGAGTCGGTTCCCGACCTCGGATTCGACGGGATCACGGTCTCCATTCTGGCCGGGAACAACCCGCTCGGGGTGCTCCCCGCCGCGTTCCTGTTCGGGATCCTGAAGGGCGGCGCGCTCGAGATCGGGTTCCGGACCGACGTGCCGACGGAGCTCGTCGGCGTGTTGCGCGGGCTCATCATCCTCTTCGTGGCCATGCCGGAGTTCTTCCGGATGGCGGGGCGATACGCCGGGCTGCGTTCGGGCGGACCCGGCGAGTCGGGCGGGTCGGGGGGGACCGCGGACGACCTCGACGGGGACGACGGGCCGACCGGCGGTGCCGCCGCGCCGACCGAGAGGGGTGAGGCCGATGCGTAACCCGCTCGCGGACGTCACCGCGCCGGTGCTCGACGACCTGATCGAGGACGACTACGTACGGTCGCTCGTCGTGGGCGTCGTCGGAACCCTGGGGGCACTGGGGCTGCTCGGCCTGCTTTTTCCCGAATCGATCGCCGGCGACCTCGCGGGCATCGTCTTCTCGACGGGCACCGCCGCGTCGACGGCACGGCTCGCCGCGCCCATCGTCCTCGCCGGGCTCGGCGGGATCTTCGCCGAGAAGTCGGGCGTGATCAACATCGGTCTCGAGGGGCTGCTCATCATCTCGGCGTTCGCCTCCGTCTACATCGCGTCGGTGGTGGGGATCGGGAACGCGATCCTGGGTGTCCCCGCGATCTGGGCCGGGTTTCTCGCCGGGATCGTCGCCTCGACGCTGCTCGCCGGAGTGTTCGCGGTCGTCTGTATCGAGTTCAAAGCGGACCAGATCATCGCCGGGCTGGCGGTGTGGCTGATCGCGTTGGGGCTCGCGCCGTTCATGTCGACCGTCTTCTTCGGCGGCGTCAACACGCCGAACCTCGGCGCGAGCGTGGGGTGGCGCTACTCCGCCGTCATGGTCGTCGTCGCGACGGCCGGCTCCTGGTGGACGCTGAACCACACCGCGTTCGGGAAGCACCTCCGGGCGTCCGGCGAGAACCCGAAGGCGCTCGACACCGTGGGCGTCTCGGTCTCGCGGGTCCGGTACGCGGGCGTGTTGCTGTCGGGCGTCCTCTCGGGCGTCGGCGGCTCGGCGCTCGCGCTCTCGATCGGCCAGTTCGTCGGCTCGGGTGAGACGATGGTCCAGGGGAAGGGGTTCATCGCCATCGTGGCGTACCTCTTCGGCAACTACAACCCGCTCGGGACGCTCGGGGCCGGCGTGCTGTTCGCGGCCCTCGACGCGACCCAGATCCGGCTCCAGCAGCTCGGGTACGCGGTCCCCGACACGCTGGTCCAGACGATCCCCTACGTCGTCGTGATCGTGGTGCTCGCGCTGGTCGGACGGACCCGGATCCCCGCGGCCGCGGGCGAGCACTACGAGACCGAGGAGTAACGAGACCGAGGAGTAGCCGGGGCGCCCGTTCCGCCGGCCCCGCCCATTCCGTCGGCCCTCGCGGGACCGAAACGGGAACAAAGAGTTTTGCCGGCGGCGGGTAACGACACGGTAATGAGCATCGACGAGTACGACGTCGTCGTGGCGGGCGCGGGCACCGCCGGCTGTTACGCCGCCACGACGATCGCGAACGAGGGGCTCGACGTCGTCATCGTCGAGCGAAAGGACGAGGAGGAGGCGGGCCACATCGCCTGCGGCGACGCCCTGAAGGGAGCCGACGCCTTCCCGGAAGCGATCCCCAAAGCGCGGCTCGAACCCGCGTTCACCAACACTGGGGTCGACCACGGGCGCTTCGAGATCCCGAAGGAGGACACCGTCCTCGAGATCCCCGTCCCCGGCGAACTCGCCGTCATCGACCGCTGGGAGTACGGTCGACGGATCATCGAGGCGGCCGGCGACGCGGGCGTGGACTTCCACTACGACACGGTCGTAAACGACGTGGTACAGACCGACGACGGACGCGTCACGGGGCTCGAGGCGTCCCGCCGGGGCGACCGAGCCACCTACGAGGCCGACCTCGTCATCGACGGGGCGGGGTCACTCTCGCTGCTTCAGGACAAGGCCGACTTCGAGGGAACCACCTTCGACACGAACGTCCGCTACTCGCAGTTCTGTTCGGCCTACCGCGAGATAGTCGAGGTGCCGGAGCCCGTCGAGTGGGACGACGCGCTCGTGTTCAAACCGACCGACCGCGCCGCGGGATACCTCTGGTACTTCCCGCGGACGGCGACGGAGATCAACGCCGGGCTCGGCTTCCAGATGAACGAGGAGCCGATGAAGCTCGTCGAGGCGCTGAAACGCGACCTCCGGAACCGTCCGGAGTTCGAGGGCGCGGAGGTGCGCGACAAGCTCGGCGCGGCGCTGCCCACGCGCCGGCCGTACGACTCCGCGGTCGCGCCCGGTTACTTGGCCGTCGGCGACGCGGCAGGCCACGTGAACCCGACGACGGGCGGCGGGATCGCGGGCGCGGCCTACGCCGGGAAGTACGCGGGCGAACAGGCGGTCAAGGCCGTCTCCGACGGCGACGTGAGCGAGGAGAACCTCTGGCGGTACAACACGCGCGTGATGGACCACTTCGGCGGGCGGTACGCCGGGCTCGACGTGTACAACGTCCTCTCGACCGCGATCGACGTCGACGACCTGATGGGACTTCTCGCGTCGCTTCCGGGCGAGAAGCTCGCGGAGGCGCTGTACGAGGGCTCCACCTCGATGTCGTTCGGCCTGAAGCTGAAGGCCGCGATCAAGAGCTTCGGCTACTGGGGGACGATTCGGAACTTCTATCAGACCAAGTCGCTGGCGGACGAGCTGCTCGCCCACTACGAGTCGTACCCGACGAGCCCCGCCGCGATGGCCAACTGGACCCACGAGCGGGACGCGATCATGGACCGGATCTACGAGACGACCGGCGCGGACGCGAAGTACTGACTGTCACACGGGGGAGGCGTCCGCGATCTCCTCGACGACCTCCCAGTGGTTTCTGGTTCCCTCCGTCGGGTAGTACACCGTTCCGTAGCCGTCGCCGGTGCGCTCGATCACGTCGTGATCGCGCAACACGTCGAGGTGATGTCGGACCGTCGTGTAGTCGAGTTCGAGTCGCTCGGCCAGCTGATTGGCGTTTCGCGGACGGTCGTCTATCGCCCGCAGGATCCGGACCCGATTCGGGCCGCCTCGGGTGCCGGTGAGAACGTACCAGAGGACGGCCTCCATGCCTCATATCACGGGCTGCGGCCGCCTAAACCTACCGTCGTGCGAGGATCCTGCCGGCGTAAGACGTCGATTCGGTCGACCTCAGGGCCGAGTCTCGGCGACGTGTCGGATCGCCCGCGAGAGCACGTCGATCCCGAGATCGATGTCGCCCTCGACGACGTCGAACGTGGAGGTGTGGTGGCCGCCGGGGTGGTCGGTGCCGACGCCGACGTAGCAGGCGAGTCCGCCGCGATCCTGGACGCGATCCATCATGAACGTGGCGTCCTCGCTGCCGCCGAGGTCGGCGCTCTCGACCACGCTCGTCACGCCCTCGACCTCGCGGGCGACCTCGCCGACGACGTCCGACAGCGCCGCGTCGCTCGTCGCGCTCGGCGCGGCCCCCATCGTGGTGACGTCGACGGAGCAGTCGTGCATCTCCGCCGCAGAGTGGAGAACTCGCTCCGCGTGATCGAACATGTAGTCGGCGAGTTCGGTGCTCTCGCCGCGGACTTCACCCTCGATGTGGGACTCCTCGGGGATGATGTTCGTCGCCGTCCCGCCGCCGACGAGCCCCGCGTTCACGCGGGTCGCGCCGTCGGCGTGCCGCGGGATCGCGTAGAGGTTCTGGATCGCCGCCGCCATCGCCTGGACCGTGTTTCTCCCCTGCTCGGGACGCGCGCCCGCGTGGGAGGGTTCGCCCTCGAACTCCGCCAGGAAGTGGTTCACCGCGAGGAAGCCGTCGATGCCGCTCACGATCTCGCCGGAGGGGTGGTCGAGCCCGATGTGGACCGCGTAGAAGTAGTCGACGTCGTCGAGGAGCCCGGATTCGGCCATCGGTTTCCCCCCGACGATCTTCTCCTCGCCGGGCTGGAAGAACACCTTGAGGGTGCCGGAGAAGTCGGAGTCGAGGACGGCGTCGATCACGCCGAGCCCGATGGTCGCGTGCGAGTCGTGCCCGCAGGCGTGCATGTACCCCTCGTTCTCCGAGCGGAACCCTCCGGCGACCGGCGCGTGGTCGCCCTCCTCGGACTCGAGGATCGGGAGCCCGTCGATGTCGACGCGGAGGCCGACGACCGGCCCCTCGCCGCGTTCGATCACCGCGACGCAGCCGGTGTACCCCCCCTCGAGCCTGTCGAGGATCTCGGGATCCGCGCCGGCCTCGCGGGCGCGGTCGGCCCACGTCTCGAGCTCGTCGTCGTCCGGGACGTTCCGTCGCGCCTCCTCGGCGAGGGCGTCGGGCCCGACGTGGAGCGCGTCGAGGTCGCGCTCGCGCAGCGCCTCGACGATCCGGGCGGTGGTGTAGAACTCACACCACGCCGGCTCGGGGTGTCGGTGGAGGTCGCGTCGGAACTCGCTGTACTCGTCGTCGGTTTGGACGCTCATACGCTCCGATGGCCGCCGGATACCTTAAAAGGTCGAGTGGCGGTGGACGAAGGGTGTCGACCTGCGGGTGACGGAAGCGGCCGAGCAAGGGTACGTCGGTGGGTCGAGGATACTCGACCGCATGGTCGAGAGGGCTCGCCGGCGGAAGTGTGTCCCCGTGAGGACACACCGACGCAGCGGCGTGTCCTCGCGGCGTTTTTGTCCCATGCCGGCCACTCATACTGGCGGATCGAACGGTCGTCGACCGATCGTGTGAGGCGAGCAGACAGTGGTTTCGTCGGCCGAAACACGTCTTCGAACCCGACTGCCGGGCCCCTCGGGAAGTCGCCGACGATGAGACGAAACCCGAGATCGACGGCACCAGCGGCGTCCACGAGGATGCGAACGGAGCCTCGCGGAACTGGGGCGGTGGACGTTTCAGGTTCGCGACCGTGACTCCGTCACGTCACGGGCGTTCGCATCCAACCGATCGGCTCGGTCGTGCCCGTCGACGGACGGGTCGATGACACGGGACCCGTCGACTACGCCGTCGCCTCGACGTCCGCGAGGTCGCGGGCGAGCGCCTCGGCGATCGAGACGTCGGCGTCCTCGACGAATCGCGCGAGCTCCTCGCCGTCGGCGTCCTCGACGACGACCGTCGGGATGAACTCGATCCCGTACTCCTCGACGCCGGGGCCCTCCTTGCCGTTCGGGCCCTTCGTCACCGGGAACGCCTCGATCCGGTCGTCGGGCACGCCGGCGGCCGCGAGCGCGGCCCCGAACGCCGGAAGCTGCCGCTGACAGTCGCCACACCAGTCGCCGCCCCACACCTTGAACCGGTGGCCGTCGGCCGCGAGCGCGTCCAGTATCGCCTCGTCGAGCCCCTCCGCGTCCGCGTCGCCGGGTGAGAGCGTTTCGAGCGTCATGTCCCGGCGTACGTCGCGGAGGCTTGTAAACGGCGCGTCGGTGGCAACGGTCCTCTCCCCGCCCACCCGTTCCCTCGGTCTCCCACCGAACGGGAACTCGGGCGAACATGTTGGCGGCAAGGCGATTGTCGGAGTGACCACAACCCCCGTGCGATGCGACTCACACGCGAGACCATCGCGAAAGTCATCGTCGCGGCGTTCCTGTTGAACCTCGTCGTCATGGGTGCCGGGGCGTGGTTCGCCTACCAGGAGGCCCCGCCGATCCCCGAGGAGGTGGTCGGTCCCGACGGCGAGACGGTCGTCACCGACGAGGGGATACGGGACGGCAAGGCCGCGTTCCAGCAGTACGGACTGATGAACCACGGCTCGATCCTCGGAAACGGGGCCTACTACGGCGAGGACTACACCGCCGAGACGCTGGAGCTCAAGACCGAGCACATGCGTGAGTACTACGCCGAAGACGAGTACGGTTCCTCGTACGAGGCGCTCGACTCCGGGGACCGGGCTCGCGTCGACGCGCTCGTCCGCGAGGAACTCGACGCGGCCCACGACGGCGGCGAGGTCGTCGAGTACTCCGCGGCGGAGATGTACGCTCACGAGCGGGTCCGCGAGACGTACGTGGCCCGGTACCACGACGGCGACCACGCCCGCGGCGTTCCCGAGGAGATGATCGGCTCGGCCGAGGAGGCGGAGTCGTTCGCCGACTTCGCGCTCTGGACCGCGTGGTTCTCGCACACGGACCGGCCCGACGCGGACCACTCGTACACCAACGAGTGGCCCTACTCGCCCGCCGCCGGCAACGATGCCACCGGCTCGGCGATGATCTGGAGCGTGATCGCCATGGTGCTGCTCGTCGGGGCCGCGGGCGCGGCGATCCTGCTGTACAAGTCGGTGAAACTGCCCGAGCCCTCCTCGGAGGGGATCTCGGTGCCGGAGCCGGGGGACGTGAGCGTGTTCCCGAGTCAGCGCGCTGCCCTACGGTTCGTCCCGATCGCGGCCGGGCTGTTCTTAGCACAGGTGCTCTTGGGGGGGTTGCTGGCGCACTTCTACATCGAACGGGCCGGCTTCTTCGGGATCGATCGGATCTTCGGCGTTCACATCCTCCAACTCCTCCCCTTCTCCATCGCGAAGACGTGGCACATCGACCTCGGCATCCTCTGGATCGCCTCGACGTGGCTCGGCGCCGGGCTCTTCCTCCCCCCGCTTCTCACCGGTCACGAGCCGAAGCGGCAGGGAACGTTCGTGAACGTCCTGCTCGGGGCGCTCGTCGTCGTCGTCGGTGGCGGCATGGGCGGCATCTGGCTCGGCGCGAACGGCTACCTTCCCGGAAGGCTCTGGTGGCTGCTCGGCAACGAGGGGCTCGAGTACCTCGAGGTCGGAAAGGTGTGGCAGGGCGGGCTGCTCGCCGGCTTCCTGCTGTGGGCGGCGTTGGCGATCCGTGGGCTGAAGCCGCTTCTCGACCGCGAGCCGATCTATGGACTCGCGCACATGATCCTCTACGCCGGCGGTTCCATCACCCTGCTTTTCGTCGCCGGGTTCATGTTCACGCCCACGACGAACATCGCGGTCACCGAGTTCTGGCGGTGGTGGGTCGTCCACATGTGGGTCGAGGGCGCCTTCGAGTTCTTCATCGTCGCGATCATCGGGCTCACCTTGGTGTCGATGAACCTCCTCACGCGCCGCAGCGCCGAGAAGGCGGTCATGCTCCAGGCGCTCTTAGTGATGGGAACCGGCGTCATCGGGGTCTCACACCACTACTGGTGGATCGGAATGGCCGACTACTGGGTGCCGATCGGCAGCGTCTTCTCGACGCTCGAACTGCTGCCGTTGATCTTCATCCTCTACGAGGCCATCGGCCAGTACCGGGCGATGGGCGAGGCCGGGTTCCCGTACACGCTCCCCTTCATGTTCATCGTCGCCAGCGGGATCTGGAACTTCGTCGGGGCCGGCGTGCTCGGCTTCTTCATCAACCTCCCGCTCGTCAACTACTACGAGCACGGCACCTACCTCACGGTCGGCCACGCCCACGCCGCGATGTTCGGCGCGTTCGGGTTCCTCGCGCTCGGGATGGTCGCGTACATGCTCCAGCTGTCGATCGATCCCGACCGCTGGGACCCCTCGTGGCTCCGCGCGTCCTTCTGGTGTTGGAACGCCGGGCTCGCGCTCATGGTGTTCGTCTCCGTGCTCCCGGTCGGCTTCCTCCAGCTCGACGTCGCGTTCACGGAAGGGTACGCGGCCGCCCGGAGCCTCGCGTTCTACGAGCGGCCGCTGGTCCAGACGCTGTTCTGGGCCAGACTGCCGGGCGACACGCTGATCATCGCCGGCACCGCCATCTACGCCGCCGACCTGGTCCGCAAACGGTTCGTCCTCCGCCGATCCGAGGACGACCCCGCGATCGACGACATGGCCGTCGCCGAGGGGATCGTCGGAGACGACGACTGAGCCCCCCGCCCTCGGCCGCCGGACCGATCTCGACCCCGCCGTTTGCCGCAGTCCGTCGGGCATTTGAGTCGCCGGCGTCTCCGTCGATCCGATGGACGAGGACATCCTGGAGGGGCTCGGGTCGCCGCTGGTCAGCGTGAGTTCGCCGCCGGGAACGACGGTCGCCGCGAAGGTCGAGTCGCGAAATCCGGGCGGTTCCGCGAAGGACCGCCCGGCGCTGTACATGATCGAGGCCGCGGAGCGGGACGGAGAACTCGAGCCCGGAGACGGCGTCGTCGAGCCAACCTCGGGCAACACGGGCATCGGCCTGGCGATGGTCGGCGCGGTGAAGGGGTACGACGTGACGCTCGTGATCCCGGAGGGGAAGTCGGTCGAGCGACGCCGGCTGATGCGGGCGTACGGCGCGACCGTCGAAACCGTGGAGAGCGACATCTCCGCGGCGAAGGCGCGCGCGGACGAGCTCGAACGCGAGGAGGGGATGGTCCAGCTCCGCCAGTTCGAGAACCCCGCGAACCCGCGGGCCCACTACGAGACGACCGGTCCGGAGGTGGTAGAACAGGTCGGCGACCGCACCGTCGACGCGCTCGTCGCCGGCGTCGGCACCGGCGGGACGCTCTCGGGGATCGGCCGCCGCCTGCGGGAGGCCTTCCCCGAGGTGCGGATCGACGCGGTCGAGCCGGCCGGCAGCGCCGTGCTCTCCGGCGAGGCGGTGACCGGCGACGAGTTCCAGGGGATGGGTCCCGGATTCGTCGCGGAGAACCTCGACCGCGAACTGATCGACGACGTCCACGTCGTCGACCTCGAGGAGGCCGAAGCCGAGTGTCGCCGGCTGGCGCGGGAGGAGGGGATCCTCGTCGGACAGTCCTCGGGCGGGTCGAACCTCGCGGCGAAGGACGTCGCCGAGGAACTCCGCGAGTCCGGGGCCTACGCGGGCGAGGAGCCGCTCGTGATCACCGTCTTCTGGGACAGCGGCGAGCGGTACCTCACCGCCGGGACGTTCGACTAAGTCGCGATCGGGACGCTTCACGCTCCCGCGAGAGCACGCCTCACTCCAGCAGGACCGAGAACCCCCACCGCGCCGACTCCTCCGGCTCGGCGCCGTCGGAGACGACCGAGAGGGTGGTCTCGAACCGGTACTCGCCGACCGGGAGACAGCCGTCCGCCTCGGGCGTGGCGTAGAGGTCGACCGCCCTGTCGCTCGACTCGCCGGCTCCGATCTCGAACGTCCGGTACTCCTCGGTCGTGGCGATCCCCTCCTCGAGCCGCCAGCAGTCCGGCTCCGCGGGGTAGTCGCCGTCGGCCGGGAGCAGCACCAGTAGTCCGGAGTCGTCGGCGACGTACTCGAAGTGGACCGCCCGCCCCTCGCCGACCCTGACGGGCTCCCCGCCCGCGTTCGACAGCGTCGTCCGGAGGCGGGGCGGGTGGTCCTCGGTGGCCGCCTCGCGGACGACCTCGACGGACGGCTCGATCGGGAGGCCCACGTCGGCGTCGTCGACGGAGACGAGCGTGACGCCCGGACCGCCCGTCCCCGAGGGGCGTGTCCCGCCGGAGTCGTCGTCGCTTCCATCGTCGCCGTCACCGTCGTCGGCGTCACCGCCGTCGGCGTCGCTGCCATCGTCGGCGTCGTCGCTCGGCCGACCGACGCAGCCGGCGAGCCCGCCGACCGCGACGCAGCCGAGCCCCCCGATCCCGCCGACGCCGCGAAGGTAGCGCCGTCGCGTCGGGATCGCGTGCCGCGCCATGTGCCGAAACATACCGTCGTATGGCTCGGACGGGAGATATCCCTGTCGGCGGATCGGGTGTGTGAGTCGCCCGCATAGCCGCTTCGCGTTTTACTCGGTCGGGAGCGGAGGAAGGGTATGAAACGCACGCGTCGCTCGACGATCGGGTCACTCGCCGCCCTCGGGGTCGCCGGATTCGCGGGCTGTCTGGACGAGGGGATCGTCGGCTCCGTCCGGGAGGGAGACGCCACCGAGGACGACGGGGCCAGCGGGGACGACGGGGCCGAGGATCCGGCCGAAGGGCGTGGGCCGCCGACCGCGGACGGCTCCCGCCGCCTGGCGTACGATCTCGACGCCCTGCGCGAGGAGTCGCTGAGCGGGGGGGTCGGTCAGGACGGGATCCCCGCGATCGACGACCCCGCGTTCGCCCCGATCGGCGGGACGAGCCTCGTCGACGACGCGCCCGTCTTCGGCGTCGTCCGCGGCGGCGAGGCGAAGGCGTACCCCCAACACGTGCTCGTCCACCACGAGATCGTCAACGACGCCGTCGGCGGCGACCGCGTCGCCGTGACGTACTGCCCGCTGACCGGCACCGCACAGGGGTTCGAGCGCGGCGAGACCACTTTCGGCGTCTCCGGGCAGTTGGTCAACTCGAACCTGATCATGTACGACCGGGCGACGGAGAGCTGGTGGTCCCAGATGCTCGCCACGTCGATCGACGGGTCGATGCGCGGCGAGACCCTCCGCGAGTTCCGGGTCGTCTGGACGACCGTCGGCGAGTGGCGCGCGGCGCACCCGGACTCGCGGATCTTGACCGACGACACCGGATACGCCCGACGATACGAGAACGATCCGTACGGGGTCTACGCGCCGCTCGGCGGGTACTACGCCAGCAAGGGGACGATGTTTCCCGCGCTCTCGGAGCCCGAGGAGGGACACCCGAAATCGGTCGTCATCGGCGCGCGGACCGCCGACGGCGCGGTCGCCTTCGACAAGGCGACGCTGCTCGCGGAGCGGGTCCTCTCGGGGACGCTCCGGCCGAGCGGCGAGGCCGCGGTCGCCGTCGCGGACCCGGCGCTGTCGACGGGATACGTGTACCTGAACCCGGACGGGGCGACCGTGGAACCCGACGGGAGCGCCTACCGCGTCGAGGGGGGTAGCACGGACGACGGGGAGAGGTTCGACGCCGGCGACCTGCCGCTCGATCGGGTGCTCGCGTTCGACGCCATGTGGTTCGCGTGGGCCGGGTTCTACCCGGAGACCGGATTCGCCGGCGACCACACCGGGGCGGGGTATGGTCGCTGAGATCACGTCGCCGACGCGGGCCCCGGTCGCGTGGCTCTCCGGGCTCGTCCGTCGTACCGCGTTCGCGGTCCGCGCCTCGCTCGCGCGCCGCGACGGGCGGGTCACGCTCGGGATCGTCGGGCCCCTCTACTTCGTCCTCTACGGCGTCGGCCTCGGCCACCTCGGTCGTCGCGGCGGCGGCGCGGTCCGGCGGCGCGCCGGCGGCGGATCGACCCCTCTCGTCGACGTCTTCGTCGTGAGCGACCCGCTGGCGACCGCGACCCGGCGGGTCGCGCCGTTCCAGTACGAGCCGGTCGCGCTGGTCTCCGTGGGCCCCGTGGAGTTCCTGTTCGCGCCGGTCAACGTCGCGATCGGGGTCGGGCTCGCGCTCCTCGTGGGCGTCACCCTCGCGGTCTCGGTGGTCGCCTGGCGCGGTCCCTCGGCGTGTCGGATCGGAGCCGGCGCCGGCGCGGCCGCGGGGCTGCCCGGACTCGTCTCCGGGTTCGTCTGTTGCGGCCCGACGATACTGCTCGTGGTCGGCGTTCAGGCGTCTGCGGGGCTGCTCGCGGCGCTCCAGTGGTTCCTCCCGCTGGCGGTGGCGAGCCTGCTCGTCACGCTGCTGTGGGTCGGGAGCCGGGTCGATCCGGAGGCGATCCGGTAGACGACGGCCGATTCGACCGGGAGACGACGGTCGGTTCGGCCGCTAGACGACCGTTTATTACCCCGTCTCGGTACCACCAACGTGAAGCGTGAACCGCACACTCGATCGGTCGGATCGACGGACTCGACGGCGGTGGTCGGCGTGAACTGGCGGTACCGCCACACCGTCCTGACGCTGTGTATGCTCGCCTTCTTCGTGACGTACTTCGCGCGGCTGGCGATCAGCCCGGTGGTCCCGTTCGTCACCGCCGACTTCGACGTCTCGAACACCGCGGTGGGCGTGGCGCTCTCGGGGATGTGGCTCGCGTACGGCCTCTCGCAGTTCCCGAGCGGCATCCTCGCCGACCGGTTCGGCGAGCGCCGGGTGATCCTCGTCGCGGTCGGCGGCACGACGGCCGCCAGCCTCCTGCTCGCGCTCGCGCCGGTGTTCCCCGCGTTCGTCCTGATCGCGTTCCTCCTCGGACTCGTCGCCGGGCTCCACTACGCGGTGGCGACGACGCTTTTGTCGCGGACGTTCGACGACCTCGGCACCGCGGTGGGGCTCCACTCGATCGGCGGCCCGCTCGCCGGGCTCGTCGCGCCGGTCGCCGCCGCGTGGGTCGGCGTTCGATACGGCTGGCGGCCGGGCGTGGCGCTCGCCGCGGTCGTCGGCGTCCCCATCTTCGTGATCTTCGCCTGGCGGGTCCGACCGACCGAGCCGCGTCGCCCCGACCAGCCGATGCGCGATCGGCTGCGGCTCGGTCCGCTCGTCGAACTCCTCTCGCGCCCGAGCGTCCTCCTGCCGCTCGCGATCGCGACGATCGGCACCTACGTCGCGCAGGGCGTCATCTCGTTTCTTCCGACGTTCCTCGTCGACTTCCGGGGATACTCGCCGTCGTTCGCGGGCGGCGTCTTCTCCGCGTTCTTCGTCGTCCGCGCGGGCGCGCAGGTCGGCATCGGGCGGCTCTCGGACCGGACCGGTCGCGACGGCGCGATCGGGACGGCGATGCTCTCCGGGGCGCTCGGGGCCGCCGGCTTCGTTGCGCTGCCCGGCTACGCCGGCCTCGCGGTCGCCGTGCTGTTTGCGGGGTTCGGATCGAGCTTCTTCTCGGCGATCGACCCGCGGTTCATGGACGCGATGAGCGAGGCCGAGCGCGGGGCCGGCTTCGGGCTCGTCCGAACCGTCTACACCGTCGTCGGGTCGGCCGGCTCGGTCGGCGTCGGCCTCACCGCCGACCTGTTCGGCTGGGCGGTCTCCTTCGGCGTGCTCGCCGGGCTCTTCGGCGTCGCGTTCCTCGTGATCGCCGGCAACACGCTCCTCGGGACCGGCTACTGAGCCCGCCGGCCCGCTCCCGACGATCCTACTCCTCGGGGAAGATGCTCTCCGGAATGTACGCCGAGACGGTCCAGTTCGGCGCGTCGACGACCTCGCTCACCTTCAGGTCCATCGCGGCCGAACAGAGGATGTACGCCTCCCCGCGCGTGAGCCCGCGGTTCTCGGCGAGGTGGTCGATCATGTGGCGGGTCGCCTTCTTCGTCGCCTCCATCAGGTCGTCCGCGATCCCGGTCGTGCCGTACATCGGCTCGTCGCGGCCGGTGGGCGTGAACGGGCCGGTCGTCTCGAACTGCGGCTGCTCGATCGACATGTCCGTCCGGAGCGTGAAGCGCGCGGTGACGAACATCGGGGCCTCGATCCCGGTGACGCACACCTCGCCGTCGCCCTGCGCGGCGTGACAGTCCGCCGTCGAGAAGAGCCCGCCGGCGACCTCGACCGGGAGGTACACCGTCGACCCCGCGGTCATGTGTTTCACGTCCATGTTCCCGCCCACCGATCGGGGCGGGAGCGTGTCGTGTTCGCCGTCCTCGCCGGGCGCGAGCCCGATGACGCCGGGGAAGGGATCGAGCGGCACCTCGATGCCGTTCACGAAGTGACCTACATCGCCCTGGAGGTCCCAGACGTGGACGTCGGCGTCGGGGAAGTCCTCGGGGAGCAGCCCGAGGCCCATCTCGCCCGGCATGAAGCCGGTGTAGCCCCACCCCTTGTGCTGGAAATCGAGAAGGTCGACCTGGACGGTGTCGCCCGGCTCCGCGCCCTCGACGGCGACGGGACCCGTGAGCGGGTGGACCGGGTCGAAGCTCACGTTCGCGAAGTCCTCGGCGGTCGACTCCGTGTCGAGCTGGCGGTCGACCGCGTCGCGGCACTCGAACCGCACCACGTCGCCGTCGGAGACGGTCAGTATCGGGTCCAGCGAGTTGTCCCAGACCCGGTGGACGTTGCGCTCGGCGTCCGAGAGGTGGTGGTCGATCGTGTAGTCGCGTTTCTCGCTCCCGCTGTCGCCGCCGTCCGTGTGTGTCATACGCTATCGGAATGGTCGGCGACCGACTTAAAATCGACCGGGCAGGCCGGTTCCGCTCTCGTCCGACGCTTCTCCCCTCCGGTCCGCGCGCGACGACGCAGCCACCGCAAGGTACGTGTTCCCGGCAGCCTCACCTCCGGCATGTACGACTACCACGTCCACTCGACGTACTCGGACGGGTCGTTCCTCGAAGCGATGGTCTCGTCGGCGGAGGCGGCCGGGGTGGACGGGGTCGGGATCGCCGACCACTGCTCGGTGATCCCCGACGAGAGCGCGGAACGGCGGAAGCGGCTGCTCGGGTTCAACCTCGACGCGACCTACGAGCGACGCCGGGAGGCGATCGACGTCGCCCGCGAGCGCGCCGGGATCCCCGTCTTCGACGCCGTCGAGATGGACTACCACCCCGACCACGAGGACGCCATCGAGGCGTTCCTCGCGGAGGCGGAGTTCGACTACGCGGTCGGGAGCGTCCACGACCTCGACGGCGTCAACGTCCACGCCAGGTCGTACTTCGCGGACCGGCCGGCGACGGAGCGTCGCGACCTCGTCGACCGCTACTTCGAGAAGTTGGTCGCGCTGATCGACGCCGAGCTGTTCGCGATCGCCGCGCATCCGGACCTGATCGAGCGGAACCCCCACCTCCGCGGGTTCGCGACGGCCGACCACTACGAGCGGGTCGCGGCCGCGTTCGAGCGATCGCGGACGATCCCGGAGATCAACGCGGGGCGTCTGCTCGACGACTACGGCGAGTTCCATCCCGCGCCCGCGTTCCTCGACGCGCTCGTCGAGCGCGGGGTGGGCGTGACGGTCGGGACGGACAGCCACGATCCCGCGGAGATCGAGCCGCGGGCGGCCGGGATCCGCGAGGAACTCGACGAGCGGGGCCTCGAACCGGTCGAGATCGACGTTCGGTGATCGTCCTGAGCGAAGCTACGCTTCGGCGAACACCGGAAATCGAAGATTTCCGAGCACGATCCGGCTACGCCGGATCGAACAACTCCTCGCCCTCGACCATGTGCGACTCGACGGCGTCCATGTCCAGAGTGACGCCGAGGCCGGGCTCCTCGGGCACCTCGATGTAGCCGTCCTCGATGACGTCCTCCTCGACGAGGTCCTCCCACCAGCCGAGTTCGTAGGAGTGGTACTCGACTGCGAGCGAGTTCGGGATCGACGCGCCGACGTGGGCGGCCGCCATCGTCGCGACCGGCGAGGCGACGTTGTGCATCGCGACCGGCACGTAGTACTGGTTCGCCACGTCCGCGATCTTCCGCGTCTCGCGCATCCCGCCGACCTTCGGCAGGTCGGGCGCGACGATGTCGACCGCCTGGTTCTCGATGAGCCGGCGGAGCTCGGTGACGCGGTAGCGGTTCTCGCCGACCGCGATCGGCGTCGTCGTGTTCTTCGTGACCTCCTCCTGGACCTCCAGGTTCTCCGGCGGCACGGGGTCCTCGAGCCACCAGACGTCGTACTCCTCGATCGCGTCCGCGAGTCGCTTCGCGGAACCACCGGAGAACGTCCAGTGACAGTCGAAGGAGACGTCCGCCTCGTCTTTCACCCGTTCCGTGACCTTCTCGACGATCTCCGCCTTGTGGCGGATCTCGCCGGGGCGGAGGTGTCGGTTCGCGCGATCCTTCTCGAGCCCCGACGGAACGTCGAGGTCGAACTTCAACGCGTCGTAGCCGAGCTCGTCGACGACGCGTTCGGCCTCGTCGGCGCACGCCTCGGGGTCGGCCTCCTCCTCGGTGTGACAGTCGCAGTAGACGCGCATCCGGTCGCGGTACTTCCCGCCGAGCAGCTGGTAGGCGGGCACCTCGAGGACCTTTCCCGCGAGGTCGTGAAGCGCCACCTCGATCCCGGAGATGGCCGTAACGGTGACGCCCTCGACGGAGCCCTCACCGGACATCTTCTGTATCAGGTGCTCGTAGAGGCGGTCGATGTCGAGCGGGTTCTCGCCGACGACGAACGGTTTCATCCGCTCGATCAGTTCGGGAACGCCCGCGCCCCAGTACGCCTCGCCGGTTCCGACCACGCCCGCGTCGGTGTAGACGCGCACGAGCGTCCACGGGAAGTTCCCGTCGACCATCGTCGTCTGAACGTCCGTGATCTCGAGGTCCCGGCCGCCGCCCCGCGAGCGGGTTGCGTTCATCGTCTCGGCGGAGAGCTCCCGCATCGTGTACTCCGCGTTCGGGTCGTGAAGGGACTCGTAGTTCCTGGCCATGCCGAGACGTTAATTCGGATCACAGTAAGCGTTTATGCTCCGGATCTGCCGCGAGCGCTCGGCCGCGGGTCGAACGCGAGACGGAAGGGCGAAGACGAGGGACAGGGACGAGATCGACGTGGAAGGGAGGGGGAGTCGAAAGGGGGAGCGTTTTCCTTACTCCCCCGCGAACGGGTCGTATGGTCGACGTAACCGAGTCGCTCACCTGCCTGTTCACCGCGGAACTTGAACCCGACGGAAAGGGGGGCTACGTGGTGTCGGTGCCGAAACGCGAGATCGAACACGGAACCGTGGTCGCCGGGGAGACGTACCGAGTCGCGGTTATCGACCCGGACGGGCGTGACGCGGCCGACGGGGATCGACCCCGGACCTCGACGGGGTCGAACGGGACCGCTCGATCGAGCGGCGGAGACGCCGGGTCCGGTTCGAGCCGCGCCATCTCCGGGCCACCGGTCGAGGAGGGCGAGGTCCGCGACGTGACCATCGAGACCCTCGGCGACAAGGGCGACGGGATCGCGAAGATCGAGCGCGGCTACGTCGTCATCGTCCCCGACGCCGAACTCGGCGACGAGGTCACCGTGGAGATAACGAGCGTCCGCGAGAACGTCTCGTTCGCGTCCGTCCTCGCCGAGTAGCTCGCTTCCCTCCCGAACCGCCGACGGATCAGAAGAACAGCCGCCGGAGGTGTTCACGGGAGAAGAACGACGACGGTCGATCCATGTGGACGCCGATCTCGCCGGAGAGCGCCCGCAGTCCGAGGTGCTGGACCGGTTCCGGTAGCGAGTAACACGCCCGAACGAGCTTTCCGAGCCGGATCTCGGTCGCGAGTTCGTCGCGCCAGCCCGACTCGTAGTCGGCGAGCGTTCCCGGATCCGCGGGATCGACGGTCGCCGCGGCGACGTCCGCGGCGGTCATTCCGTAGAGGATGCCGCCGCCCGTGAACGGCTTCGTCTGGGCGGCGGCGTCGCCGATCAGGAAGACTCGATCGGTGGTCACCGACGTCGGCGGGCCGATCGGGATCGCCCCCGAACAGAAGCGCTCGGTGTCGGCCCCGTAGGCGTCGGTCAGCCGCTCGAACCGCGCCGACACGTCCTCGCCGGGCGGGGCGGCGAGCCCGTACTCGACGCCGGCGTCGCCGCGCGGGATCCGCCACGCGAAGAAGCGCGGCGCGGTGAGGTGGACGTCGACGTAGTCACGGTCGTCAGGTTCGGGGTCGAACGCGAGCACGCCGTGGAGGAGCTCCTCGGGCTCGTCGATCCCGACCTCGCGGCGCACGCGCGAGGTCGGCCCGTCACAGCCCGCGACCATCCGCGCCTCGACCGTCTCGGTGCCGCCGCCGGCGACGCTGACCTCAACGACGACGCGGTCCGCGCGCTCGTCGATCCCGGTGACCGTGTGGCCCTCTCGAACGTCCGCGCCGGCGTCGCGAGCGCACTCGGCGAGCGTCCGGTCGAGCCCGACGCGATCGATGACGTTCGAGATCTCCTCGCGCTTGTAGAATCGGTACGGCGTCGACCCCGGCCCGCCGACGTGGAAGCGCGCGCCGAAGATCCGATTCTGGAACAGCCCGTCCCGCGCCTCGTCGGGCACGTACCCCCAGATATCGGTCGAGACGTGTCCGGAGCAGGCCAGCGGCTCGCCGACCTCGCCCTTCTCGAAGGCGACCACGTCGTATCCCTCCTCGGCCGCCCGGCGCGCGAACCGCGATCCGGGCGGGCCAGCGCCGACGACGACGAAGTCGTACATATGCGCGAGAACGCCGCCCGCGTATTTAATTGGGCCGTCGTCGATCGAGCGTCGCCGACTCCCCCCGCCGCTCGGCTCGGCGCCGATCGTGCCGGGCTCCCCCGTCCGGTCGGTCGCCGAGGGTCGCGAGACGGTTCAGCGCGTGGACGGTCCGGAGGACCTCCGTCGACTGCCCGCGTCCGAAGACGAGGTCGTCGCCGGCGCGGACGTGGTCGAGGACGTCCGCGGACGCGTGCTCGGGCGCGGCGGCGATCCCGGCGTCGTGCTCCGCCGCCCACTCCATCACCCGCAGGTCCGACTTGCTGTCGCCCATCACGAGCACGAACGGGTCCTCGACGCCGAGTACGTCGAGCGCCGCCTCCACCCCGGCGACCTTGTCCAGCTCCAGCGATCCGATCTCGGCCGCGTCGGCGCGGTAGTACCCGACGTCGACCCCGTCGAACAGCGTCCGGACCGCGTCCGGAACCGCCTCCACCTCGACGCTCGGTTCGGCGTCGTTCGCCGCCAACACCCCGCGGATCTCCGGGTCGGCGGCCGCGTAGTGGGCGCGTGCCCACGTCGGTCCGTCCCCGCAGAACCCGCCGCCTTCCTCGATGGCACGGCCCCCGACCGTCTCGACGACGGCCTCGCCGAGGAGGTCGATCAGGTGGATCAGCCCGTCGTCGATCACTCTCTCGGCGGCGTCGCTCCCGGTCTCGAAGTTGGGCTTCACGGTGACGTTGAACTCGTTGCCCTGAAGGTGACAGCCGCGTCGAACGTTCCGCGGGGCCGTCGGCAGCACGCGCGTCCGCACCTCGTCGAACACCGTCCGGACGTCCTCGCCGAGGCCCTCGTAGAGCAACCGCTTCGTGCGCGAGCCGTGGCCGGGGGTGAACACGCCGTTTCCGGTCTCGTAGACTACGGACAGCGTTCCGGAGTGGACGAGCTCGTTGCCGAGCCCCTGGATCGTGAACCCCTTGACGTTCTCGAGGGTCTGCCCGGTACAGACGACGATCGGGACGCCCGACTCGTGGATCTTTCCCAGCATGTGAAGGGTATCCCGCGGTATCTCGTTGTCCGTACCGCCGGTCGACCGCAGCGTCTCGTCGACGTCGAGCACGAGCGCGTCCACAGCGCGGCCGTAGCGGTTCAACAGGTCGAGCGCGGTGAACGCGGTCTCGCGGTCGGCGTACGCCGCCACCGCGGCGAACGTCTCGCCGTGCGGCATCGCGTCGGCGATCGCCGCCTTCCGCCGCGTCAGCTCCTCGTTCGCGTCCTCCCAGTGGTCGAGCGCGACGCGGGAGTCAACCGGCGGGAACAGGTCGACGAACGACTGGTGTTCCCGGAGCGTCCCCGCGTCGAACTCGTCGTACAGTCGATAGAGGAGGTCGTACCGCTTCATGCCTCTACCTGTCGCTCGACCCGCTAAGGACGTTCGATCGGCGGACGGCGTGGGTCCCGGCGCGCCGACCCGTCGGCGGTCGTCACTCGCGGTTCGCGAGCCACGAAAGCGCCGCGTCGAGGTCGGTCTCGGGCGGCGAGCAGGCGAACCCCTCACAGACGTAGACGGTCGGCTCGTCGCCGTCGGCGTCGCGGCCCTTCCAGATCGGCGGCGCGTCGTCGAGGCCGAGCCGATCGAGCCACTCGTCGAGTCCCGAGTCGGTCGGCGGACGGCGCGCGACGACCGCTCCGGGGAGGTACCGCTCCGCGAGCGCCTCGCGCCACGCCGCCGGAACCTCCTCGGCCGCGACCGTCACCTCGATCCCCCCGGTCTCGACGCGCTCGGCCGCGCGGGCCAGCGAGACGTGTTCGAGCGGGCTCGCGCGGATCCGGTCGGCGTGGGTCCCCACGACCGTCTCGGCGATCTCGCGGAGCCGGTCGTCGGTCCGGAACCCGTCGAGGACCGCGAGCGTCTCCGCGGCGATACCCAGACTCGAGGGCGTCGAGCGGTCCGCGAACTCCTGTGGTCGAGCGAAGAGCGTCCCGTCGCCGCCCGAGTCCGCTCCGCTCGTCGCGCCGGGTCCGTCCGTTCCGTCCGACTCACCCGTCTCGCCGACGGCGGGATCGCGAGTGAAGTAGATGGTCCCCGCGCCCGGATCGTAGAAGTCGTCGACGAGCGCCTCCGCAAGCTCCAGCGCGAATGCGAGCGCGTCGACGTCGCCCGTCGCCGAGTACACGTCGAACGCGCCCCGTGCGAGGAAAGCGTAGTCGTCGAGGTAGCCCGGCCCGGCGACGTCGCCGTCGAGCCACCGGCGGTCGAGCCGGCGCTCCTCGGCGTCGTACAGCCGGTCCCGACAGAACGCGAGCGCCGCCGCGGCCAGGTCGGCGTACGACTCGCCCAGCACGGATCCCGCGGCCGCGAACGCCGAGATCGCCCGACCGTTCCACGACGCCAGCACCTTCTCGTCGCGGGCGGGGCGGGGGCGCTCCTCGCGGGCCTCGAAGAGAGCGGTCCGGGCCTCGAGGAGGATCTCCCGGATCTCCGCCTCGGATCGCTCGTACTCCGCGGCCACCTCCGCGACCGAGGCCGACAGCGTCGGGACCGTCGTCCCGCGCTCGAAGTTCCCGCCGGACTCGATCCCGTACCGGGCCCGCGCGATCGACGCCGCGGGCTCCTCGAGGACGGCGTCGACCTCCTCGGGAGTCCACGCGTAGAACGCCCCCTCGACCCGCTCGTCCGGATCGTCGCCGGCGCGGCCCGCGGGCTGACGGCTGCGGGCGTCGAGCGTGCTGAAGAATCCCCCGTCGGGGTGGCGGAGTTCGCGCTCGAGGAACGCCAACGACTCGGCTGCGACGCGGGCGTAGCCGGCGTCACCGACCAGCCGGTACCCGTCGAGGTAGACCATCGGGAGCTCAGCGTTGTCGTACAGCATCTTCTCGAAGTGGGGGATCGTCCACTCGCGGTCGACCGCGTAGCGGTGGAACCCCCCGCCGATCTGGTCGTACATCCCGCCCGCAGCCATCCCGTCGAGCGTTCGCGTGGCCGCCCGCAGGAGTTCCTCACGGCCGCTCCGCGCGGCGGCCCGCATCAGGAGGTCCACGCGTCCCGGCATCGGGAACTTCGGGCCGCTCGAGCCGAAGCCGCCGTGGTCCTCGTCGACGCTCCGCATCGCCGTCGCGGCCGCCTCGTCGAGAAGGCCCGAACCAGGCGGGTCGCTCGCGCCCGAGGATCCGGGAACGGACTCGAGTTCGTCGCGTGCGCTCGAGGCCCACTGCTCGGCGCGCCGTGTCATCTCCTCGCGCTGTTCCGGATCGCTCCAGGAATCGGCGATCCGACGACACAGCTCCGGGAACGAGGGATGGTTTCCCCGCGGCTCCGGCGGGAAGTACGTCCCGACGTAGAAGGGCTTGCCGTCGGGGGTACACCACGCCGACAGCGGCCACCCGCCGCCGCCCGTGACGAGCTGTGAGACCGTCATGAAGGTGCTGTCGACGTCGGGACGTTCCTCGCGGTCCACCTTGATCGGGACGAACGACTCGTTGAGCAGCGCCGCCGTCTCCTCGTCGGCGAAGCTCTCCTCCTCCATGACGTGACACCAGTGACAGGCGGAGTAGCCGATGGAGACGAACACGGGCACGTCGTGCTCGCGAGCGCGCTCGAACGCCTCCTCGCCCCACGGCTGCCAGTTCACCGGGTTGTCGGCGTGCTGCTGGAGGTACGGGCTCGGCTCCTCGTCGAGCCGGTTCCGTTCGGTCGGCTGTGACATGGGCCGGATTGGCCCGCGCGTCGGAAAAACCCCGCTACACGGAGCGCGGTCCGGCGTCGTGACTCCGGGATCGAACCAAATAGATCCACAGACGTGGATCGATAGGGCGACCGAGAGGGCAAGACTTACACTACGATGCGGATATCCGTCGCGCATGACGGAGACCGTGCTCTTAGTCGGCGGCGGCGGGCGCGAACACGCGATCGCCCGAGCGCTCGCCGACGACTGTTCGCTGTACGCCTGCGCGAGCAACCGAAACCCCGGCATCCGCCGGCTCGCCGACGGGTTCGAGACGGTCGAGGAGACCGACGCCGACGGGATCGTCGCGTTCGCGAGGGAGGTGGACGCGGACCTCGCGGTCATCGGTCCGGAGTCGGCGCTCGAGGCCGGCGTCGCGGACGCGCTCGACGACGCCGGCGTGTACGCGTTCGGCCCGCGGGAGGCGGAAGCGCGGCTGGAGACCGACAAGGCGTACCAGCGCCGGTTCATGCGCGAGGCGAACGTGCCCGGCTGCCCGGACTTCGAGGTGTTCGGCGACATGGACGCCGCATGCGCGTACATCGACGAGTACGAGGGCGACCTCGCGGTGAAGCCCGCCGGCCTCACCGGGGGAAAGGGCGTGAAGGTGATCGGCGACCAGGTCACCGCCGAGGAGGCGAAGGCGTACCTCCGCGAGTCCGGATACGACCGGGTGGTCCTCGAGGAGCGGCTGGTCGGCGAGGAGTTCACGGTTCAGGCGTTCGTCGCCAACGGCGAGTTCCGCGCGACGCCGGCGGTACAGGACCACAAGCGCGCCTACGAGGGGGACGAGGGTCCCAACACGGGCGGTATGGGATCGTACTCGGACACCGGCTCCGCGCTCCCGTTCATGGAACCGGGCGACTACGAGGCGGCGCTCGACGTGCTCGACGCCGTCGTCGACGCGCTCCCCGACTACAAGGGCGTCCTCTACGGCCAGTTCATGCTGACCGCGGCGGGATCGAAGGTGGTCGAGTTCAACGCGCGCTTCGGCGATCCGGAGGCGATGAACACGCTTCCGGTCCTCGAGACGCCCTTCATCGACGTGCTGACCGCCGCCCGAGACGGCGACTCGCTGCCGGCACTCGAGTTCTCGGGCGAGGCGACGGTGTGTAAGTACGCGGTGCCGGACGGGTACCCCACGGACCCGGACGGCGGCGCGCGGATCACGGTCGACGAGGAGAGCGTCGGCGACGCGCTGCTCTACTACGCCAGCGTCGACGAGCGCGAGGACGGCCTCTACACGACCACGTCGCGGTCGTTCGCGGTCGTCGGCCGCGGCAACTCCATCGCGGCCGCGGAGGCGGAGGCGGACGCGGCGCTGTCGGCGGCAGGTGACCGCGTCCGGATCCGCCACGACATCGGGACGCCGGAACTGCTCGAGAAGCGGACCGAACACATGGCCGAACTCCGGGAGTAGTTCGGGATGGCGACGACGGGCCGTTGCCGTGGCGGGCGATGGGACGGTAGTGGCGGGCAGGCGGTCTCCTCTCCTCACGGCGGTCGACCGCGCACCCGCACAGGCCTGCCGTGAGTCGTCGACGTGTCGTAGATTCCCTGGTACCGGGATCGGGTTTAACCTCTCGTGCCCGGCGTCGGCGACGGACCGGGTAGATCCCCGCCGGCGACTCGACCTCACATCGCCCTGCCGACGATCCGTCTCGAGCGGAAGTCGGACGCTCGGAACGGGTAGTGTGGACCTAACTTTGTTCGTCGTCGCGAATCGCCGATACGCATGCCAGCAGATCTTCCGAACTCGGTAACGGTCGATTACACCGACGGCGAGGGTGAGGGTCCGGGCGATTACCCGTCGCTCCAGCACAAGATCGAGAAGGCGGTCGAGGTCACGCGGCGGGGTCTCGAGCAGTACGACAACCCCGCGGTGATGTGGACGGGCGGGAAGGACTCGACGCTGA
>NZ_JANHDM010000015.1 GCF_024494685.1 Halorubrum rubrum | reverse complement strand
CTTCTCAAGTACCGAACCAGGCTCTTCTATAGCCGGTTCCCCCACCATAGCTCCTGGAAATCAGTAGATCGCTGGGTCAAAGCCTTCGCAGCGTTCCACAATGCCATCATCTAACCTTGACACCCTCCTGACACCTGCCACAACGGTTTTGAATGTGCGATGTGTTAACGAAATTATGAGCGTGAATCGGGGCGGCGACGTCGCCTTCCGGATCTCGAGCGAGCCCGCCGTGGAACCCGAGTGTACGACCCTCTCGTGTGAGCTGTCGGCGGCGGCGACCGAGCCCGGCGTCGTCACCGCCGTCGCGATCGCGGGTCTGCTCGCGCTCCTCACGTTCGCGTACATTCGGGACGCCGAGACCGTCTGCCGTCGCGAACGCCGCCGCGTCACGGACGAACACGACGCGTTCGAGGAGTTCGCCGACCGCGTCGCGGCGCTCGATCCGTGTCCCGCAGAGGCGACGGATCCGTCCGCGGCCGCCGTCAGCCAGCTGGTCGGCGCGCGCCGAGCCGGCGGCAGTGCGGTCGGCGACGTCCGTCTCAGGCGCGTGCTCGACACGTACCGCGACACCGTGATGTCGTTACCGCACTACAGCGAGGAGTACGACGAGAGCGTCGCCGAGAGCCTCGCGGCGGAGTTGGGCCCCGATACGACCGTGTCGCTGGCGTCGAACGGGACGCTCTCGCCGGGGTTACAGTCGGCGCTCGTCGACCGCAGCCGGCGGGCGGCGGCCGCGAGACGCTCGCTCGCGGACGCCATCGACGTCGAACTCGACGCGCTCGACGACGCCGGCGCGACCGTAGAGCGGATCGATCGGCGTCGCGTCCGGTTGAACCAGCACCTCGACGGGATCCCGCATGGGAGGCGGGCCGACGCGTCGATCGACGTCTGGGAACGGCTCGCCGACCTCGAGTCGGAGTGTGACGCCGTCGCCGGCGACCGGCAGTCGACGCTTCGGAATCCCCCGATGTCGCCGGACCGGGTCGGTGGCGGCGTCGAGACCGGCTTCTACGAGTACCTCTACGCGCCGATGGAGGGTCCCGACCACCCGGTGTTGGCGTCGATCGCGACGCTCGTCGACCGGATCCGGGAGGACCGCGACCGCGTCGCCCGCCGGATCGCGGACGGCGTCTGAGCGGCCGGCGCGGCCGACGTGCCTCGGAGGTCCGTCGAACCGTTATATAAAACGTTATGTATAGCACTTCGTAACGGGACGGACGGCCGCACGGGTGATCCAGTATCCTTCGCATCGAGTTCCAGACCGTCCCGTCGGGGATCGTTAGTGAGATAGCCGACCAGGTACCGGACGTGCGGTCGATCGAGTTCGAGAACGCCTTCTACGCGGACGGGGGGGACTGGATCGAGTCGCTGCTCGTCACCTCACGGTCGCCGTTCGATCCCGAGGCGGTGCTGTCAACCCTCTCGCGGGTCGATTTGTTCCACCACGAACAGGTGGTGAACGGATCGGAGCCGACCTATCGATTGACCATCGTCGCTCACGAGCCCTACCCGTTTCTTCTCGGCGTCATCCTGCGTGAGAACGCGATTCCCAATCGCTTGGAACTCCGGAACGGCCACCTTCAGGGGGTCGTTACCGTCGAGGAGTGGGAGACGTTCCGGACGCTGGCGGACAGGATCCAGGAGCAGTTCGGGCGGTTCGAGCTCCTGAGCGTGAATCAAGTCGAGACGACCGGCGAGCCGCTCGGGAGCGGACAGCTCGGCCGGGTGCTGCGCAACGAGCTCTCCACCGAACAGCTGACCGTTCTGCGGACCGCCCATCGAATGGGGTACTTCGACGTCCCGCGGCGCGCGTCGGCCGACGACATCGCGACCGAGCTCGACATCGCCCAGTCGACGCTCAGCGAACGCCTGCGGGTTGCCGAAAAGCGGCTATTCGACCTCGTCTTCTCGGCTCCCGACGGGGCGTCGGCGGACGACGCCGACGAGGGATGACCGCCGAGACCCCGTCACGCCCGTCGCGAAACCCCCCGGAGTTTCGAGACAGGGATCACGTACCCGTTCCCGATCTCCGGGAGCCGACGAACCGGCCGGATCGGTGCCGGATCGGCCATCCCTAATAAAGAATGATGACTATTGAGGGGTATCGGGAGTAGGTACAATCCGATTACGGGGGTATGTGCGAGTGGCATGTCGCAAGACAAGCGCTTCGATATCGAAAGGGGAACCACACCACGACGACGATTCATCCAGATCGCGGGCGCGACGGGGATCGCGGGGCTGGCCGGTTGTGGTGGTCAGAGTGGAGACGGCGGTGGTGGCGACGACGGCGACGGCGGTGGTGGCGACGGCGGTGGTGGCGACGACGGCGACGGCGGTGGTGGCGACGGCGGCGGCGACGCCGCGTCGATAGAGACCCGGTTCTGGGACGAGTGGCCGGTCGAGACGAAGGGCGTCGACGTCAACGACGAGGCGATCCAGTTCGAGTACACCGCGGTCGAGGGCGAGACCGTCCCCGAGGTCGACACCCACTTCGCACAGGACGAAACCCCGTGGATGCGGGAGTTCGCGCTCGAAGTTCAGGAGTCGATGAACGAACTCGGCGTTCCGGTCAATCTGATCAACGTCCAACCGAGCACCCGATACGGCGAGTTCTGGCGGGCCGACGTCGGACACCCGGTGCCGATAACGATGAACCTCCACGGACCGGACCCACAGCGCGGACTCGACCCGAACCCGTTCCTGATGCGCGCGCACCCGGAGACGGGCGGGAACTACTACAACTACAAGAACGACGAGGTCACGGAGCTGCTCGACGAGCAGGCGTCGACGATCGGCGACCAGGAGGCGCGCGCGGAGATCTGTCACGAGGTCGCCCAGCTGCTCAACGAGGACGCCTACCTCATCGCGGCGAACTTCCCGGAGGTCATTACGGTGGCTAACACCGCAGACTGGGAGGGATACGTCCCGACGCCCGGCAACGGGACGACCCGCGACTCGTTCATCTGGACGCAGGTCAACCTCCAGCCGCAGGGCGACTCGACGACGTGGGTGAAGGGGGTCACCTCGGGGATGCAGGGGACGAACCTCCCGTTCTCCAGCGGGGGACAGGAGGAGAAGCGCCTCCTCAACGTCTACGACGGGCTCTTCGACGCCTCGCCGGAGCTCGAGATCGTGCCTGCGCTCGCGACGAACGCCGACGTCGTCGACGACACGACCGTCGAGATGGACCTTCGCGAGGGCGTCGAGTGGCACGACGGCGAGTCGTTCGGCCCGAACGACGTCAAGTTCAGCGTCGAGTTCTATCAGGAGAACAACGCGCCCCAGCAGGCGGCGTTCATCCGGACGATCGACACCGTGGAGGTGCTTTCGGAGAGCGGCGGCGGCCGCGTCCGATTCAACCTCACGGAGCCGGACGCCGCGTTCCTCACCCAGCGGGTCGTCCGCAGCGCCATCATCCCGGAGCACCGCTGGTCGGACGTCGACAGCCCCAGCGAGTACAACCCCGACAACCCGGTCGGGACCGGGCCGTTCTCGTTCGTCAACTGGGAGCAGGGGTCCGAGCTCCGGTTGGAGAAACACGAGAACAACTGGATGTGGGACGACGACGTCCGCGAGGAGCTGCTCGGGGACTACTTCGTCCCCGGCGACGGGATCGACGAGATGGTCCACGCCAACGTCGGGAACGTCTCCACGCTCATCGGGGCGATGCAGTCCGGCGACATCGACGCCATCGGGACCACCGTCTCGAACCAGCAGGCCGACCGCGCGGCGGGCGCCAGCGGCGTCGAGAAACAGACGGCGCGCAACTACGTCCCGACGGACGTCCACCTCAGCCACCTCGTCCCGCTGTTCCGGGACAAGACGTTCCGCGTGGCGCTGTCGCACGCCTTCGACAAGGAGGGATTCGTCGAGAACACGCTCGGCGGCCGCGGGGAGGCGATCGAGGGACAGAACCTGCTCACGCCGCTTCTGACGCCCTACCACGGCGAGACCGAGCCGTACGAGTACGACGTCGAGGGCGCGCGAACGATGCTCCAGCAGGCGGGGTACACCTTCGACGGCGACGACAACCTGGTCTGGCCGGAGGGTGACGCCTGGGACGCATTCGCCGAGCGCGTCGAGAACGGCCACGCGTCCCGCACCGACCTCGATCAGGCCGACTTCTCATAGAGAGCATAAGTTCACATGAGTTTTCGCCGATTTTTAATAAAGCGGACGATGATCGCGGCGTTGCTGACGCTGATCGCCGTCAGTATCATCTTCGCGACCCTGCGTCTGCTTCCCGCCGACCCGTTCAGCGCGCTCGTGGCCTCGGGGTCGTTGACGCCCGCGGAGGTCGAACAGATACGGGCGATGTACGGGCTCGACGACCCCATATACGTCCAGTACTTCAGATACATCCAGAACCTGTTCACGTTCGAGTTCGGCATCTCGCTCACCCAGCAGCGCCCGGTCGGCGAGATCATCATTCCCGCGTTGGTCAACACGCTCGTGCTCCTGTTGCCGGCGCTCGTCGTCACGGCGATAATCAGCTCGCTGGCGGGGATGTACGCCGGCTGGAACCGCGGGTCGTGGTTCGAGCAGTCGAGCATCGTCGTCACCACGGTCTTCCGTGCGACGCCGATCTTCGTCACCGGTATCTTCCTTCTCATCATCTTCTCGTACGGGTTGGGCTGGCTCCCGGCGTTCGGGATGCGCAGCTCGCTCGCGAACCCACAGGGGTACGTCGAGACGTACGTCTCCGTGGACTTCCTGAAACACTACATCCTCCCGTTCACCGCGACGGTGCTGTTCTACAGCGGCGACTTCCTGATGCTCGCGCGCAACTCGGTCGTCGAGCGGAAGGGGTCGGAGTTCCTCATGCTCCACCGCGCGAAGGGGCTCTCGGAGATGGAACAGCTCGGCCGGGCCGGGCGCAACTCGCTTCTGCCGCTCGTCACCTACTTCGCGCTCCGGACGGGGATGCTGTTCCAGGGAGTGATCACGCTGGAGGTCGTCTTCGCGTGGCCGGGGATCGGCCGCGCGCTCGTCCAGGCGATCCTCAACCAAGACTATCCGACCGTCCAGGCGGCGGTGTTCATCATGGCGCTCGCGGTCATCGTGATGAACCTCACCGCCGATTTAGCGTACGCGAAACTGGATCCGACGGTCGAGGCAGGTGACGTTTAATGTCAGGATACAGCTTCGACACCGACACGGCGAAGGAACGGCTCCGCTCCGAACTCGGACGGGCGGGACGCACGCTGCGGTTCGTGCTACAGGACAACGCGGCGAAGGCCGGCTTCGCGGTCATCGTCGCGTTCGGGTTCCTGGGGGTCTTCGGCCCGTACCTGGCCCCGTACCACCCGATCGAGGACACGCTCCAGCAGGGCGGATCGATGATGCGACTCCAGTCACCCGGCGGCAAGGCGCTGCTCGGTACGACCTCGTTCGGCAAGGACGTGTTGAGCCAGTTCCTCGCCGGCGCGCGACCGACGCTTATCGTCGGCCTGTTCGGCGGCGTCGGGACGGGCGTTCTCGGCTTCCTCGTCGGGCTCACGAGCGGCTACTTCGGCGGCCGCGTCGACGAGTTCCTGATGCGGCTGACCGACCTCACGTTCGCGCTCCCGTTCCTGCCGATGGCGCTCGTGATCCTCTCGTTCGTGACGCCGAGCGTCTGGCTCATCACCGCCGTGCTGGTCGTCTTCCTCTGGAAGATGCCCGCGCGCGTCATCCGATCGGAGGTGATGACCGTCAAGGAGCGGACGTTCGTCAAGTCGGCCCGCGCCAGGGGGGCCGGCCACACGCGGACGATGTTCCTCCACGTCGCGCCGAACGTCCTCGGGATCGGCTTCCTCTACACCGCCTACGCCGTCGGCTGGTCGATCGTCGCGGGGGCGTCGCTCGCGTTCCTCGGCTTCGGCGACCCGACGACGACGTCGTGGGGACGGATGCTCCAGCAGGTGTTCCGCTCCGGCGCGATCCGCACCGCCTGGTGGTGGGTGCTCCCGCCGGCGGTCGGCATCGGCGCGGTCACGACGGGCGTCTTCCTGGTCGGACGCGCGTTCGAGGAGATAGTCAACCCCGACCTACAGACGGACAAAGAATGAGTCTACTCGAAGTCAACGACGTGAAGATCGCGTATCGGATGCCGGGAAACGACGTCCACGCCGTCAACGACGTCTCCTTCTCCATCGACGAGGGGGACAACTACGGGCTCGTCGGCGAGTCCGGCTGCGGGAAGTCCACGCTGGCGAAGTCCGTCCTCGGACTCCTCGACGACAACGGCGAGGTCCGCGAGGGGAGCATCGAGTTCGACGGCCGGGAGCTGCTCGACCTCTCCGAGCGGGAGTGGCAGTCGGTCCGCTGGGAGGACATCGCCTACATCCCGCAGAGCGCGATGGACTCGCTGGACCCGGTGATGACCGTGGGCGCACAGATCCGCCAGGCGATCCGCAAACACCGGGACGTCTCGAAGGCGGCGGCGAACGAACGCGTCGCCGAGGTGTTCGAGATGGTGGGTCTCGACCCCGACCGAACGGGGGATTACCCGCACCAATTCTCGGGCGGGATGCGTCAGCGCGTCACCATCGCCATGGCGCTCGCGCTCGACCCCGACCTCCTCATCGCGGACGAGCCAACCACCGGGCTCGACGTGATCGTCCAGGACAAGATCATGGACAAACTGATCGAGATCCAAGAGGAGACCGGCAGCTCCCTGCTGATGATCACCCACGACGTCGGCGTCGTGGCCGAGACCTGCGACGAGATGTCGGTGCTGTACGGCGGGAAGGTGATGGAACAGGGTGCCACCGACCGGATCTTCCGGTCGCCGACGAACCCCTACACGATCGGGCTGAAGAACGCGTTCCCGGAGGTCGACGAGTTCGACGAGCAGGCCATCTCGATTCCGGGGTCGCTGCCGGACCTGACCGAGGAGCCGACCGGCTGCGTGTTCCGCAACCGGTGTCCGTTCGCCACCGAGGAGTGTGAAGACGGGCATCCGCCGCTGACCGAGGCGGGCGGACAGCTGTCGGCCTGTTACCACACCGATCGGTCGGACGAGCTGCGCGAGAAGGCCGCCGACCCCGAGACGTGGGGGATCGACGTCCGCGACGAACGCGATCGGTCGGGCGGCGTCGGCGACACGATCCTCGAGACCAGAGGCCTCGAGAAGTGGTTCAAACAGCCGCAGGGGATCCTCGAGGACCTGCGCGGGGAAGAGCCCGACTACGTCAAGGCCGTCAACGGCGTGGACCTCTCGGTCCGCGAGGGCGAGATCGTCGGCGTCGCCGGCGAGTCGGGCTGTGGCAAGTCCACGCTGGCCGAGGTGATCGCCGCGCTCCAGGAGCGCACCGGCGGCGAGATCCTGATCGAGGGGACGCCGGTCGACGAGCTTCTCGGGGAGAGCACGAAGGAGTTCCGCTCACAGGTCCAGTTCATCTTCCAGGACCCGTTCGACTCGTTGAACCCCCGCCAGCGGGTTCGCGCGGCGGTCGGCGAGCCACTGAAGATCCAGGGACACGACCCCGAGACGATCGAGCGACGCGTCAGGGAGACGATCGAGGACGTCGGGCTCAAACCGGCCGGGAAGTACCTCGACCAGCTCCCGACCCAGCTGTCGGGCGGAGAGAGACAGCGCGTCGCGATCGCGCAGGCGCTCGTGCTCGAGCCGAAGTTGTTGATCTGTGACGAGCCGGCGTCGATGCTCGACGTCTCGCTCAAGGCCAACATCCTCAACATCCTCAGGGAGAAGGCCGACGAGCGCGACATCGGGGTCGTCTACATCTCACACGACCTCGCGAGCCTCACGCAGATCGCCGACCGGCTGGCCGTCATGTACCTCGGTCGGATCGCCGAGATCGGGGACACGACGGACGTCATCACGGCGCCGAAACATCCGTACACGGCGTCGCTTCTGTCGGCCTCTCCGAAGACCGACCCCGACGTCGACAGACAGCGGGTGCTGTTGCCGGGGGAACCGCCGAACCCGGTCAACCTCCCCGAGGGGTGTAACTTCGCTCCGCGGTGTCCGAAGGCCGACGAGACGTGCCGGGGCGAGGAGCCGACGCGGTCGACGTTCGTGGACGACGACCACGAGGCGGCCTGCTACCACCCGGTGAAAGACGTCGAGTCCGAGCTGTTGGAGCGGTACGCGGCGGCCCGCGAGGAGGAAGTCGGGGAGGTCGTCGCCGAGGAACTAACGCTGTAGTCGTCGGCTCGCCCGCCGACGATCTCGCCGTTTCTCGCGTCGTTCCCGCCGTTTCTGCCGCCTTTCGCACGTAACCCCCTTCAGTCGCGCGTCCGCACCAGCGCGTCGACGGCGACGGGGCCGTCCGCGGTGACGACGACCGGATTGAGGTCGAGTTCGGCGACCGCGTCGACGGCGGCCGCCAGGTCACCGACGTTCACGAGCAGGTCGACGAGGGGGTCGACGGGGAGCGGCTCGTCCCCGCGTCGGTCGGTCAGCAGGTCCGCGAGCGCCGTCCCCTCGACGGCGCGGCGCGCGTCGGCTCGCGAGAACGGCGGGACGAGCGTCGCGGTCTCGTCGAGCGCCTCCACCAGCACTCCGCCCGGACCGACCGTGACCAGCGAGCCGAACGCGTCGCCGGGCGCGACGCCGAGGATGGCCTCGACGCCGTCGTCGACCATCGGCTGGACGAGCACGCCCGCGACCTCGTCGGCGTCGACGCGCGCTAACGCGGCGTCGGTCACGTCGTCGTACGCCTCGCGGACGGCCGCGGGCGAGTCGAGGCCGAGCTCGACGGCGCCGGCGTCGCTCCGGTGGGGGAGCGCCGGCGAGTCGACCTTACAGACGACCGGGAACCCGACCTCGCGGGCGGCGGCGACGGCCTCGTCGGCGTCCGTCGCGACTCGCGTCTCGACGACGGGAACGTCGTACGCGTCGAGCAGCGGTTCGGCCTCGTTCCACGTCAACACGCGGTCCCGCGGGAGGTCGAGATCGGCTGCGTCGACACGGTCGGCGTCCGGCGCGTCGAGCGCCGCCGCGAGGTCGGCCCGCGAGGGCTCGTCGACGGCCCGGTCGCGGTCGGCGGCGTACTCGACGGTCGAGGCGACCGCGTCGAGACAGCGCCCAGGGTCCTCGTAGACCGGGATCGACTCCCGGAGGCGGGCGTACGGCGGCGTCTGCGTCGGGTCGTCCGGCTCCTTCCGCCCGGTCCAGAGGACGTACACCGGGTCGGCGGCGTCGGCGGCGATCGCCTCGAGGTCCGCCGCGATCGTCTCCGCGCGCTCGTCGACGCCCGGTAGCCCGATCGCGAACACGTAGGCGTCGAAGGCGTCGTCGGCGAGCACCGCGTCGGCGATCGCGGGGAGCACCTCCGCGCCGTACCCCCGGATGTCGGCGGGGTTGTTGAACCCGCCGTAGGTGAGCAGCTCCTCGATCCCGAGCAGCGTCTCCTCGGCCTCCCCGTCGACGTCGGGCAGCGAGAGGTCGCGCTCGGCGGCCATGTCCGCGAGGAGGCTCGCGAGGCCGCCGCTGGTCGAGGCGATACAGACCCGGTCGCCGTCGGGGGTATCGTACGCGGTGTGGGCGGTCGCCCGCGAGAGCAGGTCCGGGATGTCCGGCACCCGCTGGACGCCGGTCTGGTCGAACGCCGCCTCCCAGGCCGCGTCGCTGCCGGTGAGCGATCCCGTGTGCGAGAGCGTCGCCTCCTCCGCGAGGTCCGACTGGCCGATCTTCACGGTCAACACCGGCGTCCCGTTCCGCGTCGCCCGCTCGGCGACGCGCATGAACCGCTCCGGGTCCTCGATCCCCTCGACGTAGGTACACACCACGTCGACGGTCTCCCGTTCCGCGAGGTAGGCGACGTAGTCCGTGAGCGCGAGGTCCGCCTCGTTGCCCGTCGAGACGATGTGGCTGAAGTGGAGGTCCCGGTCGGCCGCCCGCTCGAAGAACGTCGTGAACGCCAGCGCGCCGGACTGGCTGACGAGGCCGATCCGGCCCGGTTCGGGGTCGCGCGAACACGTCGAGGTGAGCGTCGCGCCGCGGGCGGCCATCACGCCGATACAGTTCGGCCCGACGACGCGGATCCCGGCGTCGACGGCGGTCTCGGCCAACCGCGCCTCGAGCTCCGCGCCCGTCTCGTCGGCCTCGGAGAACCCGGCGGTGAGCACGAGCGCGACCGGCACCCCTCGCTCGCCGGCCGCGGCGACGACGTCGACGACGTACTCCCGCGGGACGCTCACGACGACGAGGTCGACGGTCTCCGGTACCTCCGAGACGTCGTCGTAACACCGGCGGTCCCACACTTCCTCCCGGTTCGGGTTGACGGGGTAGAGCGTCCCGTCGAAGCCGTAGTCGAGGAGGTTGTTCACGAGGTTGCCCGAGTAAAAGGAGTCGGGGCTCGCCCCCACGACCGCGACCGACTCCGGATCGAAGAGCGGGCCCAGTTCCGGGACGGCGGGGGCCGTCTCGGCTCGCGACTGAACGACCGACGCGTCGTCTCCTGACATACCCGTCGATTTCGGAGGGACCCGCCTCAACGTACCCCCGAACGCCCCCAATAGTCATCATCCTTTATTACGGTCGGGGCGCACGTCGTGGAGACATGGAGATACGTCGCGTCGAAGCCGTCCCGCTCCGGCGGGAGCTCGACGAGCGGTTCGCGAACGCCCAGAAGTGGATCTCGTCGCGCGAGTACTGTCTGGTCCGGGTGGAGACCGCCGACGGGGCCGTCGGCTGGGGAGAGTGCTGGGGGCCGATCGCCGGCACCCGCGAGACCATCGACGACCGGGTCGCGCCGCTGCTCCGCGGACGCGACGCGCAGGCCGTCGAGTCGGTCCACGAGGACCTCGTCTTCGACCTCCGGTCGGCGTACCACTCGACGGTCCCGGCCGGGCTCGTGAGCGGCGTCGACCTCGCGCTGTGGGACCTCCGCGGCAAGGCGACCGGGGGATCCGTCGCGACGCTGCTCGGCGGCGCGCGTCGCGAGTCGGTCCCCGCCTACGCGACCGGCCACTTCTGGCCCCCGATCGAGGAGTTCGCCGACCTCGAGGCGGCGGTCGTCTCGGAGGCCGAGTCGCACGTCGACGCCGGGTTCGACGCGCTCAAGCTGAAGATCGGCACGGAGCGCCACTTCGGTTGGGGGCCGGACGCCGACGTTGCGCTGGTCCGGGCGGTCCGGGAGGCCGTCGGCGACGACGTGGCGCTGATGGCCGACGCGAACCACGCGTACGACCTCCCCGCCGCTCGCCGGGTGGCGGACGGGCTCGCGGAACTCGACGTGCGCTTCTTCGAGGAGCCGCTCCCGCCGGAGCGAGTCGGGGCGTACGCGCGGCTGAACCGGGAGAGCGGGGTCCCGATCGCCGGCGGGGAGTGTTGGGCGTTCGCTCCCGAGTTCCGCCGCGTCGTGAACGCCGGTGCGATCGACGTGCTCCAGCCCGACGTGACCAGCGCGGGCGGACTCACGTCGGCGCGCCGGGCCGCGGAGTTCGCCGACGCCGCGGGGGTGGCGACCTATCCCCACGTGTTCGGGAGCGCGGTCGCGCTCGCGGCGAGCCTCCAGCTGCTCGCGACGCTGCCGGGATCGCCCCGACTGGAGTTCGACCGCACGCCGAACCCCATCCGCGAGGAACTCGCCGTCGACCCGATACGGAACGAGGGAACGACGGTGCCCGTCCCGGACGGGCCGGGCCTCGGAGTCGAGATCGATCCGGAGACGCTCGAACGGTTCCGAGTCGAGTGAGGGCCGAGGCGTTCGCCGGCGACGACGATCGGCGCGTGGAGGGTCGGCGCGTACCGACTCGCGGCTCCCTTACAGCCGCGATCGGAGGTCCGCGACGACGTCGTCGGTGCCCGCCGTCCCGCCGATGTCGGGGGTTCGGGGGGCGTCGTCGTCCGCGAGTTGGTCCGTGACGCCGGTCCAGAGCGCGTCCGCGGCCCGCGTCTCGCCGAGCTCCTCGAACAGCATGGACCACGAGAGTACCGTCGCGAGCGGATTCGCGACGCCCTCGCCGACGATGTCGGGCGCGCTCCCGTGGACCGGCTCGAACATCGAAGGAGACGACTCGTCGGGGTGAACGTTTCCGGAGGGCGCGAGCCCCATGCTCCCGGTGATCTGCGCCCCGACGTCGGTGAGGATGTCGCCGAAGAGGTTCGAGGCGACGAGGACGTCGAACTCGTGCGGGCGGCGGATCAGGTCCATCGCCGCCGCGTCGACGAGGAGCCGCTCGACCTCCACCGACGGGAACTCCGTCGCCACCTCCTCCACCACGTCGTCCCAGAACACCATGCTGTGCGCCTGCGCGTTCGACTTCGTGACGCTCGTCAGGTGGCCCTCCCGCGCCGCCGCGGCCTCGAACGCGGCGCGGACGATCCGCTCCGTGCCGCGGCGGGTGAAGAGCGCCGACTGGACCGCGGTCTCGTGGTCGAACCCGCGGTGTTCGCGGCCGCCGACGCTGGCGTACTCGCCCTCCGTGTTCTCGCGGTACACCACGAAGTCGATGTCGCCGCTCCCGTACCCGCGAAGCGGGCTCTCGATCCCCTCGAACAGGACGTTCGGGCGCTTACAGACGTACTGGTCGAACCCCTTGCGGATCGGCAACAGGAGCCCGTGGAGCGTCACGTGGTCGGGGACCTCCGGGTGGCCGACGGCCCCGAGGAAGATCGAGTCGAACGCCGAGAGCCGGTCGAGGCCGTCGTCGGGCATCATCTCGCCGCGGTCGAGGTAGCGCTCGGTTCCCCAGTCGAACCGCGTCGTCTCGAAGGAGAACCCGGCCTCCTCGGCCGCGTCCGCGACGAGCGGGAGCGCCGCGTCGACGACTTCCGGCCCGATCCCGTCGCCCGGAATCACGGCGATCTCGTAGGCGTCCATGACCGACGCATCCGACCGATCCGTGTTTAACCCTTTGAAACCTACCGTTTCGTTGATATGAATTCGAGCGACCGGCACGGGCCGTGGCGGTCACGCCGGCGGCCGGTAGTGGAAGCGCCCCTCCGCGATCGGCCGCGCGGTGCGACCGACCCGGACGCGCTCGACCGCCGGCTCGCCTTTCTCCGTCGCCGTCTCGACGCCCACCGTGATCGTTCCCTTCGGGTGGCCGATCCGCACGTCCGAGGCGTCGCCGTCCCGGACGAACTCCGTCGGGATCGTCCCGTCGAGTCGACACGCCGCCGCGAGACACATCGCGCCGGTCATCGCGTAGGAGTGGTGCGGCGTTTGCGTCGTCACGATCCGGGAGGTGACGTCGATGTCGTCCGCGTCGACGCGTCCGTCGCCCGAGCGCGCGAACGACTGCGGTTCGGAGACGAGCGCGACCTGCGGGACCGCCGCCCGCTCGTCGGCCGCGTCGCGGCGGTCCTCGACGAGGCCGAGGCGTTCACACGCGGCCCCGCGGATCAGTTCGAGCCGCTCCAGCAGGGCGGGGTCGTCCAGATCTCCGGGGAGTTCCGTGCCGTCGAGCCCGAGGTCGCCCGCCCTGAGGAACACGTTGAGGTTCGCGACGTCGATCAGCGAGACGGGGTAGTCGTCGCCGTCGACGGTCACCGTCTCGCGGCGGTTCCCGGTCGGGAACAGCGCTCCGGTGAGGGACCCCTCCGGCTCCCGGAAGTACGAGTCGATCCGCGCGCCGGTGCCGGGGATCCCGTCGACGCGATAGTCGCCGCGGACCGCGGGCTGCCCGTCGACGACGGGGATCGTCTGGTCGACGTGCGTGTCCGTGTTGGCGTTGTACAGCGTCACGGTCGTCTCGGGCTCCGTGGGCTCGATCATCCCGGAACGCAGCGCGAAGACGCCGACGCCGCTCGTGAGGTTACCGCAGTTACCCGACCAGTCGACGGTCGCGCGGTCGACGCCGACCTGTCCGAACGTGTACGCGACGTCCGCGGTCGGCCGATCGGCCGCCTCGACGATCATCACCTTGCTCGTGTGCGAGTTACCGCCGCCGATGCCGTCGATCTGGAGCGGGTCCGGGGTCCCGAACAGCTCGATCAGGGCCGCGTCCCGCCGCTCTCCCGCCGGCGGCAGCTCGTCCGGCGTCACGTACAGCCCCCGGCTCGTGCCGCCGCGGATCAGCCTCCCGCGGACGGACTCCTGTCGCGTCGAGTCGACCATGGTGGCCGCGTGACCCCGTACCGACGTAGGCGTTTCCCCGGCGACGACCGCCCTCGGTGTCGTCTCGGCGGCCGCGGCGCGGATCTCACTCCGTCTCGGTCGAGAACTCCCGTTCGAGCCGGTCGACCTCCGGTTTCCCGACGAGGTCCATGTACTCGTCCCAGTCGACGACGCTGTCGGGGGCCTCGTACTCCTCACGGGTCCCGACGGCCGTCTCCAGTTCGGCGAGCGCCCGCTTCATCCCCGCGGTCGCCGCGGCGGTGATCAGCCGCGGGTAGATGACGAGGTCGACCCCCATCTCCTGGAGCCGCGGAGCCGGGATCAACGGCGTCGTCGGGCGGCTGCGGACCCCGAACCCCATGTTGACGGAGAGGTGCGCGCCGTCGACTTCGCGGGCGACCCGCCGGATGTCCTCCGCGGTCGTCAGCGCGTCCGCGAAGACGACGTCGGCCCCGGCGTCGGCGAACGCGTTCAGCCGCGCTATCGCCTCGTCGAGCCCGTGGGTCCCGGCGGCGTCGGTCCGTGCTTTCACCAGGAGATCCGGCGCGTGGTCGTCGCGTGCGGCGACGGCCGCGCGGACCTTCTCGACGGCCCGATCGAACCCGATCACCGATTTGCCCGCCATGTGGCCGCACCGCTTCGGCCACTCCTGGTCCTCGATCATGACCGCCGCCGCCCCCGCGTTCGCCAGCGTGCGGACCGTCCGGTGGACGCTCACCGCGTTCCCGTATCCGGTGTCGGCGTCGACCCAGATCGGGATGTCGACCGCGTCCGTGATCTGGCGAGACTGATCGGCCACCTCGGGGAGCGAGAGGAACCCCACGTCCGGCTGAGCGAGCCGGCCGTTCGAGACGCCGGCACCGGAGAGGAAGCCGGTCTCGAACCCCTCCCGTTCGACGAGCCGCGCGCTGATCCCGTCATAAACGCCCGGAGCGATCGTGATCTCCGGATCGGCCAACGACTCCGCCAACCGTCGACGTCCGTACATACGCGCGACGGACGTGCCCCTCGCGGAAATAACGCCCGGACGGTTCGCTCGCGACGCGAGTCGGCGACGGTCGCTACTCAAACGCCCAGAGGACGACCGAGATGACCGTTCCGAGGCCCAGCGCCGCGGTGAGGAGCCAGAACGCCGGCTCGAACCCGGCCGTCTCCGAGAGGAACCCGACGAGCGCCGGAGAGGACGCCCCGGCGACCATGAGCAGCGTCCGCACCGCCCCGAGGCTGCCGCCGGCGACGGACGCGGGGATGACGGACATCAGGTACGCGCTGCGGACCGGGCGGTAGCCGTGAGAGCCGAGGCCGAGACAGACGATCGCCGCGCCCAGCGGGATCGCCCCCGCGACGCCGGTCAACAGCACGACCGAACCGAGGCCGACCGTCGCGAGCCCGAGCGTGACCGCGATAACGGGGAGTTCCCCCGTCCGGTCGCTCATCTCGCCGGTGAACAGTTGGACGAGGCTCACCGCGAACAGCGCGCTGAAGAGCAGGCTCGCCGTGGCCGATCCGAGCCCGGCCTCCCGCGTGAGGTACAGCGGGAGGAAGGCGATCGCGGCGTTGTACGCGAACGAGAACAGGACGGTCACCGCGACGAACGCCGAGAACCGCGGGTTCCGGAAGAGCGCGGCGTACTTCCGGAATGGGATCCCTCCGGCGTCCGTCCCGCCGACGTCGACGTCCGAGACGCGCTCGGGAACCCGAGCGACGAACGCGGCGGTCACGGCGACCCCCGTGATCCCGGCCGCGAGGAACGTCGTCCGCCAGCCGGCGCCGAGGAGGCCGGGGAGTCCGGAGAAGGCGACCACCGCGGCGGGGGCCGCGACGCCGCCGAAGGTGCCGAACGTGTCGAACACGCCGAGCGTCCGCCCGGTCCGGCGCGGGTACGCCCGCGAGAGCAGCCGCACGCCGACCGTCTTGAGCGTGCCCGTTCCGGCCCCGATCGTCAGCATGGCCCCGACGAGCAGGACGAACGGCCCGTCGACGGCCAGCGCGAGCGCTCCGAGGGCGGCGAGCGCGGCCCCGGAGCCGATGACGGTCACCGAGCTGAACCGGTCCGCGAGCAGCCCGGACGGGAACTGGAGCACGGCGTACACGAGGAGGAGTCCGCTGAACGCGGTGCCGAGCACCGCCGTCGACACCTCGTACACGTCGGCGATCCGCTCGAACAGCGGCGGGAACGCGAAGCGGACGAACTTTCCCAGAAACCACAGCGTCGACGTGAGGACGATCGCGTCGAACCGTCCCAGCCGACCCGACGACGACCGTCCCACGCCTCGTCAGCACCCCCGCTCTCGACCGTCCGAGTCGGCGTCGGTCTCGGCGCTCGGGCGGGCCGTGGGGATGCCCGACCGACGTCGCTCAGTCGGTCGGACGGAAGCCGGTCGCTCGGCGATCATCGTGCCGAGCGGTAGCATCCGGGGGTTCATAACGGTGATGAACCCCTCCCGCGCCGCTCCTCGTGGCGGCGTCCCACGTGATCCGAGGGTTCATAACGGAGATGATCCATACGATCGATCGGGATGGTTAGCCACGAGCGCGAGGGGGCGGATCCCGCGGGGGACGACGCCGATCGACCGAGCGCGACCACCTCCCGCCGGCCGAGCGCGAGCGCCGTGGAACCGCCCGGACGGGTGCGCGGATGACGCTCCTCGACGTGGACGACCTGTCGGTTCGATACGACACCCGCGACGGGGCGCTCCACAGCGTGAACGACGTGTCGTTCACCATCGACGACGGGGTCAACTACGCGCTGTCCGGGGAGTCCGCGTCCGGGAAGTCGACGACCGCGAAGGCGATCCTCGGCCTCCTCCCGGACCACGCCGAGATCGAGGCGGGGACGATCGAGTTCGAGGGGCGGGACCTGCGGGCGCTGACCCCGTCGGAGCGGCAGGACCTCCTCTGGGAGGAGATCGCGTTCATCCCCCAGACGGCGATCGACGCCCTCGACCCGGTGATGACCGTGGGCGCACAGATCCGACAGGCGATCCAGACGCACCGGGAGGTCTCCGAGCGGAAGGCTCGCCGCCGCGCCCGCGAACTGTTCGAGACGGTCGGGCTCGACCCCGACCGCGTCGGCGACTACCCCCACCAGTTCTCGGACGGGATGCGCCAGCGGGTCGTCATCGCGATGGCGCTCGCGCTGGATCCGAAACTCGTCATCGCGGACGAGCCCACCACCGGGCTCGACGTGATCGTCCAGGACAAGATCATCGACAACATCCTCCAGATCCAAGAGGAGACCGACAGCTCGTTGCTGCTCATCACGCACGACCTGAGCGTCATCGCGGAGACCTGCGACGAGATGTCGGTGATGTACGGCGGAACCGTGATGGAGCAGGGCCGCGTCGAGAACCTGCTTCTCAACCCGTCGAACCCGTACACGATGGGCTTGAAGAACGCGTTTCCCGCGCTGGACGACGACGGCGACGGGCTGGTGTCGGTTCCGGGGAAACCGCCGCAACTGGACGAGAAACTGGCGGGCTGTGTCTTCGAGCCCCGCTGTCCGTTCGCGAGCGATGAGTGCGCGACGACGACGCCCGATCTGGAGGAGCTACCCTACCGGAACCAGCGCGTCGCGTGTCACAACACGGACCGGGCGAACCGGATGCGGGAAGAGGCCGAGACGGCATCGACGTGGGGCGGCGGTGCGGAGGGGTCACGCTCGGTCTCCGATGACGCGATTCTCGAGGTCGAGGAGCTGTGTACGTGGTACGAGCGCTCGGAGTCGCTGCTCGGTCGCCTCCCCGTCGACGGCGTCTCGCCGACGGTGACGGGGTTCACGAACAGCCTCAGCCGGTGGTACGAGCGGCGCGGCGAGATCCTCCGGGAGGTGCTCGACGGCGGCGACTCGCACGTCCGGGCCGTCGACGGCGTCTCCCTCTCCGTCGCGCGCGGCGAGATACTCGGCGTCGTCGGCGAGTCGGGCTGCGGGAAGTCAACGCTCGGACAGACGCTCGCGCTGCTCGAGGAGCCGACGGCCGGCGGCTTCACCTTCGACGGGCGCTCTCACGAACACTACCGGGACGGGAACCTCCAGTCGTTCAGACAGAACCTCCAGATCGTCTTCCAGAACCCCTACGAGTCGCTGAACCCTCGATTGACGGTCGAGACGCTCGTGAAGGAGCCGCTCACGATCCACGGCTACCGGCTCGACGAGCGCGACGCCGCGGTTCGGGAGACGCTCGAACGGGTCGGAATGGCTCCCGCCGAACGCTACCTGGACAAGTACCCGAACGAGCTCTCCGGCGGCCAGCGCCAGCGCGTCGCGATCGCGCGGGCGCTCGTCATCGACCCCGAATTCCTCATCTGCGACGAGCCGGCGTCGATGCTCGACGTCTCGCTCCAGGCGGAGGTGCTCAACCTCCTCCGGTCGCTTGCCAACACCGAGGGGATCGGCGTGCTGTACATCTCCCACGACCTCGCGAGCCTCACGCAGATCGCCGACCGTATCTCGATCATGTACCTCGGGCGGTTCGTGGAGACGGGGACGACGGAACGGATCGTGGCGGACCCGAAACACCCGTACACGGAGGCGTTGCTCGCGGCGGTCCCGGAGACGGACCCGCGGGGCGACCGCGAGCGGATCGCTCTCTCCGGGGAACCGCCCGACCCGGAGGGACCGACCGAGGGGTGTCGGTTCGCGCCGCGCTGCCCGAAGGCGACCGAGCACTGTCGCGAGGAGGAGCCGGAACTCGACGCCTGGACCGAGCCCGGCCACGCGGCGGCGTGTTTCCATCCGACGAAGGAGTCGACGATCGGCAAGCCAGCGCGGATCGGCGAGACGGCCGACGACGACTGAGCGGGCGAGCGCCCCCGGCCGATCACCTGGTCGCCCGGACCAGCAGCTTGTGGTTGACGAACGACTCGATCCCTCCGTTCTCGCGGGTCAGATCGAACGTCTCCGCGGCGCCGGGCGGCGCGTTCTCGAACGCGGCGGCGACTCGGTCGCGGCGCTCGGCCGACGCGTCGACGTTCGCGATCCACTCGTCGTACCGGAGGCGTTTGGTGACGACCCGTGCGGTCTCGACGGAGAACCCCGCGGCTTCGAGCCACTCGGTCCAGTCGGCGACGCGGTGCGACCGGACGTGCGTCGGGTCGCGGAGCCGCTCCACCCGGTTGAGGAACCGGTCGAGGGCGTCGTCGTCGGGCGCGACGTTGTCCTCGAAGGCGAACGTCCCGCCCGCTTCGAGGACGCGCGCGACCTCGTCGACGAACGCGGTCGGTGCCGGGAAGTGGTGAGCCGCGATGCGGCAGGTCGCCGCGTCGAAACTCGCGTCCGCGAACGGGAGACGCTCGGCGTCACAGATCGCGCCCTCGAGGCCGGGGAACGCCGCCGTCGCCGTGGCCACCATGGCGGGCGCGGCGTCGGTCGCGACGACTCGGTCGACGCCGGCGTCGAGGAGCGCGCCCGCGGTATGGCCCGCACCGGTGGCGACGTCGAGCCCCCGATCGGCCGATCCGCACCAGCCGGCGATCCGGTCGAGATCGTCGCCGGCGCGGTGGACGTCGCTGTCGAGGTACGCGGCGGCGTGGTCGCCGAAGTGCGACGCGGCCGAGCGTTTTCGGTCGCTCGCGTCGGACATGTTCCCCCGTCCGGCCGCCCGGCGAAAGGCGTTCCGGTCGGATCGGTTCCGAAACCGGATCGACCCGACCACGGGTTTTTCGGGGAGTGCGATCGTGTGACCCACATGGTTCGTCGATCGCTTCTGTACTGTCCGGGCGACGATCGGGAGATGATGGAGAAGGCCGTCGAGACGGAGGCGGACGCGGTCATCTTCGACCTCGAGGACGCCGTCGCCCCCGACGCGAAGATCGGGGCCCGTGGAACCGTCCGGGAGATGCTTGACTCGCTCGACGACCCGACGCCGGACGTTACCGTCCGGATCAACCCCTACGACCGGACCGGGCCGGAGGACGTCGAGAGCGTCGTCGGAGAGGTCGACTCCCCGCCGGAGAGCGTCCTCCTCCCGAAAGCGGAGTCGCCCGAGACCGTCGACGCGCTGGCCGAGGACCTCGACGACCTCGCGAGCGAGCCGATCGGGGTCGTCCCGCTGATCGAGACGGCCGCGGGCGTCGTGGCCGCCGAGGAGATCGCGGAAGCAGGCGGCGTGGACGGGGTGGCGTTCGGCGACCAGGACTTCACCGCCGACGTCGGCGCGACGGTGACCGACGACAAGACCGAGTCGCTGTACGCACGCGAGCGGATCGTCGTCGCGGCGGCCGCGGCCGGCGTCGACGCCTTCGACACCGTCTACACCGACATCCGGGACCTCGACGGGTTACGCGAGCAGGCCGAGTTCGTCGTCGAGCTCGGCTTCGACGGGAAGCTCGCGATCCACCCCGACCAGGTCCCGGTGATACACGAGGCGTTCACGCCGACCGCGGACCAGTTGGGGTGGGCGGAGACGGTGCTCGCCGGACAGGAGCGCGCGACCGAGGAAGGGACGGGGGCGTTCACCGTCGACGGGCAGATGATCGATCCGCCCCTCGTCGAGCGCGCCCGCACGCTCGTCGAGCGCGCCGAGGCGGCCGGGATCCGGTGATCACGCGACGGCGTACTCGTCCGCGATCCGGCGCATCGCCTCGCCGAGCCGGTCGCGGTAGACGTCCAGGTCCGCGGCCTCGATCGGATTGCCGTGGATCGGCGCGACGGCGCGCACGTCGAACTCGTCGAAGATGTCGTCGAGCGTACGCTCGACCTTTTCGGGGGCGACGTAGCGCAGCCAGACCAGGTTGTCGCGGTGGTACTCGTAGACGGCCTCGGCGGGCGTGACGTCCGGGAAGTCGCCCGAGAGGTGATCGCACTGGCCGGGGTCGTGGTAGTTCCCGAAGCCGTCGGCGGTGAACAACACTCCGTCGCCGTGGTCGTAGATCCACGTCGTGTGCGATCGGTCGGCGAGCGGCGGGTCGATGAAGCTGAACTCCCGGCCCTGGATCGTAAGCGAGCCGCCGATGTCGCACTTGCGGGCGTCCGGGAGCCCCTGCTGGGCCGGCGACGCCGACGAGGCGACGAGTTCGACGTCCTCGGTGTCCCCGCCCAGGGGCGAGACGTTCGCCGCGTGGGGGTAATCCGAGTGCGAGAGCACGATCGCGTCGGGGCCGTCCCCGCCGGTCGCCTCCTCGACGGCCGCGGTGATCTCCTCGCGGTGATAGAAGGAGCCGGAGTCGACGAGCACCGTCCCCGCCGGCGCGCGGAGCAGGTACAACGAGACGTGCTCGTGTCGCCCCTCGTGGTCGTAACACTGGTTTATCCACTCGACGGTCGGCGTGACAGGGGTCGTCATGGATCCACCCCGAGAGCGTGGGTTCCCGTCATGAGTCACCCGAGCGTCCCGATCCGTTCCTGTCCGTCGATGGTGCGGGTCACGTCCTTCATCAGATCCATGTAGTCGGTGGCGTTCTCACGTATCACGAGCCCGTGTGCGGGCGCGACGATCTGCGGGTCGAACTTCTCGACGAGCCTGTCGATCTCGGCGTTGGTCTTCTCGACGTCGACGTACTGGTACCAGAACAACACTCGGCCGTGGAACTCGACCAGGCGGCTGGGGTCGAACTCGCCGTCGAGCTCGTCGACGAAGGTCAGCTTCTCCTCGTCGAGATGGATGAATCCCATCCAGTCGACCGGGAACAGCGTCTCCGTCTCCCGTTCCGTCATCCACACCGAGACCGGCGCGTCGAGGAACGTCGCCTCGTGGAACTCGACGACCCGGTCGCCAAGGTCGATCCGATCGCCCTCGGTGACGTGGATCCCCTCGTCGAGGTGGTACAGTTCGTGGTCGTTGCCGTAGCCGGGCGCGACGAGCGTCGTCTCCGGGTGCGCTTCCAAGATCGCCAGCGTGTTCCCGGCGTGAGGCACGTCCGGGTGCGAGACGACGAGGTAATCGAGCCCGCGGTCGCCGACCAGTTCGTCGACAGCGGTCAGTATCTCCTCGGTGCTCGCCGGCGACAGCGTGTCGAAGAGCAGCGTCTCCTCGCCGCCGTCGACGAGGTACGCACACTGGGGGACGTACGCCTCCCGCCCGGCCTCGTACCACTCCGGGTCCCGGTCGGCGAGGTCCCACGATTCCGTTCTGTCCGGCCCGGCCTCGTAGATCCAGTGGATACCGGGAGCGATCTCGCGAGACATACGATCATCAACGATCAGGGTAGATACAAAAATCCAGGGTTCCCGGCCGTTCGCTCGCGTCGACCGTTCCCTCGATCGCGCGTCTCACCGTTCCAGCCGCGTCCACGCGAGGTCGGCGACGATCCCGACGAGGAAGGCTATTCCGAGGTTCGTGACCAGCGCGAGGACGCCGATGCCGACCGACAGCGGGAGGTTCGAGGACTCCTCGACGGCGCTGCCGAGCGACACCGCGACGACCGCGAGCACCGCGCCGACCATCGAGACCGGGAACGCCGCGAGCAGCGCCGGCGTCGCGACGAGCGCGGCCCCGAGGTAGCCGACGCCGATCAGGACGTTCGCCCCGCCGGTCCGCGCGCCGAAGGCGTGTTTGCCCGCGACGCCGTCGCAGCCGTGACACATCGGGATCGCGCCCATGGGAACGGCAAGCAGGTTCGTCACGCCCATGCTCGTCGAGAGGTCGTCCGCGGAGACGTCGGCGTCGAACCGGTCGGCGAAGAGCAGCGAGGTCGCGAGCGCGGCGTTGCCGACCGTCATCGCGAGCTGGGCGAACGCTCCCTCCGCCGCGTTCCAGCCGACCGCGGACGCGAGGTCCGGCACTGGCGGAGCGCCCGGAAGCGTCGGCGTCGGCACCCCGGCGGTCCACGCCGCGATCGCGACGCAGGCGGCGACGACGGCGAGCCCGCCCGCCTCTCGCCGCCCGACGACGACGGCGAGTCCCGCTATCGCGAGCCCCGCGACCCCGAACAGCGGGTCCTCGAGCCCGATCCGGACGCCCGTTTCGAGCAGTACCAGCCCGACGGCGAACTGGATCCCGCGGATGACCGGATCGCCGATCCAGCGCTCCACGGCCGAGAGCGTCCCCGAGAGTCCGATCGCGAGCAGAACGACGGCCAGTGCGAGTCCGGCGAGCGCCAGCTCGGCGTAGGTGAGCGCCCCGGCGATGGCGAGCGCCGCGAGCGCCTTCATCGGCTCCACCGAGACCGGGAGCCCGTAGGCGACCCCCCAGAGGACCTGGAAGACGCCGAAGCCGACGAGCACGTGCGGGAGCGACACCTCGGTCAACAGCGCCAGCGCGACGATCAGCGGGATGACTGTAACCGAATCTCCTATCGCCCCGGTGAGCTCCCCGCGGTCGAACTCGAGCCGCGATCGGGTCGGTTGGTCGCCGAAATTCCCCATCCAGTCCCACGAAACCGGCAGACTGACTTGAGGCTTGTCGGTAACCGGCACGCATCACGATCCGACGAGGAGAAACCGTATGTGGTTATTTCACTCCGCGCGAGGTCACGTCAAGTCGGAACGGTTCGTCCCGTCCGTCGTCCGCCGCCCGCGCCGATACCGGTCGCGAAGCCCGAAGGCGAGCGCACCCAGTCCGAGCAGCAGCGCGAGGAGTTCGACGACCCCGCCGACGAGGGGGATCGCCCCGAGGATCGCGAACCCGAGGAGTCCGCCGACGAGCGCGATCCACCGGTTCTCGGCGCCCAGTCGTCGCGTGACCCACATCCCCACCGCGTATCGGCCGTACACGGCGGCGATCCAGACCGCGGCGACGTAGCCGGCGATCCCGAGCAGCGCGAGCGGGATCCCGACGATCGTGATCGTCATGAGGAGGAGCGCGAGCGGGACGGCGACGAGGGTCAAGAGCCCGATGCCGCCGCTCGCGAGCGGGTCGGCCTCGACGCGGGCGGCCACGTCGCGGGAGAACCGGGGGAACGCGAGGAGCAGCACCGCGCCGAGGACGAGGTTGGCCGCGAAGGCGTAGGCGGTGCCGAACCACGAGGGGGCGACGTCCATGCCGAACCCGACTCCGGCGTCGCCGCGGAGGCTCGCGTCCTCGACGACGCCGCCCGCGACGCTCGCGTCGGGGCTTCGCGTGAACTCCTCGGCGTCGTACCGGAACTCGCCGCCGACCTCCGCGTTCGGCCCGATGGCGACCGAGTCGCCGGCCGCGCGAACGTCGCCGCCGACCGTCCCGTCGACGACGATCGAGCCCGCGCCGACGTCGATGGACCCGTCGACTCGACCGGTGTCGGTCAGTTCGAAGGAACCGGTGCCGGTCCGGACGTCGCCCTCGACCGTTCCGTCGACGACAAGGGTGCCGGCGGCGGCGTCGACGTTCCCCTCGACGCGACCGGTCTCGGCGATCCGGATCGATCCGGCGGCGCCCGAGAGGTCGCCGGCGACGGTCCCGCGGACGACGACCGTCCCGGCGACGCTTTCGATCCCGTCGACCGTCTCCCCCTCGTCGACGACGATCGATCCGGAGGCGCCCTCGATCGACTGGGCCGCAGCGCCTCCCGTCGCGAGCGGGACCAGGAGACCGACGATCAGGAGGGTGACGACGATGCGACGACCGTAGCCACCGAGTGGAGGGACCATACGTGACGCATCTCATGGAGACTAACTATAATTTCCGATCTGATAGCTCTCGGCGATCAGAACGGCCACCAGGACCGGTCGGTCACGGTCCGCCGGAGCCGAGCGACGATCCCGGCGTCGGCCTCACGGTCGGCCTGCTCGGGCTCGCCGAGCGCCCACTCGGCCTTTTCGGCCGCCTCGCGGACGGCTCGGAACTCCCAGCCGACGGTGTCGGCGAGCCGGCGGTCCGCCGGTCCGGTCCCGACGAACACGTGTCGCGGGGTGTCCGTCGACTCGCCGATGTCGGCCAGCGTCCCCCACTTGTCCCAGTCGCGGAGCGCGTAGTCGTTCTCGAGATCGTGCCGGTCGAGGAACTGCTCGACCGCTCCCACGTCGTTGGCGACGATCCCGACGTGTGCGCTCCACCGGCGCGCGTCCGCGAACGCGGCGGTCGGATCCGCGAGCGACCGGGCGGCCGAGAGCGTGAAGACGAGCGTCATCTCGCCGTTCGGGTCGCCGCCACGGTCGACGTCCCCGCCGCGGTCGGCCGCGTCCCCCCGGTCGACGTCGTGTCCGTCGGTCTCGCGTCGATCGTCGTCGTCGGGAGTCATTCGTTCACTCGGGCCGGACCGGCAGCTCCACGCGCGTCGGGTGCTCGGCCCCGTGGTGGATCGTGTTCGTCGCGACGCGGTACTCGCGGTCGCCGTAGAGGTCGCCGCCCGTGTTGTGGTTGACGTCGTAGCGCGGGTAGTTCGACGAGGAGACGTCGAGCCGGATCCGGTGGCCCGGCTCGAACAGGTTCGCGGTGGGATACAGCTCGAGTTCGAACTCGTACACCTCGCCCGGCTCGAGGAGGTCCGGCTCACTCCGGTAGTTCCGGTAGCGGCCCCGGCAGATCGAGTCGGTGAGGTTGAGCGCGAACCCCGAGGGAAACTCCTCGCTCGCGGGGTACTCGTCGATCAGCTTCGCGGTGAAGTCGGTGTCCGGGCCGTCGGTCGACGCGTGGACGCGGACGCGGATCGGTCCCGCGATCTCGACGGCCTCCTCGAGCGGCGGCGTCCGGAAGACGAGTACGTCGCTTCGCTCCTCCAACGGACCGTAGGGGGGATCGGCCCCGAACGTCTCCGGGCGCGTCCGCTGGTCGTAGCCGCCGCGCCCCGTGATGCTCACCGTCGGCCGGTCCGCGAGCGGGAGGTCCTCGATCCGCTCCTCGCGCGGCTCGAACGTGTAGTACGACGAGCAGTTGCCGCCGAGCGTGGGAACCGGGTCCCGCGGGTCGAACTCGTAGGTCGTCGACGCGCCGACCGCCCTCGGCGGATCGGTCGCGAGCGTGCCGTCGCCGTGCGCGTAGTAGGCGGTGAACTCGGTGTCCGGGAGCGGCCAGTCGCTCCCCGCCCTCCACTCGCCGCCATGGCGGAGCTTTCCGTCCCCGGTCGCGGTGCCGTCGCCGGAGCCCATCCGGAAGTACTGGACTCGCGGTTCGTCCCACGTGTCCCGCCCCTTGAGGTAGCGATCGAAGAAGCGGAGCTTCGTTTGGAGGTAATCGCGCGTCATCGCGTCGCCGAAGGCGGTCTCGCCCGAGTACGGCTTCGTCCACGTCGACTGGCCGCCGTGGGTCCACGCGCCCATGAGCAGGAAGTGGTCGCTCTCCTTGCGGTCCGAGAGCGCCTTGAAGTTGTCGCAGGTCGCCTTCGCGTAGGAGTCGTACCACGACCCGGCGTAGACGGTCGGAACGTCGGCGCTCTCGTCGTAATGCGCCTCGAAGTTGACGCTCGGGTCCTCCCAGAACTCGTCGTCGCCGGGCGTCCGCGCGAAGTCGAAGACGTACTCCTCGTAGTTCGGGAGGTGCCGTAGCGGCGACTGGCCGGGGAGGACCGGCTCGTTCGCGAGCATGTCGCGCGTGTCGACGTCGGCGATCCGCCGCCGGAGGTCCTCGTCCGCGAGGACGCGCTTCGCGAACCCGCCGCCGATCGTCAGCGACCACGTGAGCCACCGCAGCTCGAAGGCCCCGTGGTGGCGCAGCGTCGCCTTCCACGCGTTCGCCGCGCCCTGGTTGACGAACATCGCCGCCAGCCCCCGCGGCCGCTGGGTCGCCAGCGCGTTCTGGACCCACGCCATGTAGGAGGTGCCCATCGTCCCGACCTGGCCGTCGCAGTACGGCCGGTCGGCGAGCCACTCGACCGTGTCCGCGCCGTCCTCCGCCTCGTTGACGAGGAGGTAGAACTCGCCGTCGCTCGCGTACCGGCCGCGAACGTCCTGGAGCGCGACGACGTAGCCGCGCTCGGCGTACCAGTTACCGGCCTGTTCGACGCGCTCTCTGGCGCGCTTGTCGTACGGCGTGCGGACGAGAAGCGCCGGCTTCGGTTCGTCGATCGGTTCGCCCGTCTCCGGGTCGGCCGGTCGGTAGACGTCCGTCGCGAGCGCGACGCCGTCGCGGGTCTCCACCGTCGCGTCGTGACGCACCGCAACCCCGTATTCGGGTGCTGATACCATACGTCACGCTATCGGAGCGGGATCTTGAACCTTGCCCCGACGCGACCGCGAGGAGGTACCACGGCCTCTCCACGAACCCAGCCCGCTGGTCGTGACGACGCGGTATCCCCACGGTGATTGTCCACTCCGAAATCGAGTATCCGGACCGTCTCGTTCGAGAGATACACCAGACGACACAAACCCGTACGCAACCGAGGACGACTATGATCGAGTCACTCCTCCGAATCGACGTCGTGCTCTTCGTTCTCATCGGCGTGCTCGGCGGCGCACACTGTATCGGGATGTGTGGGCCGTTGGTGACGATGTACTCGAAGCAAATGACGCCGCGGCCCGACGGCGGAACGGCGACGACCAACGACGGACGTGCCAGTCACCTCACGACCTACGAGGTTCGCCAGCACTTCCTGTTCAACGTCGGGCGGGCGACGACGTACGCGATCCTCGGGGCGCTCTTCGGCGTGCTCGGGAGCGTCGTGTTCGTTACCGCTGATCAACTGACACCGATCGCTGACCTCCTGCGGGGTACCGTCGGCCTCGCGGTGGGGGGGTTCATCGTACTGACGGGCGTTCGGTACGTGATCGGGGGAAGCGGAGGTGATATTCGAATACCCGGCGTCCAGCGCGTCACGTCGTGGCTCGCGACGAGAGTTCACCGGCACGTGAACAGCCCGAGTATCGTTGGTCTCGGCGCCGTTCATGCGTTTCTTCCCTGCCCGATGCTGTATCCCGCGTACCTGTTCGCGTTCGCGAGCGGTTCCCCGACCACCGGCGGAATCGCCCTCGGTGCGCTCGGTATCGGGACGATCCCGGCCGTCTTCCTCTACGGGACCGTTATCCAGTCGATCGACGTTGCCCACCGGCGTCGCGTCCATCGGCTGCTCGGCGTCGTGTTCGTCGTGCTGGGATACGTGTTGTTGGCGCACGGACTGATGGCGCTCGGCGTTCACATCCCGCACCCAATGTTCCCGCATTATCAGCCCCTCGGAGGCGCGATGGGGCACTGACCGGAAGCGGGGGTCCTTTCGCTCGCTTGGGACGAGAGACGGTCCGTAGATCCACACGGTCGATCAGGAGCTAGAAGCGTTTTACCCGCTGAAATCGTAACTATCACGTACACGATGGCGACCTCAGAAAACGAACCGAAAGACACGATGACCGTGTACCAAGAGCGGTTGGACGCACTCGACGCGACACTGGCATCGAAGATGGACCGGTGGAGCGTCCCGGCGTTGCGAGTCGCTGTCGGAGTGGTGTTCGTGTGGTTCGGCGCACTAAAGATACTCGGCGTCTCGCCGGCCGGTGACCTCGTCGCTTCGACGGTGTACATCCTTCCGCCCGAGTTTTTCGTCCCGGTGCTCGGCGTGTGGGAGGTGATCATCGGGATCTGTCTGCTCTATCCGCCGCTTACGCGTGCCGGATTGCTATTGCTGGCACTCCAGCTCCCGGGGACGTTCCTTCCGATGGTACTTCTCCCCGAGGTCGTCTATACCGCGTTCCCGTACGGGTTAACGGTCGAGGGACAGTACATCGTAAAGAACCTCGTGATCATCGCCGGCGCGCTCGTTCTCGGGAGTACGGTCAGAGACGGGTCTGCGTCCGTGTGAGTCCCCCGGTCGAGGGGGTTCGTTCCGAGCGACGGACTTCCGAGTCTGGCCCGACGAGGTCGAGGCGTTCTGTAGACGGTACAGCCCTCGGTGGCAGATCGTGTCCCGCTCACCAGCCGTATCGTCCACACGAGGTTCTGACAACGCTGTTACAGCGATTCTCCGGAGCCAACGAAATGATTTCACGAGCTCAGGCTGTGCCCGCCGTCGCATCCTCGGGGTAAACACGTATTTTACCGTCGAGCCAGCCACGCTGGAGCCCACCGAGTCCTGACCGAGGTACGAAGTCGGCGTACCTTCTCCGTAGCGTCGAGAACGGTGCTGTTCGACGACGAACTATCGGTTCGTGCCACCATCGATGGCGTCGAGATCGGGCTCGTCGAACTCGAGTGCGTCCGCGACGGCGTCGGGAAGCTCCGGGCGAGGGGCCGATTCGTGACGCTCGATTTTCTCGGTCTTCCGCGTGTTTTCGTAGAGAGCGCGTGCGACCGGGAGTCCACGGAGATACTTGTAGTCGTGAAGGACCTCGACGCCCCGCTCCGTGAACCCGTAGAACTGAGAGGGGAGATCACGTGTTCCCTCACTTGGTTCGTAGGTGTAGCGTTCGAGGAGCCCGGCGTCGATCAACGTCTCCAGCTGGTCTTTGATTGCTGCTTGGCTCTTCCCGGTCATATACTCGAGTTCGGCGAGCGACATCAGATGGGCTGGGTGGCCCAGCAGCTCCTGGATGATGAGATGGCGCGTATCCTGGGATAGCAGCTTGAACAGCCGCTGCTGTTCCGCGAACGGCCCTGTATCGGCCGCGCCAGTGTCGGTCTCGCTCATACGTGCCGGTACGAGGAGAGACGCAATAACAGTTAGGGCCAACCAAGTTGGTTAACTCAGAAAAAACCAAAGTGATTCGGAAGCGGTAAGGTGGTGTGGTTTGAATCGGCAGCTAATGGCCGACCCAAGCCCGCCGCCGGACGCTGGGGAGATCACGGCCGTTGTTCACGAGGCCGTCGGGGGTATCGAACTTGAGCCTGCCGAGAAACGGGAAATCTGGCGGTTCACTCGGCGCGAATTGCCGTATCTCTGGAGTCAGCGGACATCGTATCTCATCCTCGGAAGCTATCGCGACCCCTATATCCGCCGACTTCGCGCCGTCCAGAACGAACTCACGAAGCGGCTCGGTGCCTATCCGTTCATCATGGGTGATCTCCTCGAACTCCCGACTGACCGGCTCAATACGTTCGATATCATGTTCTCGTTGCTCGCGACATACAGCGACTACATCGTCGGGGTCTTCGAGAAGGAAAGTGGTGGTGAAGCACCGGAACTGGGCGAGATCGATGACCCACCGTATCTCGACAAGTCGTACGTGTTCCCGCGTGATTACGCGTGGGTGACTGACGAGAACCTTGACTCGAAACAACACGTCGTTCGGGCCGCTCTCGAGATCGCGTTCGCAGACGATCTGTCGGCGGATGACGTCAAAGCAAACGTCGAGTCGCTCGTTGATCGCGCCCAAGAAAGCGGTCTCGGCGTCGACGAACAGGAGGTTTGGGAGGTGATCGACGACCGGACAGACGAGGGCGAAGAGCCAACGACGTACAGCTGGGTCCATCTCAACAAGTTCCGCAAATTCGAACTCCACGAACGGTGCTTCCCGTGGACGACGGAGGACGAACTCCGAACCGTGGTTGACGAACTCCCGTCCCCGACACCCCGTCCGGAGTGGGAAGAGCGTGAGAACCAGTGAATTATCCTGCCGTTCCAATTTCCAGTAGCGAACCGGACGAAACGGGTACGCTGTTGAACGGCTGGGTCACGTCCGTCGCTACCATCCGCATTCGGCTCGGGCGGGGCGAGGGCGGGCGCTATGACGGTCGACCCACCACCAGCGGTCGCCGCTGCCCGTTCGGGTTCGTGAACGCCGTGACAGGAATTCTATGACCTCCTACTGATCTGTCGGCGACTGACCAGCCGTGGACGTGCCAACGACTACCGCGTGCGTGTCGGTGTCTCGGTCGTTGCGGCCGAGTACAGAAACTGGTTTATCGGTGTCGGCGGAACGGACGCCCATGATCGTACCCGGGTCGAGTTCGCAACTGCTCGCGGCCGCGCTCGCCGAGGAGACGGGTCGCCCGCTCGCGACGGCGACGTACGACCGCTTCCCGGACGGCGAGCGTCTCGCCGCCGTCCCGGAGTTCGACGGGGGGGAGGCGACCGTGGTCGCGACGACCGACTCCGACGAGGCGTGGGTCGAACTGCTCCAGCTACAGGACGCCGTCCGCGAGGCCGGCGCGGAGCGCGTGACGACCGCCATCCCGTACATGGGTTACGCCAGACAGGACCAGTCGTTCCGCGACGGCCAGCCCGTCTCCGCGCGGGCGATGGCACGGGCCGTCTCGACCGGCACCGACCGCGTGGTGCTCGTCAACCCCCACGAGCCGACCGTCGCCGACTTCTACGACGTGCCGGTCGAGACGGTCGACGCGGCGGGCGTCCTCGCGACCCCGCTCTCCGATCTGCGTGACCCGCTCTTTCTCGCGCCCGACGAGGGGGCGATCGGGATCGCCGAGACCGTCCGCGACGCGTACGGCAGCGGCGAGACGGACCACTTCGAGAAGCACCGCGACCGTGAGACGGGCGACGTCGAGGTCTCTCCATCCGACGCCTCCGTCGACGGGCGCGACGCCGTCGTCGTCGACGACATCGTCGCCACCGGGTCGACGATGAGCGAGGCGGTCGACGTGCTGGTAGACCGGGGGGCCGAGCGCGTCGTCGCCGCCTGCATCCACCCGATGCTGGCCGAGAACGCGGTGACGAGGCTGCGGGCCGCCGGCGTCGACCGGATCGTCGGCACCGACACGATCGAGCGCGGCTGTAGCGTCGTCAGCGTCGCGCCCGTGCTCGCGGAGGCGCTCGTTGCGGAGGAGGAGTGATGGATGGACGGCGATGGTATCACGTCGCCGAACTCCGCGACGGGGTCAAGCCGATCCCGATCGACGCGGATCCCCTCGCCGCGCTGCGGGAAGCGTGCGCCGACGTCGACGCGACCGTGGACGAACTGCGTGACGGGGCACGGGACGCGGTCCTGAACGAGGCCGGACGCTGAACGCACGGGAGACCTCCGAGGAGCGTTCCACGTCGCGGTTCGATCCGAGGAACGTCGACGAGGAGTAACGCTCCGCAACCACTAAACGGCGCTCGCGCCTCCCACCGGTAATGGCCGATTGGACCGAGCGGTACCGCCCGAGCACGCTCTCGGAGGTCCGCGGCAACGACAAGGCCCGCGACGCGTTCGCGCAGTGGGCGCGCTCGTGGGACGACCACCGCGAGGCCGTCATCCTCCACGGGAGCCCCGGCGTCGGGAAGACGAGCGCCGCACACGCCCTGGCGAACGACATGGGCTGGGAGACGGTGGAGCTGAACGCCTCCGACCAGCGCACCGCCGACGTGATAGAGCGGTTCGCCGGGCGCGCGGCCCGAAACGCCACCCTCGGCGGGAGCGCGGCCGGCGGCGGCGCGAGCGGCGGCGACACCGCCTCCAGACAGCTCGTGATCGTCGACGAGGCCGACAACATCCACGGCAACTACGATCGGGGTGGGGCATCCGCGATCACGAAGCTGGTCAAGGAGTCGGGCCAGCCCATCGTGCTCATCGCCAACGAGTTCTACGACATCTCCCGCGGGCTGCGGAACGCGTGTCAGGAGATCGAGTTCCGCGACGTCTCCGCGCGCTCCATCGTCCCCGTCCTGCGCGACGTCTGCCGAAAGGAGGGGATCGAGTTCGAGTCGGACGCGCTCCAGCGGATCGCCGAACGCAACCGCGGCGACCTTCGGGGGGCGATAAACGACCTCCAGGCCGCCTGCGAGGGTCGGTCCTCGATCGCGGTCGAGGACGTCGTCACCGCCGACCGCGACAAGGCGATGGGGATCTTCCCGTTCCTCGACGCGGTCCTCAAGGAGGAGTCGGCCGAGGAGTCGCTCCGGTCGGCGTACGCGGTCGACGAGACGCCCGACGACCTCACGAAGTGGATCGAGGACAACGTGCTCTCCGTGTACGACGCGGGGGAGGCGACGCGCGCGTACGACTTCCTCGCGAACGCGGACGTCTGGCTGGGGCGCGTGCGCGCCACGCAGAACTACACCTACTGGCGGTACGCCACCGACAACGCGGCCGCGGGCGTCGCCGCCGCCCGCGACGGAACCAAGGGCGGCTGGACCCGATACGGCCGGCCGCAGTTCTGGCCCTCCTCCGATTCGACCGCGGACGAGGTGGTCGGCCGGATCGCCGAGGCGAGCGGCTGTAGCGTCGCGACCGCTCGCCGGGAGGTCCTCCCGTTCCTCGCCGCGATCACCCACCACTGTAAGCCCCGCGAGCTCACCGTGGCGATGGCGGCCGCCTACGACCTCGACGAGGCCGGCGTGGCGTTCGTCACCGGCTCCGGGGAGTCGACGAACAAGGTGGAATCGATCGTCGAGGACGCACAGGAACGTCGCGAGGAGCGCATGGCCGACCACGCCGACGGCGCGTTCGCCGGCGGGACCGGGCGTGTACGCGATCCGTCCGACGCGAGCGACGATGCCGACCCCGACCCCGCGGGACGCGACGCCGGGGGCGACTCCGACGGGACGGCGGACGGCGACGGACCGGTCGACGGCGACGACGCCCACGGGGACGACGCCGGCGACGACGGCCAGTCGGGACTGAACGACTTCGTCTAGTCGGGACTGAGCGACTTCGTCCGGGCCGGGCACGTCGCGGCCCGCTCACTCGGTGGAGCGAGAATCCGCACCGCCGACCGTCGTTCCGCCCGCGGTCCCGTCGTCCGCGAACTCGTCCCCCGCGGCCTCGTCGCACGTGGTCTCTTCCGTCTCTCCGCGTGTTTCGACGCCGGCGAATTCGAAGCGGGCGCCGCCGTCGCGACCCTCGGTCGCGGAGACGGTCCACTCGTGTGCCTCGACGATCCGCTCGACGATCGCGAGTCCGAAGCCCGTCCCCTCCTCGGCGGTCGTGTGGCCGGGCTCGAACACCTCCTCGCGCTCTTCCGGCGGGATCCCCGGCCCGTCGTCGGCGACGTAGAACCCGTCGTCGGTTCGGCCGACGAAGACGCGCACGCCGTCGGAACCGACCTCACCGTCGTCGGCCGCGTCCGCGCCGACCGGCGTCGCGTCCTCGGCGAGTTCGGCGTCCGAGCCGTGTTCGATCGCGTTCCGAAACAGGTTCTCGAGGGCCTGTCGAAGCCGATCGTGGTCACAGTCGATCCGCGGAAGCGGCCCCTCGACGACCAGCTCCGCGTTCGGCGTCCGCCCGACCGTGGCCCACGCTCGGTCGACGACGACGCCGAGGTCGGTCTCGGCGGTCGACTCGACCGAGCGCCCCTCGCGGGCGAGAGAGAGGAGGTCCGAGATGAGTTCGTCCATCCGGTCCAACGCGTCGTGGGCGCGATCGATCCGTTCGATCGCGTCGCCGTCGCCGAACTCGCGAGCCAACTCGAGGTTGCCGACCGCGACCGAGAGCGGGTTCCGGAGGTCGTGGCTGACGACGCTCGCGAACTCCTCGAGCCGCTCTCGCTGCTGTTCGAGCCGACGCTGTCGCTCGATCCGATCGTACGCGGGGAGCAGGTAGCCGATCACGTCCCCCGCCTCGGTACGCCGGCCGTGTTCGTGGACCCAGGTGAGGTCGTCGTCCCGAACGATCCGGTAGGCGACGTCGGCGTCGCCGGTCGCGAGTTCCTCGCGGAGCCGGGCGCGGTCCTCCGGGTGGACGGCGTCGAGCCACGCCTCGTGTGAGCGGTCCGCGACCGGAAGCCTCGGGTCGCCGAGGGAGTCGAGTTCGAGCCGATCGGGATCACCGCCCGGTCGTCGATAGGCGACTCCCGGCCGCGGATCGGCTCTCGACGACATACGTGGGGGAATCGAGCGGGAACCGTCATAAATCTTATCTGAATAACATTTGTCTGACGGAGACATCAACTCCGTGAGACGGCGAATTAACGATACTGACGGTGAAATAACGGTGGAGACCGAATTAGGTGTACTCTCGTATCCGGAAACGGACCATTTCCGGGTGGGAGGCTCGACCGACCGCGGGGACGGGAGCGACCCGGCGGCCGAGATCGGTCGCGGCGTCGGGCACAACACGTATGACGACGGACGACGACCGCCCACCATGCGCGCGGCCGTCCTTCGCGAGTACGGCGAGGAGTTGGCGATCCGAGACCTGCCCGAACCGGAGCCGGGGCCGGACGACGCGGTCGTCCGCGTCGACGCCTGCGGGGTCTGTCGGAGCGACTGGCACGCCTGGAAGGGCCACGGCGAGTGGGCCGACGACCGGGTCCCGCGCGGCCAGGTGCTCGGCCACGAGCCCGCCGGCGAGGTCGTCGCCGTCGGCGACGCGGTCGATCGGTTCGCCTCCGGTGACCGCGTCGTGGTGCCCTTCTCGCTCGGCGACGGGACGTGCCCGAACTGCCGGCGCGGCCACGGCAACGTCTGTGCGGACGGGGACGCCCTCGGCTTCGAGCCCGACGCGCCCGGCGCGTTCGCCGAGCGGGTGGCGGTCCCTCGCGCAGACTACAACCTCGTCGAACGTCCGTCGTGGCTGCCCGCCCGCGACGCCGCGGCGCTCGGCTGCCGGTACATGACCGCCTACCACGCGCTTCTCGAGCGCGCCGGGATCTCCGGCGGCGACCGGGTGGCCGTCCACGGCTGCGGCGGCGTCGGGCTCTCGGCGGTCCAGATCGCGGCCGCGGTCGGCGGGCGCGTCGTCGCGGTCGACGTCGACGACGACGCGCTCTCGCGGGCCGCGGACCTCGGTGCGGCGGAGACGGTGCTGGCGGGCGAGGGAGAGGCGGCCGATCCGGACTCGGCCGCGTCCGTTCCCGAGCGGGTCCGCTCGCTCACCGACGGCGGCGTCGACGTCTCGGTCGACGCGCTGGGGATCGCGGAGACCTGTCGCAACTCCGTCCATTCGGTCCGACCCCGCGGGACCCACGTCCAGGTCGGACTGACCACGGAGGCCGAGCGCGGCGAGGTGTCGCTGCCGACGGACTGGATGACCCGCTGGGAGGTGTCGTTTCTCGGCGCACGGGGGATGCCGCCGACCAACTACGACGACCTCTTCGCGCTCGTCGAGGCGACCGACATCGACCCCGGCGCGCTCGTGACGCGGGAGTTGGCGTTACCGGAGGTTTCGGACCGGCTCGCCGCGATGGACCAGTACGACGTGCGGGGCGTCGAGGTCGTCACCGAGTTCTAATTCATCGGAGCGAGGGTGAACGACGGGCAGTCACGGGTGCTGAGTTCGCCCGTTCACCCGTCCTACGTGCTCTCTCCTAGTCAGGCCCGCTTTGAGGGGAAGAATTTTAAGCCAGGACTCAGATTCTCAACACCGATTCACCATGGAGATGAACGGTCCGTTAGAGATCCTCCTGAGTCTCGCCTCGTTCGGTGTCGTCGGCGGTGCGCTCCTCTACGTTTCCCCGTACACCGTTCAACAGGCGATGGATCAGGTGGTCTCGCCGTTGATCGACCGCGCACTACACCATCCGCTTTTCGCGCTGGCGATCGGGCTTAGTGTCGTGTTTCTGTTCCTGTTCGGCGGTGAGGGTGGTGCTGGGGGCGAGATCTGATCGTCCGGGACGGTCGATTCGCGTCACATGGTAGCAGATGGTTCGGCCTGTCCACCTCGAAGTCAACTACCCCACGTTGAACGATCCGTCCCGTACACATCCGCGAGCGGAGTCGTTCGAGAGGCCGGAGGTCGTTCGCGATGTCGTCAGAGCACAGAGCGTTCCGATGCCGTGACCAGAGTCCGCGGAACTCCGGCTGTTAGCCGGAAGTCGGGGACCTCCGGCGATGACGAAACGGCGTCGCCGTTTCGAACCACGAGCCGTCCACCGACGGAGCCGTCGAGGACGGCGGAGCCGGCGTTTCTCCTCCGAGGATTTCGAGGAGTGGTTCCCGAAGCGAACGCAGCGAACGGAGGGAACCCGACGAGAAAACGATTGGAGCCTATCCGCCGAGGAACTCCCGGCGGACCTCCTCGTCGCCGAGGAGGGCGTCGCCCTCGTCCTCGTAGCGGTTCTCGCCGTTGGCGAGCACGTAGCCGCGGTCACAGCGTCTGAGCGCCTCCTTGGCGTTCTGTTCGACCATCAGGACCGTGGTACCGGCGTCGTTGATCTCGTCGACCCGGTCGAACATGTCGTCGACGAGGTCGGGCGCGAGGCCGGCGCTCGGCTCGTCCAAGAGCAGCACGTCGGGATCGAGCATCAGCGCGCACCCCATCGCGAGCATCTGCTGTTGGCCGCCCGACAGCGAGCCAGCGTTCTCGTCCGTCCGGTCGGCGAGCGCCGGGAACCGGTCGTACACGTCCCGCTTCCGGTCTTCCGGCACCTCGTCGAGCACGTACGCGCCGATTCTGAGGTTCTCCTCGACGGTCAGCGTCGGGAAGACGTTCTCCGACTGGGGGACGTAGCCGATCCGCTCGCGGACGACCTCCTCGGGGGCCATCCCGGCGATGTCGGTCCCGCGGTACTCGATGGCCCCGCCCTGACACGTCGCGATCCCGACGATCGCCTTCATCACCGTCGACTTCCCCGCGCCGTTGGGGCCGACGATCGTGACGTACTCCCCGTCGTCGACGCGGATGTCGACCCCGGAGAGCACCCGGAGGTCGCCGTAGCCCGCGTCGAGGTCGATCACCTCGAGCAGGCTCATTCGGCGTCACCCCCGAGGTACGCCTCGATGACGCGCTCGTCCTCGAGCACCGCCTCCGGCTCGCCCTCGACGAGCAGCCGTCCCTGCCGGAGGACGATCAGTCGATCGACGAGCTCGGTCAGCGTCTCGAGCTCGTGTTCGATGATCACGACCGTCATTCCGTCCGCGTTGAGGTCGCGGATGTGGTCCGCGATCTCGCCGGTCAGCGTCGGATTGACCCCGGCGAACGGCTCGTCGAGCATGAGCACCTCGGGGTCGAGCATCAGCGTTCGCGCGAGCTCGAGCAGCTTCCGCTGGCCGCCCGAGAGGTTGCTGCTGTACTCGTCGGCGAGGTGGTCCAGCTCGAACGTCTCGATCAACTCCTCGGCCCGCTCTCTGACCGTTTCCTCGTGTTCCCGCATCGATCCGCTCCGGACGAGGGCGGGGAGCGTCCGTTCGCCCGGCTGGTCGGGCGCGGCGAGCCGGACGTTGTCGCGGACGGTCATCGTCTCCAGCTCGCGGGTGTTCTGGAAGGTCCGTACCAGTCCGCGGTGTGCCAGCGACTCGGGCGGGTCGCCCGTCACGTCGGTCCCGTCGAGAGTGACGGTCCCGTCGTCCGGGGGGATGACGCCGCTGACGCAGTTGAAGAACGTCGATTTGCCCGCGCCGTTCGGTCCCATCACGCCGACGAGTTCCCCCTCGTCGATCGAGACGGAGAGGTCGTCTATCGCGCGCAGGCCGCCGAAGTCCTTGACGAGCCCCTCCGCGGAGAGGAGGCTCATTGGTCCACCCCCAGCTCCTGCGGGTCGCCCCAGATCCCCGCGGGGCGGAACCGGATCACCGCGATCAGTATCAGGCCGACGACGACGAGCCGGAAGGCGGCGAACACGTCGCCGGAGACCGGCGTCACGCTCAGCCCGAACCGGGAGACGAGCCGCAGTCCCATGATGATCGCCAGCCCGGCGAGCACCGCCCGGTGGTTCGCCGCGCCGCCGAGCAGCATCCCGATCCAGATCGTGACCGTCACCTGGATGGTGAAGAAGCCGGGCGCGACCGCGCCGTTGTACAGCGCGAACAGCCCGCCGGCGAGTCCGGCCAGCGCCGCGCCGTAGACGAACGCCTGCGTCTTGTAGACGATCGTGGACTTGCCGACCGAGCGGGTCACGAGCTCGTCGGCCCGGATCGCCCGGAGCACGCGCCCGTACGGCGCGTCGGTGAGCCGGGTGACGGCCGCGAGCGTGATCAGGGTGATCCCCCCGATCACGAGGATCGTCGCGATCAGCCGCGTGTCGGCGTCGCCGACGAGCGCGGCGATCGGCCGCGGCACGCCGAGGATCCCGACGTTGCCGCCGAAGACTCCCTCGAAGTTGACGAAGATCGAGTGGAAGATCTCGGCGGTCGCGAGCGTGACGATCGCGAGGAAGTCGTCGCGGAGCCGGATCGAGGTGGCGCTCACGACGAGACCGAGGAGCGCGGCCGCGATCACGCCGACCAGGAGCGCGAGCGGCCACGGATACCCCAACGCGATCCCCGAGAAGCTGTCCTGTGCGGCCAGCATCGCGGTCGCGTACGCGCCGACCGCGAAGAAGACCACGTGCCCGAAGTTGACCAGGCCGGTGTGACCGTACTGGAGGTCGAGCCCCAGCACGAGCATGCCGTAGATCACGAAGGTGATCCCGACCTCGACGAAGACGTACAGCGCGCTGGGCAGGCTCGCCTGAAGCGGCGTCAACGCGAACAGCCCGCCGACGAACAGGCAGGCCACCCCGGCGATCAGGGCCCGATCGCCGCGTCCGGACGGGAGGCGGTCGAGAGCGCTCACGCCTCGCGCACCTCCGTTCCGGCGATCCCGCTCGGTTTGACCAGCAGCACGGCGATCAGGATCGCGAACGCGACCGCCGAGGAGAGGCCGGTCATCGACGACGGCAGGAACGCCGTCGAGATCGCGAGCGCGAGTCCGATGACGTACGCGCCGATGATCGCCCCGTACGGGCTGCCGGCCCCGCCGAGGATCGCGGCCGAGAGTATCTGGAGGATGTGGCTGAACCCCGTGGTGGAGCTGACGTTCGTCTGGATCGCCATGAGCACGCCGGCGAGTCCGGCGAGGACGCCCGCCAGCACCCAGACGCTGTCGCGGATCAGCTGGGTGTCGATGCCGCGGACGCGCGCCAGACTCTCGTCGTCGCCCATCGCCCGCATCGCGATCCCCACGTCGGTTCGAGTCAAGAGCGCGTGGATGGCGAGAAAGACCGCGACGGCGGAGCCGAACACGATCAGGTGCTCGGAGGTGACGAAGAAGCCGCCGAGCAGGTCGACGGAGCCGATCGACACGTCGGGAACCGCGTCGACCCGGAACGTCGTCGTCTCGGTCTCGATGTAGCGGGCGCTCCGGCCGCCGAAGAGGCGGATCGCGTTACGGATGGCGATCCCGAGCCCGATCGAGGTCAACAGCAATGGCACCGGCCCCGTGTGGTTGATCGGGGTGAAAAACCCTCGAGCGAGCACGATGCTGATGACGCCGCCGCCGACCATCGCGACGACGATCGCGACCGGCAGCGGGACGGGGATCGCGCTCGCGGCGAAGAAGCCGACGAACGCCCCGAGCGTGAGGTACTCCCCGTACGCGAAGTTGATCATGTTCACGATCCCGTAGATGAGCGTGAACCCGATCGCGGCGATCGCGATGTACGACCCCGTGACGATCCCGAAGATGGCTTCCTGAAGCAAGCCCATCGGGATCAGTATTCGCCCTCGGCGACGTACTCCCGGATGTCCTCGGCCGGGACCTCGCTCGTCGCCTCGAACCCGTTTTCGCTGGCGGTGCTGATCGTGACGCTCCCGAAGACGTTGCCGTGCTGGGTGAAGTTCGTGGGCGTCGCCGCGCCCTGGTAGGAGATCTCCTCGCCGTTGGCGAGCGCCTCCTTCCCCTCGGCGAAGGTGCTGACCTCCGTCCCGCCCTCACGGCTGACCGGACCGAGGTTGCGCTCTATCGCCTCCGGGGTCGCCTCGCCCGCCCGCTCTATCGCCAGCGCGATCACCTGCATGGCGTCCCACGCGGGCGGCGTCCAGGCGTTGATCTCCGCGTCGCCCTCCTCCGAGTAGATCTCCTCGAAGGTGTCGTAGCTCGGCCCCGACTGGCCGGGCGACCCGGCCCACGCGCCGTGGATGTCGCTGCCGACCTGGTCGACGAGGTCCTGCTGTGCCAGCGGGTCGGAGAGGATCGGCTGGCGGCCGTACCCCGCGTCGGACCAGTCGGAGAGCGCCGTGATCGCCGACTCCAGCGGGAGGCTCACGAGGAACGCGTCGAAGTCGGCGTCGAAGAGTCGACTCAGCGCCGACTGGTAGCTCGACGATCCGATCTCGACTTCCACCCGTTCCGCGACCGTCCCGCCGTTGTCCTCGTAGACGGAGAGGAACCCCTCGACGTAGCTGCGCTCGCCCTCGGTGGTCCCGTTGAGCACGCCGAGCCTGTCGAGGTCGTTCTCGAGCGCGTAGACGGCGCTCCCGCTCGTGTGGACGGTGTCGCCGACGACGGTCCGCCACATCCACTCGTCGTCCGAGAGGTCCTCCGGCGTCCCCTTGTCCCCGCCGCGGGTGTCGAGGAACGTCGATCCCGGCCACGGGGTGACCATCGGGACCTCGAAGTCCTGGAGGAAGTCCCAGAGCGGGTTGATCTCGCTCGAGAAGAGGCCGACGATCGCCGGCACCCCGTCGTTCTCGATCAGCTGTGTCGTCACGGTCCGCGCCTCCTGCGGATCGACGGCGGTGTCCCGCCGGATCACTTCAAGCTCCGCGTCGAGCGGTCCGCCGGCCTCGTTGATGTGGGCGACCGCGGCGTCGGTCGCCTGTGAGACCCCCGGCTGGAGGAAGTCCCACTGCCCGCTCAGCGACGCGGGTTGACCGAGCGAGATGGTCTCGGGGGCGTCGCTCCCGTCTTCCGAGCCGTCGTCGCTCGACCCGTCGTCGCCGCCGCTTCCGTTCCCGCTCCCGTCGCCCGAACCGTCGCCGCTCCCGTCGTCCCCGCCGCTCTCCTCGCCGCCGCCGAAGCTCACGCAACCGGAGAGCCCGACGATCCCTCCGCTCCCGGCGAGGGTCAAAAACGTCCGGCGATTCGCGAGTCCATTGGTATCGGATGACATTCCGATACTGGGTCTCACACACGGGATATTAAAAACGGAGCCGACCATGGTCGAACCGGTGAGAGAAATCACCAATTAGTTCGGGCGTATTACATATCCTCGTTCCGTGACACCAGCACTCCGCCCACTTTTATGGACGTTCGTCGGTTTCGTGAGTGGATCGCTACGCGTTCCGGCATCCTTCGGGCGCGCCCGGCGTTCGACGCCGTCGTCCGTCGCGACGGGCCGCTACGTGTCGCCCGTCGCTACAGCGGGACCTCGGTCCCGTCGCCCGCGTCCCTCGCTTCCCGGTAGACCGTCTCGCCCGCCGCGGCGTCCAGCGTCGCGGACCCGACGCTGACGACGGCCAACACCCCGTCGGGCGACTCCCGGACGTACCCGTCCGCGAGGGGGACGCCGAGCTCGACCAAGTCGTCCGCGTCGAGGTCGGTCGCGAGGAGGTCGCCGGTCCCCGCGACCTCCTCGGGCACGTCGGCGAACACGCGCTCGGCGCGTTCGAGGACGCGGGGATCGAGCTCCTGCATCCCCTCGGTGAACGCGCCGACGGCGACGACGAGGGCCCCCGCACCGAGCGCGTCGGGCGGGAAGACGGGCTCGGTCGCGGTCGTCGCCGTCACGACCACGTCCGCCCCCTCGACGGCCTCTCTCGGGGAGTCGACCGCGCGCGCTGGGATTCCCTCCTCGCTCAGGTCGGCGGCACACGCCACCCGCGAGTCCGACGGCGAGCGGATCCGCACGTCCGAGAGCGCCGCGACGGTCGCGATGGCACGGGTCTGCCAGCGCGCCTGCGCGCCCGCGCCGAGGACGCCGAGGACGAGCCCCCCGTCGTCCGGCTCCGGAGCCAGCTCCCGCACCGAGACCGCCCCGATACAGCCCGTCCGGGCGTTCGTGATCGTCGTCCCCGCCATGAACGCCTTCGGGAGGCCCGTCCGGGCGTCCGTGAGCGCGATCTGGGCGTTGATCGTCGGGAGCCCCCGCTCCGCGTTTCCCTCGTGGACGCCGACCAGCTTCGTCGCGTAGTGGTCCGCCCCGTGGACGTATGCCGGCATCGCGATCCCGGTTCCCGCGGGCTCGTCGCCGTCGAGCCCCGCGCCGACCGGGAAGTGCGGTCTGTGGGGACGCTCGACCTCGCCGGCGGCCTGCTTGATCAGCGCACCGTCCACCACGTCGACGAGTTCTGCCAGATCGAGGCTCCGTTCGACCTCCTCGGCGGAGAGCACGAGCACCATGTCCGGGGCGTCGCCCCCCGGCGACTTAGCCTGATCGTCGGCGGTGAGGCTCGTCGGCGGGAAGGCTCGTCGGGGAGAATCGCTGGCGGGGAGAATCGCTGGCGGGGATCGTTCGTCCGCGCAGCCGATCGGCGCGATCGATCCGGCCTCGGCGTCGTACGTTTATATCCTGGGGAGTCCATCGGGGGACATGGACGCACTCGTCGTCGGCGGCGGAGTCGTCGGACTCTCCGCCGCGTACGCGCTTGCCGACCGTGGCGTGGACGTGACGCTCGTCGAGAAGGGATCGCTCGGGAACGCGAGCACCGCCCGCTCCGCCGGCGGGATCCGGTCGCAGTTCTCCACGCGCGTGAACGTCGAACTGTCGCTCGCGAGCAAGGCGGTCTGGAACGCCTTCGAGGAACGGTTCGGCGTGGACATCGGCCTCCGGAAGAACGGCTACCTGTTCCTCGCCCGGTCGGAGGAGACCGCGGAGCGGTTCCGCGAGAACGTCGAGATGCAGCGCGAGCTCGGCGCGGGGAGCGAGCTTCTCACCCCCGAGGAGGCGACCGAACACTGTCCGGGGCTCGACCCCGACCCGTTCGTCGCGGCGACGTACAACCCGGACGACGGGATCGCCGACCCGAACCTCGCCGTCCAGGGCTACGCCGAGGCCGCCCGCGAGCGCGGCGTCGAGATCCTGACGAAGACGGCGGTGACCGACCTCCACCGCCAGGGCGACCGCGTCGTCGGCGCGGACGTTCGGGCGGTCGGCGCGGGAGGGGAGGGGACGGAACGCCGCGAGGTCGACTGTGTCGTCAACGCCGCCGGAGCGTGGGCCGCGACGCTCGGCGAGATGGCCGGCGTCGACCTCCCGATCGCGCCGCGGAGGCGGCAGATCGCCGTCGTCGACCCCACGCCGCCGGTCCCCGAGTCGGTCCCGCTGACGATCGACCTGGAGACGGGGTCGTACTTCCGTCCCGAACGGGACGGGGTTGCGCTCGTCGGCGGCCACTTCGAGACGGACGCCGACCCCGACCAGGACCCCGACGCCTACGACGAGGGGATGGACGTGGAGTGGGCGGCGCGCGCGGTCGAGCACGCCGCCGAGTACGCCGAGTACTTCGGGCTCGACACCCGGATACAGCGCGGCTGGGCCGGACTGTACGCGGTCACTCCCGACCACCACCCGGTCGTCGAGGAGACGATACCCGGCCTCGTGACCGTCGCGGGATTCTCGGGACACGGCTTCCAGCACGCGCCCGCCTCCGGGCGCATCGCCGCCGACCTCGTCGTCGACGGCGAGACGGACCTCCTCGACGTCTCGCCGCTCGCGGGCGACCGGTTCGAGCGCGGCGACACGCTCACGGAGCGGAGCGTCGCCTGAGGGGTCCGAGGGTGGCTGAAGCGTCGCCCTCGCCGCCTCATCGCTCCCGGACGGCGTCGGGCGGGAGCAACATGCCGCCCGCCCGGAGCAGCGCGAGCGCGGGGTCGCCGCCGGCGTCGGCGTCGAGGCTCCCGAGCGCGCGCCGACCGGGAACGGCCACCACGCCGGGCGCGAGGAACGACGCCTGTCGAGGAGGTTCTTCCCCCGGAAGCATCGCTCCGGCCTCGAACGCCGCGCCCTCCGGGAGGACGCGGTCGCCGCGGAGGTACGTCCCCGTCGAGGCGAGCAGTGTCGCCTCGGCGGGGGCTTCGAGATCGAACGATTCGCCGCGCCGAAGCGCCGTCCCGTTCCGCAGGACGGCGTCGAGTTCGGATTCGAGGTCCGGGCGTCGCGCGTACAGGTCTCGGAGGGCGTCGCCGGGGATCAGGGTTCCCGGTCGGAGGACGCCGGCCAGGAACGAGCCGACGTCGCCGTCGCGTTCCTCCTCGGTTCGGGGGGCACTCCCGCCGACGGGTCGGGAGCCGTCCTCGGCGTCCGCGAGCGCCTCGTAGAGGCCGGGTGAGGCCGCGGCGGTCCGATCCGGCGAGCACAACACGACCGTCTCGCTGGTCGGCTCCGACTCGAGGAGGCCCTCGCCGGGGACCGACGCCAACGCGTGCCGCCAGGGCTGCGGGTGGTCTGTTCCGCCGGCGCGCGTCAGGAACGCGCGCCCCGGAACGACGACGACCGCGTCGGCGGCGGGGACCCGCCTCGTCGTCACGTATCCGTCGTCGGGTGCCGACGATGCCGACGACGGTCGGTCGGCCCCCTCCTCGGCGGCGATCCGCCTCGCGGAGGCGCGGACCTGTCGCGCCCGCTGGCGACCGACCCCGTCGAGCAGGTCCGCGAGGCCGTCGATCGGGGCGTTCGCGACCTCCCCGACCGACTCCAGGCCGTGCTCGCGGAGTCGCGCCGCGCGGACGTCGCCGATCCCGTAGATCTCCTCGAGCGGGATCACGCTCGACACCTCCGGCGTGGGGAAGCGGCGGGGACGACGGCCCGGCGGATCACTCCGCGGACACCTCCGTGATCCCGTCGTGTGCCAGTTCGAACGTCTCCGTCGCGACCCCCGAGCCGACGGCGGAGAGCGTCGGGCCGTCCCACCGAACCGGGCGTGCGCGCTCGCACCGCCAGACGCGCGCGGGGTCGCCGCGCTCGTCCAACAGGACCACGCGGGCGGGTCGCGGCGTGCCGCGCCCGTCGGTCCACTCGCGGAACCACTCCCACAGCTCCGTCCGGTCGGTCACGCCGCGCCGGAGCATGAGCCGGGACGATGCGGGCGTGGACGCGGATCCGCGGCCGTCCGGATCCGTCGTTCCGGCGCTCCCCCACGACGCGTCGCGCACGAGGAGCCGTCGCCAGAGCGGCCCGTCCGCCTCGGGTTCGTCGTCGGCGCGCGCCGACAGCCCGCGCACCTCGCTGAATCCCGCCGTCCCGACCGCGTCGATCTCGACTACGAACCGGTGGCTCGGATACGGGTCGGTTCGATCATCGGCCGACATCGTTCCCCCCTCCCGCTCGCTTCCGTTCCCGCGACGATCGCGGGGCAGTTCGGCGATCGAACATGTTACGCGGTCCGTTCCATTCCCTCGTGGACGATCCCGAGCCGTTCGATCGCGACCTCGGACCGGTCGGCGTCGAGGTCGGGCGCGACGTAGCGGCTCGGCCACGCGTCCCGGAGCTCCCACCGCGGTCCGGAACTGTCCTCCTCGTCGAGGAGGACGACCGCGATCGGCCGGCGGGCCTCGTCGAGTTTCCCCTGTTCGACCAGCTTTCGCCACTCGTAGAGCGCGAGGGAGCCGTCGGTCACGCCGCTCTCCAACACGAGCGGGTCGTGCCGGCCGAGTCCGCCGAGCCTGCGCGGCGTGGGGGGATCGTTCCCCTCGCGGTACTCGATCACGTCCGTCCGGGCGGTCGGGAGCGAACAGCGGCTGAAGCCCGCCTTCTCGACGCCGTCGATCTCGAGGAGGAACCGGATCCGCCGATACGGTCCGTGTCTATCGGGCATCGACACGCCTCCGTGGGTCTCGCTCGCGTTCCGTCGTCGGTGCGGCGCGCGTCGGTGCGGACCGTCTCGCGGCCGCGGATGGATCTCGGATCATGGTGTTCGTTGTCTATTGACAATCATCTTAGACCAACGACCGGCATCCCAAATAATCCTATCGGGCGAACGAGAGGAAACCGGAACACGGGCTCGACGCGTCCGGTCTCACTCCGGGGCGACCGCCCGCCGGAGCTTCTCGGTCGAGAGGTTCCGACCGGTGACCGGGACGACGACCGTCTCGCCCGCGACGTCGTCCATCGACCGCACCGCGGCGACGGCCGCCGCGGAGGCCCCCTCGATGAGGATGCGTTCGTTCGCGAGCACGTCCCGGACGCCGTCCCAGATCGCCTCCTCGGGAACGGTGACGAGGTCGTCCAGCCGGTCGCGAAGGATCTCGACCGTGAGCGCGAACGGGGCCCGCGAGGAGATCCCCTCCGCCTCCGTCGTCGCCGACTCCGCCGGGTCGAGATGGCCCTCGTGGTACGCCCGGTAGGTCGCGTCCGCGGCCGCGGACTGGACGCCGACGACCTCCGCGCCGCCGATCGCGCCGGTCGTGAGACAGTAGCCCGCCGCGCCGCTCCCGCCGCCGATCGGACACACGACGCGGTCGACGGCGGGCAGCGTCTCCAGCACCTCCAGCCCGGCCGTGGCGACACCGGCGACGAGGTCGGGCTCGTTCGCCGAGTGGACGTAGCGGAGTCCGTCCTCGGCCGCCCGGCGCTCGGCCCACTCGCGCGCCTCGTCGTAGTCGGCACCGGTCGCGACGACCTCCGCGCCGAACCGCTCCATCGCGGCCACCTTCTCCGGGTTCGGGTCGGCGGGGACGGCGATCGTCACCGGGACGCCGAACTCGCGGCCGGCGTAGGCGACGGACTGGCCGTGGTTCCCCGTCGACGCCGCGACGAGCCCCGTCTCGCGGAACTCCTCGGGGAGCCGATGTCCGAGCGTGACGCCGCCGCGGACCTTGAACGCGCCCGTCGGCAGCGTGTCCTCACGCTTGAAGTAGACCGCCGCGCCGGTCTCCGCGGAGAGCGCCTCGCTGCGGACCAGGGGCGTCCGCGGGAGGTACCGGCGGACGATCTCGCGGGCATCGTACACGTCGCCCGGCTCGGGCGGCGTGAGGTCGTGATACGGGAATATCGTCGTCGCGTCCGGCGAGTCGACGGGCTCGTACTGGCTCACGCCCGCCACCTCCCATATCTCCGGCCGAACGCGTCCCGATTCGGTGCCGCTTCGACGTGTCTCGTGTCGTCACGTCCCATGGACATCACCTTGCTTCGCCGTCTCCACCGACGTCGATAAGCGTTCGCATGCGGATCGATCACGCCGACAGCGCCCGGACCATGTCCGCCAGGGTGTCGACCGCGAGGGGGATGACCGCCTCGTCGACGTCGAACGTCGCGGTGTGGTGGCCGGTCGGGTTGCTCGCGCCGAAGCCGACGTAGGTCGCGTCGCCGCCGCTCCGCTGGACCGCCCGCATCAGCCGCGTCGCGTCCTCGCTGCCGCCGAGGGCGTCGCCCTCGTCGGGCGTGACCGTCGCGTCGCGTCCCGCCGCGGCCGCCGAGACGGCGTCGACGAGCGTGTCGTCGCACTCGGCGCTCGGCGCGCCGTCGCGGAACGACACGTCCACCTCGCAGTCGTGGGCCTCGGCCGCGCTTCGAAGCACGCGGGCGGCGTGGTCCTCGACGTAGTTCCTAAGCTCCGTCGTCGCCCCGCGGACCTCGCCCTGGAGCGAGGCCGACTCCGGCACGATGTTCGTCGCGGTCCCGCCCTCGACGACGCCGACGTTGATCCGGGTCGCGCCGTCGCCGTGTCTGGGGATCGCGTGGAGGTTCCCGACCGCGGTCGACAACGCCTGGATGGCGTGTGCGCCCTCGTGCGGGCTGTTTCCGGCGTGGGCCGGCGCGCCCTCGAAGGTCGCCTCGAAGCCGTTGATCGCGAGGAACGACTCGATGCCGGGGATCACGACCCCCGTCTCGACGTCGAGGCCGACGTGGACGGCCAGAAGGGAGTCGACGTCCTCCAAGTGGCCGCTGCCGACGACCGACGCGGCGCCCGCGCCCAGCTCCTCGGCGGGCTGAAAGAGCACCTTCAGCGTTCCCTCGAAGTCGCTCTCGGCCACCGCCTCGAGGACGCCGACGCCGATGGCGGCGTGCGCGTCGTGGCCGCAGGCGTGCATGCGCTCGCCGTACTCCGACCGGAACCCCTCCGCGGCGGGGACGTGATCGGGGTCCTCGGACTCCGACTGGGGGAGCCCGTCGATGTCGACGCGCACCAGCACGGTCGGCCCCTCGCCCCGCTCGAGGACCGCGAGCGCGCCGGTGTAGCCGTCCGCGACCCGCTCGAGCACGTCCTCGTCGACGCCGGTCTCGAGCGCCCGCTCGCGGGCGCGAGCCAACTGGTCGTCGGTGGGCGGGCGGATCCGCTCCTCGCGGTGGATCTCGCGGCCGACGTACAGCTCGTCGGGACCGATGTCCTCCAACTCCTCGACGATCCGACCCGTGGTGTAGAACTCGCGCCAGCCGATCTCCGGCCGCCGGTGGAGGTCGCGACGCAACTCGATCAGTCGGGACCGTGATTTCGCGTTCACGGGGAGGGGTTGGCGGAAGCGCGAGTTAAGCGTTGACCGAGCGGCGGTTCCGGCCGGAAATCAGTACGACTCGAGCGTCGACGCGGTCGCGTCGGCGATGATCTCGCTCGCGAGCCGGACGTCGTCCCACTCGATGTGCTCGTCGGGCGTGTGCGCGAGGTCGACCGAGCCGGGCCCGAAGACGACCGTGGGGATCCCGGCGTCGAGGTAGTGGCGGGCGTCGGTGCCGCCGGTGAACCCCTCGTAGTTCGGCTCGATGCCGCGGTCGCTCGCGGCCTCGGCCACGCGCTCGACGACCGGCTCGTCCCTTTCCACCTCGGACCCCTCGAACTGGACGGAGAAGCGCTCGAAGGTGGGAGGGTGCTCCGAGAGCCACTCGCTCTCGGCGGCGACCTCGTCGAGTCGCCGCTGGAACTCGGATTCGACCCCCGCGACCGTCTCCTGTGGGGCGACGCCGATCCGGATCTCGGCGGTGAGGTGTGCGGGGACGGAGGAGGCCCAGTCGCCGGCCTCGACGGTGCCGAAGTTGATCGGCCACGGGTTGTCGAACGCCTCGAAGAGGGGGTGGGTGACGCGCTCGGCGCGCTCGCGTTCGAGGTCCTCGAACGCGTGGCGGATCCGCTCGAAGTGCGGGAGCACCGACTCGCCCTCCCAGGTGCGGGCGGCGTGTGCCGACTCGCCGAACACCTCGAGCCGCTTCATCAGGCTCCCCTCGGCGGCGACGACGAGCGAGAAGTCGGTGGGCTCGGCGATGATCGCCGCGTCGCGCTCGAAGGGGTAGGGGTTCTTTTCGGCGGCGACGGCCGCGCCGATCCCGCCCTCCTCCTCGCCGACGACGCCCTCGACGACGATCCGGCCGTCGAGGCCGAGCTCGTCCGCGCGCGCCTCGACGGCGAGCGCGGCGAAGACGCAGGCGGCGAGCCCGGACTTCATGTCGAGCGAGCCGCGGCCGTAGAGGCGGCCGTCCTCCCAGCGGGGGTCGAACGGGGGTTTCGTCCAGGAGTCCTCGTCGACCGGGACCACGTCGACGTGGCCGTTCAACACGACGGTCGGCCCGGCGTCGGGGTCGCCGAGTTCGAGGACGCCGCCGAGGCTCGGTCGGTCCTCCAGGTCCAGCGTCTCGATCGGCGGGAACGAGGGGTGTGCCGCCAGCACCTCCGGATCGGGCTCCCACTCGTACACCTCGAAGCCGAGGTCGGCGAGGTGCTCGCGGAACCACGCCTGAACCGCGGCCTCCTCGCCCGGATAGCTCTCGTAGGAAACCAGTTCGCGGATCGTCTCCCGTAACGCGTCTTCGCGGACGTTCATTCTACCGGGGGTACCACGACCACCCATAACAGATTTCGGATCCGGGGGCGCGGTACCGCATCACACGAGACGGGGCTGAGGATGGGGTCGACGAGCGGTCGACGATCGGGCGGCCGGGAGCCGAGCGGTCGACGATCGAGTGGCGAGGAGACGGCGGCTCACCGGCGCGATCGGTCGCCGGTGACTCCGCCTCCCTCACTGGTTTTCGAGCGCGTCGAGGATACACGCGGCGGCGACCACCGCCTCCTTCGGGACGCCGCCCGCGTCGTCGATGCTGACCGTGTAGGCGTCCCGCAGCGAGAGCTTCCCCTCGATGTCGCCGACGTGGTCGCCGTCGGCGTCGAATATCTCGTACTTGTTCGGGACGAGGTTCGCGACCCCGACGAGGTGTCGGAGCGCCGAGAGGAGCTTGTTCTTCGACCGGATGGTCGCCAGCGGTTCGCCCGTCTCGGGGTCGCGGATCGTCCAGTTCTCCACGAAAAGCGAGAAGTCCTCGTCGAGGACGACGACCTCCTCGCCGGTCCCCGCGTCGATGATCGCGTAGTTCCCGGCGACGTCCAGGATGCCGCCGGCCTTGACCGTGAACGCGTCCGCGTCGTCGCCGGTGACGAACGGGAACTCCTCTTTCATCTTGAACAGCTTCTGTTTCCCGCGGAGGACGACGTCGCCGGCCCCGTCGCGAACGGTGTACTTGTTCCGGATCGCGGACTGTTTGACCTCGTAGCGGTCGTCGGTCAGGTCGACGGTCGAGATGTCGTAGCGGTTCGGCGACGACTCGGAGGTGGAGGGATCGGCCATGGGCTAACGGGGCGTCACGGGCCGCAAAAAGGTTCCGCTCGGCCGCGGGAGCGGAGTCGAACGGTGAGTGCCGGATCACCGTTTCACGCGGCGAGGTTCGCGAGATGCGCCGTCAGGACTCGCGCCACTTGCGGCCGCACTCGACGCAGGTGAACAAGCGCACCTCGTAGGAACCGCCCGGCTTCGGCATCATCTCGTAGTGGGCCCGATCGCCGTCGCAGTCGTCGGCCGGACACGGCTCCTGCGTCGTCTCGGTGGAATCCTGGGTCACGTCGGCCACGGCGGGTGCCCCGTCGTCCCGCTGTACGTCCTCCGTCGTCATCGCCGCTTCCGCCAGCGAGTCCCGCGGCTCCTCGTTCGCACAGGAGCGGCATATCCACGCGTCGCCCTCCGTACGCATCATCGAACCGCACTCGTCGCAGAATCGCATATACGACGGGAGCACACGGTCCTCGGATATACGTGTTAACTTCCGATCCATCGCCCGATCGAACGCCTCTTGAATCGCCCGGTCGTCCGGGCGAGCGATGGAGTTCGGCCTCGGGTTCGCGGTCGTCGCCGCCGTCGTCTGGGGCGTCTACCTCTTCGTGTTGAAGCGATGGTTCGACGGGTACTCCGCCGCCGCGCTCACCGTCCGTATCAACGCGTTCGCGCTGGCGTGGTACGCCCCGGTCACCCTCGCCGACCGCGAGGGATCCCTCGCCGCGCTCGACGCGTTCGGACTCCCCGAGGTCGGGATCGTCGCGCTCACCGTCGCGGCGACCGCGCTCGCGTTCGTCCTCTTCCTGCGGGCGATCGACGAGGGACAGGTGTCGTACGTGGCGCCGATCAACAAGGTCGTGCCGATGTTCGTCCTCCCGCTCGAGGTGGCGCTCCTCGGGGAGGTGCTGCGTCCCGTCCAGGTGCTCGGGGTCGTCGTCGCGACGTTCGCGGTGTACGTCGCCAACTACGAACCGGGCGGGCTCCTCGAACCGTTCCGCAAGGCGGCTCGCTCGCGGCCGGCCCAGCTCGCGCTGGTGAGCGCGATGTGTTACGCGGTGAGCGACCTCGGAAAGCGCGTCGCGCTCCAGGAGCTCGCGCTCCCCGAGACGCTGTGGGTGCCGCTGCTTTTACTCGGCGTCGCGCTCGTCCTGCTTCCGAGCGCGATCCGTCACCCGCCGACGGGGGTCCGCACGGACCTCCCGAAGCTGGCCGCCGCGGGCGGGATCGTCGCGGTCGGCGAACACGTCACGACGCTCGCGTTCGCGTCGCTGCCCGCCAGCATCGCCTCGCCGGTGATCAACACGCAGGCGATCGTGGCGGTCGTCCTCGGCGGCGTCCTGCTCGGCGAGCGCTACTTCCGCGTCCGCCTGATCGCGGCGCTGCTCGCCGTGGCCGGCGTGACGCTGATCGCGCTCTGAGGCGAGTCGCCTTCACTCCGCGTCCGCCGGCCTCCGCGTCGTCTCACTCCGCGTTCGCCAGCCGCTCCACCGTCTCGGCGTACACCCGCGCGCCCGCCTCGGCGTCCGCCCACTCGGTGAACTCCGCCTCGTTGTGGGTCTTCCCGTCGACGCTCGGCACGAACAGCATGGCGGTGTCCGTGATCTCGTTCACGTAGCTCGCGTCGTGACCCGCCCCGCTCACCATCGCCCGGTGGGACGCGCCCACGTCGTCGGCGGCGGCAAGCGCCGTCTCGGCGACGAGCGGCGAGAACTCGGTGTGGGGGATCCGCCAGATCTCCTCGAGGTCGTACTCGACGCCCTCGCGTTCGCAGGCGGCCTCGACCTCGCGTTCGACCGCCTCGACGAGGTCGCCGACGACCGCGTCGTCGTAGCTGCGCACGTCGACGGTGAACCGGACCTCCGAGGGGATGACGTTGATCGATCCCGGCTCGACCTCGAGTTCCCCGACGGTCGTGACCACGTCGTCGGCGAGGCGGTTCGAGAGCCGCCGGACCGCGCCGACGACGTCCGAGGCGGCGACGAGCGCGTCCTTCCGGGAGTACATCGGCGAGGGACCGGCGTGGTCGGCGTCGCCGTGGACCACCACCTCGAGCCACGCCATCCCGAACACGCCCTCGACGACGCCGACCGAGAGGCCCTGGTCTTCGAGTTTCGGCCCTTGCTCGACGTGGAGTTCGAGCGCGGAGTGGTACGGCTCGCGCGGCTCCGCCGGCGCTTCGCCCCGGTACCCGATCTCCTCGAGCGCCTCGGCGACGGTCACGCCGTCGGCGTCGGCGTGTTCGAGGACCTCCTCGAGGTCGAGCTCGCCGGTGAACGCCCCGCTGCCCATCAGCGCCGGCTTGAACCGCGACCCCTCCTCGTTGGTCCAGTTCACGATCTCGATCGGCCGGCGGTGGTCGACGCCCTCGTCGTCGAACGTCCTGAGCGTCTCCAGCGCGGTGAGGACCCCCAGTTGCCCGTCGAATCGCCCGCCGTAGGGCTGCGAGTCGAGATGCGAGCCGACGAGCACCGGCTCGGCGTCGGGATCCGTCCCCTCCGCACGCCCGAAGGTGTTGCCGATCCGGTCGATACGTACCTCGAGCCCGAGGTCCTCCAGATCCGAGACGAAGCGGTCCCGCACTTCCCGGTCCTCCTCGGAGAGCGCCAGCCGGTGGAGGCCGTCGGCGTCGGTTCGGCCGATCTCGGAGTACCGCTCGAACGTCTCCCTGAACCGCTCGGGGTCGATGGTGACCATGCCTCCCACTGCGTCGGAGGGGTAACTAAATCCGGCGACCGGCGGGTCGGGTCGGCGAGTCGATCGTCGACCGACGGGGGCGGGCGGACGGCTCGCCCCTCAGTCGTGGATGGCGACGTCGAGGACCGTCGGCCCGTCCCGGCTCCGGCTCTCCGCGATCGCGTCGGCGATCGCGCCGGGGTCGTCGACGAGCTCGGCGGTCGCGCCGTAGCTCTCGGCGTTGGCCGGGACGTCCATCGGCGGCTCGAAGTCCATCGCGGTGAAGTCGTGGTCGCCCTCCTCGCCGCCGAGCACCCGGAGCGTGTTGTCCTTCAAGATCCGGTAGTTCCGGTTGTCGGCCACGACCGTCGTGAGGTCCACGCCGTGTCGCACGGCCGAGTAGATGGCCTGCGGGTAGTAGAAGTACGAGCCGTCGCCGATGAACGCGACGACGTCGCGGGGGTCGGGACGCTCGCGCTCGGCGATGGCCGCGCCGATCGCGGCGGGGAGCCCGTAGCCGAGCCCGCCGCTTTTGTTCCCGATCCACTGTTCGGGGCCGAGCGGGACGTTCCACCGGACCGCGTGCCCCGCGGTGACGCCCTCGTTGACGACGAGCGCGTCCGCGGCGGCCTCGGCCATCGCCTCGCCGAGCTGGCCCTTCGAGGCCCGCGGGTCGTCCGGGTCGGGATCGGCCGGACGCTGGGACTCGCGGATCGCCGCGACGCGCTCGCGGGCGCGTTCGAGCCGATCGTCGCGCTCGCCCGTGGAGAGGTCCTCGGAGAGCAGTTCGGTGAGTTCCCGGAGGACGTGTCCGGGGTCGCCGAGCACCGACGCGTCCGCGGGCCAGTTCTTCCCGAGCTCCCAGCCGTCCGGGCCGATCTGGACGATCGTCGCGTCGGGGAGCAGCTCCTCGTCGTGTGCGAGCGACGTCGTCGCCGAGCCGCAGCCGACGAAGACGACCGTGTCGCCGTCGACGGTCCCGACGAAGCCCGACTCGGTGCCCGGTACCGTCCCGCCCCAGAGGGCGTGGTCGGTCGGGAAGTTCGACTCCGCGGTGATGAACTCGCCGTGGACCCGGAGGCCGGCCGCCTCCGCGAGATCGACGGCGGCCGCGATCGCGTCGGGTCCCGAGCGGGCGACCTCGTCGCCGATCACCATCACGGGCTCGTCGGCCTCGGCCACCAGCCGTGCAGCGGCCGCGACCGCGTCCGGGTCGCCGCGCCCCGCGTCGGGGATCGGACCGAGCCGCTGGACGTCGGCGTCGGTCTCGTCCGTCATCACGTCGATCGGTAACTCGAGGAAGACGGGGCCGGTCGGCGGCGTGAGCGCCTGTCGCACCGCCCGTCGCAGCATCGCCGGCAGCGCCTCGACGGAGGGGATCGAGGCGCTCCACTTCGTGTACTGGTCGACGAGCGCCTCGAGGTCGCCGTGGAGGATGGGCTCCTCGTGTTGGAAGTCGGTGTCGTAGTTGCCCGCGGTGACGAGAAGGGGGGAGCCGGAGAAGGCGGCCCCGATGACGTTGCCCACGCCGTGGGCGAGCCCCGGCGCGACGTGGAGGTTCGTGACGCCGAGCGGGTTCACCGAGTCGTCGTGATGGGAGTGGTACCGTCGCGCCGTCGCGTATCCCGCAGCCATCCCGGTCGCGACGTCCTCGTGGAGGGCGAGGACGTACTCGATCGGGCTGTTCGAGACCGCCTGAACGGTCGGCAGCTCCGTCGTTCCGGGATTTCCGAAGACGTGTTCTACGCCGTACTCCTCCAACGCGTCGACCAGATATTCCGCCCCGGTGACTGCCATGCTCGGAGGGTCTCGCCCGACCGAAAAAACGATTTGGGCCTCGGAACGCCCGGCCGACGAACGAGCGGTCGACGGTGGCGGCGTCGCCACCGCTGCCACCGTCGGCGGCGTGCGCTCAGCCGCGGAGCGCCTCCACGGGGGACTCGTTCGCGGCCTTCCAGGCGGGATACACGCCGCTCAGGACGCTGGCCGCCACCGCGAACCCGAAGCCGTACGCCAGGTACCGCGAGCTCGCCCACCCGAGCGCGCCGGTCGCGTCGCCCGTGATCACGTGAAACAGCACCATCCCCGTCGCGAGCGACACGAGCGCGCCGATCAGGCCGCCGAGCGCGCCCAACAGCGTCGCCTCGGTCAGGATCATCCGCAACACCTCGCCACGACGGATCCCCACCGCCCGGAGCACGCCGATCTCCCCGCGGCGTTCGACCGTGCTCATCAACATCACGTTGAGGATGGCGACGCTCGCGACGACGAGCGAGATCCCCCCGATCCCCAGCAGGGCGAGCGACAGCGTGTCGAGGAACCCGCCGACCTGTGCCCGGTTCCCGAACGTGGTGACGCGCAGTTCCTCGTCCTCCTCGGTGTTGAACCGGGTGTCGAGCCGGTCGCCGATCCGACCGGCCGCGTCGCCGTCGGCCGCGATGATCGTCACCGTGTCGTAGTGTCGCTGGTCGGCGAGCCCCGAGACCGGGATCACGAGGTCCCCGCCGCCGAAGCCGAACGAGTGCTCCGACTCGATGAACCCGCGGATCCGGTAGATCCGCCCGTCGTACTCGACTGGATCGCCGGACTCGAGACCGAGCCTGTCCGCCGTGGCGTTGCTGATCAACGCGCCGGACTGTAACCGCTCGGGGGCTTCCCCCTCGGTGAGGTCGTACAGCGCGCTCGCGTCGGTCACCCCCGTCACGCTCATCCTCGCCTCCATGCCGTTTCTCGCCTCGAGCGTCGTCGCGTTCGTCTTCTGGGGGATCACCCGTGCGTCGGTCACGATCGCCCGCATCTCCTCGATCTGCTCTCCCGTCACCCCGTCCGTGTCGCTGTCCGCCCCCGAGGAGACGGTCACCTCGTTCGTGAGGTCGCCGATCTGTGCGGTCGCCTGCTGTTCGAGCGCGACGGTGGCCATCCCCAGCGAACAGATGGCGACGACGCCGATGACGATCCCGAGCGCTGCGAGGGCGGTTCGCAGCCTGTTCCGCCCGAGGTTGCGCCACGCCATCAACACGCTCGGGAACCGCCAGAGGAGGGAGGCGATCCTCACGTTCGCGTCACCCCGTCGACGAGCCGAACGACGCGATCGGCGTACTCGACCAGCTGTTCGTCGTGCGTGATCGCGATGACGGCGAGGTCCTCCTCGTTTTTCAGTCGCGTGATCTCGTCGAGGATGGTCCCTCCCGTGTCCTGGTCGAGGTTCCCCGTCGGCTCGTCCGCGAGGAGCACCTCCGGCTCGTTGACGAGCGACCGGGCGATCGCGACGCGCTGTTTCTGCCCGCCCGACAGCTCGTCGGGCGTGTGCGTGAGCCGGTCGCCGAGACCGACCCGGCGAAGCAGGTCGACGGCGCGGTCGTGCCGGTCGACGGAGGTGTCCCACATCGAGGGGAGTTCGACGTTCTCGACGGCGGTGAGCATGGGGAGGAGGTGGAAGTCCTGGAAGACGAACCCGAGCGCGGAGCGGCGCTCCTCCGTGCGCTCGTCCTCGCCGAAGTCCGTCACGTTCCGCCCTCGGAGCGACACGGTCCCCTCGGTGGGCTCGTCGAGCAGGCCGATCAGGTTGAGCATCGTGCTCTTGCCGCTCCCCGAGGGACCGGTGATGGTGACCATCTCGCCGCGTTCGGCCGAGAAGTCGACGCCTTTCAGCGCGTCGATGATCTCGGCACCGCTCTCGTAGCGTTTGCCCACGCCGCGGAGTTCGACGACGCTCATTCGCGGTTCCAGAGGTAATAGAGCCCGCCGGCGGCACCGATCACGGCGATGACTCCGACGAGTATCGGGACCGTCGGCAGCCCGGACCCGCCCGGCGGTCCCCGCGGAGCTCCGCCGCCTCCGGACGGCCCGCCGCCGTCGGGAGCGCCCGTCGCGGCTCCCGTCGGCGGGAGCCCGGTCGAGGAGACGGTCACGGTTCGCGTCGTCGTGACCCGCTCGCCGTCGACGAGATAGGAGATCTCGACTGGGACCTCCGACGTTCCGTTCTCGACGGACGCGGCGAGTTCGAAGGTGGCGAACTCGCTGGCGTCGACCGCACCGACGAAGTACTCACCGCCCCCGTCGTCTGGCGTGACGCCGTCGGCGTCCCGCACGTTCAGGAGGACGGACTCGGCGTCGGTCCCGCCGACGTTCGCCGCCTCGCCGTCGATCGACACGCTCCCGCCGCGCTGCGTGGCCTCCGTGGCGGTCAGGCGTATCTCCCCGGAGACTTCCGGTTCGAGGGCGACCTCGCGAGTCACCTCGTGCGTCTCGCCGTTCGCGAGGTACCTCGCGGCGAACGTGACGCTCCCGGCGTCGTACCCCTCGGTATCGAACGTTATCGACCGGTTCCCGTCGGCCGAGACGTCTCGGACGAACCGCCGATCGCGTACCTCGCCGTCGGTCAACACGCGGACCTCGACGTCGGAGAACGCCACGTTCCCGTAGTTGTCGAGGGTGACCGTCGCCCGGTCCGGGTCGTTCTCGTCGACCGAAAGGCCGCCTCGTACGTCGGGCGTCTCGCCGAACGCACGCCTGACCCGGTAGGTCTCGCCGTTCGCGGCGTAGTTCGCGACGAACGCGAGATCGGCCCTGTCGTACTCCTCCGTGTCGAACGTGACCGTCCGATCGCCGCCGGGCTCGACGTCGAGCGCGCGTCGTCGGTCCCGGCGGTCGTCCCCGGTCACGGCGGCGACCTCGACGTCGGTGAAGTCCACGTTCCCGTAGTTGGTGAGCGTCACGGCGGTCTCTCCGGAGGCGTTTCGATCCATCGAGAGGCCCCCGTCCGCGTCGGGCTCCTCGACGTCGACCACGAGGGGGTACGAGTACGAGTGGGAGTCGCCCGCCTCGTCCCTGACGACGACGTTGACGGTGATCCGCTTTTCGCCCGGCTCGTCGAAGACGGTCGTCACCGGTACGGTCACGCTTCCGCCGGGGGCGACGGAGCCCACGTTCTCGGCGCGTTCGAACTCGGTCGGCCAGTCCCTGAAGTACACGTCCGTGATCTCGACGGTCCCGTTGGTCCCCTCGAGGTTGGCGATCGTCGTCTCCATCGCGACGGTCTCGCCGACGACCGGGGAGTCCGGCGACGCGGTCACGGAGGAGACCTGTACGGCGGGGGTGTCGGCCGAGGCGAGCGCCGCGGTCCCGCCGAACGACCCCGCGAGGAGGGCGCAGGCCAGGAGGACGCCGGCGGCGGCCGAGCCGAATCGGAGGCGGTTCATTCGCCCACCACACCGATCGGCCGGCGGATCGACAGGCGCGAGGGACTGGGTGTCTGTACGTCCGGATCACGGAACGCGCGTCGTGGGAGGGCTTCGCGCTGCACGCGTCTCCGGAGAACGCCCTCCGTTAAATCGTCTTCCCCGAGGAGCGTCGCTCGATCCCGCGGCCCCCGTTCATACGGATTCGCTCCCCGGTCGTCCCGACCCGTTTCCCGGCCGTCCGGGTCCGCGTTTTTCACCCCGCGGCGCGTACGCGGGGCCATGACGCGCACAGTGGTCGTCGCCGGCGCCGGTCCGGGGCTCGGAGCGTCGATCGCACGGAAGTTCGCCGCCGAGGGGTGCCGGGTCGCGCTGTTCGCCCGGTCGGCGGGGTACATCGAGGAGCTCGCGGCCGACCTCCCGGAGCCGGGCGAGGGGCTCGCGGTCCCCGTCGACCTGGCCGACGTCGACCGGGTTCGCGAGGGGTTCGCGGCGGTCCGGGAGGCGTTCGGCCCCGTGGACGTCCTCGTCAACCACGCGAGCGCGGCCTCCTGGACGGGGCTCATGGACACGAGCGTCGAGGCGTTCGAGGAGGCGTGGGCCGTCGGCGCGCGCGGCGCGTTCGTCTGCTCGCGGGAGGCCATCTCGGACATGCTCGAGACGGGAGGCGGGACGGTGATCTTCACGGGCGCGACCTCCGCGGTGCGGAGCCGCGGCGGGGCGATCGGCTTCACGGCCGCGAAGTTCGCCGCCCGCGGGATGGCGATGGACATCGCCCAGGAGTTCGGCCCGGAGGGGGTCCACGTCGCCCACGTCGTGATCGACGGGCAGATCGACTCGCCCGAGGCCCGCGAGCGGCAGCCGGACCGCGGGGCGGAGACGTTCCTCGATCCGGACGAGCTGGCCGAGACGTACTGGCACCTCGTCGAGCGGGACGACGTCGGCACCCAGCCGTTCGAGGTCCACGTCACGAACGGGCCGCGGCCCTCGGAGTTCGTCTGATCCGTCTCGGACCCGACGTTCAAGTACGGTGGAGTCGTAGAACCCGTATGAGCCAAGTCGCGAGGCGGATCGTGCGCGAGCTACACGACGAACCGCATCTGGAGGGTCGGCGGATCACCGTCGAGTTCATCAAAACGCAGGTCGAAGACCGCGGTCTCGAACCGCGGACGGTCGCCGATCGTCACGACGTCGACGTGGCCGACGTCTACCGCGCGCTCACTTACTACCACGACCATCCGGAGGAGATGCGTGCCGTCGAACGTCAGCGCGGGGCGGCCGCTCGGGATCACGAGCACCTGACTACCGATCCCGACGCCCTCCGCGGGTGATGGCGTATCGGATCCTTGCGGACGAGAACGTCGAGAAAGCGACCGCCTCCCGATACTCCGCGACCGCCTCCTCCACGATCTCGATCTCCTCAGTCCGACCTTTTTCCGAGTCGGGTCGTTCGCTTCGCTCACGACCACTCACGGAAAAAGCTCGACCAAAAGGCGCGACCTCGCTTCGCTCGGTCGCGTCCGACTCGCTACTCCCCCACCGCCTCCTCCACGATCTCGATCTCCTCAGTCCGACCTTTTTCCGAGTCGGGTCGTTCGCTTCGCTCACGACCACTCACGGAAAAAGCTCGACCAAAAGGCGCGACCTCGCTTCGCTCGGTCGCGTCCGACTCGCTACTCCCCCACCGCCTCCTCCACGATCTCGATCTCCTCAGTCCGACCTTTTTCCGAGTCGGGTCGTTCGCTTCGCTCACGACCACTCACGGAAAAAGCTCGACCAAAAGGCGCGACCTCGCTTCGCTCGGTCGCGTCCGACTCGCTACTCCCCCACCGCCTCCTCCACGATCTCGATCTCCTCGTCCGTCAGGTCGTAGAGGTCGTAGACGATCTCGTCGATCAACTCGTCGGTCTTCTCGATCCTCGCGTCGAGTTCGTCGGCACGGTCCTTCGTCTCGACGTATCGCCGGAGGTCATCGGCGACGTCGTCGGGGTCGGGGAGGGTGATCGCCTTCAGGCGGTCGAGAAGCGAGTTCGTCTTGGTGGCGTTCTCGCGGAAGCCGGCGAAGCCGCCGGCCTCCTCGACGGCGACCGGGACGAACGCCTCGACGAGCGCGGCCTCGTTCTCAGTCAGATCCACGAGCGTGAACGCCTCGAAGAAGTCCGTCTCGGTGTAGCCGTAGGTGTCGGTCTCGTGGGCGTCCTCGTCGTCGGGCTTGTAGCGGGCCGTCGCCGACACCGTGACGCTCGTGCTGTCGCGCTCGGCGCGCACCTCGCCGACGCGGAGGTTCTCGTACTCTTCAGCCGTCGCGTCGAGGATGTTCGATCTGGTCGGCTGAAAGAGCCCGATGTCGGGGAGGTTCGGGCCGGCTTCATAGTTGCCGAGATAGTCGAGGAAGGTGAGATTGTACTCTCGCTTTTCTTTTTTCGTGGCAGCTAATTCCTCTCCAAGAAATGCTAACACATCGTGTGTTTCTCTATCCGTCAGGCCACTCTGCTCTTCTATACATTCGCTAACATTTAGTGTATTATACTGCGATCTGAATCTACTGATTTTCTCACTCTGAACTGATTTTGACATATTGATCTTATATATTGGAAGCTCTCTGATATCGTCTGGATACACGTGAAGAAACTCTGCCATAGTCGATTCAAAATAAAATTCCAGTAGTTTTGAATTTAACAGAGTGGTAATATAATTCATATTTATATTCCGTGTCGAATCTGGTATCTGGCTCTGGTTAGGGAAACTGGTACGACCTGTCCGATCAACGTCAGCCGCGAATAAATCCCAATATTTCACCAGAAAAACAACTGTTTCATTTCCATAATATCCCTCTTCATCGAAAGCTGCTTTTAGCGTGGTTGCTACCTCGCTCATCGCGATCTTATCTAAATCAAACAGTTCTCGAAATGCCGGACGGTGAAGTTCATCCGGTAGATATACCAGATACTCGCCGCCGTGATTGATCGAGTACGGGCGGATATGTCTGCCCTTTATAAATGGCTCAACGACTGATTCTACAATATCGCCATATCCAAGACTCTTACACTGCTCTATTGCTGCGTCTCTCGAGTCCAATACAAACTTGGAAAGTAGGCCGGGCTGGGCACCGTAACTCACATACATGAAATCATCAATTATCCAAGATTTTTCTCTTAAACTCAGACAGACATCCCATTCTTCTTCCGTTAGACCAATTATTATTTTGTTGTCATTGAGATTTTTGAATATATTTTGGCTAATACTGTACTTTCCAGTGTAATTCCACCCTGGTACGCCGGAATAGAAGGTTGTTTTAGTCTGACTTTTCTGATTTTTAATCAAATATATGATAGGTGAATTTGTAGCATCACTAAAAACGTTCTGAGAACGTAAATCAACTATCTGCTCAACCGTATTATCTCTCAGTACGTTTGTCCGGAGTGTTTCCCCATAATCCGATACGAGCCACTTATCGGGAACAATCATTGAAGAGCGTCCTTGAGAGTCTGCGATCTCGATTCCTTTTTCGATAAACGGGAGATAGATATCTGTTCGACCGTAGTTGGCGCTCTCATACTTGCGTTTGAAATATTGAACGAACGCGTCTTCCAAATTCACAATGGAAATATACGGCGGATTTCCGATCACCGCGTCGAACCCGGCGTCGGGCTTCCGGTCCCCGTCCTCGTCGTAGAACGCCACCGGGAACTCCAACTCCCAGTGGAAGAACCGCTCCTCCTCGGCGGTCGCCTGCGCGCTCTCGAACCAGTCCTGTCCCTCGATGTCGGCCCACGACTCGTCGCGAAGCGCCTCGGCCATCCGCTCGTGGGCGTCGTCGGGCACGTCCACCCCGAACCGCTCCGCGGTGTGGACGTTCGCCATCGCCAGCAGGTGTTGATAGAGGGGGTCGTCGCGGACCGCGTCGTAGACGTCCTCCATCTCCTTCGCGTCTTCGAGCGTCTCGTTGTCGATGGAGAGCAGGTCCTGAAACCGGTCCATCACGTGTTCGAGGGCCTGCTGGCGCGTGTGCGCGAACGACTGCTGGAGGGTCAACTGCCCGTCCGTGGTCCCATCGCCCTCCCCGTTCGAGAGCACGTCCTCGATGTCGCTCCCGACGAGCGAGTTCCCGGTCTTCAGGTGGTGATCGAGGAACGCCAGCGGCTGCTCCGCGGCGAGGGTCCGCAGCCACAGCGACACCTTCGCGAGCTCGGTCGCGAGCGGGTTCAGGTCGACCCCGTAGATACACCGCTGGGCCACCTTCCGCCGCGCCCAGTTGATGTCGCGGTCCTCCGCGACCGTCTCGATCCCCTGCTGGGCCGCCTGCCGCTCCTGCGCGTCGATGATCTCGCGAGCGAGGTAGTCGACCGCGCTCGTGAGGAAGTGCCCGCTGCCCATCGCCGGGTCGAGGATCGTGAGGTCGAAGACGCGGTCCGCGAACTCGTCCGCGAACGTCCCCGCCTCCTCGTCGCCCTTCCGGTAGGTCGTCTGCCCGACCAGGTCCTCCCGGATGTCGTCGACCAGCGGCCCGAGCGTCTCGTCGACGATGTACTCCACGACGTACTCCGGCGTGTAGTACGACCCCGTCGCCTTGCGCTCGCCGCTGCCCGTCGTGAGGTACACCTCGCCCGCCTCGACGACGACCTCCTCGCCCTCCTCGGCCTCGGAGTACTCGCCGTCCTCGACCGTCAGCGGCCCGTCAGCGACGTGGAGTTGGTACTCCAACAGCCCCTCGTAGATGCTGCCGAGGTGGCGCACGTCCAGCGAGGAGTAGTCGACGAATATCTTCCCGCCGCCGTTCGCCTGCTCGCTCCGCGTGAGCAGTTCGACGACGCGCGCCAGGTGGGCGTCGCCGACCGTGTGCGCCGCGAGAAACCGCGCCTCGGGACCGTCGTCCGCGTCCGGGTCCGTCCGGAACAGCCCGCCGTTGTACGCCGGGATGTACAGGTCCTCCTCGGGGATCCCCCGCGATCTGCTCCCTCGGTCGATCAGCTCGAACAGCTCGTCGAGCCGCGAACTCAGGTCGTCCTGCCAGTCGCGATACTTCGGGTCGGCGCCGTCGAGCTCCGCCGCGACCTCCTGTTTGAGCGCGTTCAGGCTGTAGGACTGCTCGTAGATCTCGTTGTCCGTGTCCAGCAGGTCGCGCCCCTCGGCCTCCGCGTACAGCACGAAGATCAGCCGGTAGAGGTAGATGAGCGAGGCGTCGTGGACGAGGTCCAGATCGCTTTCGTCGAGGTCGTTCTCCGGGTACTGGAGGAATCCCTCCGAGAGCACCTTGATCGCCTCGTAGATGTTGTCCTGGAGGTCCTCGCCGAGGTCGCGCGCGAAGACGTTCGACTCGTCGTACACGCCATCGAGGAAGCAGTCGCCCCCGGCGTCCTTGAGGAACGCCTCGTGCCGAAAGAAGAGATAGAAGTATTTGAACGCCTCCAGGTCGCCCTCCTCGAGCACCGTCGGCAGGTCGATCTCGTAGTAGGAGTCGAGCCGGTGGCTCGTCGGGCCGTAGTAGAGCCGCCACGTCTTCCCGTCCGTCAGCACCGCCCATCTGGCGGGCGTCTCCTGGAGATAGACGTGGATCTGGTAGCTCGGGTTCTCGAAGTCGCGCTCGTGTTCGCTGTTGCCGCGCGTGTCGAGCGGCCGTCCCCAGCGTTTGGCGTCGGCGACCGCTACGGCGTCCTCGTAGAAGTCGCCGCCCGTCTCGCGGCGCTCGAAGGCGTTCCGCGCCGCGTCCTCGCTCTCGAAGAAGCCGTAGTCCGGGCGGCGCTGCGTCCGACTGGTGCTTTCCTCGACTTCGAAGGGAATCGAAAGCTTCCGGAACATCGGCCGGATGAACTTCTCCTCGAGTTGGGACTCGTTGCGCTTCGGAGCGGTTCCCTTCTCGCTCTCGTAGAGGTCGAGGATCCCCTCACGGGCGGCTCGAAGCTCCCCGTCGTCGACCGCCTCCCACGCCTCCGTCTCGGGGAGGTGCTCGTCGAGGTAGTGGTTCGAGAACAGGTCGCGGTTCGTGCGGTAGGTGAGTGACTGCTGCATGATTAGACGGGAGCGGCGGCGTAACGTTCGTCCGGAGCCGTACTGGCGGCGAGGGCGCGAGGAGGTACCGTCGTGTCGGCGACGCCGACCCCGTCACCGGCCTCGAATCCGGGCGCGTCGTGTCCCGAGCCGAAGGCGGCGATCCGGTCCGGACCCACGACGCTCCGCTCGGCGTCCCGCCGAGCGTTCCGCCCGACGTGTTCGCGGATAATCACGTATGACACGGACGAATACGGGTAGCCGTATAGACTTTTCTTCGAACAGGAGCCGAGAACTGATCCCGCGGTGACGAGGAATTTCCTCCCGTCGAGTCGGGTGCTTGGCGACCTACGCGTTCCGGTCGATCCAGTCGCAGAACTCGTCGAACTCCCGGGCACCCGCTTCGTCCGCGATCTCGCGGAGCGTCCCGATCCGGAGTTCGTCGTGCAAGGGAACGGTCACTCGGCGGCGATCGTCCTCGTTCGTCGGATGTTCGTAGTACAGTTGTGCGTGGTCGCCGGCCGTCCGTCGCCATTCGAAGCCACCGACGTTGACGAGTACTTTGGCCACTTCGTGTCCTGAGAACGTCCGCCTCCCCATCTACTCGAGTACGTCCGGAGGCTCTCGGCCGCCCGTGGAGTTGTCCACCGGATCGATGCCCGACGCTTCGAGTTCCGCGTCCGTCGGCTCGCGTCCGATCTCGCCCCGATGGAGCGCGACCGCCTCGTCGAGGTTCTCCAGCGCGTCGTCACGTGAGTCACCCTGCGTCGTCACCCCCGTCTCCACGTCCTTCGCGATCCACCACTCTTCCTCCCGCCAGAGACGGATCTCGCCGTCGTGATCGGAATTCTCTCGCGTCGACGTGGCCATTACTCTCGAATACGACCGGAACGGTACATAAGAGCTTGGACGAGCCTGAACGTTTCGTTATCACCGAGTCGCCTCCCGCGACCGTGACGCGATCGGAACTCCACCGCCGCAGATATCTCGCCCCGGATCCGGTCGTTTTATTACGCTCGTAGCATCGATTCGATGACATGGCCCTCCAACTCGGCCAGGCGGTTAGCGACGGCATCGGACGGTTACTCACCAAGACCGGCGGCATCCTCCTCGCCGGACTGCTCGCCATCCAACTGGTCACCCAGGCGGCGGTCAACACCGCGGTGATCGGCTACCTTCCCCCGGAGGTGGCCGGCCAGTTCGGCCAGTCCGCGGGGCTGGTACTTCCCCTCTCCGGGGAGGTCGGGCTCGCACTCCTCGCCGCGGCGGTCCTCGCGAGCTCCGTCTACTTCGTGGCGCTCTCGCGGGCGCTCGCCCGCCCCGCGCGAGAGCTCTCCTCGTTCCCCGCGGCGCTGCTCACGCGGCGGGTCGGCCGGGCGACCCTCTCGATGGTCGTCGGCGGCTTCGTCGTGTCGATCGCGGTCACGCTCGGGTTCGCGGCGCTCTTTTTCCCCGGCGTCTTCCTCGCCGCCTCCTTTCTGTTCTTCACGTTCGCGGTCGGCGTCGAGGACGAGGGGACGATCGGCGCGCTCAAGCGGAGCTGGGCGCTCGCGCGCGGCAACCGGCTCAAGCTCGCCCTGCTCGTGGTCCTCTCCGGCGGGATCGGCGGCACGGTCGGCGCGGTCGGGTCGCTCCTGGACCTCGCGGGACTCGCGCTCGCCTCGGAGGTCGCCGTGAGCGTCGTCACGAGCGTCCTCTTCACCGCCCTGTACGGAGTGATCGCCGCGGCGTACCTCCAGCTTCGCGACGACTCGCCCGGCGGCTCCGGCGGCTCCGTGACGGCGGACCCGATCGACGCCTCGACGCCGAAGCTGTAGGGGCCTTCCCCCTACTCCGGAAAGACCTTCCCCGGATTGAGCGTCCCGTGGGGGTCGAGCGCCTCCTTGATCGACCGCATCGCCGCGACGCCGGTCTCGCCGTGTTCGACCGGCAGGAACTCGCGTTTCCCCTGCCCGATCCCGTGCTCGCCGGTGGCGGTCCCGCCGAGGGCGATCGCCTCCGTGACGATCGACTCGTAGATCTCGTGGGCCTCGGCGACGGCCCCCTCCTCGTCGGGGTCGACGAGCACGTCGAAGTGGACGTTGCCGTCGCCGGAGTGCCCGAACGTCGGGATCGGCACGTCGTGGTCGTCGGCCACCGCGTGGACGTGCGAGACGATACTCGAGAAGGAGCCGATCGGCACCGCGACGTCGCCGGCGTGAAGCGACTCCAGGTCGGGGTAGTACGCCCGGACCGCGTCCGCCAGCTCGTGGCGGGGCTTCCAGACCTCCTCGGGGTCGGTCTCGCCGTCGAGCAGGACCGCGACCGGGTCGTGCGCGTCGAGTATCGCCCGGCAGAACTCCACCTCCCGCTCGAGGCCGTGGTCGGCCTGGAACTCCAAGAAGAGCGTCGGCCCCTCGGGCAGATCGGAGCCGACGTAGTCGTTGACCATCCGGGCGCTCAGCTCGTCGACCAGCTCCACGGCGCTGACGTCGACGCCCGAGGAGACGAGGTCCGCGGCGGCCGCGGTGGCGTCGTCGAGCGTCCCGAACGTCGCCCGCCCGACGCGCGTCCGCTCGGGTCTGCCGGCGAGCGCGAGCGTCGCGCGCGTCACGACCCCGAGGGTGCCCTCGCTGCCGACGATCAGGTCCCGGAGGTCGTACCCCGAGGAGGTCTTCTCGGCGCGCGTCCCGGCCGTGAGCACGGAGCCATCCGCGAGGACGACCTCGATCTCGCGCACCCAGTCGCCCACCTTCCCGTACTTGACGGTCCGTTTCCCGCTGGCGTTCGTCGCGATCATCCCGCCGATCGTCGCCATGTCACCGGAGGTCGGGAGCGGCGGGAAGAAGAGCCCGTGGGCGGCGACCGCCTCGTCGACGTCGGAACCGATGACGCCGGGCTCGACGTCGATCTGGCGGTCGTCCGGCCGGACGTCGAGTACGGCGTCCATCCGGGTCAGATCGAGGCTGATCCCGCCGTGAGCCGGGACCGCGTTGCCTTCGATCCCCGTGCCCGCGGCGAAGGGCGTGACCGGAATCCCCCGCTCGGTCGCGGCCGCGAGCACCGCCGAGACCTCCTCGGTCGACTCCGGCCAGGCGACGACGTCTGGCGGCGACGCCGACTCGGGCGACGTGCCCCAGTCGGTGCCGTGGTGATCGCGGTCGGCGTCCGTCGTCGACACCTGGTCCGGCGAGAGAATCGAGCGAAGGAACGACGCGTCGGTCATGCGGGAGGCTGGCGGGTGACGGGCAAAAAGGTAGCGGCGGGGTGGTGGCGTCATCAAACCGAGCCACCTTGTGGTTGAGCTCTGAAGGTCTCTGGAGGAGACACGTTTCGTTCCGCTTTCGATCGGTTCTTTTCAACGAAACCACCATGGTTCCCGAACGAACGACCCTACGCCTCCCAGAACCGGCTCTCGTCGAGGCGGTCGATCGCGCGGTCGATCGTCTCCTCGTTCCGCGAGAAGGTGAACCGGACCCACTCCTCGCCCTCGTCGGTGTAGAAGCTGCTTCCGGGGACCGCTGCGACGCCCGCCTCGCGGATGAGCCGGAAGCAGAACTCCGTGTCGTCCTCGTCGGTCGGATAGCGCGTCAGCATGTAGTAGGCTCCGTCGGGTTTGACGGGGTCGAGCCCGACCGACCGGAGGCCGTCGTACAGCTGCTCGCGTCGGCGCTCGTAGGAGTCGGACAGGTCCGTGTAGTAGCTCTCGGGCAACGAGAGCGCCTCGACGCCGGCGTGCTGGAACGGCGTCGGCGCGCAGATGCTCGTGTAGTCGTGGAACTTCCGCAGCTCCGCCGAGAGCGGCTCGGGCGCGAGCACGAACCCGACGCGCCACCCGGTGACGGAGTACGTCTTCGACATCCCCGTACAGACGACGGTGCGCTCGGCGAGCCCGTCGACGGTCACCGGGCTGCGGTAGTGGTCCGCGTAGACGATGTGCTCGTAGATCTCGTCGGTAATCACGATCAGGTCCTCCTCGACGGCGACCTCCGCGATCAGCTCGAGCTCGTCCGGCGTGAACACCTTCCCGGTGGGGTTGTGCGGGTGGTTCAAGATCAGGATCGACGCGCCGGCGGCCGCCGAACGGAGCGCGTCCGCCTCGACGGCCAGCCCGTCGGTGATGTCGATCGGGACGGGGGTCCCCTCGGCGAACTGGACGCCGGGGATGTAGCTCTCGTAGGTCGGCTCGAAGTAGACGACGCCGTCGCCGGGGTCACACAGCGCCAAGAGCGCGGACATGAGCCCCTCGCTCGTCCCGCTCGTGATCGTGACCTCCGTCTCCGGGTCGTACTCGATCCCCTTCCAGTCGGCGTAGCGGTCGGCGACCGCCTCCCGGAGCGCGGGGAGTCCCCAGGTGATGGTGTACTGGCTGTCCGTGTCGATCGCCTCCCTCGCCGCCCGTTTGACCGACGGCGGCGTCTCGTCCTCGTCCGGGATCCCCTGCGAGAGGTTGATCGCCTCGTGACGGTGGGCCTCACGAGTCATCTCCCGGATGACCGACTCGTTCATCCCGCCGACGCGGCGGCTCCCGAGCGACCGACCGAACGCGTTCTCGAAGGTCATACACCCCGCTACCGAGGCGACCAGCAAAACGGACGCGGTTTCGGAACCGACCCCCGTGATCGATGATTCGGATCGACAGACACCGTAGTCGTCTTTCGCCGCTCGACGACCGCCGACGGCGTGTGATCGACTCTCGTCCTCGATACCCTTATCACGGAGGATCGTGGTTTGTCGCACGTGATGGCTCACGAGTTTCGAGCTCCGATGACGGATCGTACGACGGAGGGACGGCATGCGTAAAGTGACCGACGGGTCGACGAGTCTGAAGCGCCGCCGCTTCCTTCAGGGCGCGGTGACGACGGGTGCCGCGGCCGCCGCCGGCTGTCTCGGCGGCGGGGGCGGCGGGGGCGACCGGGTTCCGATGGACGTCACGGAGTGGCCGCCCGAGGACCTCGAGTCGAACCTGAACCTGTGGAACTGGTACGACTCCTGGGCGGAGTACGCGATCGACGCCTTCGGCGAGGAGTTCGACGTGGACGTGAGCAACTCCGGATACTCCTCGGCGGACCAGTGGTACTCCCAGCTCCAGGCCGGCAACGACGAGATCGACAACATCGCCGCCACGACGAACTGGGTCGAACGCTCCATCGAGAACGACTTCCTCCACGAGATCCCGGTCGACGTCATGCCCGCCTGGGACAACATCACGGACCGGATCAAGGAGGCGAGCTCCTACCAGCAGGACGGGTCGGTGTACGGAGTCCCGGAGTCGCTGGTGTTGTACCCGCTCACGTACAACGACGAGTACTTCGACTCGGCACCCGACTCCTGGGGCGTCCTCTGGGACGAGGAACACGAGGGGGACCTCTGTATGTGGGACAACGCGACCGTCTCCTGTCAGATCGCCGCGCTGTACACCGGACAGGACCCGATCCAGCCCGACGACTACGACGAGATCGAGGAGGTCCTGATCCAGCAGAAGCCCTTGCTTCAGACCTACTGGGGCGACTACCAGCAGGGGATGAGCCTCTTCGTCAACGAGGACGTCGTGGCCGGCCCGCTCACGATGGGGCGGACGTACACGGCCCGGTTCCAGGAGGACGCGCCGGTCCACTACACCGCGCCCCAGGAGGGGGCGATGTACACGAGCGACCTCTTCGTCATTCCGAAGGGCGCGCCGAACCCGATCGCGAGCCTCCAGTTCACCAACTGGGCCAGCGAGACGGAGAACGCGGCACAGCTGTTCGAGACGATGGGGTACCAGCCCGCCGTCGACATCAGCGACGAGCTCTCCGAGGAGGACGCCGAGTTCACGAACTGGCCCGACGAGTGGGATCTCGTCTTCTCCGAGACCCTCTCCGACGAGGTCCGCTCGCGATACGACGAGATCTGGACGGCGGTCAAGGCCGCCTAGAATGTCGCTGCTGCGCGTCCGCGGGCTGACGAAGGAGTTCGGCGACCTGGTCGCCGTCGACGACGTGGACTTCGACGTGGCGGACGGCGAGTTCGTCTCCATTCTCGGCCCCAGCGGGTCCGGGAAGTCGACGGTGCTCCGGATGGTCGCGGGGTTCGAGGAGCCCACGGAGGGAGAGATCGCCCTCGACGACGTCGAGATCGTCGGATCGCCGCCGTTCGAGCGCGACGTGAACATGGTGTTTCAGGACCTCGCGCTGTTCCCGCATCTCACGGTCGCGGAGAACATCGGCTACGGTCTGAAGCAGTCCGGCGTCCCGGCGGACGAGCGCCGTGAACGGACGGAGCGCATGCTGGAGATGGTTCGCCTGGAAGGGTACGGCGACCGCACCCCCACGGAGCTCTCCGGCGGGGAACAACAGCGGGTCGCGCTGGCCCGCGCGCTCGTCAACGAGCCGGCGCTCGTGTTGTTCGACGAGCCGCTCTCCTCGCTCGACCGCAAGCTCCGCCAGCACATGCAAAGCGAACTCCAGCGCATCCAGGTCGAGACGGAGACGACCTTCCTCTACGTCACCCACGACCAGGAGGTCGCGCTCGCGGTCTCCGACCGGCTCGTCGTCCTCGACGACGGCGAGATCCAACAGGTCGGGACGGTGGAGGAGCTGTACGAGGAACCCGCGAGCCGGTTCGTCGCGGACTTCATCGGCGACGTCAACGCCGTGGAGGGGCGCGTCACCGCCGTCGACGACGGGACGATCGGTCTCGACGTCGACGGCGGTGAGGTGTCGATCCCGCGGGACGCCGCGGTCGAGGACCTCGCGGTCGACGACGCGGTCGACGTCTGTATCCGGCCGTTCCAGGTGCGCGTCGAACCGACCGACGTCGACGATTCCGCCGGCGACGCGCTCGTTGCCGGTGAATTCTCGACGACCGGGGTCGTTCGGAGCCGGAGCTACCAAGGGAGCGACTCGCAGTACGGGATCGAGACGGACCGGTGGGGTCGCCTGTCAGCCGAGGTCAGGTCCGCCGCCTTCGACGTCGACGATCGCGTTACGGTCGCGTGGGACGCGGCGGACGTCCACGTCTACCGCCGCGACGGCGAGGAGCCCGCGGACGACCGCGACGGAGGGTCCTAATGGCGGAGTCGCCGCGTTCCGACGACGAGCGCGTCTCCCCATCCGGCGACGGGGAGACGGTCGCCGGGACCGACCGCGAGGTCGCCACGGACGGCGGGACCGCGTCCGGCGTCGACGGCCGCGTGAGCGACCTCACGACCTTCCTCCGTGAACGCCCGAGACTCCGGACGCTCTCGATCGCCGGGCCGCCCTACGGGATCCTGCTGTTCTTCTTCGCGATCCCGCTTCTCGCGATGCTCGTCGTCTCGTTTCAGGCCGACCGGATCGGCGGGGCCTGGACGCTACGTAACTACACCGGCTTCCTCACCTCGGAGACGTACCTCACGGTCGTCTGGCGGACGTTCCTGATCAGCGTTCAGGTGACCGCGATCGTCGCGGGCGTCGGGTACGGATTAGCGTACAGCATCGTCCGGTTCTCGCGGCGGACGACGCTGCTTCTCCTCCTCGTCATCCTGCCGTTCTGGACCAGCTACATCATCCGGATGTACGCGTGGATCAACATCCTCCAGAGCGACGGCGTCTTGGACTCGACCCTGAACCTCGCCGGGCTGCCGGCGCTCTCGCTTTTGTACACCGACACCGCCGTGCTCATCGGGTTCACGTACGTCTGGCTACCGCTCGCGGTGTTGCCGTTTTACGCCTCGTTGACGAACCTCGATGGCGACCTCATCGAGGCGTCGAAGGACCTCGGTGCGGGACCGATCCGGACGTTCCTCTCGGTCACGCTGCCGATGACGATAAACGGCGTGATCACCGGGATCGTGTTGGTGTTCATCCCGACGTTCGGGTCGTTCATCACGCCGCGGTTGCTCGGAGGGACGAACAACATCATGATCGGGATGGTGATCGAAAACCAGTTCAAGAGCGCCTTCAACTGGCCGTTCGGCGCGGCCATCGGGATCGTGATCTCGGTCGTCGTGGTGGTGCTTCTGGTGCTCGCGACGCGGCTGGGCGGCGGTCTCTTCGGAGCCGGGGGTGAGACGTCGTGAGCGCGGTCGATCGGGTCACGGCCCCGTTCGAGCGGTTCGCGCAGGCGCACGCCTCGCGCATGGCCACGGTCGTGATCGTCGCGGTGCTCGCGTTCCTCTGGCTGCCGATCGCCGTGCTCGTGTTCATGTCGTTCGCGGACGGCGGCGTGTTATCGTTCCCGCCGGACCAGCTCACGCTCCGGTGGTACAGGGTCTTCCTCTCGAACGACGCCGCGCTCGACGCCATCGTCACGACGCTGACCATCTCGATCCCCGCGACGGGGATCTCGGTCGCGCTGTCGACGATGATCGCGTACGCCGTCGACCGGTACGTCTTTCCCGGACGGAGCTGGCTCCAGCTGCTCGCGACGCTGCCGATCATCGTCCCGCTCGTGGTGACCGGGATCGCCATGGTGTTGTTCTTCAACGGCACGCTCGGGCTTCCCGACTACGTGTCGGTGGTGATCGCCCACGTGATCCGGACGATCCCGTTCGCGACGCTGGTCATCCTCCCGACGTTCATGTCCTTCGACAGGCGTCTCGAGGAGGCCTCGAAGGACCTCGGGGCCGACGAGTTCGAGACCTTCCGGCAGGTCACCCTGCCGAACGTCTTTCCGGGGATCGTCGCGGGCGGCCTGCTCGCGTTCACCCTCTCGTTTAACGAGTTCGTCTACACCTACTTCGTGAAGGGGTCCGGAGATCCGACGCTGCCGGTGTACATCTGGAACCAGATCCGGTACAACGTGACGCCGGAGGTGAACGTCATCAGCGTGGTCTTTCTCGCGGTGGCGGTGTCGATGGTGCTCGCGGCCGTCTCGCTCACGCGCGTCGACCTGATCGCGCGTCGCTGACGCTGATCGCGTATCGCGGACGCGGCGCGGAACCCGCCCCATGGCGGTGCGGTGACGGGACGTTTTTGGCCTTCGCCGCCACAGAACGGGTATGGACGCATCGGACGCCGCGCTTTTCGGCATCTCTGCGGTCGTCGCGTCGACCGTGGTCGCGGCGGTGGTCGTCGCCGGCCTGCTCTTCGGGTTCGACGAGTCCGTACTCCGTCCGTTCGCGCTGCTCGCCGCGGAGCCGTTCGCGTGGATCGTCGTCGCCGCGTTGCTCGTCGCCGTCGTCGGCCACGCGTACATCGGGTAGCGGAGTGCCGTCTGTTGGTAGCGGAGTGCCGTCTGTTCGAGACGACCCGCACTCGACCTCATCGTGAACGTTCGAGAAACGAGCGCGAACGGCTCCGGTGGTCAAAGCGGATATCGACGGAACACGGTTTTCACTCGACGACTCGCCTGACGACGACTGCGACGGCGATGCCGGCGACGACGACGCCGACGATCGTCGGAACGAGGCCCCCGGTTTCCCACTCCCATCCGAAGAACTGCGTTCCCGCGATCGCGACGATAGCTACGAGGATTCCGAAGACGGTGAGTGCGGGCGATCGGTCTCGAGATCCGGAGGCCATCCTTGCTGTGTATGGTACTCGGCTCACGTGAAAAGCTCCATGCCCGTATCGACCGCACCCGGATCAGAACCGGTCATTCGCGGAGGGTTTCAAGGGAACCGAACGAAGCCGGACGAACGAAGCCGGACGAACGGAGCCGAACCGTCCCGACCTATCGCCCGCCGTCAGTCAGCGCGACGCGGTCGTCGGCGTCCGCATCCGTAGCCTGCTCCGTCCCGCTCGCTGCGACCTCCGGTTCCGTCGCGCGCCGCTCGACGGACGCCTCCTCGGTCGCGAAGTGGTTCCAGACCGTGACCCCCGCGACCGCGTACGCGACGAGGTCGTAGTGGACCGCCCCGTCGAAGCCGGTGAACGCCGCGAGGGTGCTGTAGCCGAAGACGGCACAGATCCCGACGACGAACGCGAGTTCGCGAGTGACCCGTCCCTCGGTCGCCGCCGCGACCCCCCTGCGGATCGCCGGTCCGCAGGCGACGAGGAACGCGACGCCCGACAGCGTGGCGAGGTTGACGAAGAAGTGCGTCGCCACCCGCGAGTCGAGGATCGACCGGAGGTACTCGACGGTGACCGGGTCATAAAAGAGCCACTCGAGGCGGGTTGGGTACAACACCGCGACGTACGGCGTCGCGACCATGAGGCCGAACAGCACCGCGACGGCGACGCGGGCGGAGGCGAACTGCGACTCGCGACGGCTCGCGAACGCCTCGTCCCCCGGAGCGACCGCGAGGTCGTACGACTCCAGTAGCTCCCTGAGGTCGGCCCGCGAGACGGACGAATCGTGATGGACGCCGACCGTCCCGTTGCGCTGGGTCGCCGAGGCGGCGCTGACCCCGTCGTGGTCGGCGAGCACCGCCTGCAACAGCGTCTCCTCGCGTTTCGTCTCCAGTCCGCCCACTTCGAAGGTGTCGTGGGCGTGCGACTCGGGGACTCGCGCGACCCGTGGCCCCGCGTCCGGGCTCGGGTCGTCGATCCCCCGCCTCTCGGCCGCGGCCTCGAGCGCCGAGCGAGGTCCACGGTACGGCTCGTCTGACATGAGAGACACGTCGGATTCCATCGCTATGAAACTTCCCCCGCGAACGGAGCGAACGCACCGCGCCGCACGACCGAGCGTCGATCCGGCCGAACGTCGATCTGGCCGAACGTCGATCAGGCCGAACGTCGATCCGACCGAACGTCGATCCGGTCGCGTCCGATCGTTGGCAAAGGAGACGCCACCGGCAAAGGTATATTGGGGTAACGGAATCACGTCTATACACCGTCATGAATCGTGGTCTGCTCGCCGGTTTCGGAGCTGGAGGGTCGTTCGATCGATGTCTCGATCGTTTCCACGGGGTCGTTCGGAAGGGTGGTTCGGATGGTCGGTAGCGACCTCACTCGACGAAACGTGTTGCGGGCGACGGTCGGCGGCGCTCTCGTCGCTGCCGCGGTCTCCGGCGGGGCGACGGGTCAACAGCTCGTTCGCGGCGGGGACCTGATCGCCCGATGGCCGTTCACGAGCGGGTTCGCGGACGCGGTCGGCAGCATTGACGGGAAGGCAGCCTACGGGGATCCGACCGTCGGGCGGTACGACGGCCGGCGTGGCGTCCGATTCGACGGAGACGACGGGATCCAGATCGGAAGCGGGGAGGACAACCCGGAGATGAGTTTCGTCGAATCCGGGGTGAGCCCCACCACGGTCTCCGGCTGGGTTTACTTCGATCGAGCGGAGGGCGGCAGACCGAATAACGACCCTGCGAACCACCACATCCTGCGGAACGACGCGGAGTACACGCTCCTCGCGACGCCGGACACGGAGGAGGACGGAACGGTGGAGTTCATCTTCGGGATCAATGATCTCGGCGGGGGCGAGAGCTACAGCACGGTCGATCACGCCGACGACGAGCTGTACGCCTCCGTCGGGCGGTGGCACCACTTCGCCTTCGTCGTGGAGCCGGAGAAGTCGATCCGATTTCACCTCGACGGCGAGGAACGATTCGTCGACGACGACATGGACGGATACAGCCCGCGGAACACGAACTACTGGTCGAATCAGACGATCGGGAGCTGGTACGGAACGGGGAACCCCGACTGGTACGACCTCCTCGTGGGGAAACTCTCCGATCTGCGGATCTACGATGTCGGATTATCCGCGGCGGAGATCGAACGGATCTACTCGAACGGCAGCGGAGAGGACGGCGATGGAAGTGGCGACGGAGACGACGGCGATGGAAGTGGCGGCGGAGACGACGGCGATGGAAGTGGCGGCGGAGACGACGGTGGCGAGGACGCGGACGGCGACGGTGGCGAGTCCGGCGGATCAGGATCGGCGGAGCCCACCGCCGTGTTCGAGTACGAGCCGTCGGAGCCGGCGGTAGAAACGCAGATCGCGTTCAACGCTGCCGATTCCACCGCGGAGAGCGGAGAGATCGTCAGTTACGAGTGGGAGTTCGGCAACGGGGAGACGGGAACCGGCGAGACGGTGACCAACACGTACGCCGATCCCGGCGGATACAACGTCCGCCTTACGGTCACCGACGACCGAGACGAGAGCGCGAGCGTCGTCAAGACCGTTCCCGTTGCGGAGGGCCAATCGACGATCGAAGTCCCCGGATTCGGCGTCTCGAGCGGGCTCGCGGCCCTGGGCGGGGGTGGGTACCTGCTCAAACGGCACGGTGAGGCCGACGACGGCTCCGTAGAATCCACGGATACGTAGCGTCGGCGAGTAGCGGCGATGACCGCCGAGCGGTCGACACCTGCCCACTCAGCGGATCACAGGGGCGTGTCCACTCAGCGGATCACCGGGGCGTGCCGCTCGAACGTCTCCGCGGGGACGCCGTCGACGGGGACCGACTCGACCGCGTGTGTGGGCCACTGGCCGGTCTTCGTGAGCAGTTCGTGGCGGTCGTCGCCGACGAGGTACGTGTCCTCGCTCTTCGCGCCGGCCACGGTCGGATTCCAGGCGTATCCCATCGGCGCGATCACGCGCTCGTCGCCGTCGGGTCGCGCGATCCACTCGCGTCCCGCGTAGCCGGCCGCCCCGCCCTGGTGGTGGTGTTTCCACTCCCCGGCGAAGCCCACGGCGTCGTACGCCTCGCGGATCGCCCCGAAGACGTCGCCGGCGGTTCCGGGACCGTCGCCCGTTCCGGAGTCGTCGCCCGCGCCGAGGTCGCCCGCGGCGGCCGCGCGGGTGGCGGCGAGCGCCGTGGCCTCGACGCGTGCGGCCGCCCGGTGGCGGTCCTCGAGCCAGTCGGGGGCGTCGAACGCGACGGTACGGGTGAGCGAGACGTACAACCCGCCGCGCTCGGCGGTGATCGAGACGAGCGCGTACTCGCCGAGGGGTTCGTCGGTGGGGACGTAGTGGCGGTACGACTGTGCGCGCTCTGCGCCCCCCACGAGCACCACCGGCGTGTTCACGTCCCGCGAGGAGAGCGAGATGTCGATCCCCGCGGCCACCTCGTACTCGGGGTCCTCCGGCTCGAGGTTCCGGCAGACGGTCTCGAGGGCCGCTGCGGCCTCGCGACCCAGCTCGCGGTAGCGGTCCACGTCGTCGTCGGTGAGCGGCTGGCGGAGCCGGCTCGCCTCGACCGGCTCGAAGTCTGGCCCAGCGAACTCGGGCCCGGCGAAGTCGACGGCGGCGGGGAGGGGGGACCGGTCGGCCACGGCCCCCGCGAGGGAGTCGGCGTACCACGGGAAGGACTCGATCGCGAACGCGTCCGGGAGCTGTTCGTCGGCGAGCCGGTGGGACTCGATGTTGTCGGTGATCACGCGGAATGCGCCGTCGTAACCGGCGGCGGCGACTCCGTGTGACGCGTCGGCGTCGACGACGTTGTCGCCGCCGGTGAGCCACGCGAATCCGTTGGGCTCGGCGAACCATGCGGCCTCGAGCCCGCGGGCGTCGAGGTACTCCTCCAACCGGTCCGCACGAGCGGAGAGATCGACCATACGAGACGGCTCGCGTCGACGCAGTAAAACCGGTCGAAAGCCGTCTGCGCCGAACGGCCGGAAGCCGTCGGGGGCGCGCTGCCGCGCAGTCACCGATTCGGGCCCGCGATCGTCTCGCGGGCCCCCGAAACGAAAGGTTCAATTACGTCCCCCGGAAACGACGAGATGCGTCAGTGAGCCCCGGCGGGTTGGTAGTCTAGCCCGGTTATGACACCTCCTTGACATGGAGGAGGCCGGCGGTTCAAATCCGCCCCAACCCACTCTCTTTCCGAACCTGGACCCAAATGGCGAGCGACGGCGGTGAGCCGTAGCGTCGCAATGATCCTCTAGTAGTTGAATTCCTCGCTGTCTGGCTTCTCTACTGCTTGAGTCGTTGGGTAGCGTAGATAGTGGCTTCTCGGACGCGGGGCCGTCGGTTCCGGAGCCATCCATCCGCACTTACGCCACCCATCCGTACTTGAATCCGCACTCACGCCCCCCGTCCGTACTCATACCAAACATACTTGTCTTCAACACTAGTACAGTTGCCATGGACGACGAGGGAGCCGTCGCCCCGCGGGTACTGGATAACAAGCGCGACGCCAGCAAGTATCGGGTGCTCGTCGAGATCGCGGCCCGTCAGCCGGCGGTGAGCCAGGGAGAGATCGCCGACGTGCTCGGAGTCACCTCACAGGCCGTGAGCGATTACGTTCGCGAGCTCGTCGACCGGGGGTACGTGGAGAAACGGGGTCGAGGGAGATACGAGGTGACGAAGGAGGGCGTCGACTGGCTGATCACGCGGACGGACGCGCTCTCGGAGTTCGTCTCCCGCGTCTCGGAGGACGTGCTCGGGAGCGTCGACGTCGACGCCGCGATCGCCGCCGATCCGATCTCGGAGGGCGACGAGGTCCGACTGACCATGCGCGACGGGATCCTTCACGCGACCGCCGACGGAATAGTGACGAACGAGAGAGAGGGAACGACGGTCGGCACGGGGTCGCTTCCGGATCAGGACGCTCCAGTTGACGGGAACGCTCCGGTTGACGGGAACGCTCCGGTTGACGGCGATGACCCGGCAACCGCCGTCGCCGTCACCGACGGGGCGGCCGGGGAGGCCGTCGGCGTGACCGAATTCGAGGGCGTCGTCGAGTACGATCCGGGCGTCGTGACCGTGATCCCCGTTCCGGTCGTGACCGAAGGTGAGCCGCCGTCGGTCGAGGTCGTGACTGACCGCGTAGACGAAGGGTTCGTCGCGATAGCCGGCACGGAGGCGTACGCGCTGGCGATGCGGGCCGGGATCCGGCCGGCTATCCGTTTCGGAACGGTCGACGCCGTGCCACAGGCCGCGCTCCGCGGACTGGACGTGCTCCTCCTCGTCTCCAGTGACGAACTCTCGCGTCACACGACGCAACTCCGAGAAAGCGGGGTACGATACGAGGTACACGACCCGGTCGGCGACTCTTCCTGATCCTTCTGGCCTTTCGATTCTCTCGCCCCCTCGATTCTCTCGACCTCCCGCTCGACTCGGGGCTCGACTCGGACACGTTGCTGGTGCGGTTGAGGGACACACCGTGTTTCCGGTGAAACGGTGTTGGGTTGGGTTGGAGCGGGTTGGTCTGGGGCAATCCCGTCTCGGGGATCCCCTCATGGTGCGCTGAGAAGCGATCCGTTTCTTGTTGGATTCCAGTATCTATAAATACATCTTATGAGAATATTCCAGTAAGTTCTGTGTAGTCATTAGACGAACGACGTGTAGTCACAGCTCGGGATACGATGGAAGGGCCGATCTATCCACGTCGATGGTGGCGGTGATCGTGATTCCGATAGTGAGTCTGGTTCCGATAGCGTAGTGGTGGACGCGGCTGGTGACGGAGGGGTAGACACGACTGATGAGGGTGCGTCGCGCGTTCTCGCCGTCCATTCGTCCCGATAGTGACCGGCCAGTAACCGAGGTCGTTCCGTGAACGGCGATCGATTTCGGGGTTCTGCGAATTCGTGACGGATCAGCCGCGTTTCGGCGGTGAGTTATGCGTTCATCCGACGGATTCCTTCACGGCTCGCGGCTTGCGGGCGGGCTCTCGGAGGTCCCATCGGCTCGATTCGCCCCGTCTGCCTCGTTCTCGCGGATCCACGTTCCGTACCACACCTCGTTTCCGGTGAATCCCACGTCCCACCGATCACCCCATTTCACCGGAAACACGGTGTGTGTCTCTACGGCTTCATCAAGCCGTTCTTTCACGCGGACTTCCGTACGGAACGGCCGCTAGATCGAGCGTGCTAGTAGAACGGGTGTTTCGGTGGGAAATGGGATGGACAGAACGGGATCGTTGCTGGGGCGGTGAACACGTCCAAGGCTCCAGCCGCTCGGCTGTACGCGGTGAAACAACCGACTGCGGAGAACGCCTCCAAAGCCCCAGCCGCGAGGACTCACGCGACTCGTTGTGCGCTTCAGTCACTCCGTTCGTTCCTTCCAGTGCTTACGTCGTCGAGCTTCGTCCTTCCGAGAGACTTCGTCTCTCGACTTCCCGCTCGCTCACGCTCGCGGGAATCGCGACTGCCCCGTTGAGCCCCACCCGACCGCTACCATCCCGCACCTCACGCCTCCCCAGCCTCGCCGCTCGCGCTTTCAGCGCTCGCGGCATCCCTCGCGGGCGGTTCGTGCCGCTCCGCGGCACTCACCGGCGCGCCACCGCACCGCGAATCTCCCGCTTCTTCACCTGTATTGACCGAACCATGCCGCGGCAAAACCGTCTCGGCCCTCTTCGTGAATTCGTCCCGCTCCTTCCCCAGCCGGGGTGACGAGGCGAGGAAAACAGAACGTATTTCACCGGAAACGCGGTGTCTCACCTATGGACGCAGCGGACGATCTCTTCACGAGGGAGGACCCGATCTTCGCCAACAAGGAACTCCTCGAGATCAGCCACCTCCCCGGTGAGGGTCGGATCGTCGGCCGCGACGACGAGATCGCCGATCTGGCCACCGCGGTCAACCCCGCGATCTTCGGCCAGAGCCCGAGCAACGTCCTCCTCTACGGAAAGACCGGGACGGGGAAATCCCTCTGTGCGAAGTACGTCTCGAAGCGACTCGTGTCGACCGCGGGCGAGGAGGGGGTCAACGCGACCTTCGCGTACGTCGACTGCGCACAGGACACGACCGAGACCCAGGCCGTCCAGACCATCGCCGAGGGCGTGAACGACCCCGAAGCCACCGGGATCAACGTCCCCGACAAGGGGCTCTCGACGTCGACGTACTACAAGCGACTCTGGCGGATCCTCGATCAGCGGTACGACGTCGTCCTGATCATTCTCGACGAAATCGACAAGCTCGACGACGACGCGATCCTGATGCAGCTGTCCCGCGCCGGCGAGGCCGGGAAGATCACCGACTGTAAACTCGGCGTCGTCGGGATCAGTAACAAGATCCAGTACAAGGATCGGATGGACGAGCGGGTCAAATCGAGCCTCTGTGAACGCGAGTTCGTCTTTCCCCCCTACGACGCGAACCAGCTCCGGGCGATCATGCAGGCCCGATCCGACGCGTTCCACGACGACGTTCTCGAGGCGTCGACGATCCCGCGAGCGGCCGCGCTCGCCGCCCGCGAACACGGAGACGCTCGAAAGGCGATCGACATCCTCCGGTACGCCGGGGAGATAGCTCAAGCCAACGGCGAACCCACGGTCAGAGAGGAGTTCGTCACGCAGGCGCGCGAGCGCGCAGAGACGGATCGCTTCCGCGAACTCATTCGCGGATCGACGCCGCACTCACGGTACGTCCTCCAGGCGCTCGCGTTGCTCTCGCTTTCCAACGAACGCAAAGACGGGTTTCGAACCAGCCGCGTGTACGAGATCTACGAGAACATCTGTCGACAGGAGGGATCCGACAGCCTCTCGTTACGCCGGGTTCGCGACCTGCTCAAGGAACACGCCTTCCTCGACATCATCGAACAGTCGAAACACAGCGGCGGCAGCGCGGAGGGAAGCTACACCAAACATCAACTCCTCGAGGACCCCGGCGTCGTCAAGGAGGTTCTCGTCGAGGACGCAGCGGGCGGCTGACGAGCGCCCCGCGAACCGCTTCAACCCAGTAGGCCGAGACCCTCGATCCGCTCGACGATCTCCTCGACCGCACCCTCCGCGTCGTCGGTGCGTTTCCCGCCGGTAATGACGATCTTTCCGCTACCGAACAGCAGGATCACCACCTCCGGCTCGTCCATCCGGTAGACGAGTCCGGGGAACTGCTCGGGCTCGTACTCGACGTCCTCCAGTCCGAGTCCGATCGCGAGCGCGTTGAGGTTGAGATTGTGACCGAGGTCCGCGCTCGAGACGATGTTTTGAACCGTGATCTCCGGATCCTCTTCGACGGGGATCTGGAGCCCGCGGAGCTTCTCGAAGATGATCCCCAGCGCCTCGTGGACGTCGTCGATGCTCTTCGCGCCCGTGCAGACGATCTTGCCCGACCGGAAGATGAGTGCCGCCGCCTTCGGCTCCTGTGTCCGGTAAACGAGTCCAGGGAAGTTATCCGGATTGAAATCGGCTCCGGGCAGGTCCTCCGCGAGCGCCTCCAGGTCGAGCTCCTGGCCGATCCCCGTCGATGCAACTACGTTCTGAATCTCGATCGAATCTGCAGGGTTCGTCATCGTTCGCTTTTATATGTGAACCCCTCCCTTATAAACGCCCGTGGTATAAACGACCCGGTACGTGATACCGCCTCGGTACGCGACACGAGTCCGAGGTACCGCACACGACGGATCCGATCGGTCGCGCCGCTGACGGTGCCACGTCCGTGGGCCACTCACGGCTCCTCACATCCGTCGGGGATCCCCGACGTGCCCGCCCGTTCCGGCGACCCGTTCTTCGTCCGTCACTTCCTCGGTTATCCGTCCCATGAAACCGCATGACGTGGCGGGTTCGGTTCGACGGGGTTAAGTGTACACCGCGATTCGAATGGAATGCGAAGGCCCCCGCGGTGGGGGCAGCGGCCGGCCGCCGACGGCGGCCGGTCGACGCGTTCCGACGGGGTTAAATGTATACCCCGATTCGAACCGAACGCGAAGAACGCACCGCGAACTCGGGCCGTTCAATTCGGTCCGGTTTCGCAGGACCGACGAAGTCCGATGGGTTTATCACCTATGCTGGACAACGTTCAGGTCCGCGAAGGATGAGGATTTCGCCCCCTGCGCTCCGGCGTAAGAGGAGATCTGATGTGAGCCGTGGACGTTCGGTGTCATCCGGGTCGCCGGTGAGACCGGACTCCACATTGGACCATGCAATGGTGTGTTGACAACACAACGAGTCAACACCCGCCAACATAACCCCCCTCGTGCCGGGAATCAGGCGCGAGGGTAGTCATTCCGGTTGATCCTGCCGGAGGCCATTGCTATTGGGATCCGATTTAGCCATGCTAGTTGTACGAGTTTACACTCGTAGCGAATAGCTCAGTAACACGTGGCCAAACTACCCTTCGGAGCACCATACCCTCGGGAAACTGAGGCTAATAGTGCATACCACAGTTCACCTGGAATGAGAACTGTGTCAAAC
>NZ_JANHDM010000014.1 GCF_024494685.1 Halorubrum rubrum | reverse complement strand
CGTCGGCGTATCTTCACGCGAAAATACTTCTTGATCGCGTGCTTTCGCAACCACGCGGTCGAGCATCTTCGAATCACCAATTCAACCATGCTCGGCCGCATTCTTCACGCTAAGGTTGACACCCTTTTGACCACCTCGGTAAGACAGTTATAAAAGAGTCGTCTAGTCTGACCCTTCGTGAGGCCGGGTTACTACAACCAGCGAGTAAGGATGGCCAATCATCGCTAGAAAAATCAAAAGACGATCTAGATAACCTCCGAATCGGCACTGCACGCGTCGAGCGAGAGTCCCCGAACACGGTCCTGATCGAGGCCACGGCTCGCTACAAGCCCGACGACGAGGACGCCTACGAAACGGACCAGTGGGGCTACACGGAGACGGAGTACCTGCCGGCGTTCCGGATCACGGACCTCACCGAGCGGGAGGCGGACCTGATCGAGCACTTCGTGCCGGTTGCCGTCGACGAGGCGGACGGCTTCGCGAACTTCCGGGAGACGGCGACGAAGACGAACTCGCTTATCGACCGGCTGAAGGCGATCGAGTTGCCCGACGTCGACGACGTGGCCGACGACCTGGAGAACTACCTGCGGACGAAAGAACGCGCCGAGGAGCTCGACGCGAAGATCGAGAAGACCGACTCGCTGATCGACGAGATCGTCTACGAGCTGTACGGGCTCACCGACGAGGAGATCGAGATCGTTGAGGAGGCAGTAGGGTAGAATAACAGAGCTCGAGTCAGATCGACCACCGCTCGATGAGTTCTTTCGCTAACCGTTCATTCCTCTCTTCTATCTGGTCATCATCCCACTCATCGTACTTGGCAACCTCTTCAGCGATTTTCACATCCGAATTTGTGTACGTGTGCTTCTTGCTCTCGAATGAAGTCTCATCCAGACTCGAATGATCGTTTGGCAGGAGTAGGGTGAGATTTCCGAGCTTGTCTTTTCTATCCTCAAATTCTTCTTCATCTAACATCCGCCGCCAGTCTGCGTATTTGGTGTTGCCGAACGTGTTTCGTGGTGCGATATGTTCGATATCTAGATTTGGAAGTTCCATTTTGAGTGGACCACGTCGCTCTTCTTCTATACTTACCAATTTGAGGAGAGTTCGGAAGTTCCATTGTCCTCGAATTGTCATCTGATTCGCCTTCAAGTGTTCCAAAATTTCGGCATCAGACGGTGTCTTAGAATCAATTGCATCTCTGATCACTTTTCGAATTTCTGTTGGATCTTCTTCTCGTCGTACCTCTCTCGCTGTCGTATAGATCGCGTCACGTGTACTAGCTGATGAACTGCCACCCATCTCCATGCGCATCGCTAGGACCGATGCGAGACGGAAGTTTTCTCTTAGAGAGATGTCCTCTTCAACGCTATTGTAAATTGACAGAGAGAGAACTTCAGAGTGGGTTGATGCTGAATTAAGATATTGTAGATGTCGGATCGCGTCGTCTGGGATCCCTCTTCCTGAAATGTCGTACCGGTTGCTACTGATCTCAAGATAGATATCCACCTGTTCTTGAAACCATTCAACGAACTCAGTGACGCTATCGTATTGATCGAGAACTTTCTCGAATTCACGATATAGAGCCCCCTTATCGATCTGAGTAGGCGTGGGAACGTGTGAGTTGATAAGAATCTGAGTCATCGGTCGTCGGACTCGGAGAGCTTCTTGGAATCTAGGTGTATCAAGGTTCTTCCTAAGCAGATTGTAAATATGATCCCAGCGTCCTCTCACCTCGCGCTGATCTACTTCGTCATCAAGATCTTCAGCGGCACCATGTACCCGTGCTTTTGCCAGAATTTCGGGGGAGACTTCTTTGCCTCGATCGTTTTGAGATTGGAAGACCGTGTATGCTAAACTCGTATCTTTCGCCATTGTTTCGACGACTCGGAGATATTTCGCAATATTGTCCAACAGAATATGAAGTTCTTCAGAATTGTAATTCCTGATCTGATCTACATAGTAATCATATGCTTTCTTAACTTGCCCCTCTGCCTTTCCCGAATCACCTTCCCAGATTAATTCATAATTGTCGTCGGCTTCCTTGTCTGCCAATTCCAATTTCCTCTCGCTCTCATTAGCAGGATATGTATTGATGATATCATCAATCCGCATATCATTAGGGTCTTCAAGATTGGGAGAGTCGCGGATAGCCATCATAATAATCGATAGTGTGACCATTCGTTGTTGACCGTCTACAATCTCATATATTTCGCCTGCTTTTCGCTCTAAAAGAATAATGCTTCCAAGATAGTGTTGATCGACGTGTGTATTGATCCGGTTAAGATCTAGCCATAGATCTTCCCACTGCCTCTCATCCCACTCATAGCCTCGCTGATATGGAGGGACGCGAAAAGTGACACCACGCTTGCCACCGAATAGACTCCGAATCTGCTTATATCGAGCTTCCATGAATCAATCAGTTAGACTGATAATGTATAAATTCTAGACAATAGGCGATTCTATGAAGAATATGGCTCTGTTGGGATCTCTAGAACTATCGTGTGGTAATCGGACTACTTTCAGTTTCACCCCGGAAGTCCGACTCGCTTTTTTATAACCCGTCTGCGTTAGCTGTCAGCAACATGATCGTCCGTCAGCAGATCTTCGACGACGAGACACCCCCGCCGGATCTCCGCCACCGTGAGTCACAGATCCAAGAATTGATCCGGCTGCTCCACCGGGCACGAGAGCGAACGCAGGGCGTTCTCATTACGGGTCCGAGCGGCGTCGGCAAGACCGTCCTCGGACGGACCGTCCTCGAGCGATACGCACACGAGTACGGGGTGGATTGGGCGTGGATCCAGACGCTCGGGCTCACGACGGGCGATGTCTTCCGCAAGGCCATCCGTGCCGCCGGCGGCGACGTCAGTCACAACACGCCGAACGCGGAGCTACCGCATCGCCTTCGCGAGGCCATCTCGGGCGACTACCTGTTACTGCTCGACGAGGGCGACGATCTCGCCGGGACGGGAACGCTTCGCCAGCTAGACGACGTTCCCGGTGTCGAGGTCGTCGTCGTTTGTCACGAGCCCGACGATTGGTTAGCTCGCGCCGAACACGACGTTCGGCAGCGACTCCACGGGGGGAAGATCGAACTGACGCGCTACGGCGTGGACGAACTCGCGGACATCCTCGGGGACCGGGCGCGAGTCGGGCTCGTCGACGGCGCGATCTCTCGCGAGCAACTCGAGGAGATCGCCGACGGCGTCGCCGGCGTCGCTCGCGAAGGGATCCAGACGCTCCGGTCGGCTGCCGAACTCGCGAGCGAGCGAGATCACGGGCGGATCCGCTCGGTCGACGTCGAGGACGGCTTCGAACGCGCCAAGCGGCGCATTCGGAAGGCACACCTCAACTCGCTTCCCTTCCATCACCTCGTACTCTACGAGTTGATCCGCTCGAACGGCGGGATCACCGGACGCGATCTCCACCGGCTGTATGAGGATCGGAGCGAAGAGTTGTACGCCGGCCGCAAACTGACCCCGATCAGCGACCGAGCCCGTCGAACGAAGCTCCAGAAGCTCCAGGAGTACGAGCTGATCGAGCGAGAGCGACTCGATCATCGGTGGCTGTACACGCCGATGGACCCGAGCCTTCAGGCGGATTGTAACGTCTCCGTGTCCCGACTCGTGTAACCTCCTTGGTACATCTACTGACCTGTCGAGTGCTTTTTCTCGTACAAAAGCTTCATATCGCCACCACAACTAGCAGTAGCCAGATGACCACCACCACCACCACCACCTCCCACGACGCTATTCGCGATGCCGTGGAACGACGTTCGGCAGAGCGTTCCGAGCTAGCGAAGGGCGCAAAGGAGGCGGGACGTCGCGTTGGAAATCTCCCTGATTAAGAAGAGGCTTTCAGGCGGTCGATAAACACCTGCTTTCCTTTGTCGTCCATTTCTGCTAGGTGTGAGTGGCCAGTTCGCTCAAGCAATAGATCAATAAAATCACGGCTCCTTTCCAAATGACGCCGCTTATAATACGCACGATGGTTGTTCCGATCAAAATCAACCTCCGTTAGATCGATTTCAGCACCGTCCTTTCGCCGAACTTTATCATAACCACACTTGTGCGCGTATTTTAGTAAAGAAAGCTTACGTCTGAGTGTCAAGAGTCGCTTAGAATCGAATATGAAATCCGAAGCCCAGGGATACCAACTCTGATCTTCGCCAGTATCCGGCATAGCAAAGTCGGAGTCATACGATGCCATGTACCGATCCACGACACCCAATGCGGTACGATGATTTGAGTTCGGCATCGGGTGGATCAGTATGAATTTGGATAGCAGCTCCGCCGCGACCGCTGCGACTGATTGCTTCCACTGAACACGGTTGGGCACTCTCAGTAAATCACCGTGATTCATTCTTTTGTACAGCTCCATGTAGGAATCCTCCGAATCAACCGTCTCAATAACGCCCTCAAACGCGTCAAAAACAAGTAGTAGAAACTGTGCGTCGTCCTCGCTTAATGATGTGATCCACTCCTCATAATCCATCTCTCCTTGGTATGACTTTAGATATTCGTCAGGGTTGTTCCGCGTGTAAATATGGTAGACAGCGTTCCCCTCTATCTCAACTGTTCCACCTACGACATCGGTTGAAGGATCGTCTTCATACTGCTGCCGTCTTGTTTTACCCCGTTCAATGTCATCCGAAATATACGCAATTGAGTATCGATTGTCCGTCGGTAGATGATATTTGAGTACTGGTGAGGAGTCGATCTCGGTCATTAGGAGATAAGGTGAGATTGCTGGGCTATTATGTTAACTTTCGCTTCAACTCTCGATAGGCACCCCCCGGAAGTTCGACCCCCTTTTTAGGAAATTCCTCTCGCACGTCGAGTCGCGATGGCCGCACACAACACGGCAACCCGCAAAACGATCGATGTCCGCGATCTCGGCTTCGAGCCGGGCGGTTCCTTCGGGACCGACGTCGACGTCCACGTCGACGACAGCGACGACGGGACGTTCGTCGAGGTCACCTACGAAGAGTGGGTGTGGACGCTGGAGTTCGACCGCTACGGCGACCTGACGGATGCCCCAACGCAGTCGGCTCCGCGGTGGCTCGGACCGGTGATCAAGAAGGCAGCGCCGCAACTCCGGGTGACGTAGATGCCCGTCGTGATCGAGCGGAAAACTGTCGACGAAGTCGGTGTCGGCGAGGTGCGCGTTCGGTGACCGAGCTACTCTCGAGGCGGCGCTCATGGGTTCCTCCCGCCACTCGGGTCCGGATTCAGATCGTGGCATTGTGAATATATCGAGAACACTGCCTATCGGCCTTGTTTAGACGCGGAGTGAATCGGACGAACCGGTCGCTGTCGAAAAACGAAATCGAACGGAGAGGCTCTCACAGACAGATCCTGTTCAGCCGACACAGACACCAGCCCACGTTATCGAGGGCGTCTAAACAAGGCCCTGCCTATCAATTGGTGGCTCGTGTAGTACGATGTTCCGGCCTTGGGTGAAGGTTTTGTCCCGTTCGGATAGTGTGTGTCTCGTGTCGCGTGGTGGCTATGAGAACGTCCACATCAAGGGGGTCCCAGGCACCGGCTTTCGCCGCGTTTCGCGCTTTGATACGGGTTCGGGTGAAGTGACTCGGTTCGCAGCGCAGTTACAGAAACCGCGTGAACTCGAGGAATACGAGACGATCGCCCAGTTCGACTACGATCCGATCTCTCCGGGTGGACACGACGTCTACAGCGAGGGCATCCACATCGACGTATACCGGCGGAATGCGACGGACATCAAGCTCTGGCCGAGTCACACGGGGTTACCGGACTCTCGTGGGAAGCTGCTGCGGTGGTGTAGTGAGTACTTGGAGGAGAACGCAAAGTGGCTCGGCTCGGTTCATCTGGGTGTGAAGGAACCAACGGACCCGCCGAGATATCCCTAGGGGATCCGGCGGTAGCCTTAATGATACGCGGTATCCTACAGTAGGGTATGCCGGAGAACCGCCAGCGAAACGAGTCCGATTCCACGTCGGAACTGTCGGAGTTCATCGCGGAGCACACGGACGAGTCCGCCGAAGAGATCGACTCTGGCGAGCCGACGTTCGCTCCTCCGTGGTACTCGTCGGTAGAGGAAATCGACTCCGAAGACGAGCAGTAGTTCAGAACGGATCGAAGGCGGCGACGATCGACGCCTACTCGCCGCCCTCGCGTTGATTTTTGATACGGTTTAGTTTCAGTTTCACTCCGGGTCTGGATTACTGTTTTTAAACGGACCTGCATCGGTCGGTGTATGTCGAAAACGCGCGACGGGAAGGGAGAACCACTGGAGGAACTCGTTCGCAACGCCGACGGCTCGATTCCCGACCCGATCGGCTTCGATCCGTTCGATACTGTGGGGGTTAAAACACGCTACGTCGACGACGTGGTGAAGGCGCACACGTTTCCGCTCAGTCACATTCATTGTCTCGAACGGAGGTTCACCACCCCGTGTAATCCCGATCTCGACGTAGATCAGTTGGTTGTAACGAGTCACGAGCCACGGGAAGAGCATCGGCTTCGTGTGACGCTACCCGACACAGTTACGAACGAATTCTACAACCGACTGGAGAAGTGTAAGAGAGTGAACCCGGAGCAGATCGGGTTGGAACTGGAGTGACCGGTCTTTCCTCCACCCCACGTGACATCCTCTCCGCCGTAAACGGCGGAGCTTCCCACAAGCGAAAGCTTGCTAGTTTGGGAGATTTACGGTTTAACATTCCCGAGAGAATGCTGGCAGTGCCACGCTACCGTTACCCCTATCCTCGGCGGTGAGGCGGGGATTCGGGGGTATCTTGGGCTTCTTACACCCTGTTCGTCTGATGGAAGGGTGCCTTCCACGACGAAAGGGCGAATCCCGATACTGTCTCATTGGGATAGGGCGAGTAGACCGCCTCGGTTAGCATTCAACACGTCGTAGAATCCCTTAAAACCACATGCGGGCGCTGTATCCCCGCGCTGAAGCGCGAGGTTTTAGCGCCCTATCCCGCTAGATAATAGTAGTTGTAGGCTCTGTTGAAATCCTCAGCAGCTGATAGTTTTTCACCCCAATCGCTCAGTACAGGAGACGTACGTATCGCTTCAATCATAGAGTTTCTCTCTATTGTGCGGATAAATGCTGTCCTCAACTCTCCGAACTAATTGAGTGGAGACACGCCGTCTCGTCGCCGGTCTCAGTCTCGCCGTCACATCCGAAATTCTCGTAAGAAACCGTAGCGACGAGTTCGTTCTCCGTGTCTCGGACACGTACGGTCCCTCTCTTACCGAGTAGCGGAGCCGTATCAGCTGCCAGATACCGGAGATGAAGAGGTGGACTCATTTGGAACACCGAGTCCTCTCCATCCCGGCTCATTAGGGCGAACTGTGCGCCCGGTTCGAGCACGAGATCCGCTATCTGGTGGGAGTAACCGGTTGGGTACTCAACAACATATCCCGAGACATCGAGCGGGTCCGTACTGGTATTCTTCATGAGGAGATACTCTCCGTCGAGAAACTCCCGATCGATGTCGTCTGCGTAGACCCCAACGATGCGCAAACCGTTGGTTGTGTCTTCAGCTCTGTTGTCCGTCGGTGTGGTCTCCGGTTGCTCCGAATCGTCACTTCGGTTGAGTAGGGTCTGACAACCGGCGATTCCGACGGCGAGTCCCACGCAACTCGTTGCGAGGAACGTGCGTCGATTCATATCTGTGGGTCGGCGCGTCCGTCGAAAAGCCCTTCAAAAGCACAAATTACTCTTTGCGTCTCAGGCGATGATGCAGAAATCTCCGCAAGGACGCAGTATAACGATTCAAATGTAAATAAATTGAACTCAAACCCGTTTCATGACCAACTCGTGCGTCGTATCTCACACAGCTAGCAGCATATCAATTGGGGCTGAGATCATCTCTGTGGCCGATAAGCACTCTTCAGCGACTGGCTGTTTCTGGCAGTAATATGTCTGAAGAAGAGGATTTCAACGGAGCCTAGTTGTACAAAGATTATCTCAGGGATCGAAGTTGGAGCCGTGTAGGGTTTCCCTGCTACCCTAGGAGGTGTGAAGCGGGATGAGAACTCGTAGTGTCAGGGTAGAATTCGCTCTTTCCAAGCTCATCACCTAGATGGAATTGGTGGTCAAGCCCTGAATCGATATTTTCTATGATCGGTGAGGTTTGAGCTTCACGAACGTCCGAGGGACGGTGACGAATACGAACTCGCTTCGCTCGCGGCGAACGACGAGGCGACCGCAGAGGGTCTCACGCGTTTCGATTCGAAGAGATCACGAACATAACGCCGAGATCGGCTCTACGCCGGTCGTAGCGAGGTCGTCCGGTTCGATTCGGCGACGGATCGGAGCCGATAAGCGGCCGCCGGCTCGACGGGCGGTATGCTCGACCCCGGTACGGAGGCTCCGGCGTTCACGCTCGAGAACCAGCACGGCGAATCGATCTCGCTCGGCGACGGCGACGCCGCCTACACGGTCGTCTACTTCTATCCGCGGGCGGACACCCCCGGCTGTACGGCGGAGGCGTGCGGCTTCCGCGACGAGTGGGACGCCTTCGAGGCGGCCGACGTCGACGTCCTCGGGATCAGCGACGACCCCGTCGAGGACCTCGCGGACTTCGCGGCGAAACACGACCTCCCCTTCCACCTCCTCTCGGACCCCGACGGCGAGGTCGCGAGCGCGTACGACTCCTACGGCGAAAAGGAGATGTTCGGGGACGTCTTCGACGGCGTCTTCCGGAACACGTACGTCGTCGACGCCGCGGGAAGGATCGTGCTCGCGTACGAGGGCGTCTCCCCGGAGGAGCACGCCGCGCGGATCCTCGAGGACGTCGCGGCGCTCGAGGACTGATCCGGCGCGTTCGACGCGGAGGCCTTCGCGGCCCTCCGTCAGAAGAACCCGCCGACCTGCGAGACGAGCTTCGGCACCTCCTCGGCGATCGCGTGCCGTTTGACCAGTCCGAAGCCGCCGAGGATGGTGACGAACCCGGCGACGGTCGTCGCCGTCACCGGCTCCGCGAGGAGGACCGCGCCGGCGACCGTCGCGACCACGGGGACGACGTAGGAGACGAGGTTGATCTCGAACGCGCCGAGCCGGTCGAGAAGCGTGAAGTAGATCGTGTACGCCACCGCCGAGGAGAGCACGCCGAGGAATCCCAGCGCGACGAGCGCCGGGAGTTCGGTCGCGGGGAGCCGCTGTCCCTCGCCGAGCCCGAGGCTGAACCCGTGCATCGCGAGCCCGCCGAACAGCATCGCCCACCCGGTGAGCGCGACGCTCGAGAACGTCGTCTCCACGACGCGGAGCCCGACGCTGCTGAAGGAGACGGAGACCACGCCGACGAAGATCAGCGCGACGCCGATCGTCACCCCGCCGGCCAGGTTCGCGGGGTCCGGCTGGGCGACGAGGCCGACGCCGACGAACGCGAGGACGACGCCGAGGCTCCCCCGGAGGTCGAGTCTCGACTCGCCGATCCACAGCGCCGCGACGGCCGCGGTGACGATGGGGACGAGGCTGTAGGTGATCGAGGCGATCCCGCTCGTCGTGTACTGCTGGCCGGTGAAGAGCAGCGAGTTGTTGACGGCCACGTTGAACCCGCCGCTGAGCCCGATCGCGGCGAGGTCGCCGCGGGTCCGCGGAAACGGGCTCGAATCGGTGAGCAGGACGTAGGTGACGAGGACCAGCGCCGCGATGTCGAAGCGGTAGGCCGCGTACAACACGGGCGGATAGTACGCCAGTCCGACCTCGATGGCGACGAACGAGCCGCCCCAGAGGGAGGCGAGGAGGAAGAACAGGAGGACGTCGCGGTACCTGGACACGCTGGTGGAGACGACGGCCTCCCGTATATCGGTGTCCGTTCCGGTCACCGATCGGGGGGATCGACCTCGATGGCGCGAAAAACGACGCGTGCCGAACGGACGCGAGAGAAACGGCGTGACGGCGAACTTCGGGGGATCGGCGATCGACGGGGAACCGAGCCCGTCAGCTCTCGATCTCGATCTCGGTGCCGGTCATCACGGCGTCGACCGCGATCGGGAGCCGGACCGTGAGGATGCCGTTCTCGTACTCGGCTTCGATCTCCTCGTCGTCGATCGTCTTCGGGAACCGGAACCGACGGTGGTAGGTCCGGCGTGTGCCGCGGGTTTCGTCCTCGTGCTCGCCGGAGACGTTGAGCATGCCGTCGTCCCACGTGACGGTGAGCTCCGCCGGGTCGAATCCAGGAAGCTCGACCGTGAGGACGAACTCGTCGTCCTGTTCATACAGTTCGTAGTCGGTACCGTCGCGTTCGAACAGTCGACTCGGGAGGTCTAGACCTCCGTTCCACGCGTTTGCGGGTCGTGGAAGCGCCATATGTACCACCTCGTACCCACTTGGCGATATGGTTGCGGTTCGTAATAAAATAAACGGTTCATGTTTCATGCTACCATTTTCAAGCACGTCGACGGACCTGCGAGTACCGTCGTGCCGTCTCGGGCGAGCAGAAAAGAGGCACCATCCGTCAGGGATATCGGGTTATTTAGGCCGTTACCTCGTGAGCGTGAGCCATGGAACCAGATCTCGACCGGTTCACGTCGCGTCGTTCGACCGTCTACGGTCAAGGTGGAGTCGTCGCCACGAGCCAGCCGCTCGCGAGCGAGGCGGGCATCGGCGTCCTGCGGGACGGCGGAAACGCCTTCGACGCCGCGGTGGCGACGGCGGCCGCGCTCAACGTCGTGGAGCCGACCTCGACCGGGCTGGGCGGCGACGTGTTCGCGCTGTACCGGACCGCCGACGGCGACGTGGGCGCGATGCGCGCCTGCGGCGGCGCGCCCGCGGACGCGACGATCGAGAACGCTCGGGAGGCCATCGCCGCCGACGATGAGAGTGACGTCGACGACCCGGCGGAGGCCGAAATGCCGACGACCGGTGCGCACGCGGTCACCGTCCCCGGCACCGCCCGCGGCTGGGAGGCCACCGCCGAGACGCTCGGGACGATGGACCTCGGCGACCTGCTCCGACCCGCGATCCGGCTGGCGACGGAGGGATACCCCGTCTCGGAGGTCGTCTCCGCGCAGTGGGAACACGGCGAGGAGCTCTTCGAGACCGACCACGCGCGCGAGGCGTTCCTCTTCGACGGGGAGTCGCCGTCGGTCGGCCAGCGGGTGACGCTCCCGCGGCTCGGCCGGTCCATGGAGCGGATCGCAGAGGAGGGTGCGGACGTGGTCTACGAGGGCGAGATCGCGGAGGCGATCGCGGCGGAGGTCCAGCGCGCGGGCGGGTTCATGACCGTCGACGACCTCGCGGACTTCGAGGTGGAGTGGCCCGAGCCGGTCTCGACGACGTACAACGGCGCCGAGGTGTACGAGCTCCCGCCGAACAACCAGGGCCTCATCGCGCTCGAGGCGCTCAACGTCGCCGAGGAGCTGGGCGCGGGCGAGTACGACTACGACTCCGCCGAGCGCGTCCACTACTTCTCGGAGGCGCTGAAGGTCGCCTTCCACGACGGCCACCGATACATCACCGATCCGGAGTACGAGGACCACCCGCCGCTGGGGTCGAAGGCGTGGGCGAGGAAACGCGCCGCGGAGATCGGCGAGACGGCGAACCACGACGTGAGCTTCGGCGTGCCCGACGCGAACGCCGAGGACGCCGACACCGTCCTCCTCACCGTCGCCGACGAGGCGGGGAACGTGGTCTCGTACATCAACTCGCGGTTCGCCGGGTTCGGCTCCGGGCTCGTCGCCGGCGACACCGGGATCGCCCTCCAGAACCGCGGCTCGTCGTTCTCGCTCGACCCCGACCACCCGAACAGCCTCGAGCCAGGCAAGCGGCCGTTCCACACCCTCATTCCGGGGCTCGCCCGGTTCGGCGAGGACGACTGGGCCGCCTTCGGCGTGATGGGCGGGTACATGCAGCCGCAGGGACACGTCCAGACGATCGCGAACGTGGTCGATTACGGGATGCCGATCCAGCGCGCGCTCGACGAGCCGCGGTGGCGGTACCGCGAGGACGGGACGCTGGCGCTGGAGCCGCACTTCGACGACGACGTGGCGGCGAAGCTCGTCCGGAGGGACCACGACGTGCGGACGCTCTCGCCGTCGGCGTTCGGCGGCGCGCAGATCGCACGGAACGAGGGGGGCGTCCTCTCGGCGGCGACGGAGCCGCGAAAGGACGGCAACGCACAGGGGTACTGACGCGCGGAGGGACCCGACGAACCGGACCGCTCAGTCCCCGCCGGCCGCCCGTGCCCGCCGTCTCGCGTCCTCCGGCGAGCGCCCCTCTCGGAGGAGGGCGTCGACGAACAGCTCGCCGGCCTTGTACGACGAGCGGACCATCGGCCCGGACGCACAGTAGAGGAAGTCGAACTCCGTCTCGGCCACCTCGCGCCACGTCTCGAAGACGTCCGGGTGGACGTACTCGAAGACGTCGAGGTGCGAGCGCGACGGCTGGAGGTACTGGCCGAACGTGACGACGTCGACGCCGACCTCCCGGAGGTCGCCGAGCGTCCGGTACACCTCGTGGTCGTACTCGCCGACGCCGAGCATGAGGCTCGTCTTGGTGTGGATCTCGGATTCGCGGTCGACCCGGTCGAGCACCGAGAGCGACTGCTCGTAGGTCGCCCGGCGGTCGCGCACGGGCCACTGGAGCCGCTCGACCGTCTCGACGTTGTGGGCGATCACGTCGGGGCCGGCGTCGATTATCCGATCGACGGCCCCGGGATCGCCGCCGAAGTCCGGGATCAGCGTCTCGACGAGGATCCCCGGATCGCGCCGTTTGATCGCGCGGATCGTCTCGGCGAAGTGCGCGGACCCCCCGTCCGCGAGGTCGTCGCGGTCGACGGACGTGAGGACGACGTACTCCAGGCCGATCTCCGCGACCGCGTCGGCGACGTTCTCCGGCTCGTCGGGGTCGAGCGGCTCCATCCCGCCGGTTTCGACGTCACAGAAGTTACACCCGCGCGAGCAGCGGTCGCCCATGAGCATGAACGTCGCCGTGCCCGGCCCGCCGCGGCCGCCCTCGGCGGCGTCCGACGCCTCGTCGTTCGGAGGCGCGTTCGTGCCTCCGGACCAGCACTCGCCCATGTTCGGGCAGTTGGCCTCCTCACAGACCGTGTGGAGGCCCCGATCGCGGAGGATCGCCTTGATCTCCGTGAACCGGCTCCCCGAGGGAGGACGCGACTTCAGCCAGTCCGGTTTCCGCCGGCCGCGTTGCATGCTCGATCCCTCGGGGGGCGGGAGCAAAAGCGTGCGGGTCGATCGAGGTCGCCGAAGGCGTCGAAGGCGTCGGAACCGGCTTCCCGGCGACGGGAGAAGCTATATGGAACCCCTCCACGCTGGAGACGTATGGACGATCCTCCGGAGCGTTCGAACGACGCCTTCGAGACGAAAGCGATCCACGCCGGCGAGGAACCCGACCTCGACCCCGGCGGCACCGGCGACCTCGTGTCGCCCATCCACCTGTCGTCGACGTTCGCGATGGACGAGGCCGGCGACCCGAGCCACGGATACAAGTACTCGCGACTGGGGAATCCGACCCGTGAGGCCCTCGACGAGCGCGTGGCGACGCTGAGCGATGCGAACCACGCGATGACGTTCGCGTCCGGCATGGCCGCCATCGCGACGACGTGCCTGAGCGTGCTCGAATCCGGCGACCACGTCGTGGCGTTCGACGGCATCTACGGCGGAACGAAGGTGTTCTTCGACGACTACCTCGCCGAGCACTTCGACGTGGCCGTCGAGTACGTCGACGCGACCGACGCGGACGCCGTCGCCGACGCCGTCGCCCCCGAGACCGCCCTGCTCTGGATGGAGTCGCCGACGAACCCGCTCTTGAAACTGTGTGATATCGCGGCCATCGGCGGGATCGCCGACCGCCACGACGTCCTCCTCGCGGTTGACAACACCTTCGCGACGCCGTACTTTCAGCGCCCCCTCTCGCTGGGTGCGGACGTGTCGGTCTACAGCACGACGAAGTACCTCAACGGCCACACCGATTCGATAGGCGGTGCGGTCGTGACGAACGACGACGCGCTCGCCGATCGGATCCGGTTTGTCCAGGAGTACGCACTCGGTGCGATGCTGCCGCCGTTCGACTGTTACCTCGTCCTCCGCGGTAGCAAGACCCTCCCGCTTCGAATGCGCCAACACGAGGCGAACGCGAAACGTGTCGCGAGGTTCCTGTCGGAACACGACGCGGTCACCGCGGTCCACTACCCTGGGCTCGAAACGCACCCGCAACACGGCCTCGCCGCGCGTCAGATGGACGGCTTCGGCGGCGTCGTGTCGTTCGAGATCGACGGCACGGGCGCGGAGGCGAGGGCGTTCGTCGAGTCGCTCGACCTCTTCACGGTGGCCGTCAGCCTGGGGAGCGTCGAGTCACTGATCGAGCATCCGGCGAGCATGTCCGCCTCGTACGTGCCGGAAGAAGAGCGACTGGCGTCCGGCATCACGGACTCGCTGATCCGGGCGCCCGTCGGCGTCGAGAGCGCCGACGACCTGATCGCCGACTTAGAGCGGGGGTTACGACACCTCTAGTGCCGGCTCCGCCCCCCACGCCGGTCGACGTCGGTCGAACTCAGCCGAGGTCGGCCGCCTCGACTACCGTCGCGAACTCGCCGGAGAGGTGTGCGAGAGCGACGCGATGGGAGGTCTCCGGGTCGATCCGTCCCCCGTCCGGCCCCTCGCGCTCGTGGGTCGCGGTCGCGTCGGCGACGACGTACGCGTCGTAGCCGCGATTCTCCGCCATCCGGACCGTCGTCGAGACGCAATGGTCCGTGGTGAGCCCGCAGACGACGAGGGTGTCGTGGCCGCGCTCCGTCAGCCAGTCGTCGAGGTCGGTTCCGAGGAACGCGCCGTTGACCGACTTCACGAAGGTCGCCTCGCCGTCGGCCGGGGCGGTCTCCGCCTTCCAGGCGAACCCCGGCGCGTCCCCCCGGAGCGGCGATTCGGGTTCGGTCGAGTCGTGTCGGACGTGTACGATCGGGCGGTCGGCGGCGCGCCAGCGCGCGAGCAGGTCGGCGGCGACCCCCTCGGCCTGGGGATTGTTGCGCTCGCCCCATCCCGGCTCGTCGAAGCCGGTCTGGAAGTCGACGAGGAGCAGGACCGCGTCGTCGGGGAGCGAGACGGCGTCCGCGGGCGGCGAGGCGGCGTCGTCCGAGCCGACGGGATCAGTCATCCCCGACCCCCGAGACGGTCGCGGCCGACTCGTCCGGGTCGTCGGAGCCACCGTCCGCGAAGCGCCGCCACGCGCCGCGTTCGAGCAGCTCTCCGGACGCTTTGGGGTGCTCGCGGGTCGGCTCCAGCGGACACTCGTCGGGACTCTCCGCGTCGTCCTCGCGGAAGAGGTACTGTCTCCACTCGCGGTCCCCCTCCGCGCCCCAGTCGCCGAGGTCGGCGTGCGGACAGACGCCGTCGTACGCCTCCATTCGGGAGCGGATCGCGTCGCGGGCACGCTCGCCGGCCTCGGTGTCCGCCGTGATCCCCTCGAAGACCGCCCGCGGCTGGAAGGTGATCTCCAGGCCGACCGGCGAGTACCGACTCCGGCGGTCGTCGTAGAACGGGGCCCGCGAGGTGGGAAACAGCGGCTCGCCGCCGAAACAGAACTCCCAGCAGGGGTCGTCGGGGTCGGTCGGGATCTCCTCGGGCCACGGCTCCGGGTCGTGGACGTGGAGGAACTCGAGGACGTGCCAGAGCGCCTCGTGGTAGTCGGCCTCCGTCGCCTCCTCGTCGAGGGGGGCGAAGAACACCGCGAGCGGCGCGCGGTCGGCGTGGTCCGGGTACGTCTCGAGGTACTCCAAGAGGACGTCGCGAAGCCGGAGGAGCGCGGCGGGATCGCTCGTGGACGAACACGCCGCGTACAGCAGGTCGCCCTCGCGTTCGACCTCGATCCCGAAGTAACACGGGAACGGTGACCCGTCACGCTCGCCCAGCATCGACTCGCGGAACGTGCGGTAGTGCTCGGCGAGCCAGCCGGGCGCGTCCCCGAGCCGACCGTGGAGCGTCCCCTGATCCAACAGCACGCCCTCGGTTCCGGGCTCGTTCATGGGCTCACTCCGTGCGCGACCGGCTTTTGGCTTTCGGCGGGACCCGCTTCGTGGGACCGGCGTTCCACCCGCGACCGCCCAGGTCCCCTCCTCGCCGACGCGTGCCGCCACACCCGGCGGGGCGTTTATCACGACGGCCGCGAGTGACGAGGTATGCTCATGACGCCCGGACCGACCGCGGTCCCAGAGCCCGTCCGCGAGGCGATGAGCCGCGAGCTGATCAACCCCGACGTCGACCCCGCCTTCCAGGGGATCTACGCCGACCTGGTGGACCGGCTCGAGACGGTGTACGGCGTCGGCGGATCGGCGGACTCGACCACGGACGACGCCGCGGCCGCCTCACACGACGTCGTCGTCCTCGGCGGCGAGGGGATCTTGGGGCTCGAGGCCGCGATCGCCTCGCTCGTCCAGCCCGGCACCGAGGTGTTGTGCCTGTCGAACGGGCTCTACGGCGACGGCTTCGCCGACTTCGTCGAGTCGTACGGCGGCGAGGCGACCGTGATCGACGCCCCCTACGACGCGCCGCTTCCGCTCGAGAGCCTCGACGCCGCGCTCGCCGAGGCCGACGCCGACTACGACCTCGCGACGATGGTCCACTGTGAGACCCCCACGGGAACGCTCAACGACCTCGGCCCCGCGCTCGACCGGTTGGAGGCGGCTGACGGGGAGATCATCACGGTCGTCGACGCGGTCTCCTCGCTCGGGGGGGTTCCGGTGCCGACCGACCGGATCGACGTCTGTCTGGGGGCCTCCCAGAAGTGTTTCAGCGCGCCGCCGGGACTCACGACCGCCGCGATCAGCGACCGCGCGTGGGCGGCGATGGAGGCGCGCGAGCCCCACTCGCTGTACACGAACTTCCTCCCGTGGCGCGACACCGACGGGGGATTCCCGTACACCCACCTCACGACGAACGTCGTGGCGCTCGAGGAGGCGCTCTCGCTGCTGCTCGAGGAGGGCCTCGACGACGTCTACGCCCGCCACGAGGCGGCCGCGGAACGGTGTCGCGGGCGCGGCGCGGAGATCGGGCTGGAGCCGTTTCCCGACCCCGAACGCGCGTCGCCGACCGTGACGGCCTTCGAGGTCCCCGGTCGAGCCGGAACGCTCCAGCGGCGGCTCCACGAGGAGCGCGACGTGCTCGTCGCGACCGGCCTCGGGGACCTCGCCGACGACGTGTTGCGCGTCGGCCACATGGGCCACGCCGCGCGAGTCGACCGCGTGGACGAGACGATGGACGCGCTGGAAGCCGTGTTGTGAGGGCGTGACGCCGGGCCTGCCGGCGTGAACGACCGCTACCGCCGCGCCCACTCCAGCATCCGTCCGTAGAAGGGATCGGACCCGAGCGCCTTCGCGTCGCCGACGAGGGTCAACTGCTTCTTCGCGCGAGTGAGCGCGACGTTCACCCGGCGGTGGTCCTCGAAGATCGGGCCGTCGAGGTCGCCGGTCGCGACGAACGAGACCACGATCACCTCCTTCGAGGAGCCCTGGAACCGGTCGACGGTGTCGACGGTCACGTCGGTCCGCCGACCGATCTCCGCGACCTGCGCGCGGAACGGCGCGATGACCCCGATCTCGTCCGGGTCGACGCCGGCCGCGAGGTAGGCGTCGACGGTCCCCGCGACGCGTTCCGCCTCCCGGACGTTGCGGTTGCCGTCGCGCTCGCCGCCGGGGTCGACGAACCCGACGCCGCCGACCAGTTCGGGCGCGAGCGCGCCGGGGTCGACGCCGAGGTCGCTCAGTCGTTGCCCGGCCACGTCGGGGGTGGCGGGACGGAGCGCGCCGTCGTAGAACTCCGCGGACGCGAACGCCTGGATCCGCTGGCTCATCCGGTACTGGCGGTCGAGCATCACGCTCGCGTCGGGGTACGTCTCGATGAGCCGCTGAAACAGCGAGGTCTTCAGGTCGTTTTCGGCCCTGACGACCGGCGGGAGCTGCTCGTGGTCACCCACGAGGACGAACCGGTCGGCGAGCGCGATCGCGGCGTGGGTGCTCGGCTCCGTGAGCTGGGAGGCCTCGTCGACGAGCGCCACGTCGAACCCGCACTCACGCATGACGCGCGAGCCGCAGGCGGCGGTGGTGGCGGCGACGACGGGGGCGTCCCGCAGCTCCGCGGCCTTCTCGTTCGGGTCGCCGCGCTCGATCAGCCGCACGTCCTGCATGTCGGCGCGGACGCCGGTCTCGCTGCCGACGCGGAGGACGTCGCCGAACCCCTGGTCACGGAGCGCCTCGAGGGCGTTGTCGACGGCGCGGTTCGTGAACGCCGCGAGCAACACGCGGTTTCCCTCCTCGACCAACGCGCGGATCGTCCGCGCGATGGTGTAGGTCTTCCCCGTCCCCGGCGGGCCGTGGATCAGCGCGCAGTCCTCGGCGTCGACGGCGAGCGAGACGGCCTCGTTCTGGGCCGCGTTGTTGTCGATGTAGGTCGGGGGGTCGGCGGTCCTCTCGGCGAACTCCGGCTCCCGCCGACCGAATATCACGTCCTTCCGGCGCGCTCCCCCCTTCAGTACGGCGTCGTGGAGGGCGGTGAGCATCCGGTCGACGGAGATCTCCGAGGGGTAGACGTCGAGCCGTCGGAGGTCGACCGGCTCGTCAGTCTCGACGACGACCTCCCCGCCAAGCTCGCGGATCCGGCCGAGCTCGGCGTGGCCGGTCACGGGGTCGCCGTCGCTCGCGAGTGCCACGTCGCCCTCGCGCAGCTTGGAGACGGCGTCGTCCGACTTCCGGGCGCGAAGCTCCCAGCGGTTGTCGTCGATCTCGGTCCGTGAGACCGGCTCGAGCCCGATCAGCGCGCGGTCGTCGGCCGCGCGCTCCTCCGGGGTCTGCTCCCAGAGCTTCCGGTACTCGGCGTGGGTCTCGCGGCGCTCCTCCTCGATCGCGGTGTAGAAGCGGTCGAAGTAGTCGCGCTCGTCCTCCGGGACGGGATCTCCCACCTGCCCCGCCTTCGACTCCTGGTCGAGGCGGCCGGAGACGACCAGACACGTGTCCTGTTCGAAGCAGTAGTTACAGTTCGCGTCCGCCTCGTACCCCGTGGGCACGGTCGGGCGCTCGCCGGGATCGTTGAGCGCGCGCCACTCCATCGCGGCGAGCGCGTTGCGCTCGCGCACGACGAACTTCAGCAGGCCGTCGCCGACCGTGAACTCCTTGGCGGGCGCGAGGTCGCCGCTCTCCTCGTTGCGCTCGAGCGCGGTGTTCTTGGTGTACAGGAGCGTCCCGATGTCCGGGTCGACGCCGCGCTCCTCGAGCATGAGCGCGTAGCAGGCCGCCTGGATCTTGTCCTGAAAGCGCGGCTCGCGGTTGGTGTTCTTCCCCGTCTTGAGCTCCACCGGAGTCCCGCGCCGGAGGGCGTCGGCGCGCCCCTTCAGGCCGAACGTCGGCGAGAGGAGCGTGAACTCCGAACGCCACGTGTCCTCGTCCGTGAGGGTGCCCTGCTCGAGCCACCCCTCGATCGCGGCCGCGTTGCGCCGCACCTCGTCTTCCACCTCCGCCGGCTCGTAGCCGAGCAGGCCGAGCTCCAGCCCCGCCTCCTCGACGCGCTCTCCGACCGACTCCTCAAGGTCCATCCCGCGGAGCAGGTCGCCGAACACCTCGTGGACGATGGTCCCCTTGACGACCGGGTAGTTGAGCGGGATCCCCGAGAGCTTGTTGAGGTAGTACATCCGCGGGCACTGGACCCACGACCGGATCCCGGTCACGTCGACGAGGAAGTCGGGCTCGAGGACGACCCACGAGTCGCCGGTGGTCGCGTACCCCGTCTCCCCGCCGTAGTCGTCCGCCTCCGCTCCCGTGACGAGCAGTTCCATGCCGGGTTCGGCGTGTTCGCCCGTCTCGGCCCAGTCGCCCCACAGCGTCACGTCGACCGGTTCGGCCGCGCCACGCTCCGGCCGGACCCGAAGCTCGCGGAGGTCGCGCTCGCCGTACGACGTCGACACCGTTCGCGTCTCCCCGAGGGAGACGATCGGCCCCCGAACGTTCACGCCTCCCATCCTCGTCGGCGGCGAAAAACGCTGTCGGTGTTGGGGATCGGACCCGAGGATTCCTTACCCCTCGCCGCGTGGAGACGGGTATGAGTGACTCGGTATATGACCGATACGGGCGACCGGTCGTCGTCGGGTTCGTCGTCGTGTTGGCCGGGCTGTCCGTCGCGAGCGCGTACCTCCGCGTCTCGAGCGCCGGGCTCGCGGCCGCCGGCGACGCGCTGATCAGCCTCTACATCGCCGGGGTCGTCGTCTGGGGGACGTTCCGCGAGGGGTACGACACCGCCCGCTTCCGGATCGCGCTCTACGGCGTCCTCGTGCTCTGGGGGTCGGCCGATCTGATCGCCGGGTCCGAGGGGGCGCTCCCGTACCTCTTCCTGATCGGCGGCTTGCTTTTGATCGCGCGGGAGTCGTACGCCCACGCGGGAGCGCGGGACGATCCCGCCGAATCCGACTGACGGACGGTGAAGCCGCCGATCGTCGCCGCTCCCGTCGCCGCATCGTCGCCGCTCCCGTCGCCGCGACCGACACCCTCATGCGGGCGCCGTCGTAACGTGACGCCGACATGCGCGTACGCGACTGGCAGGAGATCCTCGCGGACGTCGCGAGCGACTCGACCGACCCGGACGGCTGGCGCGCCGTCGCCGGCTCCCGCCGCGAGGGACTCGGCGAGGACCTCTACTTCGGTCACCCGAGCGTCGGGGTCTACCACCTGAAGACGTACGCGAAGAACCCGCGCGACCTCCGCGGGGTTGGAACGCGGGTGGCCCGCAAGGTCGACGACGACCTCGACCCGCTGCTCCCCGACGAGGGGTCGCCGGGGCGGTTCGCCGTGCGGACGCCCCCCGAGAGCGAGGACGAGGCGAAGCGCGCGGCGACTCGACTGGAGGAGACGCTGAAGGTCCACGCGGAGGCCCCCACGGAGCCCGACCACCTCTTCGAGGACGTGATGGAGGCGATCGACTCGCCGGCGTTCGGCCCCATGGCCTACGAGTTCGACGGCCGCCCGGACGAGCTCGACGACCTGGGAGACACCTTCGAGGAGGCCGAGGAACTGCTCTCGGCGGAGCTCGACGACCTGATCGACGAGGACGACGTGGACCGCGGGTTCCACTAGGGAACCGTCAGGGCGACGGGATCACACCAGTCCGTCGAACGCGCCGCCCGCGATCCCCGGCCCGTCGGGCACCAGCATCCGGCCGTCGACGACCGGACAGGGGTCCGGCGCGAGGTCCTCGGCGAGCAGCCCGCCGGTCGCGAGCCCGCAGGCGGCGACGTCGGGGACCGCGCCCGCGACGTGGACGGCCGCGGTCCGCGCGACGACGGCGTCGATCGTCGTCGTGATAACCGGCTCGATGCCCGCCCCCCGCGCGCGAAGCGCCGCCTCGAACGCGCGGTCCGGTCCGCCGAGCGCCATCGGCTTGACGACGAGCGCGTCGGCCGCGCCGGACGCCAACACGTCCGCCATCGAGTGCGCCGCGAGCGACTCGTCGAGCGCGATCGGCACGTCGGTCTCGGCGCGGAGCCTCGCGGTCCCGTCGAGGTCCGCCGCCGGAAGCGGCTGCTCGACGTACGCGAGATCGAGGGGAGCGAGTCGGTCGAGCGCCCGGCGCGCGCCCGACCGGTCCCACGCGCCGTTGGCGTCCGCGCGGAGGTCGATCGCGGGACCGACCGCCCGGCGGACCGCCCGCAGCCTGTCGAGGTCCTCCTCGAGCGGGCGCGCGCCGACTTTCACCTTCAGACAGCGGTAGCCGTCCGCCACCGCGCGCTCCGCGTCCGACGCCGCGGCCCCTGGAGACCCGTCCCCGATCGTGGCGTTCACGGGGACCGAGTCCGCGGGTTCCGGGAGCCCGGCCCGGTCGGCGTCGCGGGCGACCCGGTCGGCGAGGTGCTCGGAGAGCGAGCGGTCCGCCTCGCGGGCGGCCGCGTCCCCGAGCGCGAGCGCGACCCCGTGGCGGGCGGCGGGGGTCTCGCCGGCGTCGAGGTCGGCGAGGGCGGCCGCCGGACCCCCCGGTCCCCGCGACGCTTCCGCGAGCGCGGCCGCACACGCCGACCGCGACTCGGTCCAACCGGGCAGCGGCGTCGCCTCGCCGATCCCGGTCGCGGGCGCGTCGCGATCGATATCGTCGCCGCCGGTATCACCGCCGCCGACATCGTCGTCCCCGTCGTCGGCCCCGACGCCGACCAGGAATCCCTCCCGCTCAGTCAGCGCCTCGCGGGCGGTCCGGAGCGGGCTCGCGAGCGCGACGGAGAAGGGACGGATCCGCATTACAGCGCGAGGCCGACGGCGAACGCGACCGCGTACGCCGCGAGCAGCTTGCCGGTCGACTCCAGCGCCGGGTTGAGCGCGTCGCCGGACGTCTCGGTTAGGACGGTTCGGGCGACGCGCGCCGCGAGCGGGAGGGTGGCGAGCGGGAGAAGGGGCGCAAGCCCGCCACCGGTCGCGACGAACCAGAACGGGGTGACGTACGCGAGCGCGAGGAGGCCGACGTACTGGACCCGCGAGAACCGGTAGCCGAACCGGACGGCGAGGGTTCGCTTGCCCGTCTCCGCGTCCTCCTCGCGGTCGCGGACGTTGTTGACGACGAGGATGTTCGTCGAGAGCGCGGCCACCGGCAGGCTGGCGACGACGGCCGCGAGCGTGACGGTCCCCTCCGGGATCCACAGCGGAAACGTCTCGCCCGCGAGCGCCGCGGCCTGGACGTAGTAGGTGCCCGTGACCGCGATCAGTCCGAAGAAGACGAAGACGAACACGTCGCCGAGCCCGTGGTAGCCGAGCGGGTAGGGGCCGCCGGTGTAGGCGATGCCGGCCGCGACGCTCGCGAGCCCGATCACGAGGATGGGGACGCCGCCGACGGAGACGAGGTAGGTGCCGACGCCGATCGCGGCCGCGAACGTCAGCCACATCGCGCGTTTGACCTCCGCCGGCTCGATGAGGCCGCTGGCGACGACGCGGGTGAACCCCTCGCGGTCGTTGGTGTCCGCGCCCTGGATCGCGTCGTAGTAGTCGTTCGCGAAGTTGGTCCCGATCTGGATCAGCGCCGCGCCGACGAGCGCCGCGAGCGCCGGCATCGGGGCGAACACGCCGGCCCCGATCGCGAGCCCGACGCCGACGATCACGGGCGCGGCCGCCGCGGGCAGCGTCTGCGGTCGCGCGGCGATCACCCACGCCCGCCGACGCGACACCTCCGTAGCCATTATCGACGCTTGGTGGGTGCCGCCCCTTAACCTTCCCATCGACGGGGCGCTCGCCGGAGTCGACGCGGAGGGCTCGTCGGGATCGACTCGCGGTGAACGCTACCGACTCACGTACACCTAATCCCCGTGCGACCGCGTCGGGCGTATGGCGCGTGTCCCATACGTCGAGACGGCGGACGTCCCGGACGACTACGAGGCGCTGCTGGAGTCGGCTCTCCAGGGGAAGCCGCTCAACGTCTACCGGTCGATCGGCAACAACCCGGCGGTGCTCGCGGGGATGCGGGCGTTCCTGCGCTCGCTGTGGAACGACAGCGGGCTCACGGATCGGGAACGGGAGCTCACCATCCTCGCGACGGCGGCGACCATCGACAACCGGTACGAGTGGCACCAGCACGTCAACATCGCGCGCGACGTCGGCATCGACGACGCGGTCATCGCCGGGATCGGAACCGACGACCCGACCGCGCTCGACAGCGACGAGCGGACGCTCGTGGAGTACGTCCGCGCCGTCGTCGATGAGTCGGTCGACGCCGTCACACACGAGTCGATCGCCGGGCTGTACGACGACGACGAGATCGTCGGGATCGCCGCCACGGCGGGCGGATACGCCGCGCTCGGCGCGCTCATTCGCGCGTTCGACCTCGAGTTGGAGCCGGGGACGACGTTCCACGGGTGGGACCCGCGGTGATTGGGGGGATCGGCTCGGTGGTCGAAGCGATCCGGTGAGGAGATCCGGACGACGTCGTTGAACTCCTCTGAACTGATGCGCTCCGACCTGAATCGGTCAATACGGGTGATCCACAGACCATCCATCTCACCGATCTACTCACACTGTGTCAGAAGCAACGTGCGAGATACAGAGGATACAGTCAGCACGGGCGCTACATTATGTTCTCCATTTGAACCTTGAACCAACCGGCAGAACGTGTCTGCTTTTAATCGGAGTATTTCCGACGTAGATTATCGTTGGTTCTCTGCTTCAGTCGTTCCGATTTCATAGTTCACCCTACCACCTTACAGCGATTTTCTAGAGCCATTGCCATCCAAGAACGTGTATCACGACAACTGCCAATACTCCAAAAATGGCCAGGGCCACCATGTACAGAATCATGATAACCCCCATTTGTTTTGTCGTCATATCCCCTTCAAGAATATCTGACACTCCCATGATACTCCGTTATAGCCTAACGTTATAATTACGTACAATCGTGTATCTATCCTCTATATTACAGTACTTATTTTAATATATTCTCCGATGACGTACCCTCCTCTCTCGGGACGGGCCGCAGTATATCCGGTAGGTAATCCGTCGATCTGGTGCCTATGTTGTGCGAGTTACTTTGATCGAATTGGGGACCGATTCTGTGCGAGATACGCGCTATCTACTCAGCACGCCCGGATTGACCTAGTCGCTGATTGTCAGACGGTGACTGCTGCATGTAGAGGATGAATCTCGCGTTCCTATCCCAGCGCAGGTCAACTTGCCACGGGAGGGCACTGTACGCCGCATTCCGAGGGTTCGGTCAGGCTTGCCGGTTCGGGAAAACCATCACCGGAACATCTGCTTCTCGTATGAGCTTACCTCCTGGATCGCCGGCGATCGTCCGCTCCCACGTGTCCATATCTCGAGGTGTGAAGGCGACGAGTGTCGCATCCACCATATCGATCGCATCGGTGAGTGCCTCCGCGACCTCGCGCCCTTCGAGCGTCGCCCATTCGAACTGGAGATCATCCCGGTATAGAATGTCTGCGAACCTCTCGTAAGTCGCTCCTGCGAACTGATCTCTGCCAGTCTTTATCGTCGTCTCAGCGGCCGTTCCCTGGGTTACGTGTGTTACAATAATAGTTGTATCCGAGTCCAAATGTGGCCGAACCGCACGTGCCGTCGCTTCAGCGTCGTCGGGACTCGCGATCGGAATTAGAATACGTTCGAATAAGTCGTCGTCCATGGATGTACCGTGTCTGACGCTAGAGAAAAGCGTACGGGTTATCAGACTCGCAGGCCCGATCCGAGTGGCACTCCTCAACTACTGCTTAAAACCTCGAACCACGAGAGAACTAAGAACAGTCCCGTGCCGCCCGTGGCGATGATGCCGGCGCCGAGCGCGCGTAACTGCTTGCGATATGTCGAGTTGGCTCTGATCGAATCGGAAAACGATTCGTTGCGAGACTCGCGTCCTGTATCTCGCACGGCCATCGGAACTTCACTCTAGGCTGGTATAATTCTCGGCGGTCAACACGCACTCGAAACATCGAGGCCGATTCGGAGGGGAACCGGTCCGGAGAGTGAACGCTCGAGGGAGCGGATCCGGACCGACAGATACGACAGGGTTCGGAGCCAACGTCGCGTATGACGGATACGACCGAGTCGGACGCGACGGAGTCGGAACACGCCGAACCGGGCGAGACGGCGACCGCCGAAGCGGAGGGCGTCACGGCCCGCTACGAGGAGACGGACGCAGAGCGGCTGCTCACGTTCTCGGCGGACGGACGGACGGCGACGGTCGCACAGAACCGCGAGGGGTACGCCATGCTCAAGGTCCGATCCGGTCCGGACGGCGACGAACTGGAGCGGTACTACGGGTTCGACATGGCGCTCGATCACGCCGCCGAACTGGTCGGCGTCGCGGCTCACGACCTCCCCGTGCCAGGGGCCGCGGCCGACATGGGCATGTAGTTCGTCGGCGCGCCGCTCTCCACCGTGACGCTTCACAATGACCCGTCTCCGTGATTTCGCCGTCGTTCGTCGCTTCCGTCGACGATTTCTCGACTCCCCGTCTCACACGCGATCAGGAGTGATCGAACGATCGGATCCCTCGCGGGACGTAATACTTAAGTAGACAAACGTTCTGCTGTCAGTCGATGACAGACATCACGGAGGCTTCGTCGGACACCCCGGCGGATCGAGTTCTTCCAGGGCACGATAGCTTCTAACATCGAAATCGGTCCTGTACGGATCTTCGACACGACGTTACGAGACGGCGAACAGTCACCACGTACTTCGTTCAGCTACGACGAGAAACGCGAGATAGCGGCGGCGCTGGACGACATGGGGACCCACGTCATCGAGGCCGGGTTCCCGGTGAACTCCGACGCGGAGTTCGAGGCCGTGAGCGATATCGCAGCCGCGACGGACACGACCGTCTGCGGGCTCGCCCGCGTCGTCGACGGCGACATCGAGGCCGCCCTCGACTCGGGCGTGGGGATGGTCCACGTGTTCGTCTCGACGAGCGACGTCCAGCTCGAGGACTCCATGCACGCCACGCGCCGCGAGGCCAAGGAGCGTGCCGTCGACGCCGTCGAGCAGGTGAAAGACGCCGGCGTCGAGTGTATGTTCTCGCCGATGGACGCCACGCGGACCGACCCCGACTACCTGACGGAGATAGTCGAGGCGGTCTCGGACGCCGGCACCGACTGGATCAACATCCCGGACACCTGCGGCGTCGCGATGCCGACGAGCTTCGGCAAGACGGTGAAGGCGGTCGTGGAGGCGACGGACGCCCGCGTCGACGTCCACACCCACGACGACTTCGGGATGGCCGCGGCCAACGCGGTCATGGGGTTCGAGAACGGCGCGGAGCAGGCGCAGGTGTCGGTCAACGGGATCGGCGAGCGGGCCGGCAACGCGGCCTACGAGGAGGTCGTGATGGCGGTCGAGTCGGTGTACGGCGTCGACACCGGCATCGACACGACCCAGATCACGAAGCTGGCTCGGATCGTCGAGGACGCCTCGGACATCCCGGTGCCGGCGAACAAGCCCGTCACCGGGCGGAACGCGTTCGCCCACGAGTCGGGCATCCACGCCGCGGGCGTGATCGAGAACGCCGACACGTTCGAGACGGGCGTGATGACCCCCGAGATGGTCGGCGCGGAACGCGAGTTCGTGCTCGGCAAGCACACGGGCACCCACAGCGTGCGAAAGCACCTGGTGGAGGCCGGCTTCGACCCCACCGACGGGGAGGTCCACGAGATCACGAAGCGGGTCAAGGAGTACGGCGCCGGAAAGCGGCAGGTGACCGCCGGCGACGTCGAGCGGTTCGCCCGCGAGGCAGGCGTCGAGCGCGAGGAGGAGGTCCGGATCTGATGGCCCCCTCCGTGGTCGTAGCGACCCGCCAGCGACTGCCGAACGCGTCGTTCGGGCGATCCGCCGACGGATCCGCTCCTACCGGAGCCGTCGAGGACGGCTCCGCGCCTGACGGATCCACGTCGGAGCGCCGGTGTGTGCCGGCGGATCGCCGTGCGGATCGCTCGCGTCGACAGGAATTTATAGGCGGCCCGCGTGGGTTCGGATCGAATGCGACGGTTACGGCACATCCGCGCGGCCGACGCCCGGACGGGAGCCGTCGCTGTAGCCATCGTAGGGGTTTGATCCCCTACCACACCACTTCCTCACCGATCCGACGTACCGACGGACGCGGACGCGCCGCCGCCGACCCGCATACGGCCGGCGACTCGCCGGCGCGGCCCGCGTTCGGACCGATCGACGCTCGCATCCGAGAGACACCCACACACCACACACGATGAGCGATTCAGCAGCACACCCACGAGAGGACGACCCCGACGCCGAACCGGCGTCCGATCCGGCCGACGCGGACGGCCCGGACGCGGCGGACCCGACCGGCGAGGAGAACCGACCAGACGGCGAGCAGACGGAGGTGTCGACCGGCGCGGAGTCGGTCGTCGCCGCCCTCGAGGCCGCCGGCGCGGAGACCGCCTTCGGCGTGCAGGGCGGGGCGATCATGCCGGTGTACGACGCGCTGTACGGCTCGTCCATCCGTCACCTGACGATGGCCCACGAGCAGGGGGCCGCCCACGCGGCCGACGCGTACGGCGTCGTCGCCGGCGAGCCCGGCCTCTGTCTGGCCACGTCCGGCCCCGGCGCGACGAACCTCGTCACCGGCATCGCCGACGCGGACATGGACAGCGACGCGATGCTGGCGCTGACCGGCCAGGTCCCGACGGAGTTCGTCGGCAACGACGCGTTCCAGGAGACCGACACCGTCGGCGTCACTCGCCCGATCACGAAACACAACTACTTCGCCGACGACGCGGACGCCATCGGCAACGTGGTCGGCGAGGCGTTCGAGCTCTCGCGGGTCGGCCGTCCCGGCCCGACGCTCGTCGACCTCCCGAAGAACGTCACCCTCGATGACACCGATGAGACGCCCGGTCCCGCGGAGGCTCCGGCGGGAACCGATCCGGACCCGCGGGCCCGCGAGGACGCGGTCGAGGCCGCGGCCCAGGCGATCGAGGACGCCGACCGGCCGCTGTGTCTGTTCGGCGGCGGCGTGATCAAGGCGGAGGCCAGCGAGGTCGCGCGGGAGTTCGCGCGCACCTACGAGATCCCCGTGACGACGACGATGCCGGGGATCGGGTCGTTCCCCGAGGACGACGAGCTGTCGCTGTCGTGGGCGGGAATGCACGGCACCGGCTACGCCAACATGGCGATCACCCACACCGACTGCCTGATCGCGGTCGGAACCCGGTTCGACGACCGGCTGACCGGCGGGATAGACACGTTCGCGCCGGAGGCCGAGGTCGTTCACGTCGACATCGACCCGGCGGAGATCTCGAAGAACGTGTACGCCGACTACCCGCTTATCGGCGACGCCGGGACCGTCCTCGAGCAGCTGTCCGAGGCGGTTCGCGACGCGCCCGACGCCGACGAGTGGCGCGAGCAGTGTCAAGAGTGGAAGGAGACGTACCCGATGACGTACGCGACGCCGGACGACGAACCCCTGAAACCGCAGTTCGTCGTCGAGGCGTTCGACGAGGCGACCGACGACGACACCGTCGTGACGACCGGCGTCGGCCAACACCAGATGTGGGCCTCCCAGTTCTGGACGTACACGGAGCCCCGGACGTGGGTCTCCTCGCACGGGCTGGGGACGATGGGATACGGCGTCCCGGCCGCGATCGGCGCGCGCGTCGCCGCCGACGCGATGGGCGAGCCCGACCGCGACGTGATCTGTTTCGACGGGGACGGCTCCTTCCTGATGACGATGCAGGAGCTGTCCGTCGCGGTCCGTGAGGACCTCGACATCACGTTCGCGGTGCTCAACAACGAGTACATCGGGATGGTGCGCCAGTGGCAGGACGCCTTCTTCGAGGGGCGACACATGGCGTCCGACTACAACTGGATGCCGGAGTTCGACAAGCTCGCCGAGGCGTTCGGCGCGCTCGGGATCCGCGTCGACGGCTACGACGAGGTCGCCCCGGCGGTCGAGGAGGCGCTCGCGTACGACGGCCCCGCCGTGATCGACTTCCACGTCGACCCCGAGGAGAACGTGCTGCCGATGGTGCCGAGCGGCGGAGCGAACGGTCGGTTCGCCCTCACGGAGGACCAGCTATGAGCGGCGAGGACGCGGCCGGCATGCCCGGTCCGGCACCGGACGAGCGCCCCCAGCCGGAGGGCCGACGGAACCTGGAGGGCCACCGGATCGACCCCGTCGTGGAGGCGGAACACGACTCGCGGCGCGCGGTCATCTCCGCGCTCGTCGAGGACGAACCGGGCGTGCTCGCTCGCGTCTCCGGGCTCGTCTCCCGCCGGCAGTTCAACATCGAGAGCCTGACGGTCGGCCCGACGACGGTCGAGGGTCACTCCCGTATCACCATGGTCGTCGAGGAGACCGATCCGGGGATCGACCAGATCGAAAAACAGATGGCGAAGCTGAAGCCCGTTATCTCCGTGGGCGAGGTCTCCGGGAGCGCCGTCACCTCGGAGCTCGTCCTGTTGAAGGTCCACGGAGAGGAGCCGGACAAGGTCCACGCCGTCGCGGAGATGTACGACGGTCGGACGCTCGACGCCGGACCGGAGACGATCACCGTTCAGCTTACCGGCGACGAGTCGAAGATCGACGACGCGATCGACGCGTTCGACCAGTTCGGGATCATCGAGATCGCACGGACCGGTCAGACCGCGCTCGCGCGGGGGAACATCCCCACCGCGCCAGGAGAGAAACCCGGAACGGCCGGCGAACCGACGACGCCGAACACCCAGTGACCTACAGATGACAGAAGACGACACCCAGACGTTCGATTCGACAGTGTACTACGACGACGACGCCGACAGCGAGGCGATCGTCCAGAAGACCGTCGCCGTACTCGGATACGGCTCGCAGGGGCACGCGCACGCGCAGAACCTCGCGGACAGCGGGGTCGACGTGGTCGTCGGCCTCCGCGAGGACAGCTCCTCGTGGGAGGCCGCCGAGGGCGACGGGCTCCGCGTCGCGACCCCCGCGGACGCGGCAGCGGAGGCGGACATCGTGAGCGTGCTCGTTCCCGACACGGTCCAGCCGGACGTGTACGAGAACGCCATCGAGCCGAACCTGGAGGCGGGCGACACGCTCCAGTTCGCGCACGGGTTCAACATCCACTACAACCAGATCCAGCCGCCCGAGGACGTCGACGTGACGATGGTCGCGCCGAAGTCGCCGGGCCACCTCGTGCGCCGGAACTACGAGAACGACGAGGGGACGCCCGGCCTGTTGGCGATCTACCAGGACGCCACCGGCGACGCCCACGACGAGGGGCTCGCGTACGCGGCCGCGATCGGCTGTACCCGCGCCGGCGTCGTCGAGACGTCGTTCCGCGAGGAGACGGAGACGGACCTGTTCGGGGAGCAGGCGGTCCTCTGTGGCGGCGTCACCTCGCTCGTGAAGCAGGGGTACGAGACGCTCGTCGACGCCGGCTACTCCCCCGAGATGGCGTACTTCGAGTGTCTCAACGAGCTGAAGCTCATCGTCGACCTGATGTACGAGGACGGGCTCGGCGGCATGTGGGACTCGGTGTCGGACACCGCCGAGTACGGCGGGCTCACCCAGGGCGACGTCGTCGTCGACGAGCACGCCCGCGAGAACATGGAGGAGGTCTTAGAGAAGGTCCAGAACGGCCAGTTCGCCCGCGAGTGGATCGCGGAGAATCAGGCCGGCCGACCCTCCTACACCCAGCTCCGTCACGCCGAGAAGAACCACGAGATCGAGGCGGTCGGCGAGGAGCTCCGCGGGCTGTTCGCCTGGCAGGAGGAGACGGACGAAGAGGAGTCGGCCGAGGTGAAGGCCTGATGACCGGGGTACCCGCCCCCGGCCAGCGCTCGGTCACGACCCCCGACTCTCCCGGTGACCGCCGATGAGCGAAGGGACGCTGTACGACAAGGTGTGGGACCGCCACAAGGTCACGGAGCTGCCGAACGGACAGGACCAGCTGTTCATCGGCCTCCACCTCGTCCACGAGGTCACGAGCCCGCAGGCGTTCGGCATGCTGCGCGAGCGTGACCTCGAGGTCGCGTATCCCGATCGGACGTTCGCGACGACCGACCACATCGCGCCGACCGAGGCCGACAAACGGGAGCGACCGCTCGCCGACGACCAGGCCGAGGAGATGCTCTCCGCGCTCGAGCGCAACACCGACGAGAGCGGGATCACCTTCTTCGGGTTCGAGTCGGGTAAACAGGGGATCACCCACGTCGTCGCGCCCGAACTGGGGCTCTCCCAGCCCGGCATGACCGTGGCCTGCGGCGACAGCCACACCGCGACTCACGGTGCGTTCGGCTCCATCGGCGTCGGGATCGGCACGAGCCAGATCCGCGACGTGTTCGCCACGGGCTGTATCGCCGCGGACAAACAGAAGGTACGCCGGATCGAAGTCGAGGGAGAACTCGGCGAGGGCGTCTACGCCAAGGACGTCATCATGAAGATCATCCAGGACCTCGGCGTCGACGGCGGGGTCGGCCACGTCTACGAGTACGGCGGCCCGGCCATCGAGGCGCTCGACATGGAGGGGCGGCTGGCGGTCTGTAACATGTCCATCGAGGGCGGCGCCCGCGCCGGGTACATCAACCCCGACGAGACCACCTACGAGTACCTGAAGGGTCGCGAGTACGTCCCCGAGGGCGAGGCATTCGAGGAGCGGAAGGCCTACTGGGAGTCGATCGCGTCGGACGCGGACGCCGAGTACGACGACGTGGTCACGGTCGATGCCGACGGGATCGACCCGCTCGTCACCTGGGGGATCAACCCCGGCCAGGTCATCGAGATATCGGACGTCGTTCCGCACCCCGACGACTTCGAGGCGCGGACGGACCGGGAGGCGGCCGAACAGGCGCTCGACCACATGGCGGTCGATCCCGGCCAGTCGATGCTCGGCTACGACGTCGACGTCGCGTTCCTCGGTACCTGTACCAACGGCCGCGTCTCGGACTTCGAGAAGGCCGCCGCGGTGCTGGAGGGTCACACGGTCGACGAGGGCGTCCGCGCGCTCGCGGTGCCCGGCTCCGAGAGCGTCCGGACGGAGTGTGAGGCGCGCGGCCTGGACGAGGTCTTCATCAACGCCGGCTTCCAGTGGCGTCGCGCCGGCTGTTCGATGTGTCTCGCGATGAACGACGACTCGCTCGAGGGCGACGAGGTGTGTGCGTCCTCCTCGAACCGGAACTTCATCGGGCGGCAGGGGTCGAAGGACGGCCGGACCGTCCTCATGAACCCCGCGATGGTCGCGGCGGCGGCGGTCGAGGGACAGGTCGCGGACGCGCGCGAGTACCTCGACGAGGGGCCGACCGGCGGTGCCGGCGGCGTCGAGGAGGTGGCGGACTGATGAGCGGAGACGATCAGCACATCACCGAGGTCTCCGGCACCGGCGTCCCGATCCCCGGCGACGACGTCGACACCGACCAGATCCTGCCGGCGAAGTTCATGAAGGAGGTCACGTTCGACAACATGGCGGACTACCTCTTCTATGACGCTCGGCGGGACGACGACGGGGAGTTCAACGACCACCCGCTCAACCGCTTCGAGGGCGCGTCGATCGCGGTCGTCAACTCCAACTTCGGCTGCGGCTCCTCGCGGGAACACGCCCCGCAGGCGATGATGCGCTGGGGCGTCGACGGGGTCGTCGGCGAGTCCTACGCCGAGATCTTCCGTGACAACTGTAAGTCGCTCGGCATCCCGGCGGTGACGGCCGACCACGAGACCGTCACGGAACTCCAGGAGTGGATCGAGGCGAACCCCGACGGCGAGATCGACATCGACGTCGAGGACGAGACGGTGACCTACGGCGACACCGTCATCGACGTCGACATCGACGACGCGATGCGGGAGGCGCTCGTCGACGGCATCTGGGACACCACCTCGCTCATGTACTCCAACCGGAGCAAGGTCGAGGAGACGGTCGCGGACCTCCCGTACGCCGAGGGCGACGACTGAGTCGCTGGGTCGCCGTCGCGGAGACGGCCGCCCGGCGTCGGTTCGCCGATCGCGACATCGACATCCTCTTTTGACCGTTCCGCGGACAACGTCCATGAGCGAACGCATCGCCGTTATCGAGGGCGACGGGATCGGGAAGGAAGTCGTGCCGGCGGCAATCGACGTGCTGGAGGCGCTCGAGATCGACTTCGAGTTCGTCGAGGGCGAAGCCGGCGACGCCGTGGAGGAGTCGACCGGCGAGGCGCTGCCCGCAGAGACGTACGACCTGGTCGCCGACGCCGACGCGACGCTGTTCGGCGCGGCCGGCGACACCGCGGCCGACGTCATTCTCCCCCTTCGCGACGCGGTCGACTCCTTCGTGAACGTCCGCCCGGCGAAGGCGTACCCCGGCGTCGACGCGCTCCGCCCCGAGACGGACGTGGTCTTCCTCCGTGAGAACACCGAGGGCGTCTACGCCGGCCACGAGGACCGACTCAGCGAGGACCTCTCCACGCTGACGCGCGTGATCACGACCTCGGCCTCCCGCGAACTCGCCGAGTACGCCTGCGAGTTCGTCGCGGACGGTCGAGGGCCCGACCATCGCGACGGGTTCACGGTCGCACACAAGTCGAACGTGATGCGCGAGACCGACGGTCGGTTCCGGGAGGCGGTACTCGACGTCGCCGCGGAGCGCGGCGTCGACGCCGACGAGGAGCTGATGGACGCGTTCGCGACGAAGCTCCCGCTCGATCCGAGCCAGTACGGCGTCGTCGTCTGTCCGAACCTCGCGGGCGACGTGCTCTCGGACCTGGCCGCCGGGCTCGTCGGCGGGCTCGGCCTGCTCCCCTCGGCGAACGTCGGCCACGACAACGCGCTGTTCGAGCCGGTCCACGGCACCGCGCCCGACATCGCCGGCGAGGGGATCGCGAACCCGACGGCGGCGGTGCTCTCGGCCGCGATGCTCTTGGAGTACCTCGGCCACGTCGAGGAGGGCCGGCGCGTTCGGACCGCGGTCGAGTCCGTGCTCTCCGACGGTCCGCGCACCGGCGACCTGGGCGGCGACGCGACGACCGAGGACGTCACCGCGGCGATCGTCGACCGGCTGTAGGTCGGTCCGCGCGCCTCCCGTCTCCCCATCGGACGCCGCCGACGAACCACAAGAGACGAAACCCTGCGGCCCCTCGAAGCGGGTATGAGCAACTACGCGGTCGCGATGGAAGCAGCCTGGTTGGTCCGTGACGTCGAGGAGACCGACGACGCCATCGGCGTCGCGGTCAGCGAGGCTGGAAAGCGACTCAACGAGACCGACAAGCAGTACGTCGAGGTCGAACCCGGCGTCACCGGCTGTCCCGCCTGCGGCGAGCCGTTCGACGCGGCCTTCCTCGCGGCGAACACGGCGCTCGTCGGGCTGCTCTTGGAGATCGACGTGTTCAACGCCGACAGCGAGGAGCACGCGGAGCGGATCGCGAAAAGCGAGGTCGGCGGCGCGCTCAGAGACGTCCCGCTCGAAGTCATCGACGTGATGGAGACCGAGGCCGACGACGACGAGGAGTCGGACGGGAACGCGCGCTGAGCGACCGACCGGCGAAACCTTTTCTAATAACCATAGGTTATTAGACGTATGGAGCTCCCGACGCCACAGGACCTGCGCGAACGACGGACGTCGCTCGAGTTGACGCAGAGCGCGCTCGCGGACGCCGCGGGCGTCTCACAGCCGCTCATCGCGCGGATCGAGGGCGGCGACGTCGACCCCCGGCTCTCGACGCTGCGACGGATCGTGAACGCCCTCCAGGAGGCGGAAGGGGAAGTCGTGCGCGCGACGGACCTGATGAACGAGACCGTGATCAGCGTGGCCCCCGACGACGCCGTGAGCGACGCGGTCGAACTGATGGAGCGGGAGGCGTACTCCCAGCTCCCCGTCCTCCAGAACGGCGTCCCGGTCGGCTCGATCAGCCAGGGGGACGTGGTCCACGCGGGCGAGAACGTCGGCGACCACCCGGTCAGCGAGGTGATGAGCGAGTCCTTCCCCACCGTCGCGCCCGGAGCGACCGTCGACGAGGTGCGGAACCTGCTCGACCACTACAAGGCCGTGATGGTGACCGACGGCGGGGAGACGGTCGGAATCATCACCGAGGCCGACATCGCCGCGCACCTGTCGTAGTCGGGGTCGGACTCGTCGGCGGATCGGTCCCTTCTCCCCGTCGCCGCCGGGTCACTCGCGATTCTCCGAGAGGTGCTCCCAGATCTCCGTACAGCCGGCCCCGTCCTTCAGGTCCTCGAGGTGGTCGCCCTCCCCGCCCGGAGCCTCGCTCGGCGCGGATCCGTTCGTTTCGTCCGCGTCGTCCCCCTCCGCCGATCCGGTCGGTCGCTCGTCGTCGGTCAGCCGTCGCGACTCACTCGTTCCCGTCATGGCCGGCTCCGGGGCGACTCGTGGCTCCGGGTCGACGCGTGGCTCCGGATCGGATCGAACAGTTCGGGCGCGACGTCGGCGGACGCGTGCTGGCGGTGCAGTCGGTCGTCGTCCGCGCCGCCGCGACGATCGATCGCGGTCTCGGGTGTCGTCTCGGTCATCGACGCGTCCTACCGCCGCGGCGATCATAAGGGACGCCACACGAGTAAATCGCACCACTACTCCCCGATACCGGAACCGACCTCCGGTATCCGTGACGCGGTGATCGGCGTCGATCGGTCCGCAGTCAGGCGATGTTCTCGTCCCGCGTCGTCCTCGACGGCGACCCGGCTTGCGCGCACCGACACCCATTGGGTCGCGACGGTCCAACGGGGGGTGTGACGACCCGCCTGCGCGTGCTCGACGACGGCGCATGGATTTCGGTCGACGACCACCGGGAGGTCCGCGTGAGCGAGCTCTGGCGGCTCGACGAACCCGGTTTCTGCGGCTGTGATCTCGCCGACCTCGTCGTCGAGAACTTTCAGGAGGTCGGCGTCGACGGGTCGCGAGTGGAGACGCGCGTCTACGGACAGTGTATCGAGTGCGGCGAGACCGGCGTCACCGACTGGCTCCCGGTCGGCCGGGTTCGAGGGGGCGAGTTCGTCGAACTCGACCGTTCCTGCGTCCGTCGGACCCGCCGGGAGTGAGCGGGGCGACCGGGCGACCGGGGCGTTCGATCCGGCAGGTGTTGCCCCTTCGAGGGGGCACCGGGCAACGTTGACTCCACGGCTCGCCCTATGTGGTCGGGGGTCGTGTGTCGGGACACGATGCCCACGGACGTAGAGAACTGGAAGTCGGAGGTCTACGGGAACGAGATCCGCGAGCACCTGTTCGAGTTCGCCGAGCGGGGGTTCGACTCGATCCCGGACGACGAGCGGGACGCCTGGTTCGAGCGGTTCAAGTGGTGGGGGCTGTACCACCAGCGGAACGGCCAGGAGGGGTACTTCATGCTGCGGATCGGGACGCCGAACGGCGTGTTGGAGCCCGGACAGCTCCGCGTCGTCGGCGAGATCGCCGACGAGTACGCCCGCGGGCCGGGGACGAACCCGATCTTCGGCGACGCCTACGCCGACTTCACGACCCGCCAGTCGATCCAGCTCCACTGGATCGAGCTGTCGGACGTGCCCGCGATCTTCGAGAAGCTGGAGGCGAACGGCCTCTCCGCCCAGCAGGCCTGCGGCGACTCCTGGCGGAACATCGTCGGCAACCCCGTGGCCGGCAAGGACGGCCAGGAGGTTATCGACGCCTGGCCCGTCATCCGCGACCTCAACGAGACGTTCAAGGGCAACGACGACCACTCGAACCTCCCGCGGAAGTGGAAGGTGTCCGTGACCGGCTCCGCGGACGGCTCCGGGCAGGGCGACATCAACGACCTCGCGTTCGAGCCCGCCTACAAGGACATCGACGGGGAGGGCGGCGGGAGCGGCGAGGGCGGCGAGGACGCCGTCGGCTTCAACGTCCGGGTCGGCGGCGGGCTCGCGCGCAACGAGCCGCGGTTCGCACGCGACATCGACGTCTGGGTCCCGCCCGAGCGGGTATCCGACGTCGCCGGCGGGCTCTCCGCGCTCTTCCGCGACCACGGCGACCGCGAGGACCGCTACAACGCGCGGATCAAGTTCCTCGTCGACGAGTGGGGACCCGAGGAGGTCCGCGAGACGCTCCAGGCCGACTACGTCGACTTCGAGCTGGAGACCGCCGGTCGGGACGTCCGCGAGGAGTACACCTACAACGCGGGCGAGGGCGAGCGAAACGACCTGATCGGCGTCCACGACCAGAAGGACGGGGCGAACTTCGTCGGCCTGAACGTGCTCGTCGGGCGGATGGGCGCGGGGGACGTGCTCGAGCTGGCCGACCTCGTCGAGGAGTACGGCTCCGGTGAGGTGCGGCTCTCACAGCGCCAGAACGTCATCGTGACCGACGTGCCCGACGACGCCCTCGACGACTTCCTCGCCGAGGACCTGCTCGAGCACTACTCCCCGGAGCCGTCGCCGTTCATGCGCGGCTCCGTGGCGTGTACGGGCACCGAGTTCTGCTCGCTCTCCATCGTCGAGACGAAGAACCGGCAGGTGCGGTTCGCCCGGTGGCTCAAGGAGAACGCGGAGCTCCCCGACGGCGTCGAGGAGTTCCACGTCCACCTCTCCGGCTGTACCGCCTCCTGCGCACAGCCGCAGATCGCGGACGTGAGCCTGCGGGGCATGAAGACGCGGAAGGACGGCGAGCCGGTGGAGGCGCTCGACGTGGGGCTCGGCGGCGGACTCGGCGAGGAGCCGGGATTCGCCCGGTGGGTGACCCAGCGCGTGCCCGTCGACGAGGTGCCGGGCGCGATCGCCAACCTGCTCGAGAGCTTCGCGGACCAGCGCGAGGAGGGCGAGTCGTTCCGCGCGTTCGTCGCCCGTCACGACGACGAGGAGCTCGACGCGCTCGTCGATCCGGAGGAGACCGACTACGAGGACCCGATGATGCACAACACGAAGCGCACCTGGTACCCGTACGCCGAGGAGGACGGGCTCGACGACGCCCCGCCGGTTCCGGCGGACGACTGAGATGTCCGACCGTCTGCTCCGCGTGAACGCGTACACGACGCTCGACTTCGTGGACGCGAGGGTGCGCGGCCACGGCTTCGAGGCGGACGCGCCCGGCGTGGTGAACGTCACTGCGCCGCGGGTGGACCCCGACCGCGTCGACCTCCAGGTCGAACTCGACGACACGGCGGTCGACGACCTCCCCGCCCACGCCGACGAGGTCACCCTCTCCCCGGCGCAGGCGCGAACGCTCGCCGAGGCGCTGGAGTCGGCCGCGGACCGCGTCGAGGCCGCGCAGGGCGAGTCTGACGGCGAGTGAGTCGCGGCGGCGAGACTCACCGATGGGTCCTGGCGGTGGCGCGCCCGGTCGCGGGCCGAAGGCTCGCGGCCGGAACGCGAGGGACGTCGCGAACGGGGCGAGGTGCGAACGGGGTGAGCACCTCGGTAGCGAGCGGGAAACCGCGAGCAGTGAGCGACGAGGCTGGGGAGGCGTGAGGTGCGGTCGCAGTGCTGTGCGGTTCGGGAGGGGGACTCAAAGGGGCAGTCGTGAGGACGAAGACGCGCGATGCAAGCACCGCAACGAAGGAGCGATAGCGACTGAGTGAGGAGCACAGCGAGCGCATCGAGTCCTCACGACTGGGGCTTTGTCGGGGATCCGCACGACCCTGTTTTCTGCTTCGTACTACCGAACGACTGGAGATTCGGTGGCGTCGATCCAACCGGAAACGACGTGGATCCGGGCGACTGTCGCCTCTTATAGCTCCAGTCCGCGGATCGCGACGCTCCCCTCGCTGTCGCCCTCCTCGTCGTCGTCCTCGCCGTCACCCTCCTCGCCGTCGCCCCCTTCCACTCGTCCGATCACGCGACCCCCCGTCTCCGCCGCCAGCGACTCGGCGGCCTCGGGTGAGAGCGCGGCCACGAAGCCGGTCCCCATGTTGAACGTTCGGTGCATCTCCTCGTCGGAGACGTTCCCCTCGGACTGGACGAACTCGAAGACGGGTTGGGCGTCGAAGGGCTCGGCGATCACGTATCGGCGTGCGCCCAGTCGCGTCAGGTTCGTCCAGCCGCCGCCGGTGACGTGGGCCGCGGCCCGTACGCCGTGCTCGCGCATCGGGTCGAGGAGGTCGGTGTAGATGCGGGTGGGCTCCAACAGCGCCTCGCCGAGGGTGTCGTAGCCCTCGAAGGGCGCGGGGTCGGTGTACTCGTGCTTGCGCGTGACCGCCTCGCGGGCGAGCGTCAACCCGTTGGAGTGGATCCCGGAGGACGCCCAGCCGACGAGCGCGTCGCCGGGCTCCGCCTGCCCGTCGAAGACCCCGTCCTTGGCGGCGAGGCCGGCGCAGGTCCCCGCGAGGTCGAGCCCGCGGACGACCTCCGGCATCACCGCCGTCTCGCCGCCGACGAGTTCGATGTCGGCCCGCTCCGCGCCCGTCGCGAGCCCCTCGCCGACCTGCTCGGCGAACGCCTCGTTCGGCTCGTCGACCGCGAGGTAGTCGACGAACGCCACGGGGCGGACGCCGGCGGCGACGAGGTCGTTGACGTTCATCGCGATACAGTCGATCCCGACCGTCGAGTAGTCGGCGAGCGCCTCCGCGACGAGCAGCTTCGTCCCGACGCCGTCCGTCGCTAACGCGAGGTAGCGGTCGCCGATGTCGAGCAGGCCGGCGTAGTCGCCCTCGCCCTCGCCGACCATCCCGACCAGCGCGGCGGTCGCCGCCTCGCTCGCGTCGATGTCGACGCCCGCGTCGGCGTACGTGAGCGCCTCGTCGTCGCCGTCACCGCCGCCGTCCCCGTCGCCGCCGTTCTCGGTCATACGCGTGTCGTGGCGCGCCGGAGCAAAAGGACACCGCTTGTCCGCGAAAGCGGAGACCGCGTGCCCGTTCAAAACGGGCCGCCGAACCCGAGGCCGAGCACGAACACGAGAAGCACCGTGAGCAGGACCGAGGGAACGAACGCGACCGCCCAGACGACGCGGCTCCAGTCCATCACCGTCCTCCCGTCGAGCGGCCCGTACGGGACCAGATTGAACGCGGCCAGGAAGACGTTGATCGCGATCCCGCGTTCACCGATCAGCGTCAGGACCTCGCCGCCCAGCAGGGTTCCCGCGTACAACACCGGGAGAAAGACGACCATGAGGAGCAGGTTGACGACGGGACCGGCGAGCGCGATCCGGCCGTGCTCGCCCGCGGTCAGCCGCCCGCGGTGGTGGACCGCTCCGGGCGCGGCGAAGATGAACCCGAGCAGGGCGCTCGCGACGGCCAGGAACAGCATCCCGTTGTCCGCGCGGAACTCCGCGACCTGGTCGTAGCGGACCGCGACGACCTTGTGGGCGATCTCGTGGAGGAGGAATCCGACGCCCGCCGTCAGGAGGCCGACGAGGAGCGGAAGCACCACGCCGGCGGCGACGATCCGGGAGATGCCGGCGCTCCCGCCGACGAAGAAGAGCGTGAACGCCACGCCCAGCGCGAGCCACGCGACGAGGAGGTCCTTGAGTTCGGTGCCGCTGAAGTAGAGGCCGCCGATCCGGCGGCCGGCGATGGTCGTTACCATGGAGTGTCAGGGAGCCACCAGTCCGCGGAGCAGTTCGGCACTGTTTCGCGCGCCCTGGATCATCAGCCGGGAGACCTCCTCGACGCCGCCGATGTCGCCGAACATCGCCGGCAGGACGTAGACGGCGAAGAGGAAGCTCGCGACGATGCTGCCGACGTTCGTCATCGCGACGACCACGATGAGCTTGAACAGCGGCACGTCGAGCATCTCCCTGACGAGTTCGCCGGGCGGCCGGGTCTCGTCGGACAGAAGCTCGTTGAGCGTGCCGATATCGCCGACGTTCACCGTCAGGTGACGCAACTCGACGTAGCCCGTGAACCAGCCCGGCGCGAGAAGCGGGTTGATCGAGGTCATCCACGCGACCGCGCCCCCGACGCCGGCCGAGGACCACCGCGCGCCGGCCAGCTTCGCGAACCCGGCCGCGAAGGCGGCGTTGATCAGGAACCACGCGCCGAACAGCCGAAGCAGGAAGCCGTTCCGGACCCCGGCCATCGCGAGCAGGACGAAGAAGCCGACGAACCCGACCGTGATCCCGTAGCCGACGAGCTTCTTCCAGGGGAACCCCTGCCCCGACTCCTCGCCGACCAAGTCGGCCATCGGCGGCAGCGTCTCCGGGCTCGCGAGGTACGTCTCGATCCCCGCGCGGTGGCCCGCGCCGACGACGGCCACCACGTCGCGGCCGGCCTCCCGCAGCGCGACGAGCCGGTGGGCGATGAACGCGTCCCGTTCGTCGATGAGCGCCTCCGCGCCGCCCGGCGAGAACTGTCTGAACTCCTCCATCATCATCGTCACCACGTCGGTGTCCGTGAGGTCCTCGATGTCGATCTCCTCGATCCCGCCGTACTCCGCGTCTCCGGAGGGTCTCGCGAGCCCGACCAGTCCGAGCAGCGTCGCGCCGACGATCCCGACGGACAGCCCGAGCGCGAGCCCCAGCCCGAGGCTCCCGATCGCCCGGACCGTGAGCCCGCCGAGGTACGCCGCGACGAGCCCGTCGGCGACGCCCGAGGCCGCCACCGCGAGACCCGCGAGCGGTCCGGCCGCGGCCGCGGCGTACAGCCGCGCGTCGGGCGAGAGGCCGGCCTTCCCGACCTGGTCGACGACGAGCGCGACCAGGACCGCCGCGAGCATCCCCGCGGTCACGCTGGTCAGGAGCGGCTCCGTGACGCCGAAGGAGCCGCCGAAGAGCCCGATCGCGGGCCCGGCGATCACGCCGATCAGGATCCCGGCGACCACCCCGACGACGCGGGAGTCGGTGACGCCGAAGGCGAGTCCGCCGACCATCCGGAGCTTCTCGATCAGGGTCATGCGCGCCCAGAACCGCTGGATCGTGGTCTGGATCTCGCGGTCGACCAACGCGACGTCGATCCCGAGGCGCTCGGCGACGTCGACGGCGGCTTTCATGTCCGCGCCGGGCTCGATGTCGAACCGCTCGCCCAGTTGCGCCTGGACGTACGAGAGCATCCAGTAGGCGAGGAACTGAAAGACCGTGTTCCCGCGCAGCAGGTCGCTCGCGTCGAGGTCGTCGGGGGTCTCACCCTGCATCTGCCGGTAGCGACCCTCGTCCAGTTCGACGGCGACGACGTCGGGCTCCTCCCGCGCTATCGCCTCCTCCACCTCCTCGACCGAGCGCTCCGAGACGTGTGCGGTACCGACGACCGTCACCGACCCGGACTCGCGGCCCTCGGCGGCGATTGGAGTGCTCTCGGAGGGGGCCGACGCGGCGTCGGCCGGTCCCTCGGGCGTCTCTGTCATCACCCCGACGTACTGCGTCACGTCGTTTAGGGTTTGTGAGTCGATATCGAGCGCCCGCGACCAGTCGGACAGGGGCACCGAGCCCCACCGAGACCGCCGCGAGTTCGACGCGTCGGTCCCAACAGATTTGTATCCACACCCCGCGCATGTCCCCGTATGTCGCGGCTGTTGCCCTCCCTGCCGGACCCCGAACCCGACGACCGCGAACCGCGCGTCGTCGGCGTCGACGACGAGGAAGCCGACGAGCTGCTCGCGGCGCTCGGCTCAGAGACCGCTCGGAACGTCCTCTCGACGCTTCACGAGAGGCCGGCGACGACGTCCGAGCTGGCCGACGAGCTCGACACGTCCCTCCAGAACGTCCAGTACCACCTCTCGAAGCTCAGCGACGCGGAGGTCGTCGACGTCATCGACACGACCTACTCGGAGAAGGGTCGCGAGATGAACGTGTACGCGCCCGCCGACGAGCCCCTGGTCTTGTTCGCGGGAAGCCAGGAGCAGTCCTCCGGGATCAGGACGGCGCTGAAGCGGCTGCTCGGCGGCTACGCGCTCCTCGGACTCGCGGCGTTCGCCGTCCAACGCCTCGCGGCGATGGCGAGCCCCGACGCCACGGCCGGACAGTACGGGGCCGCCGGCGGCGACGATGCCGGAGGCGGCGGTACCGATGGCGGAGACGGCGGGGACGTCGGGATCGCGACGGAGGAGTCGGACGAACCCGCGACGGGACCGACGGTGGACGCGGAGCGAAGCGACGGGGTCGTCGACGTCGTCGTCGACTCGGCGAGGGACCTCCTCGTCGATATCGGGGCGGCGCTCACTGAGCCGGGCGTCGTCTTCTTCCTTGGAGCCGCGCTCGTGTTCTCGATCGGCTGGTTCTACTGGTACCGGCGGAGTCGGGGCGCTCCCTGATCGTCGGGGGTGATCGAACGATCGGCGACCCCGCGCTCGTCGCGTCGATCGATCGACGATCGGACCCCGTCGCGTCCGACGAGCGGGGACAGCTATTCATGCGGGTGTCACCATCTCCCCGTATGGAACACGAAGCCGAGGTCGTCGGGGTCGGAGCCGGCTCGGCACCCGGCGGCGACGTCCCGGCGGTGGTCCTCAGCGTCCGCGACGAGTACGTCCCCATCTTCGTTAGCGGCGACCAGGCCCGCTCGATCGGTACCGTCCTCGAGGGCGAACCGTTCGACCGCCCGCTCACGCACGACCTCCTCGTGGAGATACTCACCGAGTTCGGCGGGGCGATAGACCGAGTGCGGATCGACGATCTCGCGGACGGGACCTTCTACGCGAAGGTCGACGCCGAGCGCTACGAGTCCGGCGAGCCCGAGCGGTTCGTCTTCGACGCGCGGCCCTCCGACGCGCTGGCGCTGGCCGTCCGCGTCGAGTGTCCCATCGTCGTCTCCGAGGAGGTGATAGACGAGGCGGGTCGGCCGCCGGACTCGATCCGCTTCGGCGACGGTCGCCGCGACGATCCGTAGCCGTGGGGCGCGTCGCTGCGAGTGCTGTAGCCGCGGGTTGAAGTGACCGCCCGACCGAGCGGACCCATGAGCGACCCGGACGACGAGTCGGCGGAGGACGGAACGGAGCCGGCGGTCGGCGCGAGCGACGCGACCCTCGCCGAGTCCCACACGGAGATGACCGAGATGCTTCTGCCGAACGACACCAACAACCTCGGCCGGGCGCTCGGCGGGGCGGTGTTACACTGGATGGACGTCTGCGGCGCGATAGCGGGCATGCGATTTTCTCGCCGACAGGTGGTCACCGCGTCGATGGACCACGTCGACTTCATCGCGCCCATCGAGATGGGCGAGGTCGTCGTGATCGAGGGGTACGTGTTCAACACCGGACGGACGAGCCTCGACGTGAAAGTCGAGGTCCACGCGGAGAACCCGCGGACCGGCGAGGAACGCCGCACGACGGCGTCGTACTTCACCTTCGTCGCGCTCGACGAGGAGGGCCAACCGACCGAGGTTCCGGACCTCGCGTGCCCGACCGACGCGGAGGAGGCCCTCCGGACGCGCGCGGTCGAGGGACGCCGCGAACAGCTCCGCGAGGTCGTCGACCGGTACGACCTCTAAGTCCCGGACTCGTCGATCCGAACGCTCGCGCCCTCGGCGTCGTACGCGCGGGTCACGCGATCGATCAGGTCGCCGAGGGTCGCCGCCGCGGAGAGGTGGCTCGAACACCCGCAGTCGGACGCGCCGAACCCGTCGACCGGTCCCGCCGGGAGCCGGGCGGCCACCGCGCACTCGGCGTCGACGCCGGGCGCGTGGACGACGCGGTCGACCCGCGCGTCCGTCTCACCGAGCAGGTAGTCGACGTGCCAGTGGCGCACGTCGTGGTCGCCGCGGGCGGTTCGTCGGTGACGGCTGACTCGCGAGAACCCGCCGGAGCCGAGCGCGCTGCCCGTGTACGCGTACCCGCCGGCGGGGAACCGGCGCTCGCCGAGCGCGCCGACGGAGAGGCTGGTCGTCGAGGACAGTTCGACGAGGAGGGTGTAGGTTCCGCCGACGGCGCCGGCCGGGAGGTCACGAGCCGTCCGCGAGGACGCGGCCGCGTTCGGTTCGGACACGGTCTCAGGCGGTCGGCTCCGGCGGCTCGCTCGCGGCCGGCCGGAGCGTTCCGACCAGGTCGGTGGCCTCGTCGGTGAGGTCGTAGGCGTCGTGGAAGTCGTCGGGATCGCGGTCGCGACCCGACAGTGCGCCGACGACGCCGGCGATCCGGTCGTAGTTGTCGCGGACGAGTCCGCCGACGATCCCCGGCGTCCCGGCCCGCTCCGCGAGCTCCTCGGCGGCCGAGCGCCCCGCGTACACCCGCCGCTCGTCGGGATCGACGAACACCATCGCGAACGGCCGCGCGCCGAACTGGGCGTCGAGGAACGGGCCGACGGGGTCTGCCTCCCACGGCACCGCCGCCACGTCGTCGAGCCGGCGGAGCGCGACCGCCGCGATCGAGCAGTACGGGCAGTCGCCGTCGAAGATCAACACCGGCGATCCGGCGGTGTCACTCATGATTCGATCTACGTTCGGGGGCGACTTAAGCGGTCGCCCGCCGCGTCGCGCGGTCCCGTCTCGCGTCCGAGCCGGCTAGTGCGAGTGGCCGAGCGCGTCCTGGAGCGACTGGCCGAACCGCTCCTCGAACAGTTCCTCCGCGGTCTCGTTCATCTCGGCGATGTCGTCGGGGACGCCGCCCTCGCTGTGGTGAGCGATGACGTGCGCCTGTTGGGCCATCGCCTGGACGATCACGTCGGTGACGACCCGCGTCGACGGTTCGCCCTGCTCGCTGAGCACGTCGACGAGGCCGGCGGGCAGCTCGAACGACTCCTCCTCGCCGTCGGGGCCGGTGACGGTGTAGGTCTCGGTGTCTCCCATACTCCCCACTCGCGGTCGGGACATAAGGGTCTGTGGAAACCGCACTCGACGCGCACGAGCGGGGATGGTCGCCGGATCGCGCGCCGCGGGGGATGGCGCTCGTTCGCGTTCCACCCCGTTCGCACTCACCCGTGCGTCGAGATCGCCCGGACGGAGAAGCCGGAGGCGGCGACCGCGAGCAGGTAGATCCCGATCGCGACGACCACGATCGACCCGCCGGAGGGAAGCTCCCCGCCGATCGCGACCGCGAACCCGCCGATCACCGACAGCTGCCCGAAGATCACCGATAGGTACGTCGTCTCCCGGAAACTCCGGGCGATCTGGGAGGCCGCGGCGACGGGAACGACGAGCATCGCGGCGACGAGGATCACTCCCAGCACCTGCATCGCGCCCACGACGACCACGGCGGTCAACACCACGAGGAGCGTGTTGTAACCGGTCACGTTCAGCCGCGCGACGCGGGCGGCCTGCTCGTCGAAGGTAATGAAGAGCAGCTGTTTGTAGGTGGCCGCGACCGCGACGACGACGACGACGGAGAGGGCGGCCATCAGCCGCGCGCCCTCGACGGTCACCACACCCAGGTTGCCGAAGAGATACCCCTCGATGGCGATCCCGGTGAGCCCGCGGCCGTAGCTGACGATCAGCGTCCCGACGGCGAAGCTCCCCGAGAGCATGATCGCGATGGGCACGTCGCCGTAGGCGTCGGTTCGTTCCGTGAGCCACTGAACGCCGAGCGCGCCGACGATCCCGACGACGAGCGCGACGAGCAGCATCGGACCGTTCCACCCGGTGACGGCGTTCAAGAGGAAGCCGAGCGCGACCCCCGCGAAGGCGGTGTGTGCGAGCGTCTCCCCGATGAGCGCCATCTCACGGTGGACGAGGAACGTCCCGACGAGCGGGGCGACGACGCCGACCAGCACGCCGGTCGCCATCGACTGCCACATGAACGGGTGTCTGAACACGTTGGTCCCGAACGCGGCGTCCATCACGCGACCCACCGAGCGGAAGCCGGCGTACAACTCGCTCGCGATCGGGAGGTCCTGCGCCCAGTAGAGCAGCACGAACCCGATCATGGCGGCCGCCAGGGCGGCGGCGGCGGCCACCCCCGCGAGCTCGATCGTTCGGCGGGGACCGCGCGTCGATCCGGCCGCGTCGACGGTCCCCGCGTCGTCGCTCGTGTTCTCCGGTCCCTCGCCGGTCATGGGTGGTGGTGGTGGACGACCTGTCCGGTCGCGCCGTAGGCGTCGGCCAGGGCGTCGCTCTCGACGAACGACTCGGTGTCGCCGTGGTGGTACAGTTCGGTGTTGATACACGCCACGTGGTCGGCACGATCGGTGACGACGCCGATGTCGTGTTCGATCAACACGATCGTGATGCCGTCGTCGTTGAGCCGGTCCAAGAGCGCGTAGAAGGCGTCCCGCGACTCGGCGTCGACGCCGACGGTCGGCTCGTCGAGCGCGAGCAACTCCGCCTCGCTCGCCAGCGCGCGGGCGATGTACGCGCGCTGCCGCTGCCCGCCCGAGAGTTCGTTCATCAACCGATCCGCGAGATCGACGATCTCGACCGTCTCCATCGCGGTCGCGACCGCCTCCCGGTCCGCCTCGCCGAGCCGACCGTGGCCGACGTGGGCGAACCTCCCCATCGTGACGCACTCGCGGACGGTGACCGGCATCGTGCCCCCCCGGCTCGTCGCCCGCTGGGAGACGTACCCGATCCGGCTCCCGTCCTCGACCGCGTCGATCGGGCGGTCGAACAGCCTGACGGTCCCCTCGTCGGGAGTGTGAAGCCCCAGCATGAGGTGTAAGAGCGTGGTCTTCCCGGAGCCGTTCGGGCCGACGAGCCCCAGGAAGTCGCCGGCCTCGACCGTCAGCGAGACGTCTCTCACGGCGACGGTGTCGCCGTACGCGAACGTCACGTTTTCGAGCTCGATGACCGGGTCCACTGTGTGTCTCCTTGTTCCGTCCTTCGGCGGTTTAGCTCTTCGATCCGATCCGGCGAGGCGGTCGGCGGCGATCACTCGGCACCGAGCGCGCGGCCGAAGGCGGGGAGGTTGACCTCGAGCATCTGCTCGCGGTAGCCGTACCCCGCCTCGTTCCACTCTCTCGTCGACCCGCCCACCGGCGTCACCGCCATCGTCTCCGTCGCGTCGCTGTTCTCGACGATCGTCTCCGCGAGGTTCGGCGACTCGAACCGGTCGTACAACACCACGTCGATCCCGTTGTCGTCGACGACCGCGACCGTGTCGGCGATGTCGCTCCCGCTCGGCTCGTTCTGCGGCGACACGCCGACCGGCGAGTGGACCTCGAAACCGTACCGCTCGGCGAGGTACTGAAACGAGTCGTGGCCGGCGAGGACGACGACGTCGCGCTCTGCGGCCTCAACGGTGGTGGCGAACGCCTCGTCGACCTCCTCGAGCTCCGCCGCGTACGCCTCGGCGTTCTCGGCGTAGTCGTCGGCGTTGTCCGGATCCGCGTCGCCCAGCCCCGCCGCGATCGTGTCGACGACATCCGTCGCGAGGACCGGATCGACCCAGACGTGCGGGTCGATCTCGCCTTCGTGGTCGTGGCTTGCCTCCTCTTCGTGGTCGTGGCTTCCCTCCTCGTGTGATTCCTGTCCGTGGTCCCACGCGAGCAATCGCTCGTCGAGACCGCTCAGGCCGTCGATGACGACCACCTCCTCGTAGTCCGACTCGAGCGTCGACGCGATGTCCTGTGCCCAGGTGAACTCGGGACTGTCGAAGTAGACGAAGACGTCGCTCGCCGCCACGTCGGTCGCGAGAGTCCCGCTCGGCTCCCAGCCGTGACCGAGCTGTCCCACGTCGACCGGGTTCGTGAACGTCGCGTGATCGCCGGCGATCCGGTTCGCCCAGTCGTAGAGCGGGAAGAACATCGCGTATCCGGAGTCGATCCTGTCGCCGGATCCGCTCGTCTCGTCCCCGTCGTCCGCGCCCGATCCGCCGCCCGCGCCCGCACACCCCGCGAGGGCGCCGACGGCGCCCACGCCGAGCATTCCTGCGCTCCGCCGCAACACCGATCTGCGCGTGTCGTCCATACCTATCGCAACGTCCGTTTAACACAAAAGTGTTGTTATTTCATAACTCATAGTTAATAACATTGGGTGGCTGGCGGTCGCGAGTTAACAACGACCCCGGACTGCCGAATCGGTGACCCGTCGGACCGTATCGCCGCGTCGCTACGCGTCGAACGCGCGACGGAGGGCGTTCAGGCGAGTCTCCCACGTCTCCCGCGAGAGCCGCGCCTCGGGCGCGAACGTCTCGTAGGCGTGGTAGGCGCCGGGCCAGAGGTGGAACTCGGTCTCGACTCCGCCGGCGAGCAGCCGCTCCGCGTAGGCCCGCGTCTCGTCGCGGAAGGCGTCGTGGGTCCCGACGTCGAGGTACGTCGGCGGCAGCCCCGAGAGGTCCTCGACCCGTCCGGGCGCGGCGTACGGCGGGAGGTCGCCCGCGCCGCTCAGTTCGTCGAGGTACGCCTCCCAGGCCCGGACGTTCATCCCGCGGTCCCAGATCCCGATGTCGGTCACCTGCTCGCTGGACTCGGTGACGTTTCGGTCGTCCAACATGGGATAGATCAGGTGTTGGTGACACAGGTCGGGTCCGCCCTCGTCACGCGCGCGGAGCGCCACCGCGGCCGAGAGCCCAGCGCCGGCGCTCTGGCCGCCGATCGCGATCCGGAGGGCGTCCGCGCCGAGGTCCGCGGCGTTCGCCGCGACCCATTCGAGCCCGGCATAGCAGTCGTCCACCGGGGCCGGATACGGGTGTTCGGGCGCGAGCCGGTAGTCGACCGAGACCACGACGCAGCCGAGTTCGTCCGCCAACCGCTCGCAGGTGGGGTCGTCCTGGTCTAAGTCCCCCAACACCATGCCGCCGCCGTGGATCCAGTAGACGCACGGCAGCGGCCCTTCCGCGTCGACGGGTCGGTAGACGCGCAGCGGGAGGTCCCGGTCGTCCGTCGGACCGGGTGCGGCCACGTCCTCGGACTCGACGCCGGGGCGCTCCGGCATCTCCTCCAGCATCGCCTCAAGCAACTGCGTCATGCGCTCTCGCGTGCCGGGCAGGTCGTCGAAGTCGACGACGTTCGCGAGGAGGAACTCGTCCGGGATCTCCTCGAGAGCGGCCGACAGCTCCGGGTCCATCGGGGGCAGATCTCGCGCCATGGTACCGAATGTCTCGCTAACGCGATAAACGTCGGGATCGATCGGGCGGGTTGCCGCTACGAGTCGATCTGGTCGCGACTCGATCGGGGGCGACTCCGGCGGGTCACGACTCCGTCAGATCCACCACCGTCGCGTCCGCCAGCTCGGCGAGCCGGTCGGGCTCGATCGGGAACACCGCGCTCGGAGTCCCCGCCGCGGCGTACACCGTCTCGAACGTCCCGAGCGTCGGGTCCATCACGGTCGGGACCGCCTCGTCGTGACAGATCGGCGGGACGCCGCCGATGCTCCAGCCGACGACCTCGCGGATCCGTTCGGGGTCGCCCATCGAGGCGGACGACGCGCCGAAGTGCTCGGCGACGGCGTCCAGATCCAGGCGGTTCGCGCCGCTCGTGATCGCGGCGACGAGGTCGTCGGGTGAAATACGACTGCCGGAGGCGCGTCGCGCCCCGTCGTCGTCGCGGTCGCCGCCGGAGAGCGAGATCACGATGGTCGAGGCGATCGCCGCGGTCTCACAGCCGACCGCGTTCGCCGCGGCCGCCGCCGTCTTCGTGCCGGCGTCGAACTCCAGGACCTCGACGTCGACGCCGTACCGTTCGTGCGCCCGCTCCGCGAACTCCGAGGCTCGCTGATGCATGCCGGATCCCGCGCAGTCGTGCGGTATCAACCCTCGGGATGCGGTGAACGTCGGACGATCCGGAAGGTCTCGGGGCGACCGCGGCCTCGCCGCAGCCCCGACCTCGCTGCAGTCCCGTGGCGTCCGCGCGACCGCCGGCCGCTCACCGCGTCCGCAGCTCGTCCTTGTCCTTGATCACGCGGGCGTCGCCCTCCCCGGAGGTCACCTCGTTGACGAGGTCGTAGAGGTCGTTCTGTAACCCGGCGGGGAAGGTGAGCACGCCGACCCACGAGCCGTCGTTCTGCCACTCCTCGCGCTCTAAGTCGCCGAACTCTCGAACCTTCGCCTGTCCGGACCCCGCGTAGTCCGCGGGCAGTTGGACCGCCATCGTCACCTCCTCGAACCGGATCGGGATGACGGGGCGGAGCGCCTCGAGCGCGTCGTCGACCTGGTTCTCGACCGGCTCCATCGGGTCGATCTGGAAGCCCGCCTCCTCCAGCGCGCGTTCGATCCGCTCGGGCGGGTGCGGCGAGTCGTCCATCTGCGGGTTCACGGCGTTGCGCGTGATCGTGTTCACGAGCTGTTTGTGCTTCCGCTCTTGCATCTCCTCGCGTTGCTCGGCCGTGATCTGGATCTCGCCGCGCTCGACGATCTGCGGGATGATCTCCAGTGGATCGGTCGTTCCGAAAACCGTCTCCAGGTCCTCCTCGGCGGGCCTATCGCCTCGAGACGCGTTCTCGAAGACGTCCTCTGCGGCGATCACCTCCTCCAGTTCGCCCTCGAACTCCCCGCGTTTCATCGCCAGCGCGGCGTCCGGGTCGATGAGGACCTCGAACCGCTCCCCGTGTGACTCCAGTCTGGCGGTCACCGCCTCGTCGAGTGAGATCATGCGTGAGGCTTCTCGCCCCGTGGTAAAAAGCCTCCCGCGCTATCGACCCCACCCCTCGCGACACGCCTCCCCGCAGAAGTGTCGTCGTTCGATCTCGCCGTCCTCCACCCACGTCACCGTCCGCCTCTCGACGCCGAGGGCGGGCTCCCCGCAGGACGCACACCGGGGCGCGGACTCCTCGTCCTCCTCGCCGAGATCGGATGTCGGATCCACCATACCCGCCCGTGGGCTCGCGGCCACTTGAACCCGCGAAGCGCGGCAGTTCTGGCCGGGCGAGGGGGTCGCTCCCGTCCGCTTTCCCCGCTGTTTGCTCTCCACTCGCTCACTCGACGCGCGCGGCCGGGTGCGCGACGTCGAGTTCGACGTTCGCGTCGGGGTCGGCGATCGTCCGCTCGCGGCCGTCCGGCCAGCGCACGACGACGCGCTCCGGTCTCGCGTCCCCGAGCCCGAAGTGCGCGACCGGCTCCGTCTGACAGAGGTAGCCCCCGCCGGCGTCGATCACTCGCCGCTGCGTTCCGCCGCCCGCGACGCGGAGCCGAACGGTCGCCCCGCGGGCCGGCGCACCCTGCGGCGTCGTCGGACGGACCCGGATCCGGTCGTTGTCGGCCGCGGCCGGCGCGGCGTACACCGAGATCGGCTGGGCCGCCACCTCGCCGTGGACGACGACGAGCTCGAGGACCCCGTCGCCGTCGAGGTCGGCGGCGACCGCGCCCGTGCCGAACCCCGTCGGCTCCGTCGCCGCGCCGACGTCGCCGGGGGCCCAGCGGGGCCCGTTCGCCGCGTCGTCGACGTCCGTCCCCGTCGGATCGACCCGCTCGAAGAGCCGGCTGGCCTCGCCGAAGCCGTTACAGAACAGCTCCTGTCGCCCGTCGTTGTCGAAGTCGGCGGCGACCACCGACCGGACGCCCTCCGCCGCGCGAAGCGCCGACGGCGCGACGTCGCGGTACCGTCCCTCGGCGTCGGGTCTGAGCAGCCGGCTGTGTCCCTCCCAGTTGCCGACCGCGAGCGCGAACGACCCGTCCTCGTCGACCAGCGCGACGCCCCGAGCGTCGCCGGCGGGGTCGGCGAGGTCGGGCCCGCCGTCGACCGGCTCGTAGTGGCCGCCGTCGTTGCGGAACAGCCGGTTCGGTCCGGCCTCGACGCCGACGAACAGGTCGGTGCCCTCCGAGCAGAGGGGGCCGGGGAGCAGCGACCGGCAGCCGTCCTCGACCGCAAGCCCGACCGCGTCGGCCATGTCGGAGGCCTCGCCGTCGTCGCCGAGCTCGTAGAACGCCAGCGGCGCGCCGTAGCTGGCGACGGCGACCCCGTACCGCCCGGTGCCGAGCCGATCGAGCGCGGCGACCGAGCGGCCCGCCCGGAAGTTGAGCCGGTCGCCGTTGACGGGCAGCGCGAACGTGTCGGTCCAGCGGTACTTGTCCGCCTCCAGTCGGTCGAGGAGGAGGTCGGAGTCGCCGGCGACGCCGACGCTGTTGGCGCAGTTGTGGACGTATATCTCCTCGCAGCCGTCCGCGTCGACGTCGGCCGCGCACACCCCCATGGCGTGTCTGTCGCCGTCGGCGACGATCCCGCACGCGGTGTTCGAGAAGCGCCCCGACCCGCCGTCCTCGCGGGCGTACAGTCGGTTCGGCTCCCCGTATCCGGCGACGAAGACCAGCGGTCCGTCCCGTCCGGGCGTCACGGCGACGCCGTACCCGCGGACGGGATCGGCGTCGGCGAGCAGATCGGAACGGTCCGCGAACATGGCCGCCCGTCACCGCCCAGGGGTAATGAACGCACGGGTTGGATCCGCCGCCGCGCGGTTTGCCTTCCTATCCCCTCACGCCCCGTACCACGCTCCACGTCCTCGGCGTCGAGCCGTACTTCTACGTCCCGACCGCGGGGTTCCCCCTGAACGGAATGTGACCGCGACACCGGCGTCGCCGGCGCGGGACCTCCGTCACGCGTCGGTTGGTTGGGATTACTCCCCGTGTCAGGGGTTCCGGGATCCGCCGGGCTGATCCGGGCAGTACAGCCGGGAGTCGCTACTAAGCGGTCCTTATCGGCCGCGGCAGAGACCCGTCAATCGTCGGAGACCACCGGTCGAGAGTAAGCCGAGCGAAATCTGACCACGACGACGCATAACAAACCTGGGCCGGGTCGTGACGTGCGCTGTGGTTCACACGAGGGTTGCGGCCGAGCGATCGGAGGACAGTTCGACGAACGAAACGCGACGGCCGAGCTGAGTTACAACGCACATGGAATCTTCAACGAAGAAACTTATCGCGGTCGTACTCGCGGCGGTGATGATGAGCTCCGTCGCGGGGATGGTCGGAGCGCAGGAACTGCGGCCACAGGTCGATGCTCCGGCAGGCAACGACGCCACGGTGGCGTTTTCCGACCAGACAACGAACGGCACGGCGGTGACCGTCGATTCGGTCAACACGTCCGACGGTGGATTCGTCGTGATCCACGACGATAGCCTGCTCGACGGGGAGGTCACCGGGAGCGTGATCGGCGTCTCGGAGTACCTCGAGCCTGGGGAACACGAGAACGTCACCGTCACGCTGTTCGATGACGTTCCGGGAGCGACGTTCGACCGAACGGAACTAACCGGAAACGAGACGCTGATCGCGATGCCGCATCGCGACACGAACGCGAACGGGACCTACGACTTCGTCGCGACCGACGGGTCGGAGGACGGTCCGTACGTCGCCAACGGGTCGGCGGTCACCGATGCGGCGAACGTCACCGTGGAGGCCTCGGAGACCACCGGCGAATCGTTCGTCGTCGATGATCTGACCGCGCCCGAGGTCGTCGAACGGGGCGACGCGCTGGACGTCACTGCGACCGTCGAGAACCCCAACGACGAAGCGGACACACAGACCGTGGAGTACCGATTCGACGGTAACGTATCGGCCCGCGAGGAGGTCAGCCTCGATGCCGGCGAATCGACCGACTTCACGACCACGGTCAACACGTCGGAGATCGATTCCGACGCGTACATCCACGGCGTGTACACGCGTGAGGACGGGCAACCGGCCCGAGTCCTGATCGTCGACGAGATCGTCTCCTTCGGAGTCACGGACCTCACCGCGCCCGAGTCCGTGACCGCGGGCGAGAACGTCACCGTGAACGCCACCGTCTCGAACCCCAACGAGTTCGCCCACGAACAGCCGGTCCAGTTCCGGTTCGACGGCGACCTCGTGGAGACCCGAACCGTCGACCTCGACGGCGAGAACTCGACGACCGTTCAGTTCGAGATACCCACTGACGGGACTCCCGCAGGCACGTACATCCACAGCGTCTTCTCGAACGACTTCGGGCAGGACGCGATCATCACGATCGAAGCCCCGGACGACGAGAGTGGGGATACTGACGACGGCGATGCCGACGACGGCGACGCTGACGACGGTGAGGATGCCGACGAAGGCGAGGACGCTGACGACGGCGAAGGTGCCGACGACGGCGAGGACGCTGACGACGGCGAAGGTGACGATAGCGATGCTGGCGACGACTCCGGTGAAGACGAGAGCGACGACGATGCTGACGGCGGCGAGGACGCTGACGACGGCGACTCCGGTGAAGACGAGAGCGACGACGATGCTGACGGCGACGACGATGCTGACGACGACGACTCCGGTGAAGACGAGAGCGACGACGGCGAAGATGGAGGTGCCGACGACGGCGAAGGTGCCGACGACGGCGACGCTGAAGACGGCGGCTCCGGCGAAGACGGCGAGGCCGATAACGACGACGCTGACGACGACTCCGGTGATGACGAAAGCGACGAGGCGCAGCCGGAAACTCCTGAGGACGGGTAGCTAACCCGGTTTCCTCAGTTTCGCACCTTCTGCCGAGGTAACGGGTTCGGTCATCGAGCACTTCCGTAGCCGTCGTCCTCACGAGGGAACCGCCTTCGAGGACAGAGTGACGATTCGAACGGTGACGGTGTGGTTGGTCTCGACGAGACGACCGTCGTGAGCGAACGCGAGGGCCAACTCGGCATCGTTCCCGTCGAGATGATGGATAACACGAGGGGCAGCGTCGGATCTACGCCACGAGCGTCTCCTCGAGCAGCTGGAGCGGGTGTTCGATCTCGTAGCCGGTGCCGTGTTCCATCTGCATCGCGCAGGTCGGGCACTCCGTCATCCCCACCTCGCCCTCGGCGTCCTCCATGTGATCGAACATCTCCTCGCCGATCTGCATCGACTTCTCGTACTTCTCGCTCTTCCAGCCGTAGGTGCCCGAGATCCCCGAACAGGAGTCGCCCACGTCCTCCATCTCGACGCCGTCGACGTCGCGGAACGTCTCGACCGCCTGCCGGGCGAGCCCCTGGTTACGGGCGTGACACGGCGCGTGGTACGCGAACGACTGCTCGTCGCCGGGGCCGTCGCTCTCGGCGAGCGCGCCGTCCAGGTCCTCGTGGATCCGGAGGTACTCCAGCGCCTCGAAGGTGTGATCGGAGACGTCCTCGATGCCGTGGATGTCGAACAGCTCGGGGTACTCCTGCCGGAGCGACATCGAACAGGAGGTACACGACGCGATCACGTCCGCGCCGTCGCCGATCGCCTCGACCAGGTTCTCGACGTTGGTCTCGGCGTGGCGGCGGGCGTCCTTCAACATCCCGTTCGCGAACATCGGCGTCCCCGAGCACTTCTGGGGCGGCACCATCACCTCGTACCCGAAGTGCTCGTACACTCTGACCATCGCTTTCCCCACCTCCGGCGTGTTGTAGTTGGAGTAACAGCCGTGGAAGTACGCCACGCGCTTGTCGGGGTTCTCAATCTGTGCGCCGCCGCGGTCGCGCCACCACTCGCGGAACGTCGTCGTCGCGAACTCGGGGAACTCCCGCTCTTTGGGGATCCCGAGCACTTTGTCCATCGCCCACCGGGCGGGCCCGAAGTTCATCGCGAACGAGGAGAGCCGCGGGACCACGCTCGCCAGCCGCGCCGAGGTCCGGTAGTTCGCTAAGATCCGGTTGCGGACGTACTCGAGGGAGAGCTTCTCCATCTGTTCCTCGACGAACTGGCCGCGCGCCTCGTTGTGCATCTGCGAGAGCGGCACGGAGGAGGGGCAGGCGTCGTCACACCGCATACAGTTCGAACAGGAGGTGATCGACTCGTCGATGTCGTGGTCGTCCTTCCGTTTGAGCCGCCACTGCTCCGGTCCCTGAAACTTCGGGCCGGGGAACTCGTCGTCGACCTCCGCGACCGGACAGGAGGTATCACAGGAGGTACACTTGTAACAGGAGTCGGCCCCGTCGCGCAGGTCGAGGTCGCCCTCCGGGAACACGTCGATCGGATCGTAGGCGTCGGGGTCGAGCTCGGTCGAGTCGCTGCCGCCGGTCGCGCTCTCGACGCCTCCGTCGGTCGCGGTTCGCGGCGCGTCCGCCGCGGCCGACCCGTCCGTCTCGGACGGCCCCGCGCCGGCGCCTTCCTCGTCCCCGCCGTCGGGAACGAAGATCGCCGGGCGCTCGTCGCGGCCGATCTCGGGCACGTTCGGCTGCGGCGTCCCGTCGGTCCCCCCACAGCCGCAGCGTTGGGCGTCGTTCGCCCCGCGGCGGTCGCCGTCGTTCGGTCCGCCGTCCCCGTGCGATCCGTCGGTCCCGTCCGCCCCGTCGCCGTTCTCTGTGTGTCGTGTCATTGCTGAACCTCCCGTGCCGCCTCCCGACCCGCCACGAGGCCGGTCGCGAGCGAGACGCCGCTCGCGGACTTCTCGCGCGCCACGTCCGCGCCGCCGACGACACCGCCGGCGACCCGGACGTTCCCGTACGCAACCTCCCCCGACCCGTCGAGCGGCCGCAGTCGCTCGTCCGGCCGCACACCGAATCGCGCGTACGGCTGCTCGCCGAACGCGTCGTCGACGAACCACTCGTAGCGGTCCGCGGGCTGTGGAACGTGTAGGTCGAGGACCGGCTCGCGCACGCCGTCGCGGTCCGAATCCAGCCCCTTCCCGACCAGCCCGCCCGTCGCGAGCACCACGGCCTCCGCGCCGTACGGGACCTCGCTGCCCTTTCGGTCCATCACGAGGTGGTCGATCCGGCCGCCGTTCCCGTCGCCGCCAGCCCCGCCCTCGTCCGTCTCGTACCCCACCGCGGGCGTCCCCGTCTCGAACCGGACGCCGGCGTCGTCGAGCGCGTCGTACAGCAGGTCCTCGAGCCGGAGTCCGGGCAGGCTCGGCGGCCCCATCGGGACCTCGAAGACGTCCGCGCCGAGCCGGTCGGCGAGCGCCGCGCGCACCTCCGCCGCGTGGTCGTCGCCGAGGAACGCCGGGAACCCGACCCGCTCGACGCGGTCGACGCCGCCGGCCTCGTCGACGACGTCGTGGAGGTGCGGCCCCACCGCCTTCGCCAGCGCCTCGCGGGCCGGCGTGCCGTCGATCGGCTCGTCGCGGTCGAGCGCCTTCGCGAGGCGGGTGACCTTCGCGTCCGCGCGGAACGCCTCCGCGAACTCCACCTCCGCGCCGGCGACGTCGAAGGGGACGCCGGCCGCCGCGAGCCGGTCGGCGAACGCCCGCGCGTCGTACTCGGTGAGCGACCGGAACCCCACGATCAGCGTCGGGCGGTCGTCGCTCGCCACCCCGGCCGCCGCCGACGCGGGGTAGCGGGCGGTCGGTTTCACGCTACCGCCGAACGTCGGTACCAGCGCGTTCCGGTCGGTGTGGCCGCCGAGGTACGCGTCCCCGACGAGGTCGTCGAACAGCGCGAGCCCCTCCCGCAGCGCGTCCGCGCCGACGAGCCGGTACGGGTGGTCCTCGGGGAGCCGGTCGATCGCCTCGAAGGGGTCGGCGATCGGTCCCTCCGGGTCGGGCCACTCGTCGGGGTCGAGGTTCCAGCCCGCGGTCGGCGGCCCCTCGCGCAGGGGTTTCGCCGGCTCGGTCGGGGGGACGTAGCCGAGCGCGTCGATCAGCCCCGACGCCTGCCGCAGCGTGCTCGCCTTGTGCGAGACGAGCCGGACGTCGGCCCCTTCGCGGGCGGCCGCGATCGCGGCCGTGATTCCGGCGATCCCCCCGCCGACGACGAGGACCTCGCTATCGATCGCCATGCGTGCCCCCGTCGGTCGCGTCGGGGCTCTCGGCCGCGTCGATCCCGCCGTCGGTCGCCGTGACGCCGGCGGCCGAGTCGTCCGACTCCGAGCCGTCGCCCGCGGACCCGCCGCCCCCCGGCTCGACCCCCGCGTCGAACGCGCCGAAGTCCACGTCGGCGTCGGTCGTCGCCGGGTCGCCGTCGCGGTTCATCGTGGTGGCGTGGAGCAGGTGGTTCAACATCGCCTGCGAGAGCTGGCGGCCCCACAACGCGTGCCGCTGGCCCTTCCAGCGCTCCTGGTAGAGCTCGTCCTCGGCGTCGCGGGCGACGGGCTCGGGGTACTCTTGCGCCAGTTCCGAGGCGATGCGGTGGGTACAGAATCCGCCCTGACAGTTCCCCATCGAGGCGCGGGTCCGGAGCCGAACCGCGTTCAGGTCGGAGCCGGCCTGTTCGATCCCGTCTCGAACCTCCGCGCGGGTGACCCCCTCGCACTCGCAGACGACGGGGTTGGGGTCGGTCCCGCCCAGCACGTCGTCGGTCCGCGAGCCGAGCCGCTGGGCGGATCTGCGGCCGATCGGCGACCGGATCCCGAACTCCTCCATGTAATCGCGCAGGACGCTGAAGTCCTCGGAGCCGGGAAGCGGCACGTCGGCGGTGTCGCAGTCGGCGTCGTGGCCGAGCTTCCCACAGACGTGGTCGGAGATCGACTCGGCCATCATCCGGTAGGTGGTGAGCTTCCCGCCGACGATGCTCGTCATTCCGGGGAGGTCGTCGCGCTCGGCGTGGTCCAAGAGGAAGTAGTCGCGCGTGATGTCGGTGGGGTCGTCGGTGCCGGTTCCGGGCGGCTCGTAGAGGGGTCTGACGCCCCAGAACGAGCGGAGCGTACGGGCGTCCTTCAGCGCGGGCACGAGTTCGGAGAGCGTCTCGATCATCAGGTCGACCTCCCACTCCTCCTCCGGGTAGTCCTCGGGGTCGTCGACCTCCTCGTCCGTCGTCCCCAGGATACAGGCCGTCTCGTGGGGAACGACGATGTCGGCGTCGCCCTTCGGTCGGCACCGGTTGATCACGGTGTCGACCTGCCGGGTGTTCATCACGGTCATCACGCCCTTCGACGGGCGGACCTCGACGTCGACCCCGGCCATCTCGCCGATCCGGCCGGCCCACGCGCCGGTAGCGTTGACGACGTAGCGCGCGCGGATCTCCTCGGTCGTCCCCGGCTCGCGGTGGACGCGCTTTCCGGGTCCGCTGTCGTGTTCGATCTCGACGCCGACGACCGCGTCGTCCTCGACGAGCACGTCCGTCACCTCGGCGTGGGTCTCGACTCGCGCGCCGTGTTCGCGGGCGTCGGCGGCGTTGGCCACGCAGAGCCGGAACGGGTCGACGGCCCCGTCCGGGACGACGATCGCCTTCTCCACGTCGCGGGCGAGGTACGGCTCGCGTCGGCGCGCCTCCTCGCCGTCTATCACCTCCGCGGGGATGTCGCACGCGCGACATCCCTCGAGCTTCTCCCGGAAGTACTCCTCGGAGTCCTCGGGCCGCTTGACGAACATCCCGCCGGTCTCCTCGACGCAGTGGGCGGCGATGTCCCGGAGCACCCGGTTCTCCTCGATACACTCGCGCGCGCTCTTCTGATCGGAGACGGCGTACCTCCCGCCGCTGTGGAGGAGCCCGTGCATGCGCCCCGTGGTCCCGTGCGTGAGGTTCCCCTTCTCGACGAGGACCGCGTCGAGCCCCCGGCGCGCGAGGTCCCGTATCACGCCGCAGCCGGTCGACCCACCACCGACGACGACGACGTCCACTTGATCGTCCATGTCATACCGCTTGGACTGGGATCACTTTACTTTACCTCCCGTCCCGACCCGATCATAACTATCAGGGATAGTCATTACGTCTTGTCGGACAGCTAACCCACAAATTTATATATTTACCTTTTTTATGCGAGCCGTATCGCGGATTTTAACAGGAAGATTATTATGGTAGTACATTATGTTCACGAATGGCGTGGTAGCTTCCGTGAAGATATGCCGTGGCGGCGACGACAGCGACCCCGCGTCTTCGGTCCGTGGGCCGGCGTGAGGCCCGGACGCGACGTTTCGACGTGGGGAAGGTGACGGTTCGGTCCCGGACTCGGTCGGGACACGGACGGTGGCGTCGTCGTTTCGGCCGGACCAGCGCCGCAGGAGGGATCCAGAACATGACACAGTACGTCGGTGCGATAGACCAGGGGACGACCGGGACTCGCTTCATGGTGTTCGACCACGGCGGGCAGGTCGTCGCGAACGCCTACGAACAACACGAACAGATCTACCCCAATCCGGGTTGGGTCGAACACGACCCGATAGAGATCTGGGAGAACACTCAAGAAGTCGTCCTCGACGGCCTCGCGGACGCCGGATTGGAGGCGAACCAGCTCGACGCGATCGGGATCACGAACCAGCGCGAGACCACGATCGTGTGGGACCGCGAGACCGGTAGACCGGTCCACAACGCGTTGGTCTGGCAGGACCGCCGGACGACGGATCGGGTCGAGGAGCTTCAGGACGCGGGAATGGTCGAGGAGATCCGCGAGAAGACCGGCCTCGAGGCCGACGCGTACTTCTCGGCGACCAAGACCGAGTGGATCCTCGACAACGCCGAGCCGCTCAAGATGCAGAGCTCCCGCGGCGGCGACCTCCGCGACCGCGCCCGCGAGGGCGAACTGGTGATGGGCACGATCGACTCGTGGCTCATCTACAACCTCACGGGCAACCACATCACGGACGTGACGAACGCGTCCCGGACGATGCTGTACAACATCCGGGACCTGGAGTGGGACGACGGACTCCTCGAGGAGTTCGGCGTACCGAAGGAGATGGTTCCGGAGGTACGCCCCTCCTCCGACGAGGAGTACTACGGCCACACCGACGCGGACGGCTTCCTCGGCGAGGAGATCCCGGTCGCGGGCGCGCTCGGCGACCAGCAGGCCGCGCTGTTCGGCCAGACCTGCTTCGACGAGGGCGACGCGAAGAACACCTACGGCACCGGCTCCTTCTACCTGATGAACACGGGCAACGAGGCCGTCGAGTCCGACCACGGACTCTTAACGACCATCGGCTTCCAGATGTCCGGCGAGCCGGTCCAGTACGCGCTGGAGGGCTCCATCTTCATCACCGGAGCCGCCATCGAGTGGCTCGAGGACGTCGACCTGATCAACAACGCGGCCCAGACCGCCGAACTGGCGCGGTCGGTCGAGTCGACTGACGGCGTCTACATGGTTCCGGCGTTCACGGGCCTCGGCGCGCCCCACTGGGACGGCCGCGCCCGCGGTACCATCGTCGGGATGACCCGCGGCACGAGCAAGGAGCACATCGTCCGCGCGACGCTCGAGTCGATCGCCTACCAGACCCGCGACGTGGCCGAGGCGATGGAGGCCGACTCCGGCGTGGAGACGACGAGCCTCCGCGTCGACGGCGGGGCGGTGAAGAACAACTTCCTCTGTCAGCTCCAGTCGGACATCATCCAGACCGAGATCGCGCGACCGGAGGTCGACGAGACGACCGCGCTCGGTTCCGCGTACGCCGCCGGGCTCGCGGTCGGCTACTGGGACACCGTCGACGAGCTGCGCGACAACTGGCAGGTCGACCGCGAGTTCACGCCCGAGAAGGAGCAGGGGGAGGTCGACAAACTGTACGACCGGTGGGGCGACGCCGTCGAGAAGTCGCTCGACTGGGCGAGAGACGACGAGGGGGACGAGTAGATGAACTCCGCAGTCGCGATGGGAGTCCTCGCGCAGGCCAGCGGCTGGAACGCGGGTTCGGTCGACGCGGTGCTCGAGATCCTGCTCGACCCGACCATCTGGCTCGGCGCGGCCGCCGGCGGCGCGTTCGGTGCCGCCCTCGGCGCGCTCCCCGCGTTCATCTTCACCGGGTTCCTCGTGATCGCCGGCGTCTGGGGCGGCGACGCCGCCTCCGGCGTCGGCGTCGGCGTCGGCTTCGGGCCCGTCTTCGGCCCGCACATCTCCTTCGCCGGCGGCGCGGCCGCGGCGGCCTACGCAGCCAAGAACGGCGAGATGGAGTCCGGCTTCGACTACCACAACGCGAAGGACATCGGCTTCGCGCTCGGCAGCAAGCCGGACATCCTCGCCGTGGGTGCGGTCTTCGGCGTGTTCGGCATCGTGCTCGAACAGACGTTCCGGAACCTCGCGATCCCGACGGACCCGATCGCCTTCACCGTCGTCGCGAGCGCGCTGTTACACCGTGCGGTGTTCGGCTACTCCGTGATCGGCACCGTCAGCGACAAGGCGAACGGGTTCATGGACATGGGTCCCTTCGAGCGCGGCGAGATGCGCGAGGCCGACGAGGTGCCGGGCGACGGCGAGAAGTCGTCGGAGGACCGGCTCGCGGTCGAGCCGTGGCTGCCGAACATGTACAAGTGGTCACACGTTGCGGCGATCGGGCTGACCGCGGGGCTGGCAGCAGCCTACGCCGCGATCCAGACCGGCAGCCCGTTCCTCGGGTTCGGGATCAGCGCGGCGACGCTGCTGTTCTTGAACCTCGGCGTCGAGCGGATCCCGGTCACACACCACATGACCCTGCCAGGGGCGACGGCGTACCTCGCCACGGCGGGGACGGGCTACAGCCCGCTCGTGGCGCTGCTCATCGCCGGGCTCTTCGGGCTGCTCGGCGCGGTCGTCGGCGAGGCGTTCCAGCGCGTCTTCTACGCGCACGGGGACACCCACGTCGACCCGCCGGCCGCCTCCATCGCGATCACGCACACGCTCATCGCGATCCTCTCCATCGCGGGGATACTCGGGTCGGCCGTGTGGGTTCCCGGAGCCATCTGAGCCGCCACCGGAGCCGATTTTTAGGCCGTCGGAAGCGCCGAGGCACACAGCAGATACGCAACACTCCCGGAGATGACCCCGACACCAACCGCGGTGACGAAGCCGTGACCGAGACCGAACGAACCCACCGCGACGGCGGAGGCCGCCACCAGCGCCAGCCCGGCCGCGCCGTGGTGGTAGTTTCCGGCCGTCGGGTGATCGCGCAGCGGTCGCCGGTCCGGCTCCGGAACGCGGACGCTGGCGTGGTACGGAACGTACAGCCGCGTCCCGATCCCGGCCGTCGCCGCGACGATCGAGGAGAACTGTACGTCGCCGATCAGTTCCCGGACGGCCAGGAAGACGCCGATCGCGACGACCAGCGCGAGCACCTTGCTCCACCTGTCGGCGGCGACCACCGACTCGTGGAACGACCCTTCGGACATGCTCGCCGGGAAGCGGCCGTTCGGGTTAAGTGTGTGGTCGAACGTGAGGGCGACTCACTCCCCGTCGCCGCCGCGGTCGATCGGTACGGAACCGAGCCCGTGGGGGTGGATTTAACAGCGAGTGGGGCGAGCGGGCCGCATGAGCACGCTGGGTCTCGAGAAGCGCGACGGACGGAACATGCTGGTGGTCGCGGCCGTCGTGACGCTCGTCATCGCCGGGACCGCCGAGGGGGCGCTCGGCGTTCGGGTCGTCGCCGGGACGGTAGCCGGCGTGATGAGCGCCGTCGTCTTCGTGATATCGACGCTTCTCATCAACCGGTACGGACCGGATCACTGGTAGGGTGGGGCCGCCGCCCTCGACGTGATTCGCGTCGCGGTTCCCGTCGTTCCCACCGCGGTTCGTATCGGTTTTATTCCCGTACCGGGGAGGGAGGAGCGTGAACATCGACGACCGGATCGAGCGGCGGCTTGGGTACGACACCGGGGCGGGCGTCTTCGTCGACTTCGACGCCGTCTCCCCGGTGTTCCACCTCGAGTCACCGATCGGTCGGGGGCCGGCGATCGAGCGCCTGCTCGACGCGTTCAGCCCGGCTTTCTCCGGCGCGCTGCCGCCGAGCACCTACGTTCACGGCCCGAAGGGAAGCGGCAAGTCCGCGGTCGTCTCCGCGCTGTTCGCCCGGCTCGCGACCCACACCGGGCCGCCGCAGGCGATCCAGACGTCGACGCGGGCGGTCGAATCGTCGCTTCCGGGGTTCGTCTACGTGGACGCCAGGCGGGCTTCGACCCGATTCCGGCTCTATCACGACGCCCTGGCGGCCGTCGCCGACGAAACGATCCCGGACCACGGCATCGGGACCGACGACCTCGCCGAGTCGCTCCGGGACGCGATCCGGACGGGTCCGGACGTCGTGGTCGCGGTCGACCACACCAACGAGCCGGAGACGCCGAGTCCGGCGACGGTCGTCGAGTGGCTCACCGACGTGAGCGGGCACATCGTTCCGGTGTGTCTCGGACGGGAGCCGCCCGAGGAGATCGCGTGGAGCCCCGACGAATCGGTGGCGTTCTCGCGATACCGTCGGCACGTGCTCGTCGAACTGTTGACGAGCCGCTGTTCGACGGGGCTCGGTCGCGACGCGCTCAGCCACGACCAGGTCCGCGAGATCGGCGAGTGGGCCTCCGGGGACGCTCACGACGCGCTCGCCGCGATCGCGGGCGCCGCCATCCGCGCCGAGCGCGCGGGCGTCTCGACGATCCGACCCGAGGACGTCGACGCGGGAATCGAGGAGGTTCCGAAGCCCTGTGTCACGCTGGGGCGCGTCCTCTCGCTCTCGGAGAGCCGCCGCCGGCTCCTCTACGAGCTCGCGACGCTGCCCGAGTCCGACCGGTCGTCGGTGAGCGCCGCGACGGAGACGATCGCCTCGCGTCGGCGCGTCGACCTGTCGCCGTCCACGGTACGTCGCGTGCTCTACGAGCTCGCCGACGCCGGGCTGCTCGATCGGGTGACCGTGCGACGGAGCGACGGCAAGGGCCGGCCGCCGAGCCGGCTCGTCCCGCGGTTCCCGACGCTCGTCTACCGCGAGCTGTTCGACCGATCGACACGCGGCTGAGCCGACTCCTCGGTCCCTTCCTCGCCGAACGGAAGACAGTTGTCACCGGCGACCCGGTGTGTCGACATGGTTCCGCCCCTCGCGCTCGACATCGACGGGACGCTGACGACGCCGGACGGCCGAGTCGATCCCCGCGTCTTCGAGCTGTTGCCCGACTGGGAGGCCCCCGTGGCGCTCGCGACCGGCAAGGCGTTCCCGTATCCGGTGGCGCTCGCGGGGTTCCTCGGCCGTGACGCGACCGTGATCGCCGAGAACGGCGGGGTCGTCCACGTCGGCGACGAGACGACGATCCTCGGCGACTCCGCGGCCGCGTGCGCCGTGATCGAGACGTTCCTCGAGCGCGGCGGCGACCTGGGCTGGGGCGGGGACGAGACGGTGAACCGGTGGCGCGAGACGGAGGTGGCGGTCTCCGTCGACGCGGACGAGGCGCTGTTGCGCGAGGTCGCCGCGGCCGCCGGGGGCGTGGAGGTCGTCGACACCGGCTACGCGTTCCACGTCAAGTCGCCGGACGTGAACAAGGGAGACGGGCTCGTCCGGGTCGCGGACGCGCTCGGCGTCGATCCGTCGGCGTTCGTCGCGATCGGCGACAGCGAGAACGACGTCTCGACGTTCGAGGTGGCCGGGGACTCCTACGCCGTCGCCAACGCCGACGAGGCGGCGACCGCGGCGGCCGACGTCGTCCTCGAGGCGGGGTACATGGACGGTACCGCGGCGGTGCTGGAGGCGTTGCGTGCGGGCCAGGATCCGTGATCCCCGGTCAGTGGTAGGGGTACCGCCCGGTCGCGCCGCACTCGCGGCACCGGACGACGACCCGGCCGGGACCGAGCCGGACCCGGCTCGTCTTGCCCGGTCGGAGGTACACGTCGCAGTCGTCGCAGGTCTTCCGCTCGAACTCGCGGGGGACGCCACAGCGGTTCCGCTCGGCGATCCGCCTCGCGAGGCGGACGTACTCCCGCGCCCGGTCGTACTCGTCGTCGACGACCGCCTCGCGCGCGAGCCCGAACAGTCGCTCGATCCGTTCTTCCGGGATCCCCATGCGCTTCCGGTATCCCCCCATCGCAAAGGCGTTGTCGTCCGCGGTCGGAGCCGTCCGGAGCCGGAGCGGCGGGATCGGAGCCTCTCGGTCGATCCGCCGCACCGACCCGCATCCTTTTTGAACGCTCCACGCCAACCCGCTCGCATGAAGGAATCCCTGATGGACGTGATCTGCTGTCCGCTCGACAAGGCCGACCTCGAACTCGACGTCGACGAGCGGGACGACGAGGACATCCTTGAGGGGACGCTCACCTGTACCGAGTGCGGCGAGGTCTACCCGATCGAGGACGGGATCCCGAACCTCCTCCCGCCGGACATGCGCGAGGAGGAGGAAGCGGCGGCCTGAAGCAAGCGGCGGCCTGGGCCGAGGTACGCCGCGGGTGCCGGCGGATCCGAGAACGTCCCCTCGTTCTCGTACGGACAGGGGACCCCGTGGAACGAGGGGACGTTCACACTCGGAACATATCCGCGAGTACATGTCGTGTCCTGAAGGAAAGAGGGGGTTTTGGTCAGTACTCCAAGGATCGCTAGCGAAATGCTTGATACGACTGGACGCTATTACTATGACATATTATGACAAAGGCACTCGAAACGGGTATTGGCAGCGATAGGGTCGACAGTCTCGTGAGTGCCACCCGAACCAGTCTCGGCGACTCCCTCCGAAGCGTCGTGTACTTCACTCCGTCCGCGTTCGACGTACTGTACGTCCGACAGGATCTCTATGCGTCTGACGATGCTGCTCGGGAAGTGAAGGCGGAACTGGTCAGCCTCGAACAAGTCGGATTCGCGGAGCGACCAGTTCGGACGACGATCGCACACAGGGACATTGGATCGGATATCGGACCGTACAATTTCACCGTCCGGTTCCACGAGAACGGGTTCGTTGTGCGGGTGCTCCAGGACGACGTTGGCGTGCTCTTCACTGCCGACAGCATGGATGTCTCCGCATTCGAGGAGGCGATCAGTGCTATCAGGGGAGTACTCCGCGGCGAGTGACACGGCCGTCGTAGGCGAGAAGTCCCTGGTGGTGTGACATCCTCTCCACACTGAGGAGCGAAGATTCCCATGGCACCGTCCCGCTGGTTTGGGATGTTTCCGGTTCGTAGCTGCCCCGATGACGGCTACTGGCTGTGCCAATCAACCGGTACTACCCTCCCGGCATGGGAGTCGGAGGTACTTGTCGGATTCATCCGCGCGCTGAAGCGCGGGATGATGTCAATCACAGCGGAGTTGATCCGCGATTCGTGTGGCTGCTGCGAGGTGTTCGTTTGCTGTTGAGTCGCCCGTGTCATCAACTTCGTCGAGAAGGGCCGCCATTTGGGTAGCACGCTTGCGAACGAGTTCCGGATCGTTCGGAACTTCGACGAGGTCAGCTGCGACTGCTTCCGCTTCACCGATCCAACGATTCGCGGCACGTTCAATCGGCAATTCCGCCGTTGCCGCCAAGTGGCCGTGTAACTCGTTGACAGCAGCTCGTCGCTCGTCGTCATCTTCGATCGGCGAAGGTACCATTGCCAGCAATAGGACGTCGCCGGACAAAAATGGAAGCATACCACGTTTGTACGGGATTGAGGTCATAACCGCGTCGATGCTGACGGTCGAACTAGGGGAGTGCGGTTTTAGCTCGCCGCGACATGCGGTTCATAAGCATACAGACGAGATACAGTTATATTCTCTCCCAACCCATATTGTGTATGATGTCCACATTACTCAAAGACGACGTAGCAGTTGTTACCGGTGGTTCCAGCGGGAACGGACGCGCGATCGCTCGACGGTTCGCTTCGGAAGGAGCTGATGTCGTTATCGCGGACATTCAGGAGTCTCCTCGCGAGGGGGGAGACCCGACGCACGAACTGATCGAGGCCGAAACGGAGGCGAGGGCGACGTTCGTCGAGTGTGATGTCACGAACGTCGACGATCTCGAGGCGGCGGTCGAGGCGGCCGAGGAGTTCGGTGGTGTCACCGTGATGGTGAACAACGCGGGAATCTTCCACGGCGAGGAGTTCCTGGAAGTCGACGAAGACGCGTTCGATCGGATGATGGACATCAACGTCAAAGGTGTCTATTTCGGCGCACAGGCGGCCGCAAAGCGGATGGTCGAAGCCGGAGGCGGGCGGATCATCAACCTCTCGTCGGTAGCCGGTCTCGAGGGCTCCGGCGAGTTCATCACGTACTGCGGGACGAAAGGCGCTGTGCGACTACTCACGTACTCGATGGCAGCGAAGCTGGGACCCGACGGGGTTCGGGTGAACGCTATCCATCCGGGACTGATCGAGACGACGATGACGACTGATGATTACCCGATCATGGGGACGGATGCTGAAGAAGAGTTCCTACAGGCGATCCCGTCGCGGCGAGCGGGCCAGCCTGAAGACGTCGCGGATGCAGCGGTGTATCTCGCAAGCGATCTCTCGGACTACGTGAACGGTGAATCGCTCGTCGTGGACGGCGGGATGACGAATACACAGTAGACAGTGAACGACGGTCACAACGGGGGCTAACCGTCGGATTATGCTTTCTAGTCGGAACGCAGTGATCGATTCGCGAGAACCAGTCACCGCCTGTTCCTGGTACCTCCGACCGACTAGAAGATGATCTGAGGGATATCCTGTAATCGGGTGTTCGACTGAGTACCCGATGACGATGGGCCGATGGAACCCGTCGGGTTCGAGAAACCGCCGGAGACCCGGATGGCGTTTCTCAGCACGTACGGCTCCATGGGCATCGCCCTGGGGAAGGCCGACAGTCTCAGAGGACGCTGGGATCCGAAAACGATACCGACGGCGTTCTACAGCCTGAGCAGGCCGAGTGCCTCGGGGCTTGACCCCGAGGGTGAAGGCCGTACGCTCCACGAGCTGGACTGTGACATCCACCTGATCGATCCCAACTGGATCGGGCGTCCTGTCCGACGACTGGAGCGAGAACACGCCGCTGCGTCGGTGTGTCTTCACGGGGCGCACTTCCTGCCGGCGAGCCGTCTCGACCATGCGGTCGAGTATCCTCGACCCACCGACGTACCCTTGCTCGGCCGCTTCCGTCACCCGCAGGTCGACACCCTTCGGCCTCGCGGACGGCGATCGGCCGGTCGCACGGACGGCGGTTCAATCGCGCCGGTGCCCGAGCGGCCGCTTCCGGTCGACCTCGACCTCGACGTGGATCGAGTCCGGGAAGTCGCGACCGACGACGTCGCGGGCGACGTCGTCGGCGCCGTGGATCTCCATCGACCGCGTGTACACGTCGTAGCGCCACGGTGAGAACTCGTCGCCGGCGCGAAGGCGTTTGTACTGGGGAACGCTGACGGTCTCGGGCGGGGAGGCGTGCGGGCCCTTACACTCCGCACCCTTCCGCTCGAGGGTGTCTTTGAGCTCCTGGACGGTCTCGGCGAGCACGTCGCGGTCGCCGGAGGCGAAGGAGAGTTTCGTGACGAAGGTCATGGCTGGGGGTCGTGGATGAATGGTCCCCCGAGGCGTAAAAACACATCTACTGGCGGACACGCCCGGAGGAGCTCGAGCGTGACGGTTCCGCGGACCCGCGCAGATCGACGGAGAGCGTTGGAAAGGGTCGAGGAACCGGCAATTCCGACACCCTCTTTACCGGTCGTTGCTTACCTGAGGCTAATGACGGTCGAAGCGACCAGTTCCGGAGCCATCCTCTTCCGCGATACCCGCGGCGAACGGGAGTACTTGCTCCTGAAGAGCCGACCGGGGGACTGGGAGTTCCCCAAAGGCGGGATCGAAGGCGAAGAGGAGCTCCAGCAGACGGCGATACGGGAGGTGTCCGAGGAGGCAGGGATCGAAGACTTCCGCCTCATCGACGGCTTCCGTCGGGAGTACGACTACGTGTTCGAGGCCGGCGGGAAGACGATACACAAGACGGTCCACCTGTTCATCGCACGCTCCTTCGAGGCGAGCGCGGAGCTCTCGAAGGAGCACCGCGACCTCCAGTGGCGCGATTACGAACAGGCGATCAACACGATCACCCAGGACGGCCCGCGAGAGATCCTCGAGGAGGCTCACGAGTACCTCGACGAGCTCCAGGAGGAGGCCGACGACGGCTACGTCTGAGGCGGGCGTGACGGTGGCATCGACTCGCCCCGGACGACCGCGTCGGCGACGACGACGGCCGTGATCTCCGACGCCGAGTTCGGCTACGAGATGCTCGTTTGCCGGTACGCCGAGTTGACGTGGTACCCCGACGCCGACCCGCGTCCGGCGCTCGTCTCCAGACAGCTCGGCACGAAGCGGCGGCGCTGGGACACGGTCGTGATCGAGGTCGATCCGGAGGAATTCGCCGCGCGGCGAGCATTCGGCGACCGGACTCTCGACTCCGACCTCCTCCACGTCGTCCGAGACGCGCCGGCGGAGTGGACGTGGTACCGCGACGCGCTCCCCGATTCGGGCTACCCGTGGCGATACGTCCGACAGGCGGTCCACCGCGCCGCGGGCCGGGAGCTGATCGAGAAGCGGCGGCGGGGGAACCGGATCGAGATCCGACGCCACAGGCCGTATCCCGACTGGGTCGAGCGGATCGTCGCGATCGAGAACAAGCCCGACCTCGACCGGTCGGCGGCGGACGTGCTCGCCGACCAGCTCGCCCACGACGTCGAGACCGCCCTCGCGGACGAGGTCTGGCTCGCGACGGAGGCGACGGGCGACCGCGTCGAGCCCGCGCTCCTCCGCGAGATGCCCGTGGAGGCGGGGATCCTGACCACGTCGTTCGTCGGTGACGATCCGGGAGGCGACGACGTCGTCGACGCGGACGCCGCGACCGTGGACTGGCTCCCGAGCGACCTCGCGCCGAGCGGGTCGGGGAACCGCGACTCCGAGACGGTCACCCGTCGCTTGGAGATAGCCGAGCGCGCCTACGGCAAGGGGTGGCGCTCCTACCACGACACGATGCGGCCGGACTGCCGGCACTTCCAGCTTCGCCGCGCCGGCCGGGCGCTCGTTCCGCGCTGTGCGGCCAAGGGCCGATGCCCCACCGATCGGGAGTGTTCGGGCTCCTGTCCGGCGTTCTCGCCGGAACCCCCCGCGTGGCGGACGAAGGGGTGGCCGATCGAGGGCGGTCCGGGCAAGGGGATCCGCGCGCTCCTCTCGCGGCGTCGAGAGCGCGAGCGGGACCGGGTCGAGCCCGATGAGTGACGGGAGGGGTCAGACGAGCGCCGCCGCCAGCTTCTCCACCGGGTGCGGCGGCTCCGGGGCCGCGTCGTCGCGCTCCTTCAGCTGCGTGCTACAGGACGCGCCGGGCGCGACCACCTCGTCCGCGTCGCTCCCGTCCACCTGCGCGAAGAGATCCTCGCCGATCGCCTTGCTCATCGAGTAGTGTTCGGCCTCGTAGCCGAACGAGCCGGCCATTCCACAGCAGGTGGTGTCGAGCGGCTCGACGCCGTAGCCGGCCCGCCGGAGGACGCCCACCGCGTGGTGGTCCTTCTTCGTCGCCTTCTGGTGGCAGTGACCGTGGTAGGCGAGCCGCTCGCCGGGCGCGTCGAAGGAGATCGCCTCGTCGAGGCGGAGGGCGTCGACGTACTCCATGACGCCGAAGGTGGCCTCCGAGAGCGCCGCGACGTCCTCGTCGGGCACGTCGCTGGCGTCGCCCCCGAGCAGGTCGGCGTAGTCCGACTGGAGCATGACCGCGTCGGTGGGCTCGACGACGACCACGTCCCATCCCGCCTCGACGTCGGGCGCGAGCGTCTCGACGGTGTCGCGGGCGGTCGCTCGGGACTCGTCTACGAGCCCCTTCGAGTGGGGCGGCCGTCCGCTTCCCTTCACGTTCGGGATCGCCACGTGGCAGTTCGCGGCCTCGAGTACGCGCACCGCGGCCTTTCCCGCGCTCGGGCTCGTGTAGGTGGTGTACACGTCGGGGAACAACAACACGTCGTGGTCGGCCTCCTCGCGGGGGACGCCCGCGCCGCCGCGGGCCTCGAACCAGTCGATCAGGCTCTCCGAGCGGAACGTCGGGAGGTCGCGCTCGCTCGCGATCCCGAGCGTCTTCTCGAGGACGAGCCCCGCGCCGGGGAGCTTCCCCGGTAGATTCGACAGCGGCGCGAACCGGGAGCCGAGCGGCGCGAGATCCTCGAACTTCCCGAGTAGTCGGGTCCTGAGACTCGCACCGTGCTCCTGGTGGTGGGCGTGTTCGACCTCGGCTTTCAGCTTCGCCATGTCGACACCGCTCGGACAGTCCACCTTACACCCCTTACACCCCACACAGAGGTCCATCACCTCGGTCACGAACTCGTCCTCGGTCGGGTCGTCGGGGAGCTCCCCGTTCATCGCGCCCCGGAGCAAGTTGGCGCGCCCCCGCGTCGACTGGATCTCCTCTTCCGCGGCGCGGAAGGTCGGACACATCACGCCGCCGGTCGTCTCCTGTGGCCCCCGGCAGCCGCCACAGCCGTGACAGAGCTCGACCATTCCCCGCATCCCGTTCTCGTTGTCCCACTGCATCGCGGCGTCGAAGCCGGCATCGAACTCGTAGTCGGGGTCGAACCGGAGGTTCTCGCTCATGTCGAAGTCGCCGCAGACGTTGCCGGGGTTGAGGAGCCAGTCGGGGTCGAAGGCGGTCTTGAGGTCGCGGAACGCGTCCCAGAGGTCGTCGCCGTACAGCTTCCGGTTCCACTGGGTGCGCGCGTGGCCGTCGCCGTGCTCGCCGGAGACCGATCCCCCGAGCCGGACGACCGCGTCGGTCACGCGGTCGGCGATCTCGACCATCGTCTCCACCTCGTCGACCTGTTTCGTGTCGATCAGCGGCCGAACGTGGAGCACGCCCGGTCCGGCGTGCGCGTAGAACGTCGCGAACGTGCCGGTGTCCTCGAGGATCTCCTGGAACTCGCGAGTGTACTCGGGGAGGTGCTCGGGCGGGATCGCGCAGTCCTCGATGAAGGAGATGTGTTTGGCGTCGGAGGTCCGCGACAGCAGGATCGGGAGCCCGGACTTGCGCATCTTCCAGAAGCGGTCGCGCTCGTCGGCGTCGTGCGCCTCCATGGCGTGGAGGGCCCGCTTGGGTTGGGCGGTCGTCTCCGCCGCGCCCGGAGCCGGGTCGGCGACCGTCGACGCGCCGTCGACGCGATCGGCGACGAGGTCCGCGACCTTCCGCCGTCCCGCCTCGTCGTCCTCGGCGTAGAACTCGACGAGGAGGACGGAGTCGGTTCCCTCGGGGAGCATGCCGACGACCTCCGCGAACTCGGGGGTGTCGGCCGCGAGCGAGAGCAGCACGTCGTCCATCACCTCGACGGCCGCGGGGTCGTGGTCGAGGATCGGCGCGACGTCCTCCATCGCATCGAGGAGGTCGCCGTAGGTGAGAAGCGCCACCGCCTTCGTCTCCGGGATCTCCACGAGCGAGACGGTCGCCGTCGTCACCGTCGCGAGGGTTCCCTCGCTGCCCGCCATGAGCCGGCCGAGGTTGATCACGCCCTCCTCGCCGTACTCGCCGCGGTACTCCGCGAGCAGCCGGTCGAGGTTGTAGCCGGAGACGTTACGTTTCATCTCCGGGAAGCGCTCGTCGATCTCGTCGGCTTCCTCGTCGATGATCCGGACGATCTCGGCGTGGATCCGGGCGAGGAGGTCGTCGCTCTCGGGGTCCGCGGACTCGCGGAGATCCGCGACCCGCTCCTCGCCGAAGGTCGCGACGGTCCCGTCCGCGAGCACGACCTCGAGCTCCTCGACGTAGTGGTCGGTCTTCCCGTACTTGAGCGAGTGCGACCCGGTGGAGTTGTTCCCGATCGCGCCGCCGACCGCGGACTTGTCGCGCCAGGCGGGGTCGGGCGCGAACTTCAGCCCGTGCGGCTCGACCGCCGCGTTGAGGTCGCCGACGTACGCGCCGGCCTCCACGCGGGCGGTTCGGGCCTCGGGGTCGGCGTCGAGCACCGCGTCCATCGCCTTGGTGAAGTCGAGGACGACCGCCTCGTTCACGGTCTGGCCGGCCAGCGAGGTGCCGCCGCCGCGCGGCAACACCGGGATCTCCTCCTCGAAGCAGTACTCCTGGACCGCGGCCACGTCCGCGGTCGACTCCGGGAAGACGACGCCGATCGGCGTCACCTCGTACGCCGAGGCGTCGGTCGCGTACAGCCGGCGCGAGTAGTCGTCGAACCGCACGTCGCCCTCGACGCGTCGGTCGAGCGCGTCGACGAGGTCGGGGCGTTCGACCGTCCCGCCCGTGTACTCGAAGTTCCCTCCCTCCCGCGGGTCGCGTTCCGACCCGCTCGAGTGTGTTGCCATGCGACTCCCTCGCGCTCGGACCGACAAAAGTCCCTCGGGGTCGGCGAGATCTCTCTGTGCTGGCCCTCGGAGTCGGCGAGATCTCTCTGTGCTGGCCCCGAGGTCTGCGGGCTCGCTCGGCGCGACGCCCGTCGGTCGACCACCGGAGGTTTCATTCGTCGACTCGCGGATCGTCCGGACACGATGGTTCCCGGAGGCGTCCTTCCCGATACCGCGGTCGCGAACGTCCTCGTGGTCGTCCTCGCGAGCGGGACGATCTGGGTCGGTAGCGGGTGGCTCGAGGAGGCCGCGGAGGGACTCGCGGCGCACTACGGGCTCCCGCCGGTCGTTCAAGGGACGGTCGTCGTCGCGGTCGGGTCGAGCTTCCCGGAGCTCGCGAGCGTGGTCGTCACCGCCCTCGCCGGCGTCTTCGACATGGGCGTCGGCGCTATCGTCGGCTCCGCGATATTCAACGTCCTCGTCGTTCCCGCGCTTTCTGGACTCTCGACCGACGACGACCTCGGATCGAGTCGGACGATCGTGTACAAGGAGGCGCAGTTCTACATGCTCGCGGTCTCGGTCCTCGTGATCACGTTCGCGCTCGCGGTCATCTACGGGCCGGTCGCGGCCGAGGCCGGCGGCACCGACGGGGGCGGTTTGACCGGGACGATAACGCGCCCGCTCGCGACGGTCCCGCTTCTGGTCTACGGGCTCTACCTCTTCATCCAGTGGCAGGACACCAACGACTACGAGGCCGAACCGGGAGCGGACGTCGCCGTCGGCCGCGAGTGGGGGAGGCTCGCCGCCGGCCTGCTCGTCATCCTCGCGAGCGTCGAGGCGTTGGTGTCCGCCATCGAGTCGCTCGGGCACGCGTTCGGGATCCCCGAGTTCCTCGCCGGCGTGACGATCGTCGCGGCGGCGACGAGCCTCCCGGACACGCTCGTCAGCGTCCGGTCCGCCCGCGACGACAACAGCGCGACGAGCCTCGGCAACGTCTTCGGGTCGAACACCTTCGACCTGCTCGTGGTCATCCCCGTCGGCGTGCTCGTCGTGGGGGCGGTTCCGGTGAACTTTTCGGCCGCCGTGCCGATGTTCGCCGTGCTCACGTTCGCGACGGTGCTGCTCTTCGGGATCCTCCGGACGGATCTGACGCTGACGACCCTCGAGTCGTACGCCCTGCTCGTCACGTACCTGCTATTCGTCGCGTGGGTCGTCGCCGAGACCGCCGGCGTGACGCGGATCCTTCCGGCCTGACACGGATCCGTCCGGCGTGACGCTGGCCACCCAACGTCGCGAGGATCACCCGACACGGCGCGGGGCCGTCTGCGGGCCGATCGGGTCCCGCGTCAGACGGGCGTCGTTCGACAACGAACGCTTAATAGGCGTGCTCGTGACCATATCTGACATGAACGCTGCTCCCGAAGAGATCACGTCACTTGTCGGCAGAGAGGTGTACTCGAACAACGGCGTCTTCGTCGGCGAGGTTGAGGACGTCCGCCTCGATCTCGACACGCAGTCGGTGACCGGGCTGGCGCTGGCCGAACTCAACGGCGAGCTGTTCGCCGGACGCGTCGACGGGAACACCGGCGTCATCGTCCCCTACCGCTGGGTCCGCGCGGTCGGCGACGTGGTGCTCGTCAACGACATCATCGAGCGGCTCGAGACCGGCACCGACGAGCCGGAGGTCGAGCCGGAACAGCAGGCGACCTAGACCGGCACGGAACCCCCGGACTGCGGCTCAGAACGGAAGCGCGTTCCGGAGCCCGTCGAGGAACCCGCGACCGCCCCGCCGCGCCTCGTCGAAGACCGGGTACAGCGCGTCGAGCAGCTCCGTTTCGTTCTCGAACTCCGATTGGGGGACCTCCTCTAAAGCCGCCGCCAGCTCGATCGTTCGTCCCTTCGAGTCGTAGGGGATCTCCGGATGATCGAGCGCGCGGAGGATCTCCCCGCTCGTCGCGGGAAACGCGAGGTCCGACTCCCCCAGCCGGGCGTCGAGCGCGGCGATGCCGAACTCGATCGCCTCCGGTTCAGCGGACCCGCCGCCGCCTGGTGGACGTGCTGCCATCGACTCCTCGTAGCCGCTCGGCCGCCTTTAAACTCGGGTTTGTGAGACGATCACTCCGGCACCGCCTCCGCGGGCGGGACCGCGTCGAGGACGACCAGTTCGATCCCGTCGCCGGCGCGGTCGAAGGCGGCGACGTGGTCGTCGTCGTACGGCGGAACCGAGACGAGAACGACGGCCGCGAGGTCGTCAGTCTTCGAGAGTTCGAGCCGACCGGTCGGGTGCGAGAGGAACCGTGCGCCGCCCCGGCCCGCGGGCGTCCCGAGCTCGACGCCGAACACCGCGTTCACCGACCCGCCGACCCCCTCGAGCGTGAAGTGCGTCAACACGGGCGTCTCGGGGTCCAACCCGAGATCAGCGTCGAACTCTCGCGCGCGAGTGGCCGACAGCCGGAGGCTCACCGCGGTCGGATCGCGCTCCGCGGCGTGGTCGAGAAGCACCGTCAGCAGGTCGCGGGTGACGTGGATCACGGGCCGGTCAGATCCCGAGCGCGGAACGGAGCGTCTTCGCGTAGAGTCCGGGGGCCTTCCGTCGGGAGCCGTCGAGCGCGTCCTCGACCGCCGCGCCGGCGTCCTCGAGGACGCCCACGCCGTGGCCGACGAGGACGCGCTCGGGGTCGAGTCCGGAGAGGGCCGCCCGCGGCGGCGTCAGCCGGAGCATCGGGTGGACGCCGAGCCGCTCGCGGTCCCCCCGGAAGTACGAGGACGACCCGAGCGACTCGGGAACCACGAGGGTCTCGCCGTCGAACAGGCCCACCTCCTGCCAGGGCGGAAACGCGGAGTCGCGGATCCGTATCGACTCGAACCCGGAGTCAGCCAGCCGGCGGCCGAACCGGCGCACCGGGGCGTCGATCCCGCCGGCGACGCCCGTCATCCACTCGGGCACGTAGACGGGCGCGTCGTGGCGGGACGCCACCGCCGCGGCGTCGCGCTCGTGACGATCGAGCCCGACGACGACCCCGGCGACCGAGCCGAACTCCGCGAGCAGATCGTCGACTCCCGGCGCGTCGACCGGGTCGATCACCCACACGTCGTCGTCGCCGTCCTCGTTCGGCACCGCGAGCGCGTGGCTCGCGCGCTCCATCGTCTCGCCGGGGTACGCGATCCACCCCACGCCGCGATCGAAGCGATCGATCTCGTGGAGATCCGCCTCGCCGTCCTCCTTCATCGTCATGGCGGACCCTTCGGGCGGGAGCCATTTCAACCCGTCTCCGCGGATCCGACGGTCGCGTGAGTCCGACGGTCGCGTGGACCGACAGCGATACGTCGCGTGAGTCCGACGGTCGCGTGGACCGACAGCGATACGTCGCGTGGATCCGACACCGATATGAATCGACGCGGACGAGCGTCTCCCGTGTCCTCCACCACCGACATCACCGTCGCCGGGCGGGATATCGACCCCGTCCGCGGCGGCCTGTTGTTCCTCGTCGTCGGCCTGGCGCTCGCCGGCTACGGCGGGTACGACTACCTCCAGCAAGAACGAGCGATCGAGACCGCGGAGCCGGTCGAGGCGGTCGTCCTCGAGACCGACGTCGACGCCACGAGTTCGGCGTCGAGTCCCGACACGAACTACTACCCGTTCGTCCGCTACGAGTACGCGTATCGAGGGGAGCGATACACCGCGACCGGCGTGTATCCGGCGTCGGTTCAGCGGTCGCACGACACGCGGTCGGCCGCGAGAGACGTCATCGCCGAGTACGAGTCGGGCGAGACGACGACGGCGTACGTGACCCCCGACGCGCCTGAGGACGCGTTCCTCAGGAAGGAGCGGTCGAACGCCCCGTTCGTCGCGGTCGCGATCGGCGTGATCACGGCAGTCCTCGGCGTGCGGGGAGTGGTGCGGGGACGGCGGGGTTCCTGAGTCGCTCTCCGAACCCGCTTCACTCGTCGGCCTCTCACTCGTCGGGCCACTTGATCGAACAGCCCCGCGACGGGCGGTCCGGGTGTGCTACCTCCTCGCCGGCGAGGACCGCGTCGACCGCGTCGCGGACGTAGAACTCCGTCGGCTCGTCGTCGGGATTCAACGCGTCGTCGAGCCGGCCGTGGTACCGGAGCCGCCACTCGTCGCCCTCGCGGCCGAACAGGAACGGGTCGGGCGTACACACCGCGCCGTAGGCCGCGGCGACCTCGCCCGTTTCGTCCCGGAGGTACGCGTCGTAGGCGACCGTCCCGTCCGCGACTCGCTCGCGCATGGCCTCGAAGGAGTCGTCGGGGTACTCCTCGGCGTCGTTCGGGTTGATCCCGACCACCGCCAGGTCGTCGTACTCGGCGGCGAGGTCGTTGAGCAGCCCGAACTTCGCCTTCGCGTACGGGCAGTGGTTACAGGTGAACACCACGAGCAGCGCGTCGACGTCGAAAGAGTCGATCGCGTGCGTCTCGCCGTCGGTTCCCGGTAGCTCGAAGTCGGGTGCGGCGTCGCCACGTTCGAGTTCGGAGTCGGATTCCATCGCGACCATGCGCGACCGTAGTGCCGCCGGATCCAAAGCCGTTCCGGGCGTTCCGGGCGCTCGGGCTACGGCGGCGCGCTCGCGACGATACGGGCCGCGGCCGACAGGACGAGCCATCCGACCGCGCACGCGACGAGGAGGCCGAGGAGAAGCGACGCGGCGTACGTCCCGCCGGCGACGGCCGAGAGGACGTCGGCGTCGACGCCGACGTCGATCGGAGCGCCCTCCAGCCGGGCGGCGAGCCGCGGGACGCGCCGCCGACCGATCGATCCGAGACCGACCCCGGCGACCGCGACCGCCCCGACCGGGGCGACGGCCGAGAGGGTCCGCGCCCAGCGCCTCGGGTTCCCCGTCGAGTCGCGCGTCCCTCGATCCGGGTCGGCGTCGGGGCGTCGATCCGTACTCAAAGCGACCGTTTCGACCCGAGGCCCGCCGCCGCGGGTGCTACCCTCCCGTCCCCGCCGTTCCCATCGGTTCCTCCGTCTTCGCCCTCTCTCCCCTCTGTTCCGCCTCGCGGAGTCCGCTCCGGACGACATGCGCCCGATGGCCGCGACATCGTACATAAGGATTCGTCGACGAACCGCCGCGGATCCCGCCGCTCGTCGCGTCCGCGACGTCGCCTCGCCCGAGCGATTCACCCGCGGTGCGTGCGCACCAGGTCTCGAAGCTCCGCCTCGCTCAGGGGATCGATCTCGCGCCGCTCGCCGTCGCGGGTGTAGAGGATCGACGCGGAGACCTCCCGGTCCGGGTGTACCCCCTCGACGACGTGGTAGTAGACGCTGAGCTGCTTCTCGTACTCGTCCTCCGCGTGCCGCGTGAGATCCGTCTTGTAGTCGACGATCTCGGCGCGGTCGGGCGTGAGGTGGAGCAGGTCGATGACCCCGCCGATCGTCACCCGCTCGCCGTCGACCGTGAGCGGAAGGAAAGCGTCGACCTCCGCTCGCTTCTCGCCGTCCAGCGAGTCGATCAGCGCCCTCACGTTCGCCTCGTCGTCGCCCTCGTGAACGACCGGTTCGTCGCGCACGTACCGCTCCGCGAACTCGTGGACGGCCGTCCCGAACTCCATCCCGCGGCCGCCGACGTCCCCCTCGAAGACGGCGTCGTCGATGAACGTGTGCGGCGAGTAGCTCGCCGGCCCGTCGGGGACCGGAACGTCGACCGTGAACGGGGAGCGTTCCTCGTCTTCCGGGCGGAACGCGGAGAGGTCAGGATCGACCGACTCGACGTCGACGGGGAGCGACTCGAGGAACGCGTTTGGGTCGGCCCCGGCGGCCAGGACGACGTGGCTCTCGGCGCGTGTGATCGCCACGTAGAGGAGCCGCCGCTCCTCGTCGTAGCTCCGGGGGAGACACGCAGTGAGAACGTCCGTCCGCCAGTCGTCGTAGACGTGCGGGACCCCGTGTGCCTCCTCCGAGTACACCGTCCGTCGTCGGAGGCCGATCGGGTCGGCGTAGACGACGTCGCTCGCGCCGCCCCCGGTCGACGGGAACCGGTCGGCGTTCATGTTCGCGAGGATAACGATCGGGTACTCGAGGCCCTTCGTCGCGTGGATCGTCTGGACGGTCACCGCGTTCGTTCCGGCCCCGGCATCGACCTCGTGCGTGCTCCCGTCGGCGATCGCCGCCTCGATGAACCGGATCAGCTCGCCGCGGGTGAACGTCGTCGTCTCGTGAACCGACTGGACGGTCTCGAGGACCACGTCGGCGGTCGGGCCCTCCCGACCGTAGCGGTCGAACACGCGCCGAGCGACGCCGCCGAACGTCTCCAGTTCCCGGAGGCTCTCCCGGAAGGCGACCATCGCCTCGGGATACGCGCCGCGGTCGAGGATCGCCCTCGCCTCGTCGACCGTGTAGCCGGCCTCCTCCAAGACGAGCGCCCAGCCGCGGTCGGCGTCGCGCTCGAGGATCCGCAGCCACGCTAAGAGCAGCTTCGCGGCGTCGGTCCGGAAGACCTCGATCCCGCCCTCGTAGGCCACCGGCAGCCCGTACTCGCTCGCCGTGTCGAGGAGATCCCGGCCGAAGTCGCGGGTGCGCGTCAGAACGGCGATATCGCCGTACTCCGGCACGCGGTACTCGCCGTCGTCCCCCTCGACGGCGTAGGCGTCGTCGCCGACGATCGCGTCGATCCGCGCGAGGATCGCCTCGTGTTCGTCCTCGCTCGCCAGCGCCTCGATGCGGCTGTGGTCCCGGTCCGTGTCGGCCGTGAGCGGCGTGATCGACTCCGTGATGGCCTCCGCGTCGAGCGACTCCCGTTTCGTCGCGCGGGCCGTCAGCGCGTGCGTCGAGAAGTCCAGGATCGACTGCGTCGACCGGTAGTTCCGCGTCAGCCGCTTCCTCTCGACCGGCGACGTGGGGAAGGTGACCCGTTCCGCGTCCCGGTTCAACTCCGCGGCGAACCGCTCGAGCCGCTCGTCGAACTCGCGGATGTTGTCGACGTCGGCGTACTGGAAGCCGTAGATGCTCTGTTTCCAGTCGCCGACGGCGCAGACGTTGTTCGTGCCGGCGAGGAGCAGCGTGAGCTTGAACTGGATCGCACTGGAGTCCTGGAACTCGTCGACCATCACGTACTCGTACTCCAGCCGCTCCCGGAGGTCGCGGTCCTCACACAGGAGCACGAACGCGAACAGCTGGAGGAACCCGAAGTTCAGGTAGTTCCGCCGGAGCGCGAACCCGAGGTAGCCGTGAAAGACGTCGTGGACGAACCCCTTGAGCGCCGTTCGGTCGTCCTCGAAGGCGCGCTCGGCGACCTCGGGAGGGACCCGCTTGCCGTCGCCGCGAATCTCTCGTTTCTCCGGTGCCTCTGGAAGGTACGTCCCGTTCTCGCCGTAGCGGTAGAGCTTCCGTCGAAGCCTCGACTGCCTGCTCCCGCCGTTCCGGGGCTCGTTCAGCTCGGCGAACAGCGTCTCGAACGCCTCGAGGTCGCCGTCGAGGTGCGACTCCCCGTCGCGGTACCAGCCGTCCGCGTCGGGGAACACGCCCTTCGCGGAGAGTTCCGTGATCAGATCGAGCAGCTCGGTCGTCCCCGAGAGCGCCGCGAAGAACGGCTCGTACTCCGGACGATCGTCGACGAACTGGCCGACGAACTCGCGGAACAGCGCCCGCTCGACGACGTCGTCCTCGATTATCCGCGTCGAGCCGGTGATAGTCTCGTCGAGTCCGAGGAACGTCGGCGCGTCGTGTCCGTGCTCGTCGAGGATGTCGTGTGAAAGCGAGTGGAACGTCCGGATCGGCGCGTCCGCGAGCTCGCGCACGCCGTACTCGCTGTGGCGCACGATGCGTTCGCGCATCTCCTCGGCCGCGTTGTTGGTGAACGTCACCAACAGCACGTCGTCGGGACCGATCCCGTCCCGCTCGACGACGTTCGCGTACCGGTGGGTGACGGTGAAGGTCTTCCCGGTTCCAGCGCCGGCGTCGACGAGGTACAGCCCCTCGGTCGCCTCGATGAGGTCGCGCTGCTCCGGGTTCGGCTCGACGCCGCTCATCGCTCGCCCTCCAGGAGGAGGTCCCGGTTGTCCACCCGCCGGTAGTTCGGCTCGCCGGCGAGCCCCTCGATCGGGAACGCCTCGTCGCCGGCGCGTCGCCGGTTGATCTCTGCCAGCCGCTCGTCGACGAACGACTCGAAGGCGTCGAGGTCGTCCTCGAAGAACGCCCCCTTCCGCCGGTCAACGATCGCCCGCATGACCTGCTCGCTCCCCGTCGTCACGTACGTGTACTCGCCGATCGCCGCCTCGAGCCGGTCGATCATCGTCCGGCCGAACTCGGAGTCGATGAGCTCGTCGTTGTCGGTCGTCTCGACGAGCGGCGCGGCGTCGAAGAGCGCGGCGTACGTCGAGTGGTCGATCTTCGAGAGGACCTTCCGACACTTCCCCGCGCCCTCCTCGCGGAGGTGCTCGAAGAACGCCTCCCGTCGGACGTGGTCCGCGAGCGACTCCGGGTGGTAGGTCACCGTCGTCAACGCGTCGTCGAGGTGGGCGGCGAGGTCGTCGTCGATTCCGCCGTCTGGGTCGCCGTCGTCGAGATCGCCCTCGGGATCGCCGCCCGCGATCACCTCGTCGACGAGTTCGGTCACGTAGAAGAACGTGAACGACAGCGTCTCGTTCGGCGTCCGCGACCGCCAGTAGGTGAGATACAGCAGCGCCTGAAAGTCGGGCGCGTCGGTCGGCTCGTCGATCGCGGCGTGCTTGACGATCGAAGTGGCGCTACTCTCGCTGCCGCTCTTGTAGTCGAGGAGCTCCGTCGGCGACCGAACGAGGTCGATGGTCCCGTTGACGCCCAACCCCTCGTCGACGAACCGGCGTTCGGTCACGGGCGAGTCGACCTCCCGGTCGAAGCGGGCCGCGATGGGGTTGTCGCCGCCGCTTGCCGGCGTGAGGAACGCCCCGTCGGTCGGCGGGTTCGCGTCGAGGTACGCGACGATCGTCTCGAGGGCCGCGCGGTACTCGGTACGGCGGGTCGGTTCGTCGACGGACCGGACCAGCGGGCGGACCTCCTCGAGCATGAGGTCGACGACCGTCGAGAGCGCCGCCCCGTCGACGGCGTCCGGGTGGTTCGCGTAGAACTCCGCGAAGTCGTGGAGCAGGGTCCCCTCGGCGAGGTACGCCCGCTCGGGACCGTCGACGATCCGGTCGAAGTAGTAGTCCCGCGGACAGTTCACGTACGCGTTGAGACTCGACTTGCTGATCGTCTCGACGGGCTCGAAGGACGCGTCGATCGGCTCCCGCTCGGCCAACTCCCGTTCGAACCCGTTCGCGGATCGCTCCGCGGACCGGTTCCGGTGGCTCGTCGAGGGCAGATCCGAGAAGCGGTCGTACTCAGCCTCGAGCAGCTCCTCGAAGTACAGACACGGCGTGACGGGCGAGCCGCCGGCCGCGTCCTGAACGAGGTAGTGCTGTCGACGTCCGCTCTGTAGGAGCAGCTGGAAGCTCTCGAGGTTCCGCGTGTACTGGGCGTCGCGGTCGACCCACGGTCGGCGCGGGGCCGAGTGAGTCCACCGCTCGTCGAGCCCCAGGAAGAAGACGACCTCGCGACCCACGTACGACGCCGACTTCGCGTCGGCGAGCAACACCCCCTCGTTCTCCCGGTCGACCGGCACCTCGTAGGTCTGGAGGTAAAAGGAGAGGTCGTCGACCCGCCCCTCGGTGACCCGCTCGCCGGCGAGCCCGAGCGTCTCCAGTTCCTCGCGGAAGGCGTCGAGCGCGTCGCCGGTGCGGCGCTCGAACGCCGAGAGCGCGTCCGAGAACGTGTACGACTCGACGTCGCGGCAGAACTCGAGCAGCCACGCGAGTCCCGCGTCGTCGAGCGCGTCGAGTTCGTGGAGTCGCTTGTCCGCGTCCGCGTCGTCCACGTCGCAGTCGAACGCCGTCAACAGCGACCGGACCTCGTTCACCCGCGTGTCGGTCCCGCGGTGGGCGGTCCGGAGCAGGTGGACGAACAGCCGGTGGTCGCCGCGGTCGGCGAACCCCGGTCCGCCGAAGAACGGGACGTCGGCGGCCTCGAGCGCGGACTCGACGAGCGGCGAGTACTCGCTTCGCCCGTCGAGGACGATCCCGACGTTCTCGGCGTTCGCCTCGGTGACGGCGTCGACGACCGTCTCGACCATCGCCGTCGGCGAGTCGTGGATCCGGAACGGCGGGAGATCGAAGTCGGCGTCGGCGAAGAGGTCGACCGCGTCGTATTCGGCGGGCAGGTACGCCCGTTCGAGCGGCGTGAGCATCTCGGGCTCGACGACGGCCACGTCGAGGTCCGGGTCGATCGTCTCGTTCGCGAGCCGCATCGACGCCGTCTCGAGTCCCGCGATCCGCTCGACCGCGCGCTCTGTGGCGTCGTCGACGTAGGCGTCGTACTCGAGGATCGCGTCGTGGGTTCCCTGGTGTTCCCAACACTGGAGAATGTTCCCGACCGCGTACGCACAGCGCTTCCAGGAGACGTCCTCGTCGTCGACCATGCCGAGGAACGCGAGGCGGTCCTCGGACTCCTGTCGGCGGCCGACGGCGAGGCGGCGCGGCGGGATGGCGAACGGGCCGAGATGCGGACGGTCGAGGTGGCGGTTCAGGGCGCTCGCGAGCGGCCCGTCCGGGGTGATGACCCGGTCGTACGAGCGGACCTCGTCGTAGAGTCGGCGCGGCGATTTGGCGCGGGGAAACGGCACGCTCGACAGAGTGTCGACGGGTCGGTTAAATCTTTGTCGGCACCTCGCCGCGACGAGTCACGCGCGGTTACGGGTCACACGCCGCGGCGAGTCACGCCTCCTCGCGGCCGACGTCGCGAACGCTCGCGGCGACCACGACCGCCGCGTCCCGTAGCTGGTCGAGCGCGAGGTTCTCGTCCGGGCCGTGGACGTTCGAGTCCCGGCCGCCGGGGCCGAACTTGACGGCCTTCGTCCCTCCGGCGTGGAAGTGCCCGGCGTCGGAGCCGCCGCGGGTGCCGCGCACGGGCACGTCGCCGATCACCCGGTCCGCGTTCGCCGCGACCGCGCGGACGTGGGGGTCCTCGGGGTCCGACCGGAACGCCTTCGTCCGGCTCAGCGCGGTCACCGTCGCCGACGTCCCCGCCGGGAGGTCCGCGCCGGCGACGAGATCGCGGACCTCGCGCTCGGCGGCCGCGGCGTCGTGGTCCGGCGGCACCCGGCGGTCGACCGTGAACGAGCAGGTCGGCGGGACGACGTTGGTCGCGTCGCCGCCCTCGATCGTCGCGGGCGTACAGGTGGCGCTCCCGACGCCGGGGATCGCGCTCTCGCGGGCCGCGAGGTCGTCGCCGTGCGCGTCGAGGCGGTCGACGAGTCGCGCGGCCGCGACCACCGCGTTCGCGCCCTTCTCCGGCTCCAATCCCGCGTGCGCGGACGCGCCCTCGACGTCGACGCGGAGCGTGAGCACGCCCGAGGAGGCGTACTCGACCGCGTAGGTGTTCCCCTCGACGATCGCGTAGTCGGCCTCGAGCGCGCCGCTCTCGACGACGTGGCCCGCGCCGGCCTCCCCGCCCGTCTCCTCGTCGGCCGTCAGCGCCAGCACGAGCGTGGCGTCCTCGGGCAGCAGCCCGCTCGCCTCGAGCGCGCGAGCCGCGAGCGTGTAGGCGGCGATGCGGCCCTTCGAGTCGCGTGCGCCCCGGCCGTAGAGCCGGCCGTCCTCGACCGTGCCGCCGAAGGGGTCGTGCGTCCAGTTGGACGCCTCGACCGGCACCGTGTCGATGTGGGCGTTGAGCGCGATCGTCGGGCCCGTCCCGCGGGTCACGTGCGCGAGGACGTTCGGCCGGGGATGCGGCAGGTCGAGTTCCTCGACGAGCGTCTCGGGCGCGTACTCGACCTCGACGTCCCAGCCGGACGCCTCGTACCGCGCCGTCAGCAGGTCGACGATCGCGGCGTAGTCACCCGGCGGGTTCACGCTCGGCGTGCGGACCATCTCCCGGAGGAACTCGACCGCCTCCGCCTCCAGGTCCGCGACCGCCTCGCCTATCCTCTCGAGTTCCGCGTCGGAAGCCATGTCACCGCCTCCCGGCCGCCGCAGGTAAACCTACGGCTCGCGTCCGAGGCTGCCGGATCCGGGTGAAATGACCAGCCGAGAGAGGAAACTGGCTGTGGCGCGCCTCCGAGCGCCCGGTAGGGCGCGAGGAGCCCGCGAGGGACGCCACGAGCGCTTGAAAAGCGCGAGTGGCGAGGCTGGGGAGGCGTGAGGTGCTGTGCGGGGCGGGCGGGGTGGGACTCAAAGGGGCAGTCGCGAGGACGAAGCCCGGCGACGTAAGCACCGCAGCGAAGAAGCGAAAGCGACTGAGCGAGGAGCACAGCGAGCCGCGCGAGTCCTCGCGACTGGGGCTTTGGACGTGTTCACCGCGCCAGCAACTACGTATTCTCGATCTCTTTTAAACAATTCAGCTGCGGAGAGAAGATAATTAGTCGAACGTGATGCTGCTACCGTCGATAGTATCGATACCAGAGACTTCGATCGTCCGATCGACGAGGATCGATTCACTAGGCTGGTGAATGATCCGGACCCGGAGATCGGCACTGCCCGAACCGTCTCCACTGAAAGATCCCGACTCAATATCTCCGACGGAGAACCGATCCGAGAATTCTCCGGATGCCGTAGCTTCGTTGTCGTCCTCGTCAGTAACGATAATATCGAGCGTCTCCGAGTCGATGGGGTCACCACCGTCGTGTTCGATGGTGACGTTTTTTATGTCGTCATCGGCGTCATCTCCCTCGTCGATACTCACGTCTAACTGCGTCGTCGGCTGATTGTCTCCGAGCGAGTCGCCGAGGCCGAGCACGAACGTGCCGATCACCGCGGCGAGGATGACCGTGATGGCGACCATTAGGATGACCCCGATAACGGGGCTCACCGCGCGGTCGTCCGAGTCGAACGGGTTTGGTATGTCCATGATTGAATCCGCCGTCGATCGACCGGAATCACTCGAGTGCGTGGCGGTTAGTGCCGTCCTTACGACGCGCTCGTCAGGTCGATCGTCGGTTACGCGGACATTTATCCGTCACGTACAAGAACTTATTGACATCGTCCTCGTTTCCGGAAGTTGAAACGACCGCGAACGCGCGTGAGCCCCCCGATCGCCTCGCGTATCGACAGCGTATTTACGTGACGAACGCGTCGGTGACGACATGACTCTGGTCGTGGTGCCGGTTCGGTACCCGCTGACGGCCCACTCGGAGGCGACGCTTCGAGAGGGGGTCCGCGTCGCCGAGGAGCGCGACGCCGAACTCACCGTCCTCCACGTCGACCTGTATCAGAACAGCGGCGGCGTCTCGCGAAGCGATCTCAAACGCGCCGTCGAGGGCCGGATCGGTCGGGTCGACCGCGCCCGGTTCGTGGTCCGGCGCGGCTTCCTCGTCGAGGAGACCATCCTCGAGGAGATCGTCGCCGAGGACGCCGACGTCGTCGTCATCGGCTCGAAGCAGGCGGGGCGCTGGCGGCGCATGGTCCAGAAGCTCCTCTCCGATCCCGACATCGACACGTACCTCCGCGAACAGCTCGACTGTACGGTGATCACGGTCAACGGCTCCGGCGAAACCGTGTCACACGCCGACGGCTGATCTCCCCCTGACTCACTCGCGGCCGGCGACCTCGTAGCGCCGCTCGTACTCGATCACGGTCGCGACCCGGTCGGCGACCGCCGCGCCGAACTCCAGTTCCACGACGTACAGCGCCAGGTCGAGCCCCGATGTGACCCCGCCCGCGGTCAGGAGGTCGCCGTCGTCGACGACGCGGGCGTCGACCACGTTCGCGCCCGATTCGCGGAGTTCGTCGACCGCGCCCGCGTGGGTGACCGCCCGCCGGCCGTCCGTGATCCCCGACTCCGCGAGCAGCATCGACCCGGTACAGACGCTCGCGATCCGGGTGCCCGCCTCGTGGTGGTCGGCGAGCGCGGCCGGGATCGCCCCGCGGTTCGCCTCCGCCCACGCGCTCGCGGTCTCGTCGCGCGCGTTCCACCCGCCGCCCGGAACGACGAGCAAGTCGGGCACGTCGTCGTCGCCGGGCTCGGGGAGGACGCCGTCGACGCCGACGCGGGTCCCGTGGCTCGCGGTCACCGTCTCGCGCTCCTCGAGGGTGACGTAGCGGACGCGGCCGCCGCCGCTCGCGTCGTCTCCGTCCGCCTCCACGGCGTAGCCGATCGCGTAGTCGAACACCTCGTACGGGCCGATCCCGTCGAGTTCGTCGAACCCGTCGTACAGCAACACGTCGACGTTCATACGAGTGGAAGGCGGTCACGGACCATGTGCGTTCCCCCTCCGGAGTTCCGCTCCGCCCCCGGCCGAGCGGACAGCGGGAGCCTCCGGACGCGAGAGGGCCGTCTCACTCCGAGGGGCCGCCCTGTCGGATCCCCGTCCAGTCGTCGATCCGGAACCGATAGCCGCGGACGCCCCGCATCGGCTCGGCGGAACTGAACAGGTCGGGGTGCCAGGCGTTCTCCATCGCCTCCCGGAGGTCGGTCCACTCGCCCTCCTCGATCGGCGCGATCCGCCCGCGGAGGCTGACGCTCCGCCACTCGTGGGGCGACCGGGCGTCGTACACCAGGAATCGGGCCCCGGCGGCGTCGTCGCTCAGCGTCTCCTTGCGGCTCTCCGGACCGAACAGCAGGAACGCGAAGTAGAGCGCCGACTCCCCGTCGTACCCGAACGACATCGGCACGAGGTAGGGGGCGTCCTCGTCGGGAAGCGCGAGCGTTCCGACGCCCTGCTCGGTCAGGAACGCCCGGATCCGATCGTCGTCCATCGTCGCCGCGCTCGACTCCAGGAACTCGTCCGTTGACATATCCCACGGTTCTCCCTCCAGGATGTTAAACCACGAGACGAGCGGGAGACCGTGAGAACGCGGAAACGACGATCCGGACGGCGAGTCCCTCGCGGGAGCGGTCTCCCGATCTCGGGGCGGACGATCGGCAGCCGATCGGGGACCCCGTCCCCCGCCAGATCACTCGGCCGAGAACGCGTCGACCACCGCGGCGATGTCGTCGACGACGCGGTCCCGGTCGATGCCCTCGCCGCGGTAGGCCCGCTCGACGACCCCGTCCGGATTCGCGAGCAGCGTCACCACGGCGTGCGTGAAGTCGTACCCCTCGAGCCGGTCGCTCTCCGTCTTTCGTTCGAAGCCGATCCCCAGCCGGTCCTCGACCACCGCCTTCGCGTCCGCGGGCGAGTCCGGCCGCAGGTAGTGCCAGTTGCCCGCCTCCAGGTCCACGCCGAGCGACTCGGCGTTCTCGCGGAACGCCTGCGCGTCGTCGCGCTCGGGATCGAACGTGATCGGGAGGAAGACGACCGAGTCGGTCAGCCCCGCCTCGGCGACCCGCCGTTGAACGCCGACGAGGCGGTTGAGGAGTATCCCACACTCGGCGGGACACGAGGTGAATATCGCCGTGACGATCGCGGTCCGATCGAGATCGGTGCTGGAGATCGTCTCCCCGGCGAGCGGCGCCCGAAGCTCGAACTCGGGCAACGGCTGGCCGTAGGCGGGATACGAGAGGTCCTCGGCGTCCGCGATCTGGTCCTCCTGGGGTTCGAGGACGACTCCATCCGGCTCGTCGTCCAGCAGTCTCGTCGTACAGCCGGCGACGGATCCGATCGCGGCCGCGCCCATCCCTCCGAGCAGCGCTCGGCGTCTCATGTCGGATCCGACGGACTGCCCGCGGATAGTCGGTCTGGTGCGGTCGTCGAACGGGCCACCGACCGGCACCGATCGCTCCCGAGAACCGGCGATCGTCGTCCGCTCAGAACGGCGAGTAGTACGGGATCGGCGGATGCGGAAGCGGAACGCCGAGCGTCGCCAGCCCGTGCTGAAGCGGAACGTAGCCGAGGACGACGAACGCCACGCCGAGGACCCGATGGAGCCGGGTGCGAGTCCCGACGCTCACGGACTGAAACGCCGTTCCGAAGAGGAACATCGCCGGGATCGTTCCGACGCCGAGCGCCCCGAGCGCGACGACCCCGCCGGCGGCGCTGCCTTGGACGAACGCGTAGAGGAAGGCCGGGTACAACAGGGGACACGGAAGCAGACCGTGAGCGGCGCCGAGCCCGAGTATTCGCCAGTCGCCGACCCACGCGTCGATGCGCGGCACGACCCGCCCGGTGACGACACCCGAGAGGCGGTCGACGCCGGGGGCGGGAAGCGAGTGGCGGTCGAGTCGGAGCGCGTACCGGACGCCGATCGCGATGATGACACCGCCGACGAGGATTCCCGTGAGCGCGTGGACGTCGTCGGCGATCGTCGTGACGGTTCGGCCGGTGACGAACGCGAGCCCACCGGCGAACCCGAACGTCCCCCCGATGGCCGCGTAGCTCGCCGTTCGTCCGACGTTGAAGAGCGCGTGCTGGCGAACCTGCCGGACCGTGAGGTCGTCACCGCGGCGCCCGCCGGTCCGCATCCGGTCTGTGTACGTCGTGACGAGCGGCCCGCACATCCCGAGACAGTGCGCCCCGCCGAGCAGGCCGATCAGCAGAAACACGACGAGACCCAACGGCTCGCTCGAGTGAATGGAGCCGGCCGGTTCACACGTCGACGTGGACGTCGACGCCGCCCCGCGGACGGCTTCGAGCCCGCTCGAGACGACGCCTCCCCGCGCACGGAGCGTATCGGAACCGGCCACGACCGGGATCGAGCGCATACCCGATCTCGACGGCGTCCGACCCTAACCGATCTGGTGTGGTCGACGAACGACCGGGTCGCACGGATCGAGCGGAGCGCGCCGGGAAAGCCGACTTTCGACTCACTCGAAGAGGGTGTCGACGGTCCGAACGAACCGGTCGACGATCCGGTCCGGAAGCGACGGCGAGACGGCGTCGAGCAGCTCGGCGGTCCGCTCGGGTCGAGCCAGTTCGACGGTCATGGGCCGGTCCGCGGACTTCTCGGCTATCCCGGCGTCGACGAGATTCGAGACGTGCCAGGAGATGGTGCTCCGCGCGAGGTCGAGGTCGTCGGCGAGCACCGACGGTGGCGTCGCGCCCTCCGCGTGGAGCCGGAGAAGGATCGCTCGTGCGGTCTCGCGTCGGAGGAAGGCGATGGCCCGTCGCTCCCACGGGTCGAACGTCGGATCGAAGTAGTGAGCGCGACCGGCGACGCGCTCGACGGCGACCTCGTCGTCGCGGACCAGCCGGCGGAGGTGGTACTGCGCCTGTCCGGTCGCGATGCCGAGCTCCCGGCTTACGCGGTTGAAGTGGACGCCCGGCGTCTCCCGGACGTGGTCGCGGACCCGAGATCTGGTGTCCGGCATGGTAGTCACCGAAGCTACCGGATCCCCGCGTAAAAACCGCTCGTCCGTTCCCCCTCGTTGAGAGGGCTCCGCGATACGAACGTGTCGGTTGGGAGGGAGTCGGCGAGCCTATTTGAGGGACCGCCGCGTCCCGTTTCGTATGGACCACGTCGAGTACGTGTACACCGGCGGGATGACCGAGTCCGACGTCGACGACCACCTGCGGGCGGGCGAACACGGCGTCCTCGGACTGGCGAACGGGAACGACGCGTACGCGATCCCGCTGAGTTACCACTACGACGGCGACCGGCTTCTCCTTCGGGTGAGCGCCCACGACGACGACGGCGAAAAGGGACGGTTCCTGGAGACGACCGATCGAGCGACGTTCGTGTGTTATGACGCTTCTACGAGCGAGTCGTGGAGCATCCACGTTCGCGGCCCGATCCGGGAGTGGGAGGGCGACGCCGACGAGGCGACGCTCAACGACTGGTTCCAGCCGTTTCGCCTCTTCGACGAAACGGTCGAAAACGTCGAGTTCGCACTGTACGAACTACGGATGGAGACCGTCGTCGGCCGGGAGACGATCGAATGACTCCTCCCTGCCGTCCAGGTCCGACGGGGCCGGGTGAGCGCGTGAAACGTCGGGTCGGAAACCGGCACCGTCTTCATGGACCGCCGGGCCCGAGACGAGCACCGTGAGCACCGTCGAGATCCTCGGAACCGCTCAGGACGCGGGTGTTCCCCACGTCGGCTGCCGGTGTGAGAACTGCGCGGCCGCGCGTGAGGGATCCCGCCCGACGCGGTACGCGAGCGCCGTCCGCCTGGAGGACGCCGGCCGGTACCTGTTCGATTCGACGCCGGACGTTCGGTTTCAAGCCGTCGACGTCCCCGACGGGGCGTTCCTGACGCACGCCCACCTCGGGCACCTCACCGGACTGTTGTACTTCGGACGCGAGTCGGTCGACGCGGACGAACTTCCGGTGTACGCCACGTCCGGGCTCGGAGACGTGATCCGGGACAACGAGCCGCTCCGCTCGCTCGTGACGGAGGGGAACGTCGACCTCCGACCGGTCGCCGACGGCGACGCCGTCACCCTCGAGACGACGTCGGTCACGCCGCTCCGCGTCGACCACCGCGAGTCCCTCCCGACCGGAACGCTCGCGTATCGGATCGACGGCCCGGACCGATCGCTTCTGTACGTGAGCGACGTCGACGCGCTGACGGCTCGCGTCGAGTCCCTGATCCGGGAGGTCGACGTCGCCCTCGTCGACGGCACCTTCTGGAGCCGGGACGAGATCGACCGCGTGGACGACGTCCCCCACCCGACGGTCCGGTCCTCGATGCGCGTCCTCGACGACGTCGACACGGAAATCCTGTTCACCCACCTGAACCACACGAACCCGCTCCTCGACCCGGCGTCCGACGCACGCGAGCGGCTGGCGTCGGCGGGGTTTCGGGTCGCCGAGCGCGGCGACGTCCTCGAGCTGTGAACGGGGGCGTCCACCGCCCTTCGATCCATCGCGAACGCGTCTCCCGGCGAGGGTCGCAACGGATAATTGATAACCGGTCGCGTCCAATCGTCGATCACATGCGCCCGTCGACCGCAGCGTTCTCGGCCGCCGGCTGGGGCGTCGAAGGATCGCTCCCGATACTGGCCGTCGTCGTCGTGGCGGGGATCGGCACCGGCCTCCTCTTTCTCGTGAGCCTGGTCGCGTACGGCCGCCGTCGGAGCCGCCGACATCTGCTCATAAGCGTCGCCGTGGGGGCGCTCCTAGCGCGATCGGTCGTCGGCGCGGGGACCGTCCTCGGATACGTCCCGATGCCCGTCCACCACTTCCTCGCGCACAGCCTCGACTTCCTGATCGCCGCGACCGTGCTCTACGCGGTGTACGCGTACGCGCCGGGGTCGATCCCGAGCGCGTCGGGGTGACCGGTCGCAGCCGGAGATCCGGGGCGTCACTCGACGAACCGCGCTCGAACGCCCTCGAGAAGGACGTCCAACCGGTCGCCGTACGCGAGCGTCGCGGTCGAGACGGCGACTCCGCCGGCGATCCAGGCCAGAAGCGACCCGACCGCTCGGCCGACGTCGACGAATCCGCCGGCCGGCGCGAACGTGACGCCGACAACCGTCTCGAAGACGAGCCCGCGGAACGCGCCGTTCGGGGTGGAAGCGAGCAGTCCGGGGATCGCCGACGGGGAGGTCCCGCTCGCCAGCGACCGCAGGATCGCGAGGTCGCCGCCGAGGACGCCGGCGACGAGCGCGAGGACCGCGATCGCGACCGCGCCGCGCCGGCTCGAGGCGACCGCCGAGACGGCGGTTGCGACGGAGAGGTAGGCCGCACCGAACGGACCTATCAGTCCGAGAAAGCGGAGGTACAGGAGCGGGGAGTCGACGCCGGAGTGGGTCGCGAAGATCCCGGTGTCGGGGGCGGCGGTCGCCCAGACGATCCCGCCGATCAGCGCGTACGGAACGACGACGATCGCCAGGAACGCGAGCGCGCGCGCGAGAACCACGCCGGCGACGTAGCCGCCGACGCCCACGGGATACGTCCGGATCACCGCGAGCTCGCCGCTTCCCGCGTCGGTGAGCAGCGCGCGGTACCCGACCACGAACGCGACGAGCGGCACCACGACCTCGGTCACGAGAAGCAGGTCGACGACCGCGGGGACGAACCCGGTACTGCCCCCGCCGCCGACGGCGAGGGTACCTCCCAGGATGGCGAACAGCCCGACCGCGAGGACGCCGTACCCCGGCGTTCGGAGGACCGTCGCCAGTTCGCGGCGGAACACCGTGGCGACCGCGCCGGCGCGGGCCCGGACCGCTCCGGGACCCGTCACCGCTCCGGGACCCGTCATCGATCAGACACCCCCGTCACGTGGACCGCGCTCGGCTCGTCGCGGTCGGCGTCGCCGGAGACGCGTCCGACGCCGGCTCCGGCGACGACCGCCCGGTAGAGCCCGGCCACGTCGTCGACGCCGTGTTCCGTACACAGCCGCTCCCGCGGACCCGCCGCGGCGACGTGCCCGCGGTCGAGGACGACGACGCGGTCGGCGTGCTCGTCCGCGAGGTCGAGGTCGTGCGAACTGACCACGACGGCGGTGTCGGCTCCGGAGGCGTCGGCCGCGGTCCGGAACGCCCGCCGACGCATCCCAGGATCGAGCCCGCTCGTCGGCTCGTCGAGCACGACGAGCGGCGGATCGCCGACCGTGGCCTGGGCGATGCCGAGCAGCCGGCGCATGCCGCCGGAGAGCGCGCCGACCCGCCGGTGGGCCGCGTCGGAGAGTCCGACCCGCTCGAGCGCCTCGTCGGGATCGCCGCCCGCGAGGCGGGCGTAGAACGCGAGCGTCTCGCGCGCGCTGAACTCCTCGCGGAACGGGACGCGCTGCGGGAGGTACCCGATCGGCCTGTCGACGTCCGGCCCGGCGTATCGTGCGCGTCCGTCGGTCGGCTCGACCGCGCCGGCGAGGACGCCGAGCAGGGTCGACTTCCCCGACCCGTTCGGCCCGATCACGGCGGTCACGCCGGGTCGGACGGCGAGTGAGACCTCCTCCAGGACCGCCACGCCGCCGTAGGTCCGTGCGACGTCCGACAGCTCCGCGAGCGGATCGTCGCTCATCGGCGAGCCTCCGCCCCCGCGGAGCGGCGCGACCCCTCGGTCGGTTCCCGGCTTCCCGTCTCCCGGCTTCCCGTCTCCTGGCTTCCAGTCTCCCGACTCGCCGTCTCGTCCGTCGCGTCCCGTTTGCGTGCGTTCATCGTGTCGATGGATGTGGTCGTGTCGCCGGTCGATGCGGTCGTCGGGTCCTCGGCGGTCGTCGAGTCCTCGGCGGTCGCCTCGGTTCGCGGATCCGCGCCGCCGAGCGCGCGCCGCCAGTCGGGGTGGATCGGCTCCGAATCCGACTCCGCGGCGTCGACACGCTCGGGCGCGTACGGCTCCGAGGCCGGCGAGGGGTCGACGATGCTCCCGGATCGCGCGCCGGGGACCGTCCCGTAGAGCCGGTCGAGGAGGGCTGCCGCGGGCGACTCCCGAACCGCCGCCGCGGCCGTCTCGCGGTGGAGCGCGGCGTCGACCGGGGCGGTCGGGCGGTACGCCCGCTCGCCGGGGTCGTGGAGCCCGACGTTCGCGCCCTCCCAGTAGTTCCCGCGGTCGCCGTCGGCCCAGATCCGCAGTGCGCCCGGACCGGCCTCCGCGTGGCGGTCGTTACCGACGAAGTCGTTCGCGACGACCCGGCTCGAGGGGACGACCGTGGTCGCGTGCGCGCCCACCTCGTTCTCGACGGCGACGTTGCGCTCGTACAGCGACCCGCGTGAGCTGGTCGAGAAGCCGAGCCCGTTGTCCGCGAGGGTGTTGTAGCCGACGTACGAGCGCGTGCCGGACGCCTGGATCCCCGCGCCGGAGTCGCGGACGTCGTTGCCGACGATCGCGTTCCCGGAGGGTCGGGTCATCACCGTTATCCCGCCGAACTCGGCGTTCCGAAAGGCGTTGTCCGCGATCAGGGCGTCGCCGGTGTACATGAGGTGGGTCCCGTACCGGTTCCCGACGAACGTCGAGTTCCGGATCACGGAGCCGTCGGCGCGGTGGAGGTAGACGCCGTCGCGGCCGCCGTCGAACCGGCTGTCGGTCACGGTCACCCGCGACTCGATCCCGGTGACGCCCATGAACCCGTCGCGCCAGTCGTCGCTGCCGTCGACGCGGAGGTCGCGGATCACCGCGTCGGAGCCCTCCCGCAGGAGCACGCCGCTCGCGTTCGTCTCGACCGCGACGTCGTCGACGAGGAGGCCGGGCGCGTCGACGGCGAGGACCCCCGCGTCGCCGTGGCCGTACCCGAGCTGGATGTTGGTGTCCCAGGTTTCGCCCTCCTCGGCCGCCTCGCGTGCGGCCTCGGGGTCGCGCGTCCGGTTCCCCACGCCGTCGATCGACAGTCCGGAGAGGGTCACGTTCGGCGCGCGGACCGCGATCACGGAGCCGTTCCCGTCGCCGCGGACGCGAGCCCCGTCGCCCGCGATCGTCACCGACTCGTTCACCGTGACCGTCTCCTCGTAGGTGCCCGCCGGGACGACGACGGTCCCGTTCGGCGGCGCGGCCGCCACCGCCGCGTCGATCGTCGGCGCGTCCTCGCTGACGACGATCTCGTCCGCCTCTCCCCCGCTGCGCTCGTCCCCATCGTCCCCGTCTCCGTCGGTGTCGCGCCCGACACTCTCGTCGCCGGAACGCCCCTTCGCGGTCGCGTCGGCGACTCGCTCGTCGGCTTCGCTCCAGCGAGCCGGGGCCATCGAACGAACGGTCGCCGCCGAGTCGACGCTGAACGATCGGTCCCGGACGGCCCCCCAGTCGAGGACGCTCCCGCCGTGTTCGGCGGCGAACCGCTCGGCGTTCGCGCGGTCCGCGAAGGGAACGACCGTCTCGCCCGCCGGGCTTCGGGCCGCGCTCCCGACGACGTAGGCCGCCTCGTCCGCGGCCACCCAGTCGGTCGACCGCTCGGCCTCGAAGAGCCCGTCGTCGGTCACGCCGGGGGCACCCCCGTCGAACGTCTCGACGTAGACGACGAGCGGGTAGCCGAACTGGCGTTCGGTCCTCCCGTCGTCGAGCGTCGCCGCGAACGACTCGACCCCGTTGTAGCCGACCACGTACTGGAGCTGCGAGTAGAAGACCTGGACGCCGGGTACCCGCGCCGATCCCGCCATCAGCTCGTCGGTCTCGGAGGAGATCCCGAGCTCGACGGTGTCGTCGTATGCGACGGGGTCGGGGGTCGCCGTCGAGGGGTCCGCCGCGTACGCGCCGGCGGTCGCGACCCCGGCGAGGACCGCGAGGACCGCGACCGCGACGAGGAGCCGTCCGAACCGATCGCCGTAGGGGTCGAAGAGCGCCACGTTGCCGGTTCGATCTCCCGGCGTATAGCCTATCTGGTTCGTTCCTCGAACGATCGTCCGGATCCGTCCCGAGGGGCTAAGACGACTGAATTCGAACGTTTAGTCGATGAACACGCACGACGGATCGACGGCGGTTCCGCGGTCGCGGCGGCGGGTATTGGGCGGGATCGCGAGCGGAGTCCCGCTGGCGCTGGCCGGGTGTCTCGGCGGCGGGGCGGGCGGGGACGGCGAGGCGTCGATCTCGCCGATCTCGCTCGACGGCGAACGGGCCTGTGACCAGTGCGGGATGATCATCCGGGACCACCCCGGTCCGGTCGGACAGGTCCACTTCGCGGACGACGAGCCCGAGGGGGGCAGGCCGGCGCAGTTCTGTAGCAGCGTCTGTACCTACACCTACCGGTTCGACGCCGAGGACGGCGGTCGAGACCCGCTCGTGACCTTCCTTACGGACTACTCGATCGTCGACCAGGAGGTCTTCGAGGAGGGGTCGGACGTCATGTTCTCCTCGCACGTCGAGTCCTCGGCGTTCGCGCGGACGACCGAACTCACGGTGGTCGCCGGAAGCGACGTGATCGGGTCGATGGGGCCGGGGCTGATCCCATTCAGCGAGGAGTCGGACGTCGAGTCGTTCGTCGCCGAGTACGGCGGCGAGCCGATGGACGCGGAGGCCGTCGACCGGGGAACGCTCGAGGGATTGTAGGGCGGGCCGGCCCTCCGTGGCCGCCGACGCCTTCACTCGCCGATCGCGGCGAGCGAGCCCTCGACGTCGCGGAGCAGGTCGTCGCGGCCCTCCGTGCCGACGCTCAGTCGGACGAGTCCGGGCGGGATCCCCGCCCGCTCCAACTCGTCCCGCGAGAAGTCCTGGTGGGTCATCGTCGCCGGGTGCTCCGCGAGGCTCTCGACGCCGCCGAGGCTCTCCGCGAGGACGAACACGTCGAGGTCGGCGGCGAAGGCGGCCGCGGCCTCCCGCCCGCCCGCGAGCGCGACGCTCACCATGCCGCCGAAGTCGGCCATCTGCTCGCGGGCGACCGCGTGGTTCGGGTGTGACGTCAGACCCGGATAGTACACCCGCTCGACGGCGTCGTGGCCGTCACAGAGCGCCGCTATCGCCGTCGCGTTCCGACAGTGTCGCTCCATCCGCGCCGAGAGCGTCTTCATCCCGCGGAGCGCCAGGAAGCACGCGAAGGGACCGGGCGTGCCGCCGCGGAGGTACTGGTAGTAGGCGATCTCCTCGGCGAGGTCGTCGTCGCGGGTGGCGACCGCGCCGGCGACGAGGTCGGAGTGGCCCCCGACGTACTTCGTGAGCGACTCGACCACCAGGTCGGCCCCGTACTCGAGCGGCCGCTGGAGGTACGGCGACGCGAAGGTGTTGTCGACGACCAGCAGGGGGTCCCCGTCGTGAGCGTCGACGGCGGCGGCGGTCGCCTCGAGGTCGACGACGCGGAGCGTCGGGTTCGTCGGCGTCTCGGCGTACACCATCGCGGTCTCCGGTCGCATGGCGTCGGCGATCGCGTCGGGGTCGGTCGAGTCGACGACGGTCGTCTCGACGCCGTAGTCGGCGTACACGCGGGTCAGAAGCTCGTGGGTCTCGGCGTAGACGCTCTCGCCCACCACGACGTGGTCACCGGCGACCAGGAGCGAACACACCGCGTCGATGGCGGCCATGCCGCTGGCGAACGCGCTCGCGTGGCTCGCGTTCTCGAGGTCGGCGAACGCCGCCTCGAGTTCGCCCCGCGTCGGCCCCGAGATCCGCGAGTAGCGGTGGCCGCCGCGGGGCCCCTCCATCGTGTCGTACTCGTACGTCGAGTTGGCGTATATCGGCGTCGCGAGCGCGCCGTACTGGTCGGTTCTCGCGCTCGCGTGGACCTCCCTCGTCTCGAAGTCCCGCTCGTCGGCGCTCCGTCCGCGGTTCGACTCGCCACCTCGCTCGTCGGTCATGGATCCGACTGTCGCCCAGGTGTGATAAACTTCCGCGACGAGGGGCCTCGAACTCGTCCGGCCCTCCCGTCGACGTTTCCGTCCGCCCCGACTCCGCTGGAATCTCCCCACCCTCCGGACACGTTCCGTCCGAATCCAGTCGATGCCGAGCGCTGATAGTACCGCTGTTTCGGTGGTGATCGGGGTGGACGGAACGGGAATCGTCGCCGGCGCGGTGAACACGGCCAACGCCCCAGCCTCGGGGACCTCCGAAAGACGCTCCTGCTCGCTTCGCTCGTGTGGTGAGAACGGGGCTCAGCGCACCGATTCAGCTAGAACGCGTCCGGTACTGCCGAGTCGGCTCGGTCCATTTACGTCCCGTCTCGGACGGTGATCACCGGGACGGGGGCGGTTCGGACCGTCCGCTCCGCAACGCTCCCGAGCAGGACCCGCTCGTCGCCGTGGTCCCCGGTCGCGCCCATCACGACCGCGTGGGCGTCGAGTTCGGCGACGGCGTCGACGATGGTCTCCACGGGGTCCCCGCGTTCGACGTGTCGACCGAACTCCGCGACCCCGTGGCGCTCGGCCGCGTCGACCAGGTCGTCGAGGGCGGCGTTCGCGGCCGCCTTCCCGTCGACGACGCTGGCGGGGGCGTCCGCGTCGTCCTCGTCGTCCACGCCCTCGCTGAGGAGTCCCGAGAGCGGATCGAACCCCTCGTCGTCGACGACCGTCAGGCCGTGGACGGTCGCGTCGAGCGCGGCCGCGAGCGCGAGGCCGTGTTCGACCCCGGCGGCCGCGCCGGCGCTCCCGTCGGTCGGGATCAGGATCCGCTCGTACGGGAAGACGCGCCGCTCGTCCGGGCGCATCCGGGTCGTGAGCACCGGGACCGTCGAGTGCCGGACCACCTTCTCCGCCACGCTCCCGAGGAGGTGTCGGGAGAGCCCCTCGCGGCCGCGCGTCGGCATCACGATCAGGTCGTGTCCCTCCCGTTCGGCGTGGTCGACGATGGTCGGCGCGGGGTTCCCCTGACGGACCGTGGCGTCGTGGTCGACGCCCGCGGCCTCGAGCGCCTCGGTCGCCTCCGAGACGAGGCGTTCGCCCCGCTCTTCGAGCACGTCGACGGTCCGGCCCTCGATCACCGTGACGCTGTCGCGGGCGGTGTCGGCGACGAACAGGACGTGAACCGTCGCGTCGGTAGCACCCGCGATGTCGGCGGCGTGCCCGAGAACGTCGGCGGCTCCGTCGCTCCCGTCGAACGGCAGCAGGAGGTCGTCGTACATGTGTCTCTCGAGGTAGGACCCCCGGTGGCTAATGCGTTCGCATCGGTCCATCCCGGCCCGGATGCGACTTCGCATCGGTCCATCCCGGCCCGGATCATACTGAATCTTTTTTTGACCGCGGCGTGAGGTACCATGCGTGTCGACCCTCGCCGTCGAACTGAACGGGGACGAAGTCCACTCGATCAGCGCCCCTGACCGGTTCGCCACGACCGCCCCGTTCTCGATCGAGCTCGCGAATCGCGGCCGATCGACGCACGTCCACCTCCACCTCGACGACGACCTCGATCGGGTCGCCTCGCTCGCCGCGGTGAACCACTACGTCGAGGACGACGCGGTCAAGCGCGTCCACGTCTCGATCGCCGAGATAGACGGCCCCGTCCGCGGGAAGCTGAAGGTCGTGACGGGGTACGGCTCGAACACGGCGTACGTCGACGTGCGGATCGAGCCGCCGCCGGAGGTGGCTCCCGACGAGGTCGTCGTCGACGAGCGGCTCTCGAAGCCACCCGAACGCACTCCTACACCGCCGTGGCCGACCCGGCTCGTCGCCGGGCTGGAGCGGGCCGTGGAGCGTGGCGGCGTGCCGGCGCTTCTCGTCTCGTTCCTCGCGGTCGCGCTCGGAGTCGCCGCCGCGGTCGCGATCGACAGCGTGCTGGTCTTCCTCGCCGTCGGGGTCGTCCTCGCGGTGACGCTCGCGGCCACGCTGTACCTGCTGTGGTGAGGACCCGCACCGCCGCGGTGGGGGCGCCGGCGCGGCGCGGGTGCCGCGGCGACCGTCCGACGGACCGCCGCTCGGGCCGGATCCGCGCGCTTTTAAGCGTCCCGGCGGAACCGGGAGACATGAGCTTCGAGAAGGAAGACGAGGTCGTTCTCCACGACAAACACAGCGAGTACGACGGCGAGGCCGGGCGGATCACGCAGGTGATGGAGACGATGTTCGGCGACGCGACCTACACCGTGAGCTTCGAGGACGGCCAGGAGACGGGCGTCCCCGAGGGGTCGCTCGAGGCCGTCGAGAGCGAGGAGTAACCCCTTCTTCCGCCCGTGCCCGCAGTCCCGTTCCACTACGTCGACCTCCGGGCGTTCTCGTACGCGACCGAGGACGAGAAGCGCGTCGAGGAGGCGCTCCGATCGCTGCTCCCCGAGGACGCCGAACTCGACCGCGTCGAGAACGTGGGCCACCACGGCGACCGGATCGTGGTCCTCTCCGCGCGGATCGAGCGCGCCGACGGGATGCGCCACGTGCTCGACCGGATCGCCGAGCTCGACGACCTCGACCGCGTGCTCGCGGAGCTCGATCAGCGGGTCGACGACAACTGCGCGCTGTTCATGCGGCTGGACAAACAGGCGGCGTTCCGCGGCGAGGTCCGGCTCGGCCCCGGAATCACCGTCCGGGCGAAAGTCGAGGCGTATCCGGCGAAGAAGGAGGCCGCCGTCGAGAACGCCCGCGAGACGCTCTCCCGGCTCGCGGACGCGTCGTAGCGGCGGTTTCGTGCGGACTACCCGTCCAGCCGCTCCGTGTCGATCCCCGTTCCGGGCGGCGAGACGATCAGGAACCCGCGGAAGTGCATCAGCTCGCCGCCCATGTCCTTGATCTCGCGAGCGAAGCCGGCCGCCAGCTCGTTGAGGTCCCCCTCGACGGACAACACGAGCGTGTTGCCGTAGTCGACGCTGCGGATCCACGTCTCCGGGTCGGTCGTTCCGTCGAGGACGCCGAGGACGACGTCGCCGGCGTCGGCGAACGCCTCGTCCATCTGCTCTTCGGCGTCGCGTAAGTCGAGATCCCAGTCGCTCATACTCCAGCGTCGACTCACGCCGGCAAAAGCGTTCGGGCGGAGCGCGGGACGCTCCGTTCCGCGTCCGCTATCCGTCGTTCGACCCGACGCGCGCGAGCACGTCGAGGTTGTGCGCGCCGAAGGTCAGCCGCCCGGCCGCGACCGCGCGGTGTCTCGCGTCGGCCCACGCCGAGACTCGGTCGGGCGAGAGCCGTGCGGCGGCCCCGTTGGCGTCGCCATCGACGCGTTCACCGTCGCTCTCCGCGACCGCCTCCCGGACCACCCCCTCGATCCCGTCGACGAGGTGGTGGAGGAAGTACGCCTCGTCGTCCGGGTACGGGGGCGTCACGAGCCAGTCCGAGCCGCCGGCGGCGACGACCTCCCCGCCGGCGGCCGGCAGCGCCGCGAACAGCTCCCGTCCGGTCCGGCTCCCGCCCGGCCGATCCGCCGCGTCCATGGTCGCGTGGTAGACGTCGAGGACGGCCCGCTCGGTCGCCTCGTCGACGCTCCCGCCGTCCTCGAGCGGAGGGGAGAGGAACGTCTCCCCGTCGAAGGTGATCGGGAAGTACGCGAGCCCGTCGGGGACCAACCCGAGGAGGGGGGCGAGCGCCCGGTCGAGATCGACGATATCGAGGAACGCGCAGCCGACGAGCAGGTCGTACTCGGCGTCCGTCCGGCGGGCGACCTCGACCGCGTCCGCCGCGACGAACGCCGCGGTCACGGACGAACCGCCGGGACCGTCGAGGCGAACCGTCCGCGTCGTCTCCGGGTCGCCGCGCTCGACGGCGTACCCCGCGCCGTCGGCCCACGCTTCCAGTTCCTCGACGGCGCGATCGAGCGCGTCCTCCCGGAGGTCGTACCCGCGGTAGACGACCTCGTCGGCGGGAACCCCCCGTTCGAGGAGCCGCCGGAGCATCGTCCCGGTGCCACAGCCGGCCTCGACGACGCGGAGGGGGGCGGCGCGGTTCGCGAGCGCCTCCCGGAGTCGGTCGAGCGTCGGGCGGTGGAGCGCGCGGTCGTCGACGCTGCGTTTGGCCTCCAGGTATCTGGCGTGTGCGTACGTCGACGGTCGAGTCACGTCCGGTTCGAGGCTCTCGGTGTGGTTAAGTGCGTCCCACCCCGAGCCGACGACATGGAACACACGCGGCGGGCGCTGCTCTCCGGCCTCGCGGCCGGCGGCGCGATCGGAGTTGCCGGCTGTACGGGCGGCAGCGGCGGAGGCGGCGACGGCGACGGCGGGAACACGCTCGAAACCGGCGAGTACGACTGTGAGGTAACCGAACCGAGCGACCCGGACCTCGAGTACCGGCCGACCCTCGGCGACCCCGAGGCCGACGTGGTCGTTCGGGCGTTCGAGGACTTCACCTGCGGGCACTGCGCGACCTACAAGCTCGAGCACTTCCCGACCGTCCGCGAGGAGTTCATCGCCACCGATGAGATCCGGTACGAGCACTGGGACTTCCCGATCCCGGTGAACGAGACGTGGGCGGTCCCCGTCGCCAGCGCGGCCCGCGGGGTCGGCGACCGTGCCGGCGACGAGGCCTTCTTCGAGTTCTCCGCTGCCGCCTACGAGTCGCAGGGCGACTACGACGGACCGGCGCTCGGAGCCGCCGCGGAGACGGCCGGTGCGGACCCCTGTGCCGCCATCGCCGACGCCCAGTTCTCGGCGTACGAGGAGGCGTCGACGAGCGACCGCGACGAGGGCGAGTCGATGGGAGTCTCCGGAACGCCGACGATATTCGTGAACGGCGAGGCGACCGACGGCTACGAGGCTGCGGCGGTCATCGACGCGATCGAGTCGGCCCTGTGAGTGGCCGACTCGCCGTCATCCGGGCGGACCCACGAACGTCGGTCTTTTGACGGTTCAACCCGTCTTATAAGTCGATGACGGGAGACGACCGCGGGGACCGGCGACGGCTCGTCGCCGTCGTGCTCGCGGTACTGATCTCGCAGGTCCTCCTCTACCCCGGCGTCCCCGACCTCGTGGTCGAACTCGGTGCGCCCGCGGGCATCGACGCCGGGATGTGGTTCCTCGTCGCGGAGTTCGCGGCGTTCGTGACGTTCGCCGTGGTCTGGGGGGCCGCGAGCGACGCGCTCGGCCGGCGCGTGCCGCTCGTCGCGGCCGGCGCGCTCGGCGGGGCCGCCTCCTACGCCGCGCTCGCCGCGGTCCCGCGGCTCGGGTTCGGCTTTCCGGCCGCCCTCCTCGTCCGCGTCGTCGGCGGCTCGCTCACGATCGGCGCGTTCTCGCTCGCGATCACGATGCTGATGGACTTGGGCGGCGGCAACGGGCGGAACATGGGGGCCGCCGGCCTCGCGATCGGCCTCGGCGCGGCGGTCGGGTCGGTCGTCGGCGGGGCGCTCGCCGACCTCGGCGCGTTCTACCCGGTATACGCCGGGGCGGTCGTCCTCGCCGGCGCGGGGCTACTCGCGGCGACAGTCGACGACCGGAAGGCGGGAGGGGCCGTCACGGGTTCGGGAGCCGGCGGCGACGCCGTCGACGACTACGCCGCCGACGGCGACGACCCCGGATTCCGGGAGGTGCTCTCCCGCACCCGCGAGACCCCCGGACTCCTCGTCCCCTTCGCGTTCGGCTTCGTCGACCGTCTGACCGCCGGGTTCTTCGCACTCGTCGGTGTGTACTACTTCCAAGACTCGGCCACCTTCGGGCTCTCGGCGACCGGGGCCGGCGCGACGCTCGCGCTGTTTTTCGTCCCGTTCGCGCTGCTACAGTCTCCGTTCGGGTCGCTGTCGGACCGCATCGGCCGCTTCACGCCGGTCGTCGTCGGGTCGCTCGCGTACGGGATCGTCACGATCGGCGTCGGCGTCGCGCCCGTCTATCCCGTCGCGGCCGGGCTGATGGTGCTGGTCGGCGTCTGCGGCGCGCTCATGGCCCCGGCGACCATGGCGCTCGTCACCGACCTCGTCGACCCGACCGCCCGCGGCGCGGCGATGGGGGCGTTCAACGTGTTCGGTTCGCTCGGGTTCCTGACGGGCTTTCTCGTCGGCGGCGGCGCGACCGGCGCGTTCGGCTACCGGACCGCCTTCCTCGCCGTGGGCGGGCTCGAGCTCGCCATCGCGCTGGCGCTCTTCCCGGCCGTTCGCGCGGTCGCACCCCGAGCGCCCCCCACCTCTCCGACCGGTGACGACTGACCGTCCCCGCCCGTCGACGGCGTCGATGTCGCGGCCCGACTGCCGCGATCGGACGGCCCGGCGGACCCGACCGGAGCCGAAGCACCGAGTCGAGCCTTTTTAGCGCTCGCGGGTCATCGGGACGGACGACGAATGGACGTGCTCGTCGTCGGCGCGGGAGAGATCGGCCGCTGGGTGGCGGACACCCTCACAGCCGAGGGCTCGCCGGTCGACGCGAGCGTTGCCTTCACCGATCGCGACGCCGCCGTCGCCGCCGACGCCGCCGCCGGGCGTGACGCCGAGGCGGTCCCCGTCGACGCCGAGACGACACACGACGCGGTCTGTCTCTCCGTTCCGATGTCGGCGGTCCCCGAGGCGGTCGCGGCGTACGCGCCGCGGGCCGATCGAGCGATGTTCGACGTCTCGGGCGAGATGACCGGGTCGATCGCGGCGATGCGCGAGCACGTCCCCGACCTCGAGCGCGCGAGCTACCACCCGCTCTTCGCGCCGCCGCGGGTCCCCGGCAACGTCGCCGCCGTCGTCGACGAGCCCGGACCGGCGATCGCCGCGGTCACCGCGGCGATCGAGGCCGGCGGCAACGAGGTCTTCGAGACCACGGCGGCCGAACACGACCGCGCGATGGAGACGGTCCAGGCCGGCGCCCACGCCGCGGTACTCGCGTGGAGACTCGCCGGCGAGGAGGTCCGCGAGGAGTTCCACACCCCGGTCTCCGCGGCGCTCGCCGACGTGGCCGACACGGTCACGGAGGGGTCGCCCGCGGTGTACGCCGAGATACAGCGCGCCTTCGGGGGCGCTGACGGCGTCGCCGAGGCGGCCCGCGAGATAGCCGACGCCGACTCGCAGCGGTTCGCCGAGCTGTACGAGGAGGCCCGCGGCGAGCGCGACCCCCGCGAGCGACACGAGTGAACTCATGATCGACAGAACGGCGGTCCGCGACACCGCCAACTACCTGCGCCAGGTCCGCCCCATCGACCCCGATGAGATAACCGAGTACATCGAGGGGACGCCGCATCCGGCCGTCGTCCGCGAGGCGCTCCGCGAGGAGGCGTTCGACCTGCGGCTCCGCGAGCGCGAGGACGGCAGCTTCGTCCCCGTCGACGACGACCCGGTCCGCCCGCCGGGCTGGGCCCCGGACGCGTTCCCCGAGGCGTACGCGTTCGCCCTGGAGGACCTCCTCGTCGCGGAGTTCGGCGCGAACTGGCACGTCGGCGACTCCGGCGACGACCTCCGGGAGACGATCCGCCGGCTCAAGACCGACTACCTCTACGGCAACGACGTCGAGTACGACCGGATCGCCGCGCTCGGCTACGCGATCTACCACCTCCCTGGCTACTACGCGGCGATCGGCTACGTCCTCGACGACCTCGCCGAGAACGGCCTGCTGGACCGGACGCTCCGCGTCCTCGACGTCGGCGCGGGCGTCGGCGGCCCGGCCCTCGGCCTCCACGACTACCTCCCCGAGGACGCGGTCGTGGAGTACCACGCGGTCGAGCCCAGCGCCGCCGCCGACGTGCTCGATCGACTGCTCGAGGAGACCGGCCGGAACTTCCGTTCGACGATCCACCGGGCGACCGCCGAGTCGCTGTTCGGCCTCGAGGCGTCGTCCGCGGCGGACGCGGCGGACGCGGCGGACGACCGGTCCGCCGTCGCCGCGGGCGACTCCCCGATCGCGGAGCCCTTCGATCTGGTGATCCTCGGGAACGTCCTCTCCGAACTCGCGGACCCGATCGCCGTCCTCGAGGCCGCCCTCGACGCGCTCGCGGCCGACGGGAGCCTCCTCGCGCTCGCGCCCGCGGACCGCGAGACCGCGATCGGGCTCCGGGAGGCCGAGCGGGCGGTGACGAGCCCCGAAAGCGCCGTCGAGGTGTACTCGCCGGCTCTCCGGCTCTGGCCCGACGCGGTCCCGAGCGACCGCGGGTGGTCCTTCGACGTCCGCGACGACCTCGCGGTCCCGCCGTTCCAGCGCCGGCTCGACGAGGTGGCCACCCGCGAGGCGACCGACGAGCCGGGCGAGTTCCACAACGTCGACGTCCAGTTCGCCTACTCGATCCTGCGGACCGACGGGGAACGCCGGGTCGACGTCCGCGCGAGCGACGACCGCTGCGCGCGGATGGCCGACTCGGAGGCCCACGTCACGGACCGGGTGAACCTCCTCGCGGTGAAGCTCAGCCACGATTTGAGCGACGGGAAGAACGCGGTGTACCGCGTCGGCGACGGCTCCCAGTCGGTCGACCACTACCTCGTCTGTACGCGCGAGACGGTCCTCAACGACGGGCTCCGGGGGGCCGACTACGGCGCGGTCCTCTTCGTCGAGAACGGGCTCGTGCTCTGGAACGACGACGAGGGCGCGTACAACGTCGTCGTGGACGACGAGACCGTCGTCGACGTCGTCGCGCCCTGACCGAGCGATCGGAGCCCCGGACTCCGTGGCCCACCGATCTCGTGGCCACCGCACCGATCCCGTGGTCGAAACCGGTCGAACCCCGGTCCCATCGACATCCTGATTCACGCGCCGTCCGGTCCACCGGTATGGGCACCTCACCGGACGGCGACGACCGGACGCTTCCCGCGGAGACGCGGATCGGTCGGGTCGCGCTCCGCGTCGGCGACCTCGACTCGACGACCGCCTTCTACCGGGACGTGATCGGGCTCGCCGTGCTCGACCGGAACGGAACGACGGCGACGCTCGGCGCCGGCGGGACGCCGCTTCTCGAACTGACCGCCGATCCCGACGCGCCCGACCGCGGGCGAGCGGACGCCGGGCTGTTCCACGCGGCGTTCCGTGTGCCCTCCCGCGCCGCGCTCGGCGACGCCCTGGATCGGATCCGGGAGCGGTGGGAGCTCGACGGCGCGTCCGACCACGACGTGAGCGAGGCGCTGTACCTCGCCGACCCGGAGGGCAACGGGGTGGAGGTGTACCGCGACCGCCCCCGCGAGTCGTGGTCGACGGTCGGCGACGGCCGGGTCCACATGACCACCGAACCGCTCGACGCCGAGGGCGTCGCCGCGGCCGCGGCCGGCGAGGACGGGGCACCGGCGGACACCAACGTCGGGCACGTCCACCTCGAGGTGACCTCGATCGAGGCGTTCGAGCGATTCTATATAGGGCTCTGTAGTTTCGGTATACGGCGGCGGATTTTACGGGTATCGGACGCTGCGGCGAAGGTTGTAGACGGTGGCTTTCAGCAGCATTTCACGGAACTCTAGCCACCAGCTTCGCGCACGCACGGCG
>NZ_JANHDM010000013.1 GCF_024494685.1 Halorubrum rubrum | reverse complement strand
TCCGGAACTTTAGGCAAATAGACGTCTGGTCGTGATTACGCCGGTAATCACGACCACTTTGAAGTACCCCGACGCCGTCGGTGAAGCACGAATGCTGCAACCGCCTCACGACGGCGCTTCCCCCAGGGTAGAGGCACCGAGACCGGGCCTGCAGGACGGTGGAGGGCCGGTGGATGCCTGATCGAGCGCTTTCGACGTCGCTCGACGACAGCTTTGAGCGCTACCTCCAGGACAAGGGGAAAGGCCGCGGCGGCGACGGTGGGAACTATCGACGCAACGCAGCCCGCGAGCTCGAGCGGTTCGCCGAGTGGGCCGCCGGGGACCGCGGCGCCGACGACTGGACCGGGATCGTCCCCGACGACGTCGACCGCGAGCCGACCTTCGACGATCTCGACGAACGCGTCTTCCGGGAGTACGCCCGACATCTCGGTGGAGATCGGGGACTCAAGCAGAACACAGTACAAACCTATTACCGCTATATCTCAGCGTGGTGTGGCTGGTGTGTCAACGAGGGATATCTCGAGGCGCATTACGCGCAGCGGGCCAGTGCGATGGCGCCGTTACCGGAGGACGACGGCCGCAAGCCCGGAGACCAACAGGCCTGGACGTCCGAACAACGCCACGCCCTCACCCGCCACGTCGACAAACGGGCTCGCGACGCCGTCGAGGCGTACACGACACTCCCAGAGGATACTGACCCCATCGACAAGCAGCGAGCGCGCTACGCGGCGCTGAAGGCGGCTCGTGACCGGGCGCTGGTGTTCGTCCTCGCGTACACAGCTGTCCGGGTCGGGGAACTCCTCCGGGACCCGAATGACCCACGCCGGCGCGGCGTTCGCTGGGAGGACCTTTCCCTCGACGACGGGAGTATGGACGTCTACCGGAAGAAACAGCAGTGGGACGCCGCGAGTCTTCCCGATCCGGTGATTTCTCCGTTGCAGAGCTACCGTCAGCTGGTGGACCCGCCGACGGACCGCTGGCCGGTGTTTCCGACGTTCGACCAACGGACGCTCGCAGAACTCGTCCGGGAAGAGCTAGCCGAACGAGGGGAACGCCCAGAAGTAATCGACGAGCGACGTGAGGCATGCGCCCGGGACCTCTTGCTGGCGCTCGATGAGAATATTCGGCCGCCGTCGATCACGACGGACGGCGCACGGTCGATTCTTAAACGGCTCTCGGAGGCCGCAGGGATCGACATCGACCATCCGAAACACGATTATCTTGCTCCGCACGGCGGTCGCCGAGGGATGGGTGAAGTCCTCGTCCGTGCATTTGGGTATACAGTTGCGGCTCGATATCTTGATAATTCCGAAGAGATGGTTCGAGAGCGGTACTCTCACATCGAGGCCGGCGAACTCGGTGATGTGGCGACGGAAGCACTCAACGAAGTCGATTCTCTGAACCGTTCGTGAACGAGGAGACGAGACGAACTTGGATGAGTGACTGACTTCCCGTTTATGGAGGAATCCAACTTGTGTGGTCGTGGAGAGTAGTCTCGGGAGTCTCCATCGTCGCCCCGCACTTGGGGCAGTAATCTTCGATCGCGTCCTCGTCGTAGAGATAGTGATCACACTCGGGAGGGCTGGCTTGGAAATACACGTCATCCCAGTCGAGATCAGGCTCTCGACCGTAGAGACAGAATGTACTGTGTCCTGACCGCCCTCGGTGGTTCGTCACTAACCGTACGGGGCAGTACATACACTCGCGGAGTTCGATTAACGGCTGGTCAGAATGGTTCGTCCAGAGCGTTTCTCGCCGCCCCCATTCGTGAAACCCCTTCGGCCCACGGCAGCGCTCTATCTCAGGTCGTCTCGCAAGCAGCTTCTCCACCTGTGCGGAGTGGTACTGGCTTCCTGCCCACTTCCAGAACGGATCTCGGTCGTACTCCCGGACAATCGCGTTCTTAAGCGCTTTCAGAGGAAAGTCAGGGCCGTGCTCGTCGCTCGCGATGTAGGTGAAACTGCCGTCGGACTCGTGAAGCCGGCGTAGCTCGCAACCCTGGGCAGTACAGATATCGTACGTAATCAGGTCAACCTGTCCGCGAGGATGAGCATAGGGCGGCACACGCTCCCACGCGTGTTCGCCGTTGTAGAGGAGCGCTTGGCAGTTCGTAAATCGGCTCGCTTTGCTCGTTCGTTGGGCGTACCCAGAACCGTCGTCTTGCTCAAATTCGGCACCGATCGTATCGTAGTTGAACGTATCCAGAAGGACTGTTGCTGCGCGTATCCAGACGACCGAGTACCCAGCGGCCAAGTAGTCATGCGTCACCTGATGGACGTCTTTGTCCTCGTGGCTGTGCTGTACCTCAACGGCGAGCCCTTCCCCGAAATAAGGGTTCCAATCGTCAAAGGTCGCGAGTGCGTCGGCCCGGCGTTCGGTCACAGGTGTCGGCACATCGGCCACGTCGATGTCTACCTCCGTCTCGATGCGGGCGTTTTCTCCGAATTGCTGGTGCAGAGCGACCTCGACACGGGCGACTGCGCGTTCGTGGGTCTCCGACTCGCCACCATTCGAGCAGCGCTGGCTGGCGTCATCTGATACGTGGTAGAAGTGTCGAGACTTGCTCGGCGCCGATCGTGGGTACATCGTCCCGCCGCATACCGGACAGGTGACGGCTTCCCCATCGTCGATAATGGCGGGGACGACAGGCTGACCATCAAGACGACCCCGGAAGGGCATATCTCTACAGTACACTTCATTAATCAAGTAATCTCCCTTCAGGGATCTGGACCGAGAAAGCGAAACGACGCCATTGAGCTGTGAGGACCACTCAGATGACCACTTGAGAACTTTGAACATTTATATAGAGGACGGGAGAAGTCCGCGATGGAATGTCTGACCTCATCGTCAAAGCAGCCGTGAAGGACGCACTTTCGGACCACAACGTCTCGGCAGATTTCTACGACGCCCTCAACGAAGAGGTCGCCGAACTGCTCGACGACGCCGCAGAGCGTGCTGAGGCCAACGACCGGAAGACGGTCCAGCCCCGCGACCTGTAGGCCTGCGTAACGCAGCCAACCCCGCCACTCGAACGTAGCTTTTTGAGGTTCCTGTTCAGAAGTTAGGAAACGGAGATGGCGGACGCACCGGATACCGAACGGCAGGCGGTCGAACCCGATGCGAGAGAGGTCCTTAGCGTGTCCCAGCTGAACGACCGGATCGCGTCGGTCGTCCAGGACACGCCTGCCCTCAACGGCGTCCGCTGTCTCGGAGAGGTCACTGACCTCCACAAGAACAGTACGGCACTCTACTTCACGCTCAGCGACGGCGAGGCCGAGCTCCCCTGTATGATCTGGGCGAACCGTTACCGGGAGATGGACGCCGACCTCGAGGACGGGACTGAAGTCATCCTCGAGGGCGATATCGACTACTGGGTCGAAGGTGGGAAGATCGACCTCAAACCGTGGGAGGTGATCGTCGTCGGCGACGGCGACCAGGCGGCTGCAGTCGAGCGACTGCGAAGCGAACTCGAAGAGCGTGGCTGGTTCGACGACGAGCAGAAACAGCGCCCGCCGGCGTTCCCGGAGCGGGTCGGCGTCGTCACGTCCCTTCGAGGAGACGCCCGGTACGACATCCAGAACGCGATTCACGGACAGGACCCCACCGTCGACATCCTGGTGAAGGACGCAACCGTCCAGGGGTCGAACGCGCCGACGTCCATCGCGAACGGCATTCATCATCTCGACCGCTCGGAGGACGTCGACGCCATCATCGTCGGTCGGGGCGGTGGGAGCGATTCGAACCTCCAGGCCTTCAACACCGACCGGGTTGCGGAGGCGATCTTCACCGCGAATACCCCGGTGGTCACCGCGATTGGACACACTGATGACCGACTCATCGCGGATCAGGTGGCGGACGTCGCGACGATCACGCCGACCGCTGCCGGCGAGTATATCGTGAACTCCCGCCAAGAGTTCCTCGCGAGTGAGATCGAGCCGCTGGAGCAACGGCTCGACGCCGCGTACGAGACCTTCCAGCAGGACCACGAACACGAACAGGAGCTCGCCGAAGCAGTCGATGAAGCGACCGCACCCGAGGGCCTCCCACCGATTTACTACAAGGTCGCCATCGTAGTGCTGCTGTTGCTGTTGTTGGTCATCACCGGACTTTGGCTGGGGGTGATCTAACCGTGGCAAACGACTCCGAAATCCACGATCGACTGAGTCGCGTCGAGGAGATCATTGAACAGCTCGATGCGGACGAGTGCGACCTTGATGAAGGTACTGCACTCCACGAGGAAGGTGAGGAACTCTTGGCCGAAGTGCGAGAGATCCTCGACGAGGGGAGCGGAGAAGTTGTGGAGCTCGAATAAGCGATCTGATTCTCAGCTTTAACCAACAGACCCCCCACCGTACTCGGCAGGTGTTGGTTAAGTCTTTTTCTACGAGGGCAACAAGTAATTTGGTTATAATTTACTCAACAAATTTGCAGTTATTACTGGCCAGAAAGCATTTAGGCATCATCCAGCTACCGCGCCAATATGTACCGGGACTCAGCCGGTGCATACCCATACCCGCATGTATGATTACGAGGTCAGTCACCATCGAGGACATCGATGACCTGTACCTGATGTGGAACGACCACATCAACGCCTCCGCCCTCTATCGCCGCGCCCTCCGCGAGGAAATGGAAGTCCGCGGTGTTGACCCCGATGAACTCCGCGACCTCCTCGAACGGGCCCGCGAGCAGGGCTACACGCTCGAAGAGATCGCAGAAGACACCAACCGATTCGACGACCTCCAGTCGCTCGTCGAAGAGCAGCAGAACCAGCCAACGGCTGGAGACGCCACTGACGATTAACCCGCTATGTCACAGGATCAGACTCCCTCCGACCCTGAGCGTAGCGTCGAAAACCAGTCACCGCTGACCGGGAAGATCCCTCGACAGGCAGCGCTCACCGTCGTCCTCCTGAGCCTGTTCGCTGTCCAGCCGGTCGCCGCCCAGAGTAACGCGGTCTGTAGCGCAGACAACCTCCCGAGTATGATTGAGGGGTTCTTCCAGCTGACCACCGCGCTGGGGATCGTCGGCCTCGCCATCGTCTGGCAGGCTGACTCCCTCATCGAGATGTTCACCCTCAATCCCGAGCAGAAGAAGGGCCTCAAGCGCCACAAGCGCTCGGCGATGAAGTCCGCGGTCGTCCTCGTCGTGCTCGGCCCGCTCTATACGGTTGCCGGGTCGATGATGGGCCTCCCGCTGGCGCAGTGCGTCGACCTCGTCCCCTGGTAACCACCCCACAGTCCCCGTTGCGAGCCCTATGAACCATCGAGAGCTCTCCGTGCTCATGGCCGGCTTGCTCGCGACGAGCCTAGTCACGGGTATCGTCGCCGCTGACCCGCCGCGACCGGGTACGGAGGGGAACGGGCTCACGGAAAACGAGTCGGCGACACTGTGGTCACGTGATGCGGACAACTACATCACGCAAGAGGAGTACCGCCAGCGGTACGGCGAGGACCGCTCCGCCGTCCATCAGGTCGCCAACGGGACGGACATTACGTTCAAACGACCGCCGGCGACTGCGGCGACGTGGACGCGGAACGACTTCGAGGACCTCGACGCCGGCGGCCCAGATACGTCCGTACATCCACCGCACGCGGACCTCGAGGACGGCGTCTTCATCGAGGATGCCCACACGACGATCTTCGCGGTCCAGCCCTCTACTCGTGGCCACCTCGAGTCCGGTGAAACCCCACTGTACATCGCACCGAATGGGACGATGCGCGGGTTCGTTGATTACCGCGTTCGCGTCCCCAACGGGAGTTCCTCCGGCAACACGACGATCTCGTGGTCGCTCACGGAGCACGAGATCGAAGAAGTACGGTTGAAGAAGGACGGCGAGACCATCGCCGAGCGTGCCGGGGCCCATACGCCTGCCCTCGACTACCAGATCGAGGACGACTGGAGTGCGAATCTCACGCTGGAAGCGGAGATAAGCGTCCGGCTGAAGAAAACCGTCAGGACCGACCTGGGTGACCGGACGGACGTCGACGTCACCTACCGGACGGAAACACGGAACGTCTCCGATTCGATCGCCGTCGAGATCTACGATCTCTCGGCGTACCCCTACTACGCCGAGTATCCGAACGGCGACGCCGGTGTGGCCATCTTCCAGTCGCGGCCGTGGCAGGGGTACACGCTCACGGAGGACGGTGAGGCACGGGTCCGTGGCATCTGGCGGTTCTACACCGCTCGGAACACCAACTGGGACACGCTCGTCCGGTCGAATCGCACGGATAGCGCCACTGTCGAGTCAGACGCGATTCCGGTGTACGTCCATGCCTATCCCTCGCGGATCGGGCCGCGTGCCGAGCCGGTCCGAGACGGACCGGAACTCATCGAGACCTGGGGGACTGACCGCCCGTCACCGGTCGGGACCATTGGTGAGAACATCAATATCGACATCGTCAACCAGTCGTACACGACGACGTACGGCGTCGCCGTTCGAGCTGAGAACGTCGATCGAGAGGCGCTGCACGTTGCGGGCATCGTCCGGGGCGTGAATGCGTCAATCGTCGAGCCGGATGCCGGCTCCGAGCGGCAGCTCCGCCGCAGCAATCTCACTGTCGAGGTCATCCAGCAGAATCAGTCCCAAGCGACGCTCAGGGTCGAACTGCGGGACAATCAAACTGGTGCGCCGATTGCGCTAGACGATAGCCGTCAGTATCCAATCGGCGGCACCACCCGGAACGGGTACATCACGGTCGCGGATCAGCGCGTCGAGACCAACGCCTCGGGGGTGGCGATCGTGACCATCGACGAACCGGGCATCTACACGGCTCGGTACCATCCGGGCTCGTGGCTCGGTCACGACCCGGCGTACGTGAGTGATACCGCGACGGCCCGGTGGCACCCACTCGGGACGATAGACGGCTGGTTTGCGCTAGTGTTCGAGGTTGGCTGGCAGCTCCTGCCGTTCTTCGTGATGTTCTACGCTGGCAAGCGCCTCCTGCGGATGCTCGGCCCAGAAGACATCTTCGGACAAAACCCATGACTCAGGACAATCCCCACCTCAGTAGACGGACCGCCCTCCGAACAGTCGCCGGCGCCGCTCTTGCGAGCGTGGCCGGTTGTATGGATGGCAACGGAAGCACCGGTCCTAACGGTAGTTCAAGTCCAGGAGGCGGATCTGGTGTGTTCCGGCAGGTGACTGTCGAAGGAACAGAACTCATAGTCCAGTTCGATTCGGACTCGGAGTTCGACCAGATCAACCTCATTCAACCGGACGGCGAACTGTTCGGACAGCGGGAGGTTGCTGCAGGTTCCCAACAAGTCTCATTTGATCTCGGCACAACGTACACTCCTGGCGAGTACGAAATAGTAGCCCTCAGTGGTGAGGAAACAGTTGGTGAAAGCTCGCTTTCAGTCCAGCCAAACCTCGGGATCGTCGAGATGGGCATCGGTAGAAACCAGCCTGAAGAGATGTGGGATGGACCAGAAAGCGAAATCGAAGAAGAGGCTTTCGTCACCCTCGAAAACCAGGGGACTGGACCCGATGCAGTTACAAAATTGCTCTTCATCGGTGATGTCCCCTATCCGTCCGACCAAGAGGGGACGAACTATGTCGATGATGAAGACGTAAGCGGGATTTACGACCCGGAATCCGACTCCGAGGTTGAACAGGTCATTATCGGTCCGGGGGAGCAAATTACGCTCTATAGTTCACGCTCGCCGTTCGCTTTCGTTCCTGGAGCAGGCACGTCCTGTTCGGAGGAGTCGAAAACCGGTGAGTTTGAACTAATACTCGAGACGCGAGTTGGTGGGGACCGAGTCACCAAAACGTACAGTATCCAGTATTCAGGCTCCCAAGAAACCGATAACTGCGAAATTTCCATCAGTGAGGCTTGACCATGGTTGATCTAATCGACGTCGTCCTTGAGGGATTCAAAGAGGTCGTCGATTGGATTGTCGGCCTCTTCATGGACGGCCTGCGTTCCGGCTATGAGACCCTCACCGAGGAGATGTTCGGGACACCAACGCCGGAGACGGATGGTGCATTCGTCTTCGGAGAGCCCAGTAATGCTCCTTGGCCGTCAATTCAGGACGCGCTTGTAGGTGGAGAGATCATGTTGATCTCGCTGCTGCTCCTCGTGATGTGCGTTCAGGGGCGTCACACGATCCGTATATTCAATATTGGGAGCGCATACGAGGCTAGGCGCACCAAGAAAACAGCTTGGGTCGGCGCGTTTCTGATTATCAGCTGGTACTGGGTCAGTATTCTTGGACTCTATATCGTGGACGGGTTCACTATCGCCCTGATGCCGAGTCTGGGTTCTCTGGGCGATGCGATGCTCAACTTGCTCGAAGTCTCAATCACAAACCCTGGACTGTCACTCGTATTCGCACTGATTGGAGGACTCTCAATGTGGGCGTTGGAGGCACTCTACTACATTCGCGAAGTCTTGCTCTACGTCTACGTATATGGAATGCCGATTGCGTTCGCGCTGGCCTACGGAAACATTCCCGTGCTCTCGGATATCGCGATGGGGTTCAGTAAGAAATTCGTCCCGTTAGCGGTCCTGCCTCTGCCTGCAGCGGTGGTGTTCAAAGGATACGACTTGCTGTACTCTCAGAACGCCATTGCTCCGAGTAGTCCGTTTTTGCGGTATCTAGTCGCGGCTTCGCTTCCGCTGATTGCACTCTACCTAACCTGGAAGACGTTCAAGTACGCGACCCCGCTGACGGCGAAGGTTCTCGGTGGTGCGACGAAGGGAGCGGCCCTCATCGGCGGTGTCGCCGCTGGGGCCTACATCGGCGGCGCCGGCGTCGCGACGACCGCGGCCCGATGGGGACCGAAGGCCGCTGCCGGACACGCTGTGGCGCAGAAAGCGGCAGCCCGGGGCGCGAATAGCGACGAAGACAGCGGGACGCCGTCCTACCGGCGGACCGAGAACGATCCTGGAAGCTACTAACAATCCATGTCCATCGACCAAGACGCAGCCGCACGGCGCATCATGGACCAGTTCGGTGAGGAGAGCCGCATCCCCTACCTCAACATCGAGGAAGGCGACGTCGGCGTCCTGATCGCCTTCCCAATCGTCGGCCTGTTCATCGCCGGCCTCACCGGCATCGAATCACTCGCCCTGCCGTTCGTCGCAGGTGGTTTCGGGTTCGGCGTCGCGATCGTCTACGTCTCGCCCGACCACCTGAACGCATGGACGTGGACGAAAGATGTCTATCGCTACATCAAGCGCCCCCAGATCACGTTCAGCGCCCCGGAGGAAGCCGACAGTAGCACCAACGAAACAGAGCGCAACGAGGGCGGGCTCGCGAACTACACACCGTTCAAGCCCGACGAGCGGACGCAGGACCTCACGAACATCGAACGGGCGTGGCCGGGGGCAGGCGCGATCCAGCGCGCGGACGGCACGATGGAGGCGTTCATCGAGATCGACCCCGGCAACATGGACTTCGCGATGTCCGACGACTGGGCGCAGCTACAAGACGCCGGCGAGGAGTTCGCCAACAAGGAACTGGACTCGAAGCTCAAACTCCACGCGACGACCCGCTCGTTCCCGGTCGAACAGATCACGGAGAACATCGAAGACCGCCTGAACGACGAAGATGTCAAAGAAAACCCGATCTTCCGGGAACTCCTCGAAGAGTATCGAGAGACGCGGCCGAAAGAAATGCGCGACCGTGGAATCCAGCAGATGCGGTACTACATCGGCGTCCAAGTCACCCCGCTGGAAGTCTATGACCGCTTCCGAGACGAGGGGACACCGGCCGAGAAGCTGACGCAGTTCCCCGTCGTCGGGTTCCTGTTCAACCCGTTCGTAACCCGCCGCGAGGACCTCACCGACGTCGAGCGCCGCGCACAGATGTTCGAGAAGCTCGACAGCCGAGTCAACGACGTGCGGTCGGAGTTCATCCAGCAGGCCTCAGGGTGGTCCGCTCGGCGGCTCAGCACGGTCGAACTCTTCGTGTTGAATATGGACTTCTGGAACGGCCGCGAACACAACTACGACGAAGCCGAGCGCGTCGTTCGCGAACAACCCATCATTGGCCACTCGCGCCGGGAGGATGACTACGATGCGTAACCTCGTCCTCCAGACGGGCAGCGGAGCCGTCGGCCAGCTCACAGAGTGGCTCACGAATCCGACCTCAGCTGAAGGGGCGGCCCTCTACATCCTGCTCACGGTACTGGTCGGTATCGGCGGGAAACTCCTCTGGGACTGGTACACCGAAGACGACGAGGAAGAGGTCGAGTTCTCGGATCTGCTCGACGAGGAGACCATCGAACAGGGCGCGGCCGAACGCCAACTTCTCGACGACATCGCCGAGTCACACAAAACGGTGACCGCGCCGGCGGCGATTGAGTGGGAGACGCGCGCGGCATGGGTCGGCGAGCAGTGGACGACGACGCTGTACATCGCTGACTACCCGGACTACCCCAACGACGGCTACCTCTCCGAGCTCTTCGAGATGACGGACGTGCAGTTCGATTTGACGGCCCACATCACGCCGAAGAACCAGGAGCGGGCGCGGAACGAACTGCAGGATATCGCTGACGACCTTCAGGTGGACGCTGACCTTGAACAGAGCGTGCGGAGTGCCTACCTACAGGAACGCGCCAACGAGGCCGCAGCGACGTACAAGGCCGTCGAGAACGGCGCGAATGTCTTCGACCAGGGGATGTTCATCACGGTCCGGGCCGACGAGAAGGAGGACCTCCGCGACGCCGTCCAGAAGGTCAAGAGCGCGCTCCGCGACGACCCGGCGAACCTCACGCCGAAGACGGCGATCTGCCGGCAGGATCTCGCCCTTCAGTCCGCCGCACCCATCGGTGACAACGAGTTCGGGCGGACGTCGATTGCGCTCGGCGGCGCCGTCGGCGCGCTGCTGTCCTCGCCGCACAACGCGACGATCCTCGAGGAGGGCGGCGTCGAGTTCGGGATTCACAAAGACAACCAGAGCCCGGTCGTCATCGACCCGTTCGCGCGGGACAACGGGTACGCGATGTTCACCGTCGGCGACACCGGCTCCGGGAAGTCGTTCAGTTCGAAACAGAACTTCATCCGGTCGATCGAGCAGAGCAAGGACCGTATCGGCATCATCCTCGAGCCGTTGAACAACTGGGCGGGGGTCGCCGAAGCGCTCGATGCCAAACGCATCACGGTCGGCGGGACGCTCGGCCTGAACCCCTTGGAGATTCGGGAGACGCCCGAGCACGTCCAGCGGGCGATGGGCGAGGACGCGAGCCCGTTCAACGAGAAGCTCGACGACGCGATGAGCTTCCTCACCAACTTCTTCGCGCTGCGGGGCATCTCGCTGGGTGACCGCCGGACGACGCTCGAACTCGGGCTCAAGCGAGCGTACAAGCGCAACGGCATCACCGACGACATCTCGACGCACGACAACCCGAGTCCGACGGTTCAGGATATGATGGACGTCTTCGAGGACATGGTTGACGACCCTGAGGAGTTCGTCGTCCGGTCCGACGAGGAGGCGGGGAAGATCAAGGAGGACGCGACGTGGCTCCTCGATCAGCTTCGCCCCTTCGAGGACGACGGTCGGCACGGCAACCTCGGCCAGGAGTCCGACTTCGATATCCGCGACGAGAAGGTCATCTACCTCGACCTCGCCCAGCAGGAGGGCAGCGTCGACAGCAGCACGGCGCTGACGATGCAGCTCCTGATCTCGCTGGTGTACGAGCGGGCGAAAGTCTCGGAGAAGGAGGTCGTGTTCTACATCGACGAGGCACGCTACATTATGCAGGACGCCGCGAGCCTGGCGTTCCTTGAGACGGTGTTCCGCCACCACCGGCACCACGACCTCTCGATCCGGCTGGTCACGCAGACCGTCGACGAGTTCTTCGAGCACGCCGAGAGCGAGGCCATTCTGGACCAGTGTGCGGTCAAGCAGTTCCACCGCCTCGACGGGATGGACGAGGAGTGGGCCGACGAGTTCGGGTTGAACTACGCGCAGATGCGGTTCGTCCAGGACGCCGTGCCGGGCAACGAGGATGCCGGCTTCTCCGAGGCGTTGGTAGGCGTCGACGGCGAGTGGCGCGGCATTCAGGTCAAAGCGATGCCCAAGGAGAAGCAGGTCATCGACTTCGATCCGACTTCCCAAGTTCGGTCCTCGCTGCCCGGCGCCGGCGACGACGCCGTCGATACCGAGATGGAGGAGTTCCAGGAAGAGCTCGAGCATCGAGCAACGAACGGAACGAACGAAACGAGCGAACTGAACGAGGAATCAGACGCCGTCGAGGCTGAGCCAGACGGCGGGTCAACGGAGGGGACCAACGATGGCTGAGTACCTGCGCGTCACGCCGACATCAGAGCGACTTGACCCGGAGAGTATCCCCCGAGTCCTCGACAGCCTCCACAAGCTGACCACGCCTGGCTCGTCGGGCCTCGGGGCGAAGCTGAACCCACTCCACAGTGAGACACCACCCCGGTTCGAGTTCCTCGCGATCAGTGATGGCCCGGACGACCCGGTGGAGTTCTTCTACGGGGCCGATGCCCATCTCGATACGCTTGAGAAGCGCCTCCGCTCCATCTATCCGGCCACGTTCGACATCGAGCGCGTCGACGTCGACGTCGCCGCTCGGCTCATTCAGCCAGTCGAGTTCACACCGCAGGAGTTCGTCGACCACTACGAGGCCGGGCGGCTGCAGTACGAGTTTGACCCGGCAGAACAGTACGACATCGTCGACGAGGAATCAGGGGACTCCGAGGCAGCCGAAGCCGACCCCGTTGTCGACGGCGGTACAGCAGCCACGAGCGTCCCCGATCATCACGTTACTGTCGGGGACTCAGCACTCGAACTAGCGCCGCCCGATGCGCTTCCAGACGACGGGGAAGAGCGACGGGCCATCGAGAAGCCGACGATGACACCGGCGGGAACGATTCTGGCGCGCCCGGCCCAAGACGCCGTCTCGCCGCTCGGGGTCCGGTGGTGTGGCGCCGCGTCGCGGAAGCAGGACTGGATGACCTCACTGACGCCGTTCACGGCAGAGGAAACGAACGGCGGCCTCTCGTCCGTCGACGAACCGGGCGCGGCGCTGGCGTCGCTGATCGACCACCTGATGGAGGCGACAGCGCCGACCGCGTTCCAGGTGGTCTTTCAACGGCGTGCCAGCTGGCAGTCCGACGCGGAGGTGCGGAAAGAGGATCTCGTCGACGGCCGGGATACGTTCTTCCAGGAGGTCGTCGGGTCGTTGCTCGAGGTCGAGGACCAGCGGAGCGATCAGGACGACCGGCAGCTCAGCGAGGCCGTCGAGAAGCGAATCGAGTACATCGACGCGAAGAACGCCAAACGGTCGTTCACGGTCAACATCCGGGCCGTCGGCGTCCCCACCAACGACACCCGCGACGGACTCGATGCCCGGATGGACTCGCTCCTCCCCGTGTTCGACCCGCTTGATGGACCGTTCTACGAGGTCGAGGGGCAACGCCTTCGGGACAGCGGCTTTCGTGAGAAAACGAAGGAGAAGAAGGCACGGGCCGCTCTCCAGCGCCTCCTCAATCGCGAGTTGACGACGGGACGGGGGAAGACCCGCCCAGAGCTGGTTCTCTGTGGGACGGAGCTCGCGAACTTCGTCCTCGTCCCCTCCTCCGAACAGTTGACCGTCGAGGGGACGCGGGGAACCAGAGCCGAACAGCAGAGTCGGAATCCGCTCCCGTGGCCCAATCCGGACCTGATCCAGCAGTTCCAGGACGGGATGGCCATCGGCTACGCGCTCGACGAGAACGGTGAGCCACGGCCGGACCCCATCCGGATTCCGCCGGACCTGTTGCCGACGCATTACGGCCGGTTCGCGTCGACGGGCGGCGGGAAGTCGAAGGCCATCATCAACGACGCCCTTTCGCTTCGCGAGTCGACGGGTGGCCCCGTCGTCCTCGTCGACCCGAAGGGAGACGGGATGTGTGAGAACTACCTGCGCTGTCACTACGAACGATTTGGGGGCCTCGACGACGTCTACCACTTCCGCGTCCCGGAGACCATCCCCGCGTTCTCCTTCTTCGACATCCGGCCCGCGCTCGAGGCCGGTCGCAACCGGGAGGACGCGATTCAGGACAAGGTCGACCACTTCCACGACATCCTCCGGATGATTATGGGTCGCGAGCAGTACGGGCAGGCGTTCGTCGCGAACGAGATTCTGAGCTATCTGATCAAGGCGCTGTTCGACGAGGAGTACGGGAGCGACGTGTTCGGCTTGGACGACCTCTTCGCCGCCGCGCTCCGGATGCAGCGCGACCAGACGATTCCCCCGGTCTCAGCGGACAACCAGAACATCGAGGAATCGCTGACGCGCCACTTCGCGAAGGACAACCACCAGTTCCAGGTGTCGATGGACGCCGTCGGGAACCGCCTCGACAAGCTCAAAGAGGACGCGCATCTCCGGCGGATCTTCAGCCACGTCCCCGAGCAGAACGACGCCGGCGAGTACGTCGACAACCGCTTCGACTTCCGCGAGTTCCTCGACGAAGACGCTACCATCATCTTCGACCTCGGCGACCTCCGGCCGGAGGCACAGCGCGCAATCACACTCCTGCTGTTGAGCAACCTCTGGGACGCCGTGCAGGTGCGCCGTCGCGATGGCCAGACCGACTACGAGAACCTCACGAACCTCATCATCGAGGAGGCGGCGCCGGTCGCGTCGACGAAACTAGTCTCCGAGCAGCTACTGCCGCAGGGCCGGTCGTTCGGGCTGAGTATGGGGCTCGTGATGCAGTTCCCTGAACAGGTGCGGAACCGGAACGAGCGGGCCTACGACGAGGTGCTGAACAACATCAAGACGAAGCTCATCGGCAACATCTCGATCGAGCGCGACCTCGCAGAGTCGCTTGCCCACGAGGACCTCTCTCCGACCGAACTCCGCAACCGGATCAACACGCTCCCAAGTGGTGAGTGGATTGCGCAACTCCCGAGTCCGTCGTTCGGCGAGACTGGGCCGCCACCGTTTTCGCTGAAGCCGCTCCCGATTGCGCCGGGCCATCCAGAAAGCGACCAGCCGCTCACAGAGCCCCAGGAAGACCATTTTGAGTCCGTGTCCCGGCCACGAATGGTCGAGCGGACACAGGCCCAGTACGGGCTGACAGAGCCGACTGAGTCGACCACTTCCCCAGAGGAGACTGGCTGGGGGAGTTCGGGGGGTGAAACGACGGGCTCGGCTGCCGACGGCGATGCAGCGACCGACCCGACGCAATCCGCGTTCATCAGCGAATCGACGACCGAAGACGCATCAACGTCGACCACGCAGCCCGAGGCGGACAGCGACCCAGATGGAGACGAGGCAGCGATGAGCCCCCTGTTCGGGCAGACCACCGAGGCGGACGAGGACCCAGCTGGTGACCAAGCAACGCAGCCGGAGAACGGGGCAACGCCCGTTCAGGAAAGCAGCGTGCCCGTCCCCGATGACGAACTCCAACAACGCGGGCTCAGCCGTGATGACGTCCGGTTCCTGAATCGGGTCCTCGACGTGATGAACCGAGAGGACGACGAGTACACGCTACTGGACAGGATGAGCCAGCTCCGGGACGAATACGACGACCTCCATGTGGAGCGGCTAACCGAGCAGGACCTCCTGGACGCGGACTCCGCGGCGGGGCGCAAGTACTACACCGTCCTCCCGGACGGTCGAGACCTCCTCGGGAGAGAATTGAAGGCGGGGCCAGGAGCGGGCGATCTCGGCGAGAAAACGCCACACAAGGTTGGCGTCCGGCTCCTCGAGCTCTGGCTCCAGCAGCGGGACGACGTCGTTCGCGTGGAACCGTACTACGAAACTGACGACGGCACCGTACTGGACGTGGCCGGCATCGACGAGGACGGCGATCTCGTCTGGGGCGGCGAAGCAGAGCTCGCGAGTAACAACCGGCACGCCCCGGTCGAGGATTACGACAAACTCAGCGCGGTGGACACCGACGCGATCTGGGCCTTCAACAATCGCGAGACGGCACTCGACGTCCTGGAGAGCCTTGCCGACGCGGATCGGATCGACGAGCGGGTCAGCGGGCGGGCGGCACGGTCGTTCGCGACCATCAGAGACGCCGTCGACGACCTCGATGCTGCGGGCCTGACCACCGTTCGGGGCTTCAAAAATCTCGATCAAGAACTCAACCAATGACCTGGCGACAGGCGACCCGCGAGGAGATCTACGCCTACTACGCCGAGGAGTTCCCAGGCTATCTGGATGACCTGCCGGAATTCATCACGGCGACCGGCCCGAAACAGTACGCCATCGCCTTCCGTGAGTCCCACCCGGTTCGCAAAGACGAGGTGCCGGACAAGGACTTCATCCGGCGGGATACGTGGCAAACAGATGCGTCGGGCGACCGAACGACGCCCGAATTCGACGACTTCGAGGACATTGTCGAGTTTATTCGGCATCCAGCCCGCAACGACCCGCTGGGGCGGAACGAGTTCGCACTCGCTGATCCGGAAGTACTGGAGCAACCGGACCCACAGCCCGACGCCGTCTACTACGCACTGGATCACTGGGAACGACCCTGGGTCCTCCTCGTCGATATCGACGCGAAAGAGATCGCCCGAGACAGAGCGGAGGAGCTGGCGTCGGCGGATGTCGAGGATCAGGACGACGATGCGCTTCTCGATGCTGCGGGTATCCTCGACGCCGCTCCCGAGGGGTATCCGTACGCCTTCGAAGACATCGACCGCGCCATCGAGTACGGGTTCGAGTTGCGCGACATCTTCGAGGACGATCTCGACGCCGAGGAGACGATGGTCGTCTACAGCGGGCAGGGAGTCCACGTCTACCTGCTGGATACCGACCCGGCGCACCGATACGACGAGCAGAGTCGCGAGGTGTTGAACGACCTCCTCCTCGAGACGTACGACATCCCCATCGACCCCGTCGTGACGGCCGACCGCCGGCGGGTCGCCCGCCTGCCCTACTCACTCCACGCCGACGTCTGCAGCATCGTCCAACCCATCGAGAGCCCGGCGTTCGACGTTCGGTCGGCGACACCCGAGGTGATCGACGAATGAGTCCGAGTACGCCCACCGACGACGAGGACATGACGTATCGGGTTGCGGCACTACCGCTGGAGTACGGTGAAACCCGTATCAACCAGCTGTTTACGCGTGGCTACAACCGATACGTCGTCGACGGCGAGGACCAACCCGAGGACCTCGTGAACGACGTCGAGCGGTTCGGGACGGCAGCGTTCAAAGAACAGGTTCGTGCCGACGCCGCCGAGGAGCCGTTCGTCGACGAGCCGGGGACGCTCGCCGTGCTCGCGACGTTGAGTGCGATCTGTGTGAAAGAACACCCGAAGTTCGAGCACGCGTCACCCCGGAACATCCAGGTGCTCTACGATATCCGGGAGCTGTACGTCAACAATCTCGCCTCCCTCATTCGCGCCCGCGGCGATGGGTTGCTCCAACAGGACATCGCCGACGTGCTGTACAGCAAGGAGCCCGGTGAAGATGGCCCGCACCCGGGCCGGGTCTGTACGGGCATCACGGAGATGCCGGAGTTCGGGGATGGCCTCTACCTCGAAATCCCGATGGCGGCGGCGTCACGCAAATGCCTTGTTCAGGAGGACGAGCCGGCGACGGGAGCTGGCGAGGGCGGGGAGATACTGACGCGAGTGAAAGACAACAAGCTGTACGTCCCAGTCGGTGATTTCGACAGTAAGTATCGGAACTACGCTGAGCGAGCGTTCAAGAAGCTCCTGCGGGTGCAAGAAGACGGCCTCTCCGACGACCAGCTGACGTGGTTGACCACGAACGAGTCGGCGATCACGGAGCGGATCGACCGCTTCCTCGAGACCGGCCATCACGAGCGTATCTGGCGGAACTGGGACCGTGGGGAACGGACGATCCGCGTCCTCCGACGGGCCCTGAGTGACGCACCCGACGACGTGGCGCAAACGGGTGAGTTCCACACGGCGAAAGAGCTCTATCGAGCGGTTACGGCGTACGACGCCGAGGACGAGTGGGAATCCTCTGTAACGGACTGGATATCGAGTCCGAGCAGTCTCGCGAAGACGCTGGCTGACCACGAGTCCCACTCCGCCGTCACCATCGACCGCGACGGGCGCGTTAATACGTACCGAATCGGACGAGCCGGAACCGGCGCCGAACAAATCGAGGTGCGAGAGATCGAGGACCTCTTCGAACTCCCCTGTATGGCAAATATGGAGGAGCGGCTGCACGAGAAGAAGCCCGTCCGGAAGGATCTCTACAACTTCGCACGGATGGTGATGTGGCTGCCGCAGTACCAAGACAGCAGCCTCGACGAAATCGTCGCGGATCTCAAGGACGTCTTCTCCAGGTGGCCGTGGTACGACGAGCAGGAAACTGAGTACCAAGTCCGCTACGAGTTCTCGAACACCATCGACGGCGACACGCCGTTGCCGATGAACTGCGATAACGACGATCTGCAGCGCTACTGTATCGGCCAGGACCAGTGTCCCTACTCGATCTGGGGCAGCCTCCCGTTCCCGGATGAGATGTACGAGCAGGTAGAGGCGGAATCAGCTGGTTCTGTTGAGCAATTCTGAACCACAGACTACCCGAATCTGTGGAACCCTTATATTGTGATAGGACTGGCGACTTTGTGGAATAGAGACAGCAGCTCGACCATCGCGTTGAATCGCAAAGTGGAGAGAATAAAATCAGCGGCGGAGTTGAGATGACCGACAGCAAAGGGATACTCCTCATCGCAATCGTAAGAGAAACCTTCAAACAAGCGTCAGAAGAGTGTTCACCTTAAAAAAAGACTATTAAATCAGAGTGAGTCAGGTAGACCAAATGGAGCACTCCGATCTCAATGAAGTCAATAAGCAACAGATCAATCACGCCGGCGCTCGATATACTCCTCAGATTGATCCTGAAGCTCCAAACATACAAGTCTCAGAAGTGCTACAGCCATTCGATGCGTTAGCTTATTCTAATAGGCTGGAAGAGCGGCTAGCCGGTTTAGCTGAAGAATTGGAGGAAGACTGGAATAAAGCACCAGAGGAAGCAAGAGACGCGTTCAGGCGTCGGAAACAGTCACCAGATCGGGTGGTTGAACTTCTGAGGTCGATATCAAACAGATCACCCAGTGATGACAAGACTGAACTCCGTCAGCTTACGCGTGCCACAAGGTTTGCTAAGGACAAGACCAGTAAAGTCAGCCAGAAGCTGCGATCTCGGCATCGGGAGGGAGGTGAGGGGAATCAGCGAGACATAAACAATAAAATATCGCTTAATCAGAACCTGGCCCAATCTTTGGAGAGTGTATCTACCTTTGTCGAGGGGCCGGGACCACCTCTACTACGGGACAAGGCCCTGTTCCTCAAGGGGGAATGGGGAACTGGTAAAACTCACTTTTTGTGTGACCTTGCTGAAATAAGGATGGATTCGGAGCTTCCAACCCTTCTTGTTTTAGCAGAAACCCTTCCAGATGATGATTCTCCGCTTGAAGGTATCTGCCAGTTAATTGACTCAGTGTCAAGTCCAGAGCAGCTGCTTTCCGAACTACAATCACTTGGCGAAGACGTTGGGGAAAGAGCACTTTTGCTGATTGACGGAATAAACGAAGCTGATCGGGAACTGTGGAGAAATGAGTTAGCCTCCGTCGCTGAGCAGGTTAAAAACTACTCTCATGTCGGTTTGGCCCTCAGTTGTCGTACTCCGTTCGACGAGCAGATTTTAACGAGCAAGGCCGAAAACCATCTTGTTCAGGTTGAACACCGTGGGTTCGAGGAGAATGAGTTCGATGCACAGATTGAGTTCTTTGATTACTATGATGTTCCAGCACCCCACGTACCACTACTGACACCAGAATTCTCGCGTCCCCTCTTTCTAAAGATCCTTTGTGAGGCGATAACTCGAAGAGATCAATCTGATCAGCAGGGCTACCTTAGGAGTGTTGCCTCCGGCCAGCGAAGTATGACGGATATTTTGGAACACTTCGCTCGCGAAATAGGAGAAGATATCGAGGCTGACTACGGGCTTAGCCGAAAGGCCTGTTGGAGAATATTGAAGGGGACTTCTACAGGTCCTACCCATCGGTCAGGGATTGCTGGTATCATGGCTGATGAGATGGAGGAGTTCGTTACGAAAGAAGATGCTGTTGATGCAATCAAAAACGAAACTTCTCTCCCAGAGCCAAAAGCGTGGGACTTACTTGACCGAATGATTTCCGATGGTTTACTGGCTGAAACACTCCACCGCAATCAAGGGACGACGGAGGTTGTTCGGTTTCCGTATCAACGATTTGGAGACCACATTATTGCACGCCACCTATTAGCAGAGCATCTCAATACCGACTCGGAAACTGCTGTGCGGCGAAGCTTCTACGTGAATAGGCCATTAGGACAATTATTCGATCTAGAGGGTGATAACCGCCGCTTTGCCGAACCGGGCCTAGCGGAGGCGATTATGGTTGAGTTCCCTCAACGAGTAAAGAGGGTCAATGATATTCCGGACAATGAGCGGGAACTCGCTTTCTACATTCCAAAGAAGCGGAGATATGGCGCACCGCTCAAAGATATATTCTTAGATGGGTTGTATTGGCGGAGCTCGGACTCATTCACCGAACAGACTGACGATCTGGTGAGTTTCTACTTGGAAGAGTTAGACGAAAGGGTTCAGAGAGAAACGTTTGATGTTTTGGTTGGTCTTGCATCTCGTCCCGGTCACCCGTATGATGCGGATCGGCTGTATGGATACTTGGATGATATGGAGATGGCTGAACGCGATGGACAGTGGTCAGAATATCTGCGGCGAACAACCGATTACTCAACTGTCCACAGAATTCTAAAATGGGTGGAAACAGCTCCGGTTGACGAGTTCTCCGAAAACACAGCGCAGAATGCGATTACCCTACTGTCTGTCCTCCTTACAACTACAGATAGATATCTTCGGGATCGGGTTACGCATAAACTGTACTTAGTGGGACTGGCCCATCCTGGACTCCTCTTTGAAGAGACCCTTCGGACCTTCTCTTTTAATGACCCTTATGTCCGAGAACGGATGCTAGCAAGTTGCTATGGAATTGCAATGTCGCTCTGGGCAGACCCGGATGGAGATACTCTAAGGAATGAAATTCCCGGATTTGCAGGAGAACTGGTTGACAGGATGTTTCAGGAGGACTCGGATGACGGCACCAAACATATCCTGTCACGGCAGTACGCTGGAGGGGTCATTGAGCTTGCTAGGAAAGTAGACGCGGGTTGTGTCTCACAGGATGAGGCCAAGCTGACCGACCCTCCGTTAGATCAAATTGAATCGCCGTTCCAAGACCCTGATTCGATTGATGAGGATGACCTCGAAGATGTTGAACCGGCGTTCCATATGGACTTCAGTAACTATACTGTCGGCAGATTAGTGCCAGACAGGGGGAACTATATCGATGATCATCCCGAGTATCAAGCTGTTTTCAAACAGATTAAAAAACGGGTTCGGGATCTTGGATATTCGTATGATGACTTTGAGTCAGTTGATGATGAAATTGATCGGCGAAATAACCGGGGAAGAGATGAGACGAAAGTAGATCGTTACGGGAAGAAGTACTCTTGGATTGCTTACTTTGAGATGTATGGAAAACGTGTGGATGAGGGTATTTTGCCAACTTATGAAGACGAGATACGTCCGCCGGACTGCGATATCGATCCGAGCTTTCCGAATAAAACGAAAGAGTGGAGGCCTGAGTTACCTGAGCTATTTGAAACGGAGTATTCGGAGTATTGTGAGTGGATTTCGGGTGGCCCTAACCCGAGTTATGAAGAGTTGTTTGTGAAAGATACGGTCGATGGTGTGGATGGGCCTTGGGTATTGCTTGATGGGACGATTCGACAAGCTTCCTCGGATGCACTTAGGATATTTACCTTCTTGAGAGGGGTTCTAATCTCTGAGGAAGATGTTTCTGGGTTGAAACAGCAACTGCGAGAAACTGAGTACCCAGGAAATAGAAACATTCCAGATACGCCAGAAGATTACTACACATACGCCGGTGAAATCCCATGGTCTGATCGGTACGGCCCCTATTTCCGTGAAGACGATGGTTCAGCAAAAAGAAACGTAGAGCAAGCTTTTGGCTCTCACAGAGGTAGTAGCAACGGCGTGGAGGTAGAGGTCCCAGTACACGTCTTTGCCTGGGAGTCCCATCACAGCCAGTTAAATCAAGTAAGTGGGATGAGGTTCCCTGCACCTGCGCTGTGTGAACATCTAGATTTGGTTAATCATAATGATACATTCGACTTATTTGATTTAAATGGAAACAGGGCTACGATCTATAGAGAATTCCAATGCGATAACGCACGGTACGATTCTTGGCTACTGTATCTTCGTAAGGACTTGCTAGAAAAGTATCTTGAGGAGACCGAGCAGACAATTGCTCTGCTTCCTTGGGGTGAACGCACTTTGGATCATCAAAAACTTCAGGCGAGATCTGATGAATTATCTGAGCTACATAACAACTATGAGCACATCAATAAGGAGGTTTTCTCATATCACGAAATCATCGGTAATTAGTGAGCAGTAATGAGCAGAAACCCGGCTACCCACCTGCTGACTGTGTACATCTAATTTACCGCCGATTCTCAACCAGAGGTGCGAACAAACATCGGCAGCTTCTGCACCTATCCCCTATATTCAGCAAGCCGGTTGTGAAAGTTCGGTAGATTTCAGCAGACACACTCCTCTCAGTATGTCGAAAATTATACTGCGGACTAGAATCAAGTCCTTCTGAACTCCCGTCGAGCAATTTTCGGCGGCTAACACGGCCGGAATCGAGGGAATAGAGGGTATTTCACGATTCGAGGTGCCGAGCCGAAGAGCCTCGAGAGATATACAACAGGGGAAGCAGCGGTTCCCGGGTATCCAGATACGTCCGAAATTACCTTCGTTATCCCGTCGTCGAGCAATTTTTGAGGTTAAAGTATCATCCCGGAACTCGTCGAGGTACTTTTTACAGCCTCAAATCGGCCCGACGGGGTTCTTCTGCATTTTGAGCGCGTTATTTCGCCTTGCATATCGCGGTTTTTGTCCAAAGAAAGAGGCGATATGCAGTGTGCGAAGGCCGCCGGCTCTCTCAGGCCGAGGGGCCGTCACAGGGAAAGTGGATTCACGAACGTATCAGAATTAGCGCATAGGTTGACAGGGTGCGTTCCGGTGGTGTCTGTTGCCCCGCGAGGGGGTGGCGGGGCGCATCACGCGCCCCCGATAGACGATGGCTTCGGAACAACGCAGCAGGGAACGAGCAGCGGATCACGCAGGAACTACCACCGACGATGAGGCGCCGTGGGCGAATCTCGAGATGACGGTTCCGACCGACCGGGATCACGCGTCGGTCGTCGCCCTCGTGGAGTGTACTCTCGTCGAGCTCACGCACGAGGCCGTGAGCGCGGTCTTCGTCTCACGGCAGGTCGGGCGGTCGACGCGGACGCAGTACGTCGCAGCCGACGACGTCGGCGAGCAGTTCCAGAAGCGGCACTTCTCCGACCGGCTGGGCTGGCACGAGACCACCGTCCCTCGACGAACCGTTCGCGACGAACTCATCACTCAGCTCACACGGTCGCCCTCGACGCCGGCGGAGCGGTCAGGTGAGAGAGCAGCCAGCGAGCCAGACACTTTCGTCGTGAAGCCAGTTCGAGAGCTCCAGACACCGTAGCGGCTAGACTTAACCAACATCTCCGGCCGATACCGACACAGTGTTGGTTAACGCTGGGGCTGGATCCACTCCCTCGCCCCACCCACCGCCCTGTCCCTCGAGTGAGTGTATCCTGGCGGCCGGCCCGCACGAACGGCCGTCGCGACGGGTTTTATCGGCGCACTGTTCGTCGAGAGTGATTATGGTCGTCGTCGAGGAGGTCACCAAACTGAGCGAGCGCCGTACCCAAACCTCGTCCGAGGTGTTTCCGGACGATGCGCTGGCGTCGATTCGGGAAGCCGTCGAGGCCGTCCCAGCAAGCGTCTTCGGCGGGTCGACGAAACACACGGAGGTCGGCGGCTTCGATGCCGCGATCGCCGACAAGCTCTCGCAGTACGAGTACGAAGGGGACGCCGCCGGCGGCTACAACCCGAACTGTAAGCTCTGGTCGCATCAGGGGTTTAACTACAGCGTCGACCTCTACGACGCCGACGCCCGCATCGCAATCGAGGTCGAGAAGAGCGAGCGGAAGAACGTCAGCGATGACCTCCTCAAGTTCCAGAAGGGGTACCGCACCCAGAAGGACGGCCGGCCGAAGATCGAGTTCGGCTGTCTGGTGGTGCCGGTGAACTACCTTGGTCGGCATAACCTCTACCAGCACAGCCTGACCAAGCTCGACTTCATGAAGGGCGTCCTGTTCATCGACGACGTCGCCGTCATCGGCTATCGAGACCCGCGACCGGACTGATACTGTCGGCCCTGACTGTTTATCTGCGCCAGGAGGCGTGCAGCGCGCAACAGCGGGCGCTGCCTGACCCATTATGCCTGGTCCCGATCCGCACGACGACACGAGTCGCGACTACGAACGGTTCGAGAAAGAACAGCTCGCCCAGGACCGCGACGCCACCAGCGTCGACACAGCGGACATCGACGACACGACGGCCCAGAACCTGGTCAAGGACCTCATCGACACGGACGTCGTCACTCCGGTTCCTGAAGACCAAGTTCTGGTTCACGAGCCGAGCGGCACCGCGTTCGACTCGACAACGCAGTTGGCCGTCTTCCATCGTGGTTGGATGGCCGGCCGCGACGCCGACGCGGAGGCCGAGTGATGCAGCAGACGCTCACTGGCTGCGCGTTCTGCGACGCCCCGCCCGGCACCGAGACTGGCGAGGCCCACACCTGGGAGGAGGACGAACGGGTCACCCACCCAATCTGCGTCGACTGCGCGATTCAGACGGAACCGGATCCCGACGTTCGCGGTCACGTCGCCTGTGACGGCTGTGGGCTGGTCGTCGACACGCTCGCGGCACTCACCCGGTTCCGGGTCGAACTCGGGCATCTGGAAGGCCCGTTGCAGCTCTGCGCCCGCTGTAGTCCGGGCGGACTCGCGACGTACTGGACGCGCGACCTCGAAGAGCATCTCGTCGCGACGCCGGCAGAGTGACCCAAACACTCATTACTGGTTCGCTGTAAACTGTAATCAAGACCGAATCGTGTCACGCACCTCAAACCGCGCCGACGGCGACATCGTCCAGGACTTCCTCTCGGTCGCGGACCTCCTCGAGGAGCCACAGCTCGCCCAGCTGTACGCGTACCTCGCCCGGGAGGGGGAGGCGACCGTTCAGAACGTGATGGACGACCTCGAACTCGCCCAGGGAACGGCTTACAGCTACGTCAACCGGCTCGTCGACGCCGGCGTCGTCGACGTCACCGACGACGAACAGCCACGCCGGTACGCCGCCCGGGAGATCGACCTGACTGTGACGACGGCCGCAGGCGACCGCGAGTACACGATCACGCCGGCGCTCATCGACGCCGTCGGCCGCCGCGAGACGGACGCCGACATCGACACCTACATCGACCGCCACGGCGTCGCCGGCCTCGCGACCGCGCTCACCTACGCCGTCGCCCGCGAACGCGGCGAGGTGACCCACCGGCTGATGGCGGAGGACCTGGACATCTCCCCGCTGGCTGCGGAGATGATCCTCCAGGCGCTGCGACCCGTCGTCCACGAACATTACGAGATCGAGGAGGCCGGGGCAGGGCTCGAGGAGTTGGACATTGACGCCGACGGCGCTGACGACGCGTGAGCCGGCTCCACATCGCCGACACCGGCCTGTTCGTCGCGATGGGACAGCCCTCGAACAGCCGCTACCAGGCCGTTCGGCGGTTCGCTCGCCGAAACGACGTCACCTTCGTCCTCCCCGAACGGGTGTACGAGGAGCTGACCGTCGACGAACCCGACGTCGAGGCACCACCTATCGACGCTGCGATCGACGAGGGCTGGGCGACGATTGCGGCGCCACTGGAGTTCTCTGAGCCGGTCGTCTCGCGGGTGATGGACGGCGTCCAGCGGTACATCGCGAACGCCGACGACCGCCCCGCCGACGAGGTCGAGCGTGCGGACGCCGCCCTCGCCGCCCTCGCTGCCCAGCATCTCAGCGCGGGGACGGCGACTGAGGTGTACATCTACACGACCGATATCGCGGCCGGCGAGGGGGCCGAAACCGTACTCGCGAGTGAAGGGTACGGTGACTCGGTGACGTTCGTGAATGGTTTCCGGTTTATCGAAAATCTTCGCTCTGACGACAGCTGACGTTACTTCGCCTCAAGGTTTCGCGCGTCGAGCTCACCGGCGAGATACTGTTCTCCCTCTCGTGTGATGTCGTAGACACCGTTGCCGAGGTGGACGAGGAGTCCATATTCGACGAGTGTCTTGCAGCGGGCGTTGATGTGTTGCCGGGAGAACCGGACGCGGTCGCTATCAGCCATTTCCTTGGGGGTATCAGGGCTATCGTCAGAGAGATGCTCCAGAATGCGGTCATCAGCGCGAGACATCCAGTCGGCGTCAAAGCGCATAATCGCTTCTGGTTGCGCCGACGCTATCCCGAACGCGCTAAGTCAAGTGGCGAAGCGTAGCGCTTCTACAGTTGACTCCTTACGTTTTAAACGCCTGCCACCCTAACCCCCGAGCGTTCAGATGCATTCCCCTCCATCGGACAGTTCGGGCGGATCGAATGACCTTCTCGTCGAGATAATTGAGACGCTGGAGACGTGTGGACTCGAGGACGATTCCTACCAGCTCCACGATTACGTCGACCCCGATGCGCTCGAACAGGTGATCGCCTCCGCCGATGAGAACATCACCGTTCAGTTCACTGTCGAGGGGATCCCACTCGATGTATCACCGGACGGTGTGGACGTCATCGTCGAGGACGAATCGCAGTCCGTCGGCGAATAACGACGTGCGGGTCCGAGATAGGGATCGTTCCTGAAAGCCCTCGGCCGCTCGACGTCCCGCGACCACCGCTGCGCGCCTCGTCCCTGCGGTGCTTGCGGGGTCGGGGGACGGCCGAGGCGGCCTCGCCCTTTCTGAGTCCGCCAGGACAGTGGATGGCCCACCGAGCGGCGTGGCCGGCTGGACAGGTGTGTACGTCACGGTCCGCCCCGTTCGCCACGACTAGATGACGAGAACTCGAGGAGTCGAGGGTTACGAACCAGAATTTATACGATTTGGTCTTCAGGAAGCCGTATGAGCAACGGATCGCTGGGGAAGCGTCGTGATTTTCGGTCGCTATTTGATGAACTGGACGGCGTCGCTCTCTGGACAGCGTCCGAACCGGAAGAATTCGAGTACATCAGTGCTGGCTTCGAAGATATCTGGGGTATTCCACCCGACGAAATCAAAGACGACATCGGGAAACTGATTGAGTCGATTCATCCCGATGACCGAGATCGCGTTCGCGCAAACATCGAGGAATCAACCCGCGAACTCCGTGATACGGAGTATGAGGGGCGCGTTGTTCGCCCGGATGGTTCGGTCCGGTGGACGCTCAATCGGCAAGTTATACTACAGGATGAGGCGGGAAATGTCTCGGAGATCATCGGCATTTCCACCGACATCACCGATCAAAAACGACGCGAGCAAGAGCTGGAACTATTGAATCGGATTGTTCGGCACGATATCCGGAACGATATGGCGGTCGTGCTGGGCTGGGCAGAAATGCTCGACGACCACGTCGACGACGAGGGGCGCGAATATCTGCAGAAGATCCTTGCCAGCGGTGAGCACGTCGTTGAACTGACCGAGGTCGCGCGTGAGTACGTGGAAACGGTCGTCTCGGATGAAGCGGTCGCCGTGGAACCCGTGCCACTGCGTTCGGTCCTGGAAACCGAACTGTCGCTTCGCGAGGAGTCCTTCCCGGAGGCAGAGTTCAGCCTGGAAAATTCGCCGCCCGACGTAGAGGTCGCTGCCAACAGTATGCTCAGTTCGGTCTTCAGGAACCTCCTCAACAACGCTGTCCAACACAACGACGCGGATACCCCTCATATCGAGGTTTCGTTTGAGGTACGAGACGACGAGGTTGAAGTTCGAATCGCCGACAACGGGCCCGGAATCCCCGACGACCACAAAGACACCGTATTTGGCAAAGGAGAACGGGGGCTCGGAAGTCCCGGTACGGGAATCGGTCTCTATCTTGTTGACACGCTTGTCACCGAATACGGTGGCGAGATCTGGGTGGAGGATAATGAGCCGTCAGGCGCTGTCTTCGTTGTCCAACTCCCACTCGCAGAGTAAATACATCTACTCGGCAAATTGGTACGATGGATTGTTCTTGGGGACAACTGAGTAAGTAGAGCGACACCTCGTGTCAGTGCCGGCGTCGACGCGGGGACCGGGATTTGATGCGAATACCCATTGTATCGTCTGTAACTGCTAAGAACACAGTATAGCCTCACCGGCTCGCACCGCTCGCCGCGTTCCGCCCTCCACGTCGCTCGCAACTACATATCTGTGGTGGACTTAAGAAAGATTGATAAGGTTACTTGTCTTTATGGAAAGTATGGTTTCCACTAGTACCAAAATCACCGCCCTATTCATTGGTCTCGCGGTTGTCCTCTGGCTCGGAACTATCCAGGTCACCGACGATACAATCTTCCAAGGGATCGTTCTGCTAGGTGTCGGGATTATTCTCCCCACCGCGATTAATGAGTATCGTCGACAGAACGCAGGCAACACGGAATAAAACACCTGAATACATCGAGATGAAACTGTTACCTCTCAAATACAACGCCTTACTTTTCGGAGTGACTGCTGTTATTACAGCGGGTTTGTATACACTGCTTGGCGAATTGAATCCGGTGATGATTTGGGGAACTCCCATCGGGGCTGTCATCGGGATTAATATCGGATATACAACCCAGTATCGACGAGGGTCTGCAAATCTATTCGATGAACGAGACTACGAGATTCTGGATACAGCAATGGCGTGGGGCTTCGTGATCGTCTTACTCGGCATTCCCGCAGTCTTAACGTATCGAAGCATTCAGCCGCCATCAAGTGTAACTGATTTCATCTGGATCAGCCTGCTTGGGATTATCGTTACCGGCTCGGTCGCAGGAGTATTAGAACTACAGCATCGGAATCTGGCGTGAGGGTTGTATGAATAACCAACTCAAAGTGTACCGGGCAAAACATGATCTAACTCAAGCGGATCTCGCACAGGCTGTTGGAGTGAGTCGGCAAACGATTAATTCAATTGAGAATGGTCGATATGACCCCTCGCTTGAACTTGCATTCAAGCTCGCGGACTGTTTTGATTGCCATGTCGAAGAACTCTTTCAGCCTGATAGCGCAACATCGACAGCAAACCCGACCACTGCTCTCGACAGTGACGTTGAACCGAGTTGAATGTCTGACTGACCGGAGATACTAACGACATTAAGCGTAGTTTGTGAGCGCCTGCAAAGGGTGCAGGCGCGTTCGGTCGTGCCTGTACAACACAGGTGATTCGAGATGCGACACCACCAGCAGCGACAGGTGTATCGTCAGACGGAGGCTCAATGACCGATGTCGGTCGAACTGGACGAAATCGAGGAGGCCGAAGTCGAACTGGAAGAGTGGCTAGTCGAACAGGCCGAGAACGGCGTCCCGGAAATCGTCCTAATCGGACTTCTTCGGGCCTACGCGGACGACATCGAACATCTCGGCTACGTGCCGCGAATGTGGGGTGGGTCAGAGCGATGAGACGGACCAATACCTTCGAGGTCGTCCCACAGTCGGAACAAGACGAGGCCGTCCTTCGACGCCTCCTCGATGCATCAGCGAGCCTCTGGAACCAGTTGACGTATGCGCGCCGGCAGCAGTTCTTCGCCGGCGGGAGCATCTGGGAGTGTGAGAACTACTACGACGAGTACGTCGATGTGTTGGGGTCGGCGACGACCCAGCAGGTTACCCGCGTCAACGACGCCGCTTGGCGGTCGTTCTTCGAAATGGTTGAGGAGGCCGACCAGGAGGTCAGCCCACCGGGCTACTGGGGGAACCAAGCCGACGGACGCGACCTGCGGACCTACATTCGCAACGACGCCTACACGATCAGCTGGGGCGAGCGCTCCAGGCTCGAAGTGCCCATCGGCAGCCAGCTCAAAGACGAGTACGGCTTCGGTCAGTTCGAACGGCTCCGGGTTGCCGTCCACGGTGAACCGCACTGGCAGGGCGAGCAGGGCCGCCTCCACCTCACCTACGACGACGTCGACGAGACTTATCGCGCCCACCAGCCGGTGACCGTCTCCGAGGCGGAACAGGCGACGCCGACGGGGACGGACGTCGCCGCGCTCGATATCGGCGCGAACGTCCTCGTGGCGTGTACGACGACGAGTGGCGACCAGTACTGGTACAGTGGTCAGGAGCCGTTCCGGCAGTTCCGTGAGACGACCGAGCGCATCGCCGACGCCAAAGCGAAGCTGCCGGCGGGCCAGCAGACCAGCAACCGAATCCAGCGGCTCTATCGGAAGCGGTCCCGTCGGCGCGACCACGCCGTGAACGCGCTCCTTCGTGATCTGGTCGAGCGACTCCACGACGACGGTGTCGAAACCATCTACCACGGCGACCTCACCGGTGTCCTCGGCGAGTACTGGTCGGTCGAGGCGAACCTCAAAGCGCGTACCTTCTGGGCGCATCGACGATGTCTCGACCAGCTCGCGAACGTCTGCGAGGAGTACAGCATCGAAGTAGCGTCGGTCTCCGAGGCGTGGACCTCCCAGACGTGTCCGGAGTGCGGCGAACGCGAGCAGACCCGCCGGCATCGCGAGACGCTGACCTGTCCGTGTGGCTTCGAGGGCCACGCCGACCTCGTCGCGTCGCGGACGCTACTCGAACAAGCGACGAACACCGAGGTCAGGCCGACGGCACGGCCCGTGCGGTTCCAGTGGGACGACCACCAGTGGTTCCCTGTCGAGGAAGCCACGGTGGCTCCCAACGAATAGCGCACAGACCCGCAAGGTGCCGCCGTGGTGTCGCCGTGACACCAGCGAGCGGACGCTCTGGTTTTCCAGAGTGGATGTCGATCCGCTGGTCGCTCGCTTTTCGACTTGACTGTATCCCGTATTCGGTACGATATTTTAGGACCACTTCACCATCGGATATCGGGGCGAGCAATAATACCCTCTACTGTCTATTCTCAGTCAAGGTTAGATACCAGAACAAGTCCTCTCGAATTCCTGAGAATCTTCTAACGGGTCCCATTGGATCATCAAACCGTACATCAGGAATGGATTGTGCAAAAGCATCTTGTATCCGATCCAGGCTCAGATTGTCAAATGACGAATGGTTTGGAAGAACGGTATATTCAATGCCAGCTGAGCGAAGTGAATTCGCAGTTTCCTCGGTCGGAGACTCCCAAAACATAAATTCGAGAGCGGTTGTTCCATCGTCTTGTAGTGGTCGCGCTTTGGAACGGAGTTTTGGAATTTCATCACTGAATCGTACCGCACCGGGATCTGCCTTACATTCGATTACACGATATTGGTCCTGTTCTATGACCAGAAGATCAACTTCTCCAGCACCAAGATCTTCAGACCAAAATACTGGCAGATCGCCCTCCTGAGCAGTTAGAGCGAAGTACCCCAGTAATTCTAAAAGAACTCCTCGAGCCGAATTGAGTTTCATAGACGCGTCTTGTGCCTCAAGCTCATTTTGAAGATAATCATCTGCAAGCCGAGTTGCCATCAGTCGGCGAAATTCCTCAATCCCAATTGTTAGTTCACGGACCTCGATTGGCCAGAAATCTTGAACTTCAGCAATACATTTTTCAATATATTTAACAGCAGCTTCTGACCCCGAAAAGTCGGTGCCCACCTCGTAGAAAATAAGCCATCCTGAAGGATCGCCAATGCCACGGTGTCCCAGTCGTTGAAGGAGGGTATACGAATATCGGTTCCCCTCACCACTCTTTACAGGATGTTTGAAACGAGCAACGTGAATCGGGAAGTCAGCATCTTCCCGAAGGAATGTAATTGCAAGTCCCCAGAGAGTCGTCTCAAACGTTGCATCCTTGCTGAAAGTGGTTGACCCCAGCCATTCGGCATTATTCCAGAATAGCACATAATCAAGCTCCTCCTCGAGTGTAAGTTCTGATCGACTGGGTGGTTCTACACTCGTTAAAAACGGGGAGAGTACATCCTCTGGGATTTCTGAACGAGCTTCGAGTATGTCATCGGGTTCAACCAATCGTCCCCCGGTTAGTGATTCTAATTGCTTATCAATTGGCGTGAGAAATTGTCCCCGGATATCACCGTAAAAGGTCTGTAACGAGAGCTCAGAACTATCTCCTCTATGGTCGGATGACCACATAGTTACTTTGTTCAAATCAGGAAGAACTGAATCCTGATACGTATTTTCGTCCTGAAGGAGTTCTCTCCATACAAATTGAACCGTTCTTACATAACCACTGATAGCGTTCTCTCTTGGACCGCTCAATAACCAGCGATCCAAATTTGTTGGTCCATATCCACGAGGACCATATTGGCGAGTGTTAGTATATCGATCCACCAATTGAATACGTGTAGCGTACTCAATAGCGGTATCTTTTGAGAGATTAGCCTCAGGAACAGGTTCGGCGATTTCTATTAATTTCGCTGAGAGATCAAGAAGGGGTGCTACTGCGTCCTGTACTGTAGATATGTTCTCCCAGTCCGTTACTGGTCTAATCTGTTGTTGAATCTGTTTTAGATTCCTAAAAAAGTCTAATCGTTCATTTGATTCGGGGATTTTGTCAGGGTCGATCATCTCTCCTTCTGCTCGCTGAAGGACATACGGATAATCCAGATCAAAAACTGGGCTGATACTACCACCAACCGCAAGTGCACGGATACCTGTCTCGAAGAAGAACACATACCCAGGAACCAGGTCATCCAAGTCATCCTCTTTGTTTTCGCAAATCCATTCCTCGAAGTGTTCAGTTGAGCTCGCAATCTTGAGGGGGTGAAGAAGACTTGCGATATAACCCACATCCGGCGAAAGAGCCGGGATCTCTTCTTCCGATTCCATTCTGGATACACAAATACCGTGGTGAGATAAGTCTCTTATCCACCATTTCAAGTTCGTACTAATGGCCCGGATTCGTATTTGACAGATTCAATGGCGGCAATTTCAGAGGAAAGAATGCTCCCGCGCGGCCCGCACCGCTCGCCGCATTCCGCCCTCCGCGTCGCTCGCGACCGACCATTCCGGGCTGCCTGCCTGCAGTAGCGGGCGGGCTGCCGGGCTAAAGTGCATGTGCCCTCGACGCCAGCGCTTCACCCGTTCGGGTCCTGCGGACCTCGGCAGAGCCGACCGCGACGGACGTGGTTGCGTCGCGGCGAACGGGGAATGCGCTGGCCGCTCGCTCCGGGCGGGTCGGCGCGCGGTGCTGGTAGGAGCCACCTCATGCAGGCGCGCTCTCGCTCGCGCCCGGTAGGGCGCTCGCGAAGGCGCGAGCGAGAGCGCGCAGATGATTCTGTCGGTCGTTGTCGTCGGAAAACCGCGATGTTGGAGCATCGCGGAGTCGGCGCGTGAGCGCCTTCGGTCTTTGGTGAGACCAATGTCAAGTAACAGCTCTAGTAGCAAGGTCGTTACGGTGGATGAACAGGCATTCGAGAAAGCGGGCGGTCAGGCGGTCGATGAAGACGGCTTCCCGGTCGTCGACGAGACGCCGGAGTTCGAGGCCGCGGTCGAGCAGGAGACGCAAGCGAAGGTGGATGCGAACCACCCGGACGGGATCGCGGACACGAGCACCGAGCGGATTCACGGTGTCACCCTCGAACAGGAGGAGCGCATTCGGGCGCGGGAAGCCGAACTGGAGCGCATCAGTGCCCAGGCCGAGCTGGGCACGCAGGACGGTCGCGAGCAGCGCACGCGGGAGGTCGTCAGCGAGCAGTGTGGTCGTGACGAGCCGGCGCCGGCGGAGCGCACGGATCCCCGAGAGAAGCTGACGCAAGAGGAACTCGCGGAGGTCAACGAGCAGGCGATGCGGATCAGCGACGAAGTGCAGGGCGGCTGGTCGAGGGCGGTCGTCGCGAAGCAGCTGGCCGAGAAGGTGCAGCGCGGGCGGGACGTCACGAAGGCAGTGCTGGAGACCCTTGAGGAACTGAAGGCGGCCCCGGGGGCAATCGTGCCCATCACGGACGTGCCGGACGTCCCGGTCGGTGAGGTGACGGTCGAAGGCACAGTGAGCGAACTCTGGGATCCCAGTTCCCCAGCCATCGCCCAAGTCGGACTCATCGAAGACGAAAGCGGGCGTACGAAATTCACGATCTGGGAGAAGAGCAAGAAGACGGTAGTTAGAGAAGGGCAGACAGTCCGGTTCAGAGCGGTCAAGAAAAACTGGTACCAGGGACGGTGCAGTCTCGCCATCATAGGCTGGAGCAGGATCGAGTTCCCAGAGCGCGGCCGGTGGTGGGAAGAGTAGCCAGTTGAGGCAACCTTCTTTTTTGCTGTGTGCCGGACCGACCCAGACCCCGCCGCCCCACCCTCCGCTCCGTGCTCGCTTCGCTGCGCGCGCAGCCACAACCTCGGGTGTCAGTCTGAGATTTATCCCTGAAACTGGGGGAAACGGTGCGCGACCGGGCGTGTTTGTCCCACCCCACGAGGGGTGCGGGCGTGCCCAACGCTCGGAGCTACGTATGAAAGTCGAAGGAGACTACACGTGCGACATCTGCGGCGAGTCGTTCGAAACGAACGTCGAGATTGCCGGCCATATGCGTTCCCATCAGGTATCGATACCTGCTGAAACGATCATCGACGAACTGCAGCGACTAGCCGAAGAGAAGGGGCGAGTTCCAAAACAATCGGAGATCGAAGAAGAGACTGAATTCACAAAAGGCGCCGTGCGCTCAACGTTTGGGAGCTGGGAGGAGGGATTGGAAGCTGCCGGACTTGACCCTCGAACAAACGGATATAGCGACGCAGAAATCATCGAGGAGCTACAACGAGTCGCCAGCCAGATCGGCCATTCGCCCTCACGAAACGAGTGGCGAGAATTGGGGCGTATCTCAGCTAACGCAGTCCAGACTCATTTCGGGTCGTGGAACGAGGGCCTCAGCGCAGCCAACTTGGAGACGACCACACAGCAGACCGCCACAAAGGAGGATGTCATCGAGGCGGTTCAGAACCTCGCCGCAGACCTCGGACGACCACCGAAGGCCCAAGAGATGGAACAGCACGGAGCGTGGTCGGTGAAAGTCGCCCAGCGATGCTTCGGCCGCTGGAATCGTGCGTTGCGCCGTGCAGGGTTCGAACCCCACAAACAATGGAGTGTCAGTGAAGAACAGCTCCATCGGGAGATCGAGCGCTTAGTCGATGAGCTAGGCCACGTCCCATCAACTATCGAGATGCGTGACTCTGGTCGCTACTCAGTTGGATCCTATGCCCGCCGGTATGGGACCTGGCAAGACGCCATCGAAGCGGCCGGGTTCGAGTATCCCGGCCGGCCAAGCGGCCCAGAGCATCCACTCTGGAAGGGCGGCTACGGAGACATTTCGTACGGACCGAACTGGTACAGACAGCGCAAGCGTGCGCTGGAACGGGACGGCTTCGAGTGCCAGATGCCGGGCTGTCCGATTGACCGTGAGACCCACCGGGAACGCTGGGACCGTGACCTGAACGTCCACCACATTACGCCGCTTGGCGTATTCATCGATGCCGACGGCGTCCTCGACTACGAACGGGCGAATCGGCTTGAGAACCTGATTACTCTGTGTCAGCGCCACCATACGATGTGGGAGGAGTTCGCCCCGCTCCAGCCCGATATTCGTTAACCGCTTCCGGTGGTGTCTATCTGCTCCCGGCAATGGGTGGCGGGGGCACCACCTTCCCGTCCTACTATGACCGATGACACGACACTCACGGCCCGTGAACGTCTTCGCATTCACCTCCGGGAAGCCCGCCGCACGACCGACTCACCAATCGTCGAAGTACAGTTAGAGGGCGCGCTGGACGCCTGGAATGACCTGCCGCCGACACCCCTGCGGGAGTGTCCCGTCTGTGGGAAGGTCGGCCTTCCAGAGCGGATTCGCAATCACGAGTGTACGCAGTCGCTGCGGCAGGAACACCGCTAACCGAGCAGGGTGCCTGGTGAAAGTTGATTCTTCAATTGGCGAAACACAGTTAGAAACCACTCTGGAAGCCCGCGATGATCTGCCTCCGATGTCTTCGATAGAACAAGTAAATAGTGGGCCCGAAAAATCCCAAGAGAAGCCCCAGATAGTGGGATAGAATGTTCACAGCTCCGTCGCCTTGAGTGATATCTTGAGGAAAGAGCAGTACAGGAGACACCAAGAATAGGAGGCCCGCGATCATTACCAGTTCAAAATAGCCTTCCATCGAAGTTAGTCCGGCAGCGGCTTCCTTTACCTCGTCAAGGCCCACCTGGTAGGTGTCGTAGATGGTAATCAATACAGCGAACAGCAGAATGCCAGCTGCTGCAGTAACGCCGGAGTAGGTTCCTGCGATGATCGCGGCGGCTATGAGGAACAGTACGACCCCGTGAGCGGGTTCTATCTCCTCTGAGACCTTGTTGTGGATGAATAGAAATAGCGAGACGGGGAGGAGCCCGAAGAATGCGGAGCCGATTCCAGAGAAGCCTGCTCCGGTTCCAGAGCCAAGAGCGGCTATGTTGCTCAGAGCTATGACGAACGGGAGGATGAAGAGGAATGACAAGAACGTGTATCGAAACAGCTTCCGTTCATCAGCCAGCACCAAAAGCAGGTATATTGGACCGATCAGGACGCAGTAAGCCGCCAAGTTATTGCTGAAGTGGTTGAATCCTCGATGCACATAGGCCGAGCTCCAGAGATTGACGATAGAGTAATTACCGTAGTCCAGGATCAAAGAGTTCTGAATTGACTCAGGAAGCAGAAAGATCAACGAAAGAAAGATCGGCACCGAGAGAATCAAAACCAAATCCGATACCCGCGCATTCTCTCTTACTTCGCTTCGGAAATCACCAAGCCACGCCATAGAACGAAAAACCCCTTCAGGACCTAAATAATCACACTTTAGGTGGGTATTCGAAGCCTGATGATACTGTTCTGGGTTCGAAAGCCTGAGAAGCACTTCGATGGAGGAGACTAAGAAAAGCTCGGGCAAGTTCTGGAAAACGTCGAGCAGACCGTACCGGACAGTGAGTTAGCAGGCCGGTAGATGATAGACTCATCCGTCTAAGAGGGTAACAAAGATAACAGTTGATACACCATTGCTCGACAGAAAGTTGATTTTGGTATGAGGGTTCGTTACTGGATTAGATATCTGCTTTACATAGCATGGAGGCGCATAAAAGCGATTTTCAGCGTCTCTCTTTATAGGTACGGAGAGCTTCTGTGCCTAGCTTCCGCTTTGACCCTCGTTCTCCTGACAATAACGGTTGTCTGGAGACCTTTCGGAATAGGCTCGATTATTCAAGAGGTTTCTAATCCGGCTATCTTCGATCAGTCGCTCAGCTTGATTCTAAATTTTATGAGCGTGATATTTCTCTTAGTGATATTCTTAATTCAGAATGCGAATCAAGAGTACTCGCCGCGCCTTTCGATGCTCATTTTCAAAGACAAGTACCTCATAGGGATCCTTGTCTTTATCCTCGGATTCTCAGCCTTCAACTTGACAGGCCTGTATCTGGATTGGGCGTCGCCGTATGATTTGATTAGCTACGTTCTGTCAATTATTGCAGTTCTCTTGATTGGTGCTATTATCCTCTTCACGGGCTACTTCCTGAATATCTCGAATATTGTGGACTACGTCACGGATCGGATGCTGCGAAAGATTGAGCCGCGTAATATCTATTCGACTTGGAGGCCTCTTGTCCCGGAGCATGACGAGGAGTTTACTGAGGATTTGGTCAAGGATGTTCATCTCTTGTTTTCGACAGGGAGCAGGGCTATTGAGAAAGACCAGAGAGAGGTGTTTGAATCGACTCTGAATTCGATCTCTGAGGTCTCAGATCAGTATTTGGAGCAGACTAGCGGTGAGATTACGAATGACGACTTCATTAATGAAATCGCAAACTACTTCGAGTTCTTGATTAGAACGGCACTGGAAGAGGATTCACGGCAGAAATATCTGGATGATATCGCGGAGGCGATGGGTGATATAGCTCTCTCGATTGTCGAGCATCGGGACATGGGCGGTCAGAGCCAGATGGCGGGTCGCCTTTTGAAGTCGATGAAGGACCTGTTTTTCAAGTCATATGGTCTAGATCTGACCTCAGTCGGGCACGTCTGCATCGACAAGATCGACGAAGTATCCGTCGCAGCCTTGGAAGATGGAGATTACAGCTCTTACAACTATTACAACAGTCACTTAGACGACATCGCAGATATTTGTGCGGAAGCTAAGCAGTACTATTCGGCACTGCTTCTCCAGAGAGCATTGAATAAGTACCAGTGGCAGTACGTGAAGCTGGTACAGCTTCTACTCGATGAGAAGCTTGCAGTCGAGGAATGGCAGATCCGAGACTTCTTCGACGACCTGGCCAGCAGATTCAACGAAGCAACCAGTGAGACCTCACTTAGCCAAGAACAGCTTCTCTATGCGGCCCTGTACGGAGCGAATTCGTTCAACTGGAAGCTCAAGAGAGCAGATATCCAAGGGATTGAGAATCCACGTATTGAACGGATCACGAAGGATTATCTCGAAGAGTACATCGACTTCCACCATCGGATTCTTACGACCGATATCGGTAACAAACACTCCTCTTCTTACAGTGTGTTTCCGGAGATGCTCTACCTTGTTTGCTACAAAATCGAACTCAGCGACGAGTTCGAGTCAGAACTGTTGAAGCAGATCAACGATAACTGGCTTGACTACATCGAGCAGTACTATCAACACTGTATCGAGGAAGACGAAGGAGTCTACTCAAAGGTAGAGGAGAGCATGATGGACTACTACGCTCTCCAGATCATCTTCCACCGAGAAGACAAAGAATCACTCCAAGAGTTCACTGGAGACTTTGTGAATCTCTATAGTAACTTGCCGAAGAACCAGGATGGAAGATGGGGAGACGCCGTGAATCGGTCTCTCTACAAGCATTTGAAGCTGTATGGCTGCTGGCTGAGCCTGTCGTTCGATGTTCAAAAGGACTTCCCCAAATTGTTCGATGTATTGGTGTCTGATTTCCAAGACGTGGTACAGAGAGGAAAGGCCCTCCCGGCATCCCCTACACAGAAGTTTGGTTATGCATCGAAGCACGGTGGTGATTGGGTTAGACCTTGGACAATGTCTGGATCCCAGGTTTGGGGAAGCAAGGTTCAGTATGCTATCTCAGCCGAAATGAATCAGAACTTTGGGCAAGACAATCAGCTACACCATGAATTAGCGGAAGGAATAGAAGGGGCAGATAAGCCAAGAGAAAGGCAGTATCGATGGTTCCACTTCGAATTGAAAACCCGTCATGATATCCGATCAGCAGTAGCTCAGGGTGCAGCTCTAAGGGAGTACCTGAGTCACAGCGAAAATACTCGGTGACTAGTCGAAGAACGATGGCACGGGATCACCAGGAACTTTCAATTAGTTACGGTCTGTCGTGCCTCGAAAAAGTGATTTAGAGCTGTATTGGCCACTGTGCGCCGCTCTTTCTCAGGGATGGACTCATCACAGACGCTGAGCAGTTTGGATACTCCCTCACGTCGCAGGCCCAACAGTGTCGCGTATTGTTCAAGCGAAAGACCGGCATTAGACAAGCGGTAGGAGAGTTCAGTTCGTGGAATTCCTGAAGAGAGCGTCTCACGAGCTTGACTCAGTTTGGACCGAGCCGTATCGTATTGTGACTGTTCGTGAGCTCGGATACCTGACTCGATCGTCATTGCTGTATCAAGATAGGTTTGCTGCGCAGTAAGGTGTCGGTCGAACACATCGCGCTGAACGCGAAGGGAATTAATGACTTGGCTCTGATTTGGAACAAGCTTGCGACCGTTTGAGGTGACCGTCTCAGGATCCTTTTTTGACTGGCTAAGTCGCGTGATAGACTCCCCGAATGACCCAAGGTCGAATGCGGTTACAGGTTCATACCCGAGGCTTCGCTTGTGGCGGAGTACCTCCAGTTCAGAATCAGCCACCTGTGATAGGAGGGTTGTCCCTGTATTGAGCGTCCTCGCGAGCGTGTTGTAGTAGTCTATCGCAGCATTAAGAGCGGCGACCCGCTGGTCAGTTTGGGGTCCACCCGGGTCGTGCTGATCGAGAGCATCAGTAACCGATTTCACCGCTTGAGTGATCTCATTGTGGAGGAAAGAGGCTTCCCGAGGATTGGCAAGATCTGCGTCATGAATCTGCCCAGCAACGTCTACAAGCCGGGTTTCGGCCTGGTCAAGCTTGTCAGTATCTTCCTTTTGGGTGGGATCCGACTGGGTAATGAGAATCGATCCCCCACCCAGCGCGGCCACACCCCACAATAATTTCCGACGGGCAATGTGCTCACGGAGGTCTTCGAGATCGAATCCGTCGGTAGATCGATCCGGGTCTTCCACTACACCCGCCTATTGTCTATAATGTTTAAATTCTTCCGGGGCAACCATCCGATAGTGGCAGAACCGATCCCGGAAAGAGTGGCTGATGTTCAGTCAACTATCAGATTAGGACTGCGGGTACACGCACGGGGAGAGCGACGCGTTCAGTCAGTCCGACTGGCCGATGATCTGGCTTCGGTTCACGAACAAATTACCGATACTCAGCTCCCGGCCACTGACGAGACTACAGACGTCCGAGCGTTCTTCAGCGGTGTCGACCGAGATTTACAACGGACAAGGAAGACGGTCGAGGTCGTAGAAGATAGCCTCCAAATCGGTCTGGGCCACAGCAAACTGGCCCGTATTGCGATGACGGGCGCACAGCTGAGTTCCGGTGTAGCACTGGTGATTGCAGGACACAATCTTCTGATAAGCGCGGAAAAATTGGATCGTGCGCACACCTCTATCGGGTCAGTTCAGGATATCGCTGCAAAACGGTTTCACGAATTCTACCGCGCCATCGGTTTGTTCGTTGCGGAAGCGATTCTTTTCTCAACCCCCCTCAATTATCGGATGGCCTGGAAGGGCACGCGTTATCTAAACAATAGATTCCTGTACTCGCTTCGTCATAGTGGATTCTCTGGTTCAGTAGATGTGGCGTTGAAAGGCCTTCATCGTCTAATGCTCAGCGAGATTCATTACGCGATCCGAGGGATTCTGCCCGCAGCACTCCGAACCCCCGATGAGTTCGTAACATATCTAACCTCGATGGCAACGCAGACGCTCGCGATACTCCGCGAATTCTCGGATCTGGGCCTCGAAGACATTCCAGCCAAGGCAGAGGAATTCGTCCACGAGTACCGGAAATTCGCCGAGAATACGTACGAGGTGGTGACTGCCGATGTTAATTTTGAATCGGTGATTCAGAATGTGATCTCACAAATCTCTGAGGATATCGATCTCTTCGCAATCTCATCTCCTTACAGGAATCCGGAACTGTAGTCTTTCCGCCGCAGGCAGCTAAGACCTTGATTTATTCCGTCAGCTGGCGGTCTCCATCGCTACTGGCGATCTCGTTCATCAAGTCAGGGAAGTCCATGTCGTAGACTTCGAACTCTTCGATCTCATAGATAGGATTATTCAGATCCTCTTCGTACTCCATACGGACCTCTGCATAGTGCTGAGCAGCTTCTTCCAGCTCCCTTGTGGAATCCGCATTCGGGGCGAACATCCGGTAGACGTGGGCAGCGAACGAGTACCACGCAGCGACGAAGAATGGATTATCTGCTTGCTCCAGACTGTCACCGCACTCGTGGATGAACTCCAGTAGGCGGTCGGACTCTGAAATCATCGCAGTGAACGCCGAGTTCGCAAGCTCCATCATCTCGCTGTAGAGGTCTGACTGCATTCGAATGAGGGTATTCCGGGTCGCGTCGTCTTGGTCAAACTGTCCGAAGAATTCCTCCATCTGGCCCTCTATCATCTCTTCCGCCTGCTCGCCTGCTTCGTACTCCTCAGCCAATTCGCGGCAGTTGTCAATAACTCCCTCGATGGCAACCCGATTCAGTCCATACTTCTCCAGTACGTCGTATGCTGCAGCCAGATGTTCACCGTCGCGTTCGCCCTTCTCAAGGTCTCTGTGGGCAGATACGTGTACACAAAGACGGAGCATGTCCGGGATAATCTGGGCCGCGTCTTGCTCGTCTTCATCGAAGAATGCGACGAAGTCGAAGTCCTCGACCCGCTGTAACGTGGACTCGTAGATCTCCACAGAAGACTCCTCGAAGTCGACATCGGTATTGGGTCGGACTGTGGCTCGCATCAAATCGAACAGCACTCCGACGAACTCGAATTTCAGCTCTTCCCCGTCATCTTCTGGTTCCAGACCACGAATCCATTCCGTATAGTCATCTAATTCCAAAGCGAGCAGTGTAGCGGATTGGTCTCCAGGAGTAGGTGCGTATGGAGCGTACCCGAACATGAGCTGGAGACGTTCATGAGGCTCAAACTCCAACCGACCTACTTCCTCACGAAATTGTTCGACCTCCGGGTCTCCGTCGTAGATCTCCTCCAAGTGGGCATTCCCAAGCAACCCGTACACGAATCCCTCCAGCATTGGTGCTTCACTCCCCTCAACCTCATCGTAGAGCCTCCCTGCGTAGTATTGGAACGCTGCTCGATGGAGTTGTTCTGGGTTATCGAGTTGCTCGTAGAGGAATTCTTGGAAGAGGTCGTGGACTTTGAATACTCTATCTCCAGTGTCCTCTGAACGACCTAATTCCTGAACCACCGCCTTGGTGCTCAGAGAGTCGAGGATTCGCCGAGCCTGCGTACTACTTACATCGTCCAATACTGCCGAACAGATGGCCTCGTCCAATTCAGCAAGTCCCGCGGTCTTCCGAATGAACTCTTCCTCTTCCGCCGACATCGAGTCCAGGTACGCTCTCTCGATGAAGTCTCGTGTGTCCTCTGTGGGAAGTTCGAACGTACTGTCGTCACCTGCAGCCTCCCTAAGTAGACCGAGATAATAGGGATGGCCCTCTAAATTCTCATAGACGCCGTCAATCGTTTCGTCGTCGACGTTCGGGTACTCTTCTTGGAGATAGTTCGCAGTCTCCTCGCGTGAGAACGTTTCCAGGTGGACAGTGTAGTCAGCGTCCTCAAATGTCAGGCGGCCTGCCGTGATGAGGTGGACGTTCTCTCCGAGAGTTGAAGATAGTTCACGGAGGAAGTCTCGTGTGACCTCCGGTTCGTCGAGCTTGTGTACGTCGTCGACGAAGAAGATGAGTCGTTTGTACTCGTTGACGGACTCCGAGAGACTGGCTAACTTTCGAAGATGTCGTGCGCGGTCGTCGGTGGAGACACCGCCACTTACAGGACCAATTCCTACGCTCACCCCAGTTGCTCTGTTTATGAGAGCACTGAGAGTCCCGACCGCGTCTCGGGCTTCGATGAGGAGATCTTGGGAGAGTGTTGTAGGAGTGTTGCCTTCACGGACGTAGAGTACTCGGGTTCGGTACCACTCCGAGAGTTCATCTTCCAAGTCCTCCAGAAACGTACTCTTCCCGACGCCCGGTTGCCCCGAGATGTGAACAGTCTGAACACCGTCATCCACAGCTTGAAGAACGGAGTAGAACTCGTCTTCGCGCATCCGAGGCATTTCTTGGAATACTGTTCTGGCCTGATAAGAAAGAACCTTCGGACACACCGACTCTTCTGCTCGTTAGGTTAATGGGTGTAAAGGCAACATTCTAACCTAATGAATCGGGAGGAATTCATCGGAGATGTCGTCAAGCACACTACTGGAGGTGTCGTCCACTGTCAGGGGCACCCACAGATGGGGAAGGTCGACTACGGTCGCCACAACTGCCAGGAGGGCATGGAGGCAGGTGATGGTGTCATCATATCCTACGTCAAAGACCACAATCGGGGCGACGAGGAGTGGTACCAGCGATTCCGATTCTGTGCGAACTGTGACGATGCCCGACGGCTTCCAAAAGAGGGCCGGCAGGTGGGCAAGGAACAAGCAGTAGTAGAGGGGACCTTGGAGCACTTCGAGGGAACCGTGGAGGGAAAATTCTACGATGACGCGGTTCGTCTCATCGACGCTGAAGTACTGGCATACAGTCCCGAAACCGAGGGATAAATTGAGGGCTGTCTCTGCGGCTCTCGCAAACTCACTCAGCTACTTTGAGAATGATCACTCCAAGTCAGAAAACGAGTGAACCAAGACAAGCGTGTAATGCCTCATAAGCGCGCTCCCGAATCTTCGCCGAAACGCTCATTCCACGTCTATCCATTTGTGAGAAAGAATGACAAGGACCGAAGAAAGGGTTAATACTGCAAAGGTGGGGGCAACGCTGCAGGAGCTCCACGCCCCCCGTGACATCATCGGGCTGCACATCGGCGCATTCATCAAGGAATATGTCAAGGGCTGAGAGCGCGGTCGGTGTCGATGCCTGCCCATACGGATGGTTCACGACTGCCCTTTCCGAAGGCAGCATCGAAACGGAGCTATACGAGGACTTTTCCGAAGTTCAATCAGACTTCCAGGAGGCTCGAGTGTTCGTGGATATCCCAATCGGGCTCCCAACAAGAAGTAGACGCCGCTGCGATATTGAAGCGCATGACCTCCTCGGTTGCCGTGGTAACTCCGTGTTCTTTCCGCCGTCGAAATCTGCAGCCACTATTGACGATTACGACGAGGCGAACGCGAAACATCGAGAAGAGATGGGACACGGCCTTTCCCAGCAAGCCCACGCAATCAGCGACAAAATCAACGAGGTACAAGCGGTCGTGAGCGAGGCCTATGACGGGCCGATCTACGAGAGTCATCCAGAACTCTGTTTCTACGCGCTCAACGGGCAGCCGATTGCTTACTCGAAGTCTTCGAAGCGAGGGCTCACGTTCCGTCGGCAGCTTCTCGAGCAGAAGCGCTCTGGCATAGACGACGAGTACGAGCAGGTACTTGACGACACTCTCCGGAAGGAAGTCCGGCGAGACGACATTCTCGATTCAATGGTCCTCGCAATCGCCGCGCAGAGTGAGGAGTTACAGAGCGTCCCAGAAGACCCAGGCCCGGAGGTCCCACGTATCTACTACCCGACCACACCCGCGCTTGCAGATAGATCGTGGAGTAAACTATGACGGTTCAGGAGGCAATCAATCGACTAGAAGCTGAGTTTCAAGAGACACCTCTGGGGTTCACAGTCGAGACCGCGCTTCAAGCCCGGCTCCTTGAACTCCTACGGGCAAAGGTGGGAACGACGATTCAGGTACGCGGTGGCTACAACACGGCCGATGCAACCGGGTATAAGCGAAAATATCTCGATCGAATCGCGAAGCCACAGTCCATCAGTAGTGTCCAGCCGGAGGTGAATTTCGGCATGTCCGGCGACGGGAATCGGAGCCTCGATATCGCAATTCTAGAACCGCATCACGAGTCGGAGTATGATGACCTCGAATACCTGCCGGAGGTAGATAGCCCGAGGGTCACAGTCCGCCTGATCGACGGAAGCAAGTACTTCTCGGCCGCGTCGGTCAAACACGCAATCGAGCTCAAGTACATCAAGAACGTGGACGTCGCCGGTGCGAGGTTCGAACGCAACAATATCGACGAGTGGCCGCATTTCTCCGCGGATTTAGCCAAGCTAGGCGATCTCTCGAATGCCGAATCACGGCACCTCATTGTCGTCTCGAACAAGAACCCATTCCAGCAAGGAGAGGTCGATAGTCGGAGTACGGCGAAGGCTCAGCGGCGCTACGAGCGGGTAGAGATGGAATGTGAAAAGCGGGCCGTCAAACTCACCGAGATCCATCCACGGGAGTAGCGGGCAAACCAGCTGTCTGAGGGGTACATTACTGAACCACAAGCCAATTAAGCCGAGGGCCGTACTCGATAGCGTTTATCGACCCCTCGATGGGTGAGGGGTTCGCCGTACTGGCGAGTTCCTGAACACGGTGAGAACAATGGCAACCAGAGATATCTACGAAACTGGCTTCGACGAATTCAAAAGACGGAACGGCAACCTCATCGCCAAATTCGACGACTCACTCGGCGTCTACAGCAGCGTCAGAAAATACGCCCGCACACTACCCAGCGAAGCACGCGCAACACAAGACGGCAACCACATCCAAATCAAAGCCGACGAAACACTCCAAAACTGGTTCCCCTTCAACATCAACCAAAACAAGGGTCTCCTGTCACGGATAGTTCAGCTCGGATGATATCAGACGGATACTCCGATTTGATCTTCCTCAGCTAGCCGCACGTATTCGTTCAGAGAAGCGTTGCAGAGTGCATAGAATGATATGAAGAAGTAGATCGAGAGCTCGCGGCTGTTCTCTATAATGTCGCCGTGGGCGATCTTGTTACGTCTCTGCCTTACAGTCTCATCTAAGAAAGTGCTGAATACGCCATCAAAGAAGTGCGATATCAGACTACCCAGATTCTTCGTCTGGGTCCGGCCTCTTCCCGGCATCTTGAATTTCGTCTCATGATCCTTCTCGATAATCTCCCCGCCTGTTTCTTCCACTAAATCTCCCAGCACCCCCTCAAATTGGAGAACAATACCAGCAAGAAAACCTCTGTAATGCCCCTGCTCAAACTCCATCAATAAGTCGTTCAACAACTCACTCCGATCCTCAAAGAACCCGATATTCTCGAATGTATTCCGAGCCTTGTCGAGAAGCTCTTCCTCAAATCGTTCAACAATGAACTCACGGGCTGCTTCCTCATCTGACTCCAGTAACTGTTGAAACTCTTCAAACTCAGATGGAGTCATAAACCAGGACCATGCGAAATCATCTCTGGACGCAAGGTACCGGCGGATTGATTCCTTCTCACTATCACTCTCACAGCTCTCTATCAAGAGCTGGTTCAAACTGACCAGGTCTCCGTCATCCTCGGGAGGGAAGAACGGCTCCATACGGTTGAACAGGGCCTGGCTCAGGGCACCCTTGATAACGGGGATATCTCGTAGAGATCCAAAATTGAGCCGGTACCAGTCCAAGTCTATCGGATCGGCATACGTCTGGAAGAATTCCTTATACAACGGCGTATTCAATAGCCGAGCCAGAGAATCCCGTATCTCATCGGTCTCTGCCTGCAATCCGATCATAGCAGTATCAAACAACGCATCCTCAACCCTGTAACAACGCGGGTTATCGAAAATCTTAGGGATAACCAGGTCTGGATTCCTGAACACACCCCGATAATCTACTTCGAATACCGGGCCCTCCTGGTTGTAGCGCCTTGGTTCATTTTCGATATACTCTGCCAATTCGTTGTGGCCATCCTCTCTCAATTCCTCTACTACATTAGCTTCAGTAATCTCTACTCCCTCTGATTCGAGTTCGTCCGTGTAGGACTGGAGATCTAGAAGGTACAGATCAATGTCATCAGAGGTGATAGCCCTGATTTCGCTGGATGGGTTCTTGATTACCGGTCGGAAGAACTTGTCATCGATACCGGAGTCCTCCCGTTCCTCTTCGCTGAAATAGAAGAAGTCGTTGTTACCTGTACTGAGCCCGCTTCCTGCCTCGACACCTGAGAGATCGCCGAAACGAGTGAAGCCGTCAGAAGTGATGATATCATAGATAGGCGGGTTCGACAGGATCCGCACCACGTTCCTACCTTCCAAATCCTCGTGGGACGCCTTTACCAACTCCACGTTGTAGGGGTTGTAGCGATTCTGGAGTATCTTGTCGAGCGGCTGCTCGAACAATCCCCGAGCGTTCTCAGGTAACTCCGTCTGATTGAATTTCCCAATCCCTGTCTCACGTACATCTCGTGGTCTATCTTCCTTGATTACCGTGAGCAGTACCAACTCCGTGGAACGAGCACTGCCTATCGGACCAACAGGCAGTTCAATTACCCGGTGGATCCCGCAGCTTTCAGTCAACTCCTCTAATAAGCCCTGCTTCAATGCACTTTTCGGAAGCAAGAACGCCCCTCTACCACCCTCTTTCAGGTGTGAAACAGCTTTAGTGACAAAGGCTGCTGAAGCGATCTGTCCTCTGCCAGGAGCCCATTTTTGGATCCTTTCACGTCTTTCTGGGCTGACGTGGAACAGCCTTCCCATGGGCGGGTCGCCAATGACCGCATCAAACTTCTCCGCCTCCTCGTCACCTGAAGATGTCCCAGGTAGTTGCCATTCAAAGAAGTCTTGAGTAACTATTTCGGCGTTCTCATTCTCTTTTAGCCTGTTACGGGCTAAATCAGCGTACAGTGGTTCGATTTCGATGCCTACCAATTTCGAGCCTTCTGTGTATTCAGCGGCTTTTTGCATTAGAGATCCTGTTCCCGCAGCTATATCGAGCACCGAATAGTCCTTCTCTGAAACGGCCCAACCCGCCATCAGTTCTCTCAGAGGCTCCGGAGTGTAAGGCGGCAAATAGCCTGCATCAGCAAGCAAATCCATCATCTCAAACGAATCTATCTCTCTAGAGCTTCCTTCTCTAGTAACGATCTGGGTTAGCAGTATGCTGTGGTCCGTGGAGTCCGATAGTTCGTACTGAAAGAATCCCTCCTCACTGAGCTCGATAAAGCCGTTTTTAGTTGCATACAGCACATTGTCCGTGTCTTCCGGCTCTCCCTCCGCCGAATGGAAACGATCTGTAGGGATCACCCGGAGAGACTGGTCCTCCAGCTCGACGACTAAACCGCCTCTATCAAGCGTCGCAGATAGTACCTCAGAGACCGACTCCAATTCCTCAGAAACTGAATGAAGATCTATTTCCGGAGACCGCTCACGAATCATTATTGTCACAGGTTTCGACACCAACTCTCTTCAGCGTTAGGTCAATCAAGGGGATACGAACCAGCTTCGAACAACAACACCACGGGCTTAGAAAACAGGTCAGAAGCAGCTTTGACCGCGTCTCCCTCAGCATGTTCGTGCCCCGCCTTGCGTCGGACCTCGAGTGTCCGGACGAAATCCGACAGCGGGCCCGAGCCCTCGCGGAGCAGGCCGAGGAGCGCGGCGTCACGACGGGCGTCCATCCGGCCGGGTTCGCAGCGGCCTGCCTCTACAAGGCCGGTCGCGAAGAGGGCCGATGGTTGACGCAATCCGAGGCCGCGGACGTAGCGAACGCCTCGAAGGCGACTGTTCGGGCACACCGGGATACGTTGGAGGAACGGGTCGCCTGACGCAGTCCACTGTCTCTCGGTCTGTACTGCACATCGGTCTACGCGGGTTATCCAAAGACGAGCATGTTCTCTGTGAACTGCCCCTAGCCCAAATGGGGCTTCCCGTGGATTAGTCGGACACTCCCTCGACACCATCGGTATAATATCCTGTAGCGGTGTCGTGGGTCACGGTTGGGGCGTCCACAGCCCCCGATGCCTGCCGTCGCACCGTCCGCACAGTGGGAAGGCTGTTGAGAGCAGGCACAGTCCACTCTTGATGTTTCTTGATACCTTTCACGGCGATGTTGACGCTTGCACTACGGTCGCTGTGGTCTTGGTGGGAACACGACCGGCACTTGAACCGCTTCTTGTGACGGTTCGCTCGTTCAGTATGTCCACATAGTGGACACCGCTGACTCGTGAACTCAGGATTTATCCATACTGTCGGGATCTCTTCGAACGCGGCTTTGTACGACGTGTAGTGTTGGAGGGTGCGGAACGGGAGGTGGTGCAAGCGCCGGTTCATCCGCGCACCGTAGTCGATGTTGTCACGCATCTCTTTGAGGTCTTCAAAGACGATGCATGGGTTCTCGAACTGTTGGCTCCACTCGACGACGTGCCGCGACACCTTATGGAGTCGGTCGCGGACGAACCGTTCTTCCTGTCCTTCCAGGGTATCGAGTACACTCCACTTCTCCGCGTTATGGACACGCTTGCGGATCGTAAAGTAGCGGTGGCGCTCAAACTTGATTTCTGGGAACTCGATAACAAGCGTATCCTCAACGCCATCCTTGGAGAGCGCGGTCAAAGCGACGTTATCCTCGTTCAGGTCCACTCCGACAACCGTCTGTGAGTTCTGCTTATCACGAACGGCATGCTCGGTATTGGTGACGTTGACGTGCAACTCGGCGGTGCCGTCGTGGAATAGTGCTTCAGCCGTCCCGAGCCGCCACTCGTCGCTCGTGAGTGCGGTCTTGAGAACGTCGAGGTGGGCATCGTCACCGTTCAGGATTCCCTTGACGTGTTTGTACGGCTTTGCGCTGATACGAAACGCTACGTCGCCGTCGTCGGTGAGCGACAGATTGTATCCTTCCTCGTAGTTCGCCCGGAGTGGGTATGTGCCATCTTTGGTGTGGCTTGGCTGGTTGAAGTCGTCGTACTCGTAGTAGTTCTCCATCGCACCGAGTGCCTTCGCAACGACGCGCTGTGTCGTGTTTTTCACGAGGTTAGCGTCGTCGGCCACACGGTCGTGAATCACATCCCAGTCCACTCCCTGCTTGGCGAGGCGAATCGCTCCGTTGTACACCGACCGGGCTTCGAGAGTAGCGTCGTACAGCAGGCTCTCGTTGTCACTCTGGATGTCAAGCTGGAAATCTAGCGTTTTCACAAGAGCCTGCTCGTCGGTCATTCGTCGGGTTCGTCGAGCCAGTCTTTGACGAGTCCACGTACCACTTCGGACTTGGTTTTCTCGGCATCGATACACTGCTTCGAGAACTCCTTGTAGAGTTCGTCTTCGAAGTCAACGGTCAACCGTGTCGTCATCGTATGTGGAGTACTTAAATACTGAAATACTTAATAGTTGCCGACGTAAGGAGGTGTGAGAGAAGTGGAACAGTCAGTCAATCAGTACACGCTGTGCGACTACGATAATCATCTTCAGATTCAGATCACTATGAACGGTCGTTACTCCGACTTTGAGGAACTGCGGCCAACCGGCGAGGCGTCCCATATTCCGGATACGAGCCTGGACGACGGGTGTGAGGGTGCCCCCCGGCGGCAGCGCGTCGCGACGAGCGCTGGTGGCTACCCTGATGCGCCGACGGCCGCCGACGGCGAGTGCCGGTCCTGTGGGGCGTCAGTCCCAGACGGCCAGACGAAATGCCGGTTCTGTCTCACTAACCATCTCGGGAGTGACGCCACTCGCACGAACGAGACAGCGTCGACGACGTGCCTCGGCATCGTCCACCTGGTCGTCGAATCGACCACGTTCTACGGCGCCGTGGCGAAGGGCGGCGCCGCGGCGAACCTCCTCTCCGCCAACGAGGCGGAGCCGGCCGTCGACGACTACACGCTCATCTACGACCTCGACGAGGCGCCGGCGCGCCAGCTGGCCGAGCAATGGCCCTCACTCCCCGACGGGGTACAGGTGGCGTCAGAGGTGGGAGAGCGGCTTCTCAGTGCCGCCCGTGACCGGACTGGGTGGCACGGACAGGGAACGTCGGAGCGCCAGGAGCAGGCCCCGACGCGGCTCTACGACCAGCGTGGGGACGGCATCCGCGACGCGTCACGTCTCGACGCGGTCCTCGACGACGCCGACGACGCGGTGTGGCTGGTTCCAGCGATGGCGCTGACCGAATCTACTGGCGAAGCTGCGGCTGATCGCCAGGTGTCGTCGGTACCGACGACGCAGGAACTTGACTGTCAAGACTGTGGACGGGCGACCGACCATCGGTTCAAGACCCACGAGTCGGTCCCGGATGAGGCGTGGACGGGGCAACCGATCTGGGAGTGTCGGGTGTGTGGCTCGGCTCGCTACGGACCCAATCTCGAGTAGCCCCAGTGCTGAGCGTCGGTTAACCAACACCCTGCGAGCACCGTCGAGGTTCGTTGGTTAAGACCGCGAGCTCCTGCAAGCCCGACGCCAGTCTCGATGGGGTGTCTTTCCGCGCCGGCGAGTGGTGAGGCGCTTCCGATGGAGCAAGAGTTCAAACAGGGCTACCGGATGCATCGTGTACTCAGCAATCTCAACCGACTCGACGTCGACCGGTTGGACGAGGCGGATCGAGAGCGAGTCGAGACCGCGAGAAACCTCCTGGAAGAAGTGAGTCTACTCACGCGGCCGGGCGACGGAGTCGGGGCGGACGCCCACGCAGACTCCTAACTGGCGTCGCCGGCCACACCTCGGGAGGCACCTCTCACGTTGGTTTATCGCCCCCGACAGGGGTGCGGGGGCGACCCCGTGAACTCCTGACATGGCGACACTACAAGCTGCGACGACGTCGACCGGCGCGATCGTATCGGATCCACAGGCAGTCCGCGAACTCTGTGAGAGATACTGCTTCGGGACGCTCGACTGGGAGGTGACCGAAGACGGAGAGCTCACCATCTGGGGGTACGACGACTTCGAGGTGTACGAGGCGCGGGAGAACGGCCTGCCGGACTACGAAGGCGGGATCGTGACCCACGAATTCCTGCGAGAACTCGCCGACCACCTCGAAGCTGACGAGGAATTCGACATCCAGACAGCGGGGTTCACCAAGTGTCGTTTCCCAGTGCTGGCGAAGCGGTACGTCGTTCGCGATGGCGAAGTCCTCCACGCGGACCTCAGTTCTCTCGACCCGATCGACGAGTAGCGTTGTTCGTCCCCCGAGAGGGGTGCGGGGCGATCCAATCGCGGTCGCCCCGTGAGGTGATTGCTCGATGGGACACCGCGCACTCGTTGCGTACGAACGCACAGACGGACAGTACACGCTCCACTACAGCCATTGGGGTGCAGCAAACCTCAAGCTCAAGCGCCGAATTTCGGCTGAATCGCCGTTCGGTGCCGACGACACCGACTCCAAGTGGGCGAAACAGCTGCTGGCGGAACTGGCCGATGGCCTCGAGGCAGATGCGGTCGACGGCTACCTCGCTGGCGAGGATCGACCGTCGACGGTCGTCGAGCCGAAACCCCGTGCCACCGGGCTCACCCTCGACGAGATCGTCGCGGACCATCTCGACTACCTCCACCACGAGGCGTTCTTCGTGGTGTCGACGACGTTCGAGGTGACCGCCTATCGGACGCTGTGGTTCGGGCTCCAGTACGACTCGGAGACGGTCGAACAGGGAGAGACTGTCGGGAACGGCGCGCTTGCGACGGTGCGCTGGTACGACGGCGAGCCGGTCGGCGACGGCCACCTGCAGGGGCAGTTCGCGGCCCTCAAAGACGTCGTCGGTGACATGATCGACAAGGGCGTCTTCACGCCGTCGACGGCGAGACAGTACCTAAAACGGAAGCTCGCTGAGCGGGTCGGGGACCGACAGGAGCTGCTCATTCCGACTGGTGAATCTCCCTTCGAAAAAGCCAATCTCGGCAAGTCGTAGAAAATTTGCTACAGGGCAGAACGGCTCTCCTCACCTGTTTACAGGTGATTGCTACTCTCGACCGCTACCTTAGCGCTGGGGGACTTGCCCTATACAAAAGCGGCGCGAGATGGTGTAATTCTACCTTAGATTGGGTATCTGAGCGTCATTCCTCCCAGTGAATTGCGCGCTCAACAACCTCTTGTTCTTCCGGATGGAACTCCGAAAGCTTCACTTGAACCTCCCTACTCTGTGACCGAACGGTTCGCTCGCGCGAATCGAGCGTTGAGAACGGGTTCGGGACCTGAATCAGTCTCGCATCGCCGCTCTTTCCGGATTCAAGCTCCACGGCGACGTATAGATAGTATGCTTCTCGGAGGTTTTCGTTTCGTGCCGACTTCCACTCGTTCCAGCTGATCGACGGCCGCCGTGTGTTCGATCCAGACGATTTTAGCTCGATACACCGTTCTGGCTTGCTGGTGTCTCGAGCTACCACCAAGAAATCGAATCCTGGATATGGCTTGGATATCACGCCCCGCTCCTCTAATGATTCCAGAACTGGGCCGGCGATATCGTCATTCCTCGCTTCGAGGTAGAGGTCACGCGTGTGGACGTCGTGGACGTACTTTTCTGGCTCTGGACAGCCCTCTTCGCGAAGACGCTGAAGTTCAGCGTGGTACGTTGCCTCCATCCCAAACTCATCGACTTTGTCGATATAGTTCGCTGTCACCTTGGTCTGTCGCGACGAGGATGCTTTGGAACCTCCACCAATAGTGTTCTCAGATGCTTCCGAGTGTGAACTGCCACCCGTATCCGTGTTCCCAACCGAGAGCGTGGAACTGTCGCCAATTCCGGTCAGCTGTTCAGCTGACGGTACTCGTGACCCATCCCGAACCGTGGTACCAGACTCCGAGGACTCGGATGAAGGTGCGTCCGAGTTCGGAGACTCAGTAATGGTCGACTCATTTCTACCCGTCGTGATCTGCTCACCGTCGAATCCGGCGCTGACGACTGTTTCAATTTGACGTTGTTCTGCTCGTCCCTCGTACGCTGCCCGCCTGGCCTCAAGCTCTCTCCGGCTAGCTGGCGCGCCAGCCGCCTTCAGTTGCGATTGCATCGCTCCTCTGTCGGGCGCTTGTTGCAGGAGTACGTACAGCGACTCCCAACTCCCCAGGCCGTGATACTCTGCAAACGCTTTCGATATCGATTCCACCGGGGCGTCCCGAACCGGATCGGAGCTGTCCGCAACGACGTACACTCGCGTCCGATTCCCGTGATCGTCCCGCTCGATGAAGTACTCCGCCGGCCGCGTCAAAGGATCCGCTTTCGGACTATCCCGAAGTTCATAACTGACCTTCAGAGAGCCGACAAGGACTATTTGATCGACGAACCGGGACAGTCCACCTGCGTCCTCCTGTTGGCTGCTCCGCGTCGCTTTCAACCGACAAAGTACGTATGGCGCCGCCACGTCCAGCCATTCCTCTCGGAATCGCTCTGTCACCGCAATACGTTCCTCGTCGATCTGCGGCGTCTCCTCAACAGCCTCGACCAAGTCGATCATTCCGAAGTGCTTACCGATCGCCGGCGTATCCTCGCGAGTTAACGCAAAGATAGGAACCGCCAGTCCCTCAAACCGTAATGCTTCCTCGTGACTCCGCGTAAAGTATGTCGCTGAAGCCTCGTGGAACTGTATCTCATCACCGGTCATACAGGGGACAGGCACTGAATCGAGGCCGGTTTCAGTCGGCTCCCACCCTGAAGACTGGATCTGACCTTGGTTGTCTAGTGGCGGCAAGTCCTCGCTCAGATTGCTATACGCCGCTTCGATTTCAGAGAGATAATATGCGCTAGGATCAGTCTCGTTCTCCATTTCCGTGAAGACGGATCTGATCCGTTCTGCAACCGTTCTGGCGTCACATGGCGTGAGCGTCCGCGTCTCAACACGCCGCCGAATCGATAATGCATCGAGTAAATCAGGAGCATTCTCAGCTAGTTCCCCATACACCTCTCGGCGGAGCGTCGGTAAGAGCGGATGTCGACTGTCGCCGATGTCAACCGAGTATCGCTGTAAGTCCCTGTCGTTGAGTAACCATGCGTCCTCAGGGGGGACTTGCCCGAGCGTACTCGGCAACCAGGGGGCACGCTGGAGCTGCCAGAGCCAGAGATTCGGTAGGACACCTTCAATCTCGTCCTGATCGAACAGGTAGGTCGTCTGATACCGGAGTCGGTTGTTGGAATAGAGCGCTACGGTTGCGTTCGCGTGCTCCGAGATCTTCCCCCACCACATGTACAGGTGCCCCATCAGCAGTTTGCCGAACTCCGGATCCTTCCCTGCCTCGAGTAGTGCGTGATCGTACTCTAGTCCGTTGACTTGCCAGATGTACGGTCGCTCCCCGTCATCTTCGCTCACCGCCTCGTATGCAGCAGACTCCAACTTCGTCAGGTACGTATCGAGGTCGCCTTCGGAGAGCGTACTCGGGCTGAACTGGCTCTCTGGATCAAGCGTGGAATTAGACCCAGGGTCGATGTGTTCCGTGGCGCTGTAGCGGTGTGACTGGGTGGGATGGAAGAACGGTGTGATACGTATATGCTCGCAGACCCCGATCCACTGGAAGAATTCACGCCACTTCGACCAGTCGTCAGAGTCGTCTAGCCCGAATTCCCTCGGCGGTGCCAGCACCGGTGGCGATACCCCTGCCGTCTGGAGGAGTTGCTCTACTCGGCCCGCAGTAGGCTTGTTACGCTGCCAGCTCGCACCGAAGTATACCTCATAGGCACGCGCCCACTCACCATCCGCTGTTGGGACCGGAAGCATACATAAGTCGTAGTAAGGGTCGTTGCTGCGGTACGTGTACGGTAGCGGCTCCTTCGGGGAGGCTGGCGGTTTCCCCGTCGTGCTGCTCGTCGCCAATCGCTGGACGAACTCGAGTACCTCGGGGTCACGTAGCGGGCTATCGTCGACATCGCCGGATGATGGCCCTGGGAGGAGTGGGAATACACCCTTTTCGGCAATATCCTGGAACCCGAAGTCGTTGATGTCCCAAAGTGCATCCAGAACGCTCTCGTACTCCCCGCCGTCGAGGAGCTCAGTCCGAGCATCCGAATCGGCCTGTTGAGAGCCCTCCGTGTAATAGAGTTCATTCGGGAACAGACGAATTCCCGCGAGTGCATCCGTCGGGACACTCTGTTGTGGTGGGAAGAAGCATTCGACCGACTCAGGCGTGGGCTCGTGTTTGTAGTACTCGCCGTGCGTTCCAACCAAAGGATCGCCGACCGGGAACACTGCTTCCGCCCGAGCAGCCTCAGCGAGCCGTCGCTTATCCGTACTATCAGTAAGCGTTAGCCACGTTTCCGCCAGCGCGAACACGATAGGGTCGACTGTAAGTCGCTCAGGCGCGTCTCGATACTGAAGAATGGCATTTTCGTCCGGAGCGGCACCGAGAACAGCGGGGGTGTGATGGGGCCTGAGTCGAGTTGCCCCCAGCTCTTCAAGGATCGCAGCGACATCGTGTTCGAGCAGTGGTGTTGCGGGGAACCAGCCCCCTATTTCAGCCTCATCGTTCACCAGCTCAAAACGGTCTTGCCCGTACACCATCGCCGTAAGAGGACCGACTCGCGCTGCGTCCGGATGCGTGTATGGAAGAACAATTTCAGAAAGTGGCCGCCGATCAGCATCGGACGTCGAATCGCCAGAAGCCACTTGTTCTAATCGAGGAACAAAGGCTACCCCTTCGAAGGCATCCTGAAGTGCCTCCACAAAGCAACGGTTCACCGGGTTTGTCCGCGTCGTCTCATCGGCGTTTACTGCCGTAAAGTCAATCGTCCGGAGGAACTCGTCGAGCGCCGTATCGGTCTCTTTTACGAAGGATAGGACGTCGGCGGCGAGGAGGTCGGCCACCCGCTGGAAAAGCCACCCATTCAACCCCATGACGGCACCAGTTTCCGGGTTTGTCGGCATATTTAGACTTCTTCGAGAGGTGCTCACCTGGAATGTCCCGTTCAGCAGCGCGGGAATAGGGCTTCGCTCCTCGGTCGGCAAGAAAACGTGGACGAACGGGCGCTCATTCGCATCATCGCCGACAAACAACGGTCTGAGAGATGTATTGTCGTCATCCTCGAGTCTGAACGCCACACTTAACCGTAATTTACCGATATCGTCGAGAATAGCCGAGTCGATCCCTGCAAACGACCGATCCGGAACATCGTACTCGCGGGCGAATGAAATGAGTTCTTCCGAGATCTCTTCAGGAGTGTCCGGATCGAGATCACCACGTCGTTCGATTCCGATAACGGATGCTGCAGTCTTTCCTCGCCAGTCCCGCCGGGTTTTCTCCCAGACGCGTTGACGGTCACCGACGGCGAACTCGACACGATCCGTTTTCGGAAGCAACGCAACAGTCTCCCGCGTGACCTGCTCCTTGAACGTCGACTCAATCGTCTCGAAGATCCGTTCTTGATTCTCGTCTTTGAGCGGCAGTCGAAACACCGTCGAATATCCCGTTTTGAGTAGTTCCGACACGCGAGTATCGGGTTCACTTGGGAACGGAATCGACATCAGCGGGACGTTGTCGATCTCTCCGTCGGTCTCGACGCCGTCCTTACGTAATTTCTTCTCGATTACGTCACGTGTCTTTTCTCGGTCGAACTCGGCAGCAAGCAGCCCGCCCCCATTCTGCGAAAAAATCACCGGGTTCGATGTGATATCCAGAATTGACGTAAAGCCTCTCCCCTTGTGCCCGATAGTGGCTTCATCACCTTCGTCACCTTTCGTTGTCTGGGTGAGCGTCGTAATTGCATCCAGATCCGCAGCATCGAATGGCCGCCCAGTGTTGCCAACAAGCAGACAGTCTCCGCGCAGTTCGAATCGAACCTTTCGCGGCTTGTCACTGTCTTCCGGCATCTCGTCATCCGCATTCTGCAAGAGTTCAAACACAAACCGTCGACTATAGTCTGCACTATCCGCCGCCTCCAGCTTGAAGTCCTTACTCACCAACGGCGGCTCATTCGCATACGTTCCCAGCTTCGTTTCTCGAATATCCTGCAGATTAGTGATAGCCCGTTGTTCTGCCATTATCCCCCATTCAAACACGTCACACGCATAACGTTGAGGCACTAGCGAATCGGCAATCAAGAGGCATCATTTGAGTGCAGATTGCAGAAGAACCGTTTTCAGAACCATTCACAGGTGTTGTTTTTCAGGGGCAGGAATGGGTGAGCCATCCATAGGCTCGTGATTTGATGACCTCAGACGACGACCCCTTTCACGACTGCGAGTTGGATCCTGAGGCGATCCTCGGGACACACACCTTCGAAGACGTCCTGTTCACCGACGAGACGGAAACACCGGTGAACGTGCTCACCGGCGAGACACCGGCACATTCGCAAGCAACAGTTGAGGAAGCGAAGGAATTCGCTGCGAGTATCGACACGGAGACGCCCCAGATCGCGCTCCCCGCATCCGTCGAGTCGCAGGTCGAAACACAGAGCAAGCCCTACACGGCGGCCGCGTTCTTCCACTTCAAGGCCACCGGCTCGCTCGCACGCCACCGCGCCTACCACGCCGCCTACGAGGCGGACGCGTTCGCCGTCGACTTCGAGGCCGACTACGAATCGGGAAACCTGACCATTACTGTCGAACGAGCGGACGAATCCTGAGAATCCGCCGTCACGAGGAGAGTTTTTCGAGCGCCGGCGATGGGTGCCGGCGCACACGTGCCGGCGATGATCGATGTCGACACGGAGTCAACTCAGATTCGTCGAACGAGTGGACCAGGACGGCGAACAAACCGATAACGACCGCGTCGCGCAAGTGTATCGACATTCGGACGGCTACCCGGAGAGCGTGCTTCGCGATCTTGCGCAGTTGAAGGAACTTCTCGACGCGACCCGTGCCGAGCGAGGACCGGGGTATACGGCAGCGTCGTTCGTCTTCCTCGACAAGCTCTCGACAGTTGACCTGTATCTGGATGGTGACCCAGAGCGAACGATCGACGCAGCACAGCCAGCGGATCTCCTCGACCCGGACAATATGGAGCACCTCGACCAGCCGATGTTCCTGCTCGGACACGGCGTCGAGAATCCAGCCGACGGCATTCACGGCGACGAGGAGTACCTTTACGTCGTCGAACTCCCGACCCGGAACCCGTTCGAGGAGTCATCCGAGTGGACGGTCAAGGTGAGTGGTCATTCCGCGTTCCCCCGGTGGGATGGTCCGACCGAGGAAGCCTTCGAGCGGGCCAGTTGGCAGTTCCACGGCCCGCTTGAGCACGCGCTCGAAGAGCTGGTCGCTGAGCCGGCGTGAACGCTTAGCCCGCTCAGATGATGCCGCCGATGACGAGTAGTCCGACGACGACCAGCAGCGTCGCGACAACGCTTCCCCCGGCCAGCCACTTGTTCTCCATCGCCTTCTCGTGAAACGGCATGGCGGCGTACTCCTCGCGGAACGCTTCGAGATTCTCCTCGTCGTAGAAGTACTTCGTCTTCAGCGAGAACCGTTCCGTCACCGCACAGCCCGTACAGACCGGTTCGCCTTCCAGCCGCTCCGTTTTGGTGTGGCTGGAGCAGGCGATGGCCCCGCAGTTTGAACAGTAGGTGTACGTCTCATCAATGCCGCTCGTGTCACAATGGACGCAGCGGTGGATGCCGTCCTCGGCTGTTACTCGTGACGGGCCTGCCGCGTAGTACTCGTAGGGGTAGGTGTACTCCTGGAGGTCGGTAGTGTGCCGAACTTCGGGGAGGTACACTGGTTCGATTGATTGGACGGAGATGTCCGAGCGGTTCGGCTCGCAGGTCTTGTCGTACGTGACGTTGTTGTCGCCGGTGTAGGTGACCGTCGTCGTGTGATGCTGCTGGAGGCGCTCGACGGCCCACTCCTTGTACTCTGTTTGCGTCTACCCGAACCGCCGCTCCTCGACGTCGTCGAATACTTCTCCGAACTGCTCGGTGTCGAGCTCGACCGTCGCGTGGAGGTTCTCGGTGACCAGCGTCGCGACGTCTTCGTCGACGACCTGCGGCTGCCCGCGTTCGGCGTGGGCGACGAATCGGGTCCGGTCGTTGATCCGGTGGATGACGCCCACCGACGTCTCGAAGACGGCGTTCGTGTCCGCGGTGACCGCGACCACCGGGCGGAACGTCACCGACGAATACGGTTCTGGAAGGTCGACGGCTTCGATGTTCTCGATGTCGCGGAACGCCTCCGTGACGGCCACGTCGACGTCGGCGGCCGGGTCGTACGGGCGGAGCGTCTCGTCGCAGAGAATCTCGATGCGCCCGTTGTAGAGGTCGAGGCCGATCTCGTCGGCGACCTCCCGGAGATCCTCGCCGTCGAGCAGCTCGATTGGATGGGGGTCGTCGTTCTGCTGGAGGCGGTCGGCGTACTCCTGAGCAGGGTTCGTAAACCGGCCGGTCGTGACGACCATTCCGCGTTTCGGGCCGTCGAAGTCGAACGTCGCGATCGCCGAGTGAAGCTTCTGGACGACCGGCCGCCCGACCGTCCCCGTGTGCTTGCACTCGACGATGATCGCACGCCGCGTGCCGTCGACGACCTCCTCCATAATGACATCGCGACCCTCGTCAGCCGTGCGGTCGGCCTGGCGGACGTTCTCGTAGCCGAGGTTCCGGAACACGTCCTCCATCACGTCCTCGAACTCGAACCCCGAGAGATCGTCCAGTACAGCCATCCTCAATTATGTGGACAGTACGTTGCAACTGCCAAATACGTTGCCGAACGCTACGCCGTCCTGTTTGTTGAACCCCTGAGAGGGGTGCGGGGGTCACCGAACCGCCCGCGAGCAACGATGAACGGGAATGTACCTATGGCTAGTTCGGAATCGGTTCCAGTCGCATCGCCAGGTCAGGCTCACCGAGACGCAGTCGAATACGTCGGCTTCCGCGTCGACGCCCAAGCCGTCGTTCTGAACCTCTCGGAGCATCGGCGACTCTCCCTCGAGCGCAGTCTGGACCTCGTCAACCACAGTCCAAGCGGGTTCGAGTGGGGGTACAGTGGTAGCGGGCCCGCCCAGCTCGCGTGCGCGCTCCTCCTCGACTACTACGACGATGAGCAGTTCGCCCGTGAGCACTACATCGCGTTCCGGGATCAGGTGGTCTCACAGCTGGAGTGCGACGGTGCAGCGGCGTGCTGGCACCTCCCCGGCGAGGAGATCGACGCCGCGATGGCGACCCTTACCGACGACGTCGTCGCGCTCGCCGACGGTGGACGGCCGTCACCGACGCTCCCCGAGAACTGGCGAGCCGTCTCTCGCCCGGACCGGCGGGTCTTCCAGCGCGCTGATCGCGACCACTACATCGTACTCGGGGAGGGTAGCGACGAGTGGCTGGTCGTGCTCTGCAGCCAGGGTGACCGAGCGTACCCAGCCCCACTCGCACATCAGACGGTTACCGAGGAGGCTGACGTGGAACGGGTGATTCGGGAACTCGCAGAGGAGAGCAACGATCTCCTCGAACCCCTGGAGGGGGAGCACTGATAGAGACGCTTCGACTGGCGCGAGCCACCCATCAGCTCCTCGAACGTGGTGTCGAGGCGCTCGAGAAAATCGGGCGTGAACTGGAGCGGTACAACGACCGACAGGAGCGCACCGACGGAGACACCTGAGGATGTGAGGACACGCTCCAGGTCGAGTGGTAGTTCGTGAGACGTTGTTTTTGCGCCCGGGAGAGGGGCGCAGGGCGCGAGACGATGCAGTCGCACGTCGACGAGGATTCCTGAAGTGAGGTGACTGCAATGAAAGATCCAGAGTCCAGAACCATCTTCGCTGGCGTCGATGGACGTACCGACACCGAACTACCAGAGTGGTACCGAGAGCGACACGGGGATGCAGACCCTGTGACCTTCGCCGAGGCGGTCCGCGATCTTCTACAATCCCTCATCGGGTCGAGAGTTTATAACCCATTACGGGGGAACCGCGGAGGGAGGTGACGGAGCGTTGACCGACCATATCTGTGACTACTGTGGCGAGGCATTTGCGACCTCCAACGAGTTGGGAGGCCACGTAACCGCGGTCCATCGTCGCGACCAGATCGTAACGGACGCGGACATAATTCTCGACGACATTCAGCGTGTCGCAGACAAATTAGGAAACCCGCCGACAGCAAAGGAGATGAGCGAGCACGGGGAATACTCCCAGCGCGTCTGCCAGAACAAATTCGGGAGTTGGAACGAGGCGCTTCGTGAGGCTGGCTACGCTCCAAACCGGAAATTCCGACTCACCGATCAGGACCTGGTGGATGAGATTGACCGCCTTGCGGAGCAGTTCGGTCGCCCGCCATCAAGCGGAGAGATGGATCGGGTTGGAGAATATCACAGATGGACATATGACCACCGGTTTGGCGGGTGGGAAGAGGCACTCACCGAAGCTGGCTTCTCACAACCACGGTCCTATCAAGAGCGTTCAGAGATTCCGTACGGGCCAAATTGGCCGGAGCAACGGCGGCAAGCATTGGAACGTGATGACTTCCAGTGCCAAACGCCGTGGTGTGAGATGACTCAAGCGGATCATCAAGAACAGATTGGGAAGGACATCTCTGTCCACCATCTGCTCCCACGGAAATTCTTCGTCGGTCCCGACGGACGGTTTGACTACGAACAGGCAAACCGGGTTTCGAATCTCGTGACAGTCTGTTCGAAGCATCATCTCATCTGGGAAGCCGTCGCCCCGCAGCGTTTGGATACAATTGTCGACGCCACACGGCCACCAGAGCGAGGTAGGCTGGTGGGTGTTGCTCTCCCCCTCCGAGGGAATGAGGGGGAACCCTCGTGATTCAAATGCGAGAGACAGACGAGTCTATCCCGACGCCCGATACAGACGATTTCACGAACAGAGAACGACTCCACTGGCACCTCACCAGTGCCCTCGAAAGCGCCGAGTCAATGACGACGAAAGCCTATCTCCGAGGAGCCCTTGCTGCGTGTCAGGATCTCCCGCCGATACCACTCGTCGAGTGCCCGCTCTGTGGGAAAGTCGGCCTGCCAGAACGGATCCAAGTCCACGACTGTCAGTAGTTATACTACCGGACGATTGTTCTTGCCTGACGGAGTGAAACGCGATTAGATCGGGAGAAAACCTATCGATGAGAGTCGCCGACAACATTATTTCAGCTACCATTCATACTCTGGATATGGTTTCCCGTGAAAATCAGACTATCCTCGGATTCGGTCTGTTGGCCCTCGTCCTCCTCTACCTCGTTGCGACGCTCACGACGCTTCCGACGTGGGTCAGTATAGCAGTCGTCATCGTCGTCGGTGTCATCGTCCCGCAAGTAATCAATAATACGCGGGGAGAATAGATGAGCCTCTTAACAGCGTACAATGGTCTGCTTGTTCGCATGGGCCTGTACCTCCTCGTATTTTGGCCGACCGTCGGGTACTACGTGTATTCTGATTCAGAGAAACGAGGATTCTCCAGTCCACGACTCCGGGGGGTCATCTTAGGGTTCTTGGGCATCCTCGGATTGCTCGTTCACTTGTATATCGTTCAACGGCAGGACTGATTTCTCTCGTCACGCTCTGTTCGGATCAGTGAAAGTAGGGAACTTACAGTCCATCCCTGGTATATTCCCACGGTAGAGTCTGTTTTGCGCCTGCGATGGGTGCAGGCGCGGTGGAACGCAGTGCGCCTGTGAGATGGAATCCATGAAAGACCCAGAGACAGCTACGGTCTTCGCAGGCCTTGATGGGCGAACCGACACCGAACTACCCGAGTGGTACGCCGAGCAATACGGAGGTCCCGAACCGATCAGCTTCAGTGAGGCGATTCGAAACCTCCCACAGGCGGTCGATACAGCAGTCGCGTATCGCAATCCGTACACCGACGAGTGGGTCGAGACGGAGCGGTTCAACGCAATCGTCGAGCCGTCGCGGTTGCAAGCAGAAGCGGACGGTGACACTGAGGCGGAGTCACTATTTCACATCCCGACTGACTCGTACTCGATCATCAACCCGGTCGACGTCTACGGGCCGCTAGAGGAGGTCCTCCGTGAGGAGACCATCGACGAGACGCCGTTGGGCGAAGTGATGTTCGGCGAGATTCGGCGCTACCGGGGCGGCGGCGAGGTCCACATGGACATCATGTTCGACGGCCTCGAGGTGCGCCTTCCCGGCCGGTCGGACCCGATCACGATGGGCGTCACGTCGGGCTACGACTTCTTCGGCGAGCACGCCGTCTACGTCGAAGGGTTTGCTCAGGATGGCTACTGCTCGAACACGATGCGCTCGCTCACCGATAAGGAGGTCATCAAACACGTCGGCGACGTGCGGAATTTCCGAACCTGGTGGGAAGAGATTCTCACACAGGTCGAACTCGTCGCCGACGATCTCTTCGAGTTCATCCGGGACGCCCAGGACATCGACCTCGACTTCTCGGAGCTCCCGTTCACCGTCACGGAGTTCTACACCCTGCTGGGGTTCCCGGACTACCTGGCCGAGCGTGCCGCCGGCGATGCAGAAGCCAATGCGGCGTCCCCCTTCGAGATCGATATGTGGACGCTGCATTCCGGCGCGACGTACGCGCTCACCCACTTCTTCCAGGGGAAAGAAGGGGCATCTCTCGATCAGTACGTCCGCATCGCCAACGACATCCTGTTCAATCCGGAAGGCACGATCGAGCGCGTCGAGCAGGCCTACGAGCAGCAGCTAGAGGCGGACGGGGACGATGGGTCACAGGCCTCGCTGGCCGGCGAACGAGCGCTGGCGAGCATCGAACGGGTCAGCGACGACCTGCAGGAGAAAGTCGAGCAGTTCGAAGAACGCGAGGACGCGCTGCGTCAGCGGTTCCAAGAGGCGATGGCCTGACGCCGCGTCGGTGATGTAGTCGTCTGTTCTGTTTTTCTCGCCCTGGATGGGTGGAGGGCTACCGAGATGGAACAGTCCACGATTAGCGACGGGAGTGACGACGAATTCCCCCCTGAGAAGCGTCTTGAAGCACCGAATTACCGATTGATCAAGGCCGGTATTGCGACGATCCCGGATATGGAAACCCTCCAAGAGTGTGTTGCATACGAGAACGCCCACCAGAATCGGACGCAGATCCTGCGCCGGCTCAAGTGGAAGGCTGAAGAGCTCCGTGAGGGCGAAGAGTAAGCTCTGTTCTTAACCAACAAGTTCCGCGTGAGTTCCCTATTGTTGGTTAACCCGCTGTACATCGGTTTTTCGCGCCCCTGAATGGGTGCGGGGCAGCCAGCAGCGACCTCGCGAGCCCAATCATGTCCCTCGATTTGAGTACAGACTCCAGCACGGCTAGTGACATCGCTGCCGCCAGACAAGCAGACCATATAGCGTTCCTTCATCGAGCTCCATTCGCGGCTGATGCTCTAGCTCTCGGATTTCTTCCCGGGTTTCGGGAAGACTGTGGGTATCAAGCAGACCAGTACCTGAACCTCGAGATCCCTGTGGGGATGCTCGATAACGACTTCCGCAATCCCAACCTGGAACGCTTCGTCGATCGGTTCTTCGAGCACGAGCCACAGGTCGGTGTCATCGGCGACATCTACGAACCAGATGCCGTCGACGCCCACGTCGCTGCCGCTCGCGAGATCCGAGCGAGCTATCCCGAGGCCGAGCTCATCGTCGTTCCGAAGTCGCGAGCGGTGATCGACGCGATACCCGAGACCCTCGTCCTCGGGTATTCACGGGGATACGCCGACCGACTGGCCCACGATTTCTCCGATCCAGCCGATTGGAGAGGGCGGCGCGTCCACATCCTTGGAGGGAGTCCGCCCAAGCAGCTCGACGCCATTCGACAGCTGACCAGACCGACACTCACGGACGAGCCACCAGCCGACATCGTCGGCGTCGACTGGAACGGGCTACATTGTGGCGCACAGTTCGGTGAGTTCTGGACGGCCGACGGCTGGGACGACAGCGGTCGCGACGCCGACCACGTCACCGTCCGAAAGACGGTGCGTCACAGCCTCGCCCGCGTCCGCGAGTTCTGGCAGCAACACGGGGTCTGGCCTGAATCGACACCAGAAGACGAGGGGATGACCGTCGAGTACGAGGGTCCGAGTCCTGCCGATCTCGAGGACGCAGCCTGTACCGAGTGCGGGACGAACGTCTGGCGAACTCGCCGCGGCCCGTACGTGGCCGAATACGATACTGGCGCAATCTGTGGATACTGTAGCTACGAGTGCTACTTCAGCCACCGTCATCGAAACAACCTGGAGGAGATCGCCGGCGAGCAGAGCGTCTACCTCCCGCCGACGTGACTTCGCGACCTGTTTTTCGCGCCCCCAGAGAGGGCGAGGGCTCCTTCGAAAGCTCTCAGAGGTGACTTCCAGTGAGTCAACAACAGAGTCCCGACAACGTCTCGATCGACGATATCCCGGTCGATATCGACAACACGCAATCAGCGGAGATCGATCCCGCCGACGTCCCCGACGAAATCGAGTCTATCACCCGTGGGCTCGCCAGTGAGCAGCCACCGACGAATCCGCTGGTCGTGCTGAAAGCGGCCCGGTGGTGGTACATTCACGGCAAGGGCGGCACGGATCCTGCCTTCCAGTGGGCCATCGAGTGGGCGCGTCATCTTGCGACCGACACGCCCAGTGACGTCGAGCGGTTCGACGAGTTCCTCGAGTACCTCGTCACGATCGGATTGGCCCAAGAAAAACGCTCTCTACGCGATTCTAAGACTCACTAGAACTCTGGCAGTTCGCCCAGATTGTCGCTCGCGATGTTGTTCCCGTCAGTCCGGAGGTAGGTTGTCCCGTCAACTTCTACTGTCCCGACATCATCACCCTTCGTCCATTTCCCATTGTCATTCTTATACGCCGTACAGTACTTTTGTCCAACCGATAAGCGGAGGATGACGGCCATTCGCGATTTAGTATCTCGGTTGGCCAGTTGATCTCCATCGTCCTCATATACCCGAACTTGGTCGATAGAGTCACCACTGTATCTAACTGCAGTGATTACGTAATCTGCCCATTTGCTCATGCAACAGTGTACTCAGACGTGTAGTGTAAAATATTGGAAAGTGGAGTGAAACTGAACACGTTGCTGACGCCTGGAAAGCCAGTTGGTGAATTTCTGTTTTTGCGCCCCTGAGGGGTGCGGCGCGTCCTGAACTGACGCAGTCGCCGTGAACTCGATTCGGTGATCACGATGTCTACGACCAGAGACTCGTCGGTCTCCTTCGACAAGACCGACACACGATCCGACGAGATGAACAGTACGATCGAACAGTGGATCGACGACCTCGTCGCCGGCGTCGACGACGCGCAGACTAGTGAGGAGTTCCAGGAGTGGCTGGACGTCCAGAGCCGCTTCCACGACTACTCGTATCGGAACACGCTCCTCATCAAGCGCCAGTACCCGGAGGCAACCCGGGTGGCGGGCTACCGGACGTGGCAGGAAGAGTTCGACCGCCACGTCCAGGAGGGGGAGTCGGCCATCTGGATCTGGGCGCCGATCATCACCAAGCAGTGCCCGGAGTGCGAAAACTCGCCAAGCTACCACGAGGACAGCGACTGTGACTACGATGAGACGCCGCCCGAGGAGTGGTCCGAGGGCCTGGTCGGGTTCAAGCCCGCGCCGGTGTTCGACGTCTCTCAGACCGAAGGCGAGTCGCTTCCTGATCTCGACACGGAAGCAACCGGGGACGCCGGCGACCTCGTCGGTCGGCTTACTGGAGCCGCCGACGAAGTTGGCGTGACGGTTCGGATCGTTCCGGAAGCGAAGTGGACGCACGGCGAGGCGAAGGGCATCTGCGAGCAGCTGAGTCTCGTCGATATGCAACCGCGGGTGGAGGTGCGTGATCGGGAGAACGATGCCGACCTTGCGCGGACGTTGATCCACGAGTACGCCCACGCCCTGCTTCACTTCGACATCGACGACGACACCGAGCGGTCGAAACGCGAAGTCGAAGCCGAGGCGGTCGCGTACGTCGTCGGGCGGTACTGTGGGTTAGATACCAGCGGGTCGGCGTTCTACTTGGCCGCGTGGGAGTCGGACGATCCCGAGATCGTTCGCGACCGTCTCGACCGGATCAGTTCCACAGCAGAAGAGCTCATCGACGTAGTCGAAGACGGCGCTTGAATCCTTAACCAACGCACGGTTCCACACCCCGATTCTGTTGGTTAAGTCTGCTCGTCTCCGCCGTCCGCGGCAGTCGCAAGGCTAAAGCAGGCCCGTGTTATACTCTATGTAAGAAACGCAGGTATGAGTACCATAGAACAAACAGAAAATATACGACAGGGGCTCTCGACTCGAGAAAGTCGACTCCTTGCACGACTCGCTGGCGCGGGTCACCAGATCATCTCCGTCGACGACATCGAGACGACGCTGGAGGTCCCCCCAAACACCGCCCGCGAGATCGCCTCCCGGCTCACCGAGAAGGGCTGGCTCGACCGGCTCTTCCCGGGCACGTATCTCATCGTTCCACTCACTGCCGGCGAGGAGGCCGTGTACACGACCCACGAGTACCTCATCGCTGCCCACGTCGCCGAGCCGATGTACATCGGCTACTACAGCGCCCTCAGCCACCACGGACTGACCGAACAGGTTCCCCGGACGGTGTACGTCGTCACGCCGACCCGAGCGCAAAGCCGGGAGATCCACGGCGTCCCGTACCGCGTCACGACAGTCACCGAGCAGAAATTCTTCGGCGTTGAGACAACATCGGTCGAGGGCACGACCGTTCAGGTCAGCGACCTGGAGAAGACGCTGGTCGACTGTGCGGACCACCCCGAGTTCTGCGGTGGCCTTCGGGAACTCGCAACCGCGATGCGTACTGCCGACGAACGGGGTTGCGACTGGCTCACTGTCGGCGAGTACCTCGAACGCCTCGACAACGGCGCTGCGACCAAGCGGATCGTCTACCTCGCCGACCAGCTCGGCATCGACCTCCCCGCCCGCGAAGAACTCGTTGCGTCGTTCACGAGTGGTTATTCCTCACTGGACCCGACGCGACCCGACACCGGATCGACCGACAGTACGTATCGCCTCCGAATCAACGTCGAGCCAGCCACGCTGGAGCCGACGGAGTCCTGATCGCGATGATCAGTCAGGACCGGCTCCGGATTCTCGCTCGCGAACTGGGCGTTCGGCAAGGGTACGCCGAAAAGAACTACGTCAATTCGTGGCTCCTCTGGGGCATCTTCACGAGCGACTACGGCGACAACCTCCTGTTCAAAGGCGGGACCGCGCTGTCCAAGCTGTATTTCCCGCAATCGTGGCGATTCTCGGAGGACCTCGATTTTGGCGTCGAAGGGGAGTACCAGGGGTCCAAACAGGAGCTCCGAACGGTCCTCGATACGATTGCTGAACGCTCTGGCATCGAATTCGAGATTCGAGAGCACCACGAATCCCAGCAGGACCACTACCCGACCCACTACGTCGACATCAGTATTCAGTACCGCGCCGTCCTCAACCACCCCAACACGACCAGCATCGACGTGATGGTCGACGAGCACGTCGCCTTCGACCCTGTTCAGCACACGCACGCGTACGAAGACATAGCTGAATTCGACCTACAAGCGTACAGCGTCGAGGAGATCTTCGCCGAAAAGCTCCGAGCGATCTACCAGCGCGGAGCCGCCCGTGACTACTATGATCTCTATCAGCTGCTCGAAACCGATTCGGTCGCGATCAACTTTGCCGACGTGGGGCCCGCCTTCGACGCGAAGTGTAAACACGATGGGCTCACCGTTGATCTGAACGACGGACTCCCCGCCGAGCAACAAGAGACGATCCGCCACCAGTGGGAGACCACGCTGCCGGACCTGACCGGTGATCCGCCGGCGTTCGAAATGGTCTGGGAGCAGTTGGACACGGCGATCTCCCAACAGGGATCGCCGTAGGGAACGGCCGATGTCGGTGTCGATAGTTGATGGGTGTCGCATCCGGAGCTCTGGGATTACCCAACAATTCGGGATATCTAGCTGGTGCGTTGGTTAAGTTTGTGAGCGCCCGCCGAGGGGTGGAGGCGCATTCCAGCCTCATCGAATCATGACAGAGCGACATCTCAGAGCCGTTCTGGCAGAAGCGGAGCGAGTCGCAGAGCAGTACAACCAGGTCGCCCAAGCCACGAACTCCCCTGCACACGAGTACCTCCGGTACGCTGTACTCCGACTCCTCGAAGGTGATGCCAACGCGATCCCCGAGGAGGTCCCGCAGGTCGATGGCGTGACGGTTGGATACGGCCGAGATCAAGCGATGTACGACAGTTGGAGGTCCGACGTCGAGTGGTGGGACACAGTACCGCCACAGGACGACTGTACGCGCTTTCGAGTGTTCTACCCTGAGGACCAAACACCGGTTCCCCGGGTCATCCTCACTGTTATGGCCGCGCTGGGGGCATGGCGAGTCTGGGAAGGGAGTGCGGCTGCCTGTGGCTCCTACGACCATCGAGAGCGACGAGAAGTCCACTTTCTCTGGCCGGAGGGGAACCTTTCGGAAGCACTCTTGGAAAACCGGATTCAGGAGACTGACGACGCTGTCGCTCCAGACGGAGGACAGGCAGGGGACGTCCGTGACCGAATGCTCGTCTCGAATGGCTCCACCTCGGCCGATGATCTCGAGCCACGAACGAAACGCGCTGTCGAGGAAGCGATGACCGTCTCCCTACTCGCCAAGGGTGGTCGCTACGAAGTCGAAGCGGCGTCCGGAAATCGATACGAAGTCGATATTATCGGGCAATCCTGTACCTGTCCCGATTGGCAGCAGCGCGCTCCAGACGGGGGCTGCAAACATATGCGTCGCGTCGATCACGAAATCAAACAGGGGCAGGTCCCACGTCCAGATGGTCAGCTTCCACCACAGGTGTAAGCTCCTGTCTTGCTTCTCGGTCGCTTCTGCGTGGTAGTTTACTCTGGGGTAAACTACTTTGGCGTACTCGATTGAACACACCAATATGGACGATGGCCTTGGGAACGGTGAGAACACGGCACCACGGGAACTCATCCATTTCGTCACTCAGCAGACGCGGTTTACCCTGATCAACAACATCCTCCAGCACCCCGAGCAGCTTCCTTCGATGTACGAACTCGAGGAGCTCAACCCCAGCGTGAGTGACGCCACTGTCTACAAGCACATCCAGAAGCTGATCGATGAGGGCATCGTGAAGGAGGTCGCCCTGGACGGCGACCAGCGCCGACAGGGCTACCCCTGGAAGTTCTACGGCCTCACGGAGAATGGGCGAGAGTTCCTCAACGACCACAACCTGCTCGCCGCTGAAGAGACGCTTCAGCAGATCTACGAGACCATCTCCGACAAGCCCGAGAAGATGGTCAAGTACGAGAACGCGCCCCGTCCCGACGACATCTAATGGAACGTTCTATTCCGGAATAGCTTGCTATTCATACTCTTCAGGCCGTGACGGGGCGATATCTTATTAACCAACAAATCTATGCCGATGCGGCCTTTGTTGGTTAACACGAGGCGACCGCTGATGTCCTACGAGCCACCGACGCCGCCGGCGGAACTCCCGACAGACCTCGTCAATACGCTCAACGAGTCCTCTTCTGAGCAGCTCCAGCACGTTGCCCGCTACGCTGAAGAGCTAGCTGAGCACAAAGCTCGCGAGGCACGTCTCGAAGAGGACTCAGATGAAAGCGAAATCGAAGAACGTCCCGACGATCTGCCGGACGATGTCCCGGCCAAGGCCACGATCACGATCAAGGAGATTAACGACAACCGCTACTACTACTGGCAGTGGCGAGAAGGCGAAAAAGTGCGTTCCCAGTATAAAGGCCCCGTCAGTCCCGACGAGTAGACGGTGGTGAACCGTAGCCGGAGGTTTGTCAAGCGCAATTAGTAGCGTAGTAGAGGACACCCCCCAGAGTGTGAATGGGTTCAACCCACCCCACACCCCTCAGTGTGAATGGGTCCGGTCAGTCCAAACAGGTAACACACGGAGAAAAGATACCCACCCCACGTTTCCGTCGTAACTGGAGGTCGGTGGAGGGAACGCAGCCACGATCGAGGGGATCACACCCCCCACGTTTCCGTCGTTTCGTCACCCGGCCAAAGTCGATTATTGGGAGTAGAAGACGACCTCGGATCACCCACCCCACGTTTCCGACGTATCGAGAGATACACTCGTGATCAGGGGTGTGGTCAGCGACCGAAACGGGAGCTAGGCCAGGTCTTCCAGCCGGCTATCCCGGAGGACAGATTTCAGCACGATACCGGTGTCCTGAACCAGCCGATGCTCGAGATAACTGCCTTCACCCCGGCCACCACCGGTCCGAGTTGATTCAACGACGCCGAGGAATGCCTGCTCTTTCAACAGCTCGTAGACGCGGTGCTCGCTGAGAGTCTTCGCATCAGCCTTCTCTGTCGTCGCTTGATACCGTTCGTAAATCCGGTTGGTAGAGAATCCATCCTCGTTCGGATTCTCTTCGGTGAGCAGCGCGAGCGAATAGAGGATGAATTTGACCTGGGTCGTCGACCCGCGTAGCAGCTCCTCGAACCGATCGATTTCAGCCCACTCCTGAGCATCACGAACGTGTTCCTCAACGACTGTGTCGACGTTTTCTCGTTCGGCTAGTTCGCCGGCGTGACGAAGAATTTCGATGGCCTTTCTGGCGTCACCGTGTTCTTGAGCGGCTAGTGCCGCCGTCAGCGGGATCACATCATCGGAGAGAACGCCATCGTGGAACGCGTCCCGTCGGTGCTTCATAATCTCGCGCAGTTGATTCGCGTCGTAGGGTTGGAAGACGAACTCCTCTTCGCGAAGACTGGACTTGACGCGTTCGTTCAGCTGGTCGCGATACTCGATTTTGTTGCTGACTGCGATGACGCCCAGGTGGCAATCCGCTTTCCCCGATTCGCGAGCCCGCGAGAGCTGCATAAGAATATCATCGTCATCGAGTCGGTCCACCTCGTCGAGAATAATGATGACTGACTCGTAGGCAGTATCCAGAATCTCCCAGAGATAGTCGTAGTATTCCCCGCTGCCAATCCCTGCGCGTGGAATATCGAAGTCAGTCTCGTCCGTTTCGTTGAGTGAACGAGTCACCGTCCTCGCGACGCGTGTCTGTGTGTTGTGCTGCGCGCAGTCGACGTAGACCGTGCCGACGGACACACCGTTCGACTCCGCGGCTCGGCGGGCTCGTTCTGTGACGTGACGGGCAACGAGCGACTTCCCCGTACCCGTTTTCCCGTAAATAATCACGTTGTTGGGCGGATCGCCACGAACGATCGGCCTGAGTTCAGCAGCAACGGCCTTGATCTCGCCATCTCGGCCGACGATACGGCCGCTTTCAGGGACGTGGCCAACCTTCAGCAGTTCCTTTCGAGCGAAAATGTTGGCTCGGTCGGGGTCGTCTTCATCAAAGTCAAAGAGGGGATCGTCAGCGGGATCCTCGTAGCGGCCGTCGAAGTCAGAGAGTTGGGACGGTTCCTCAGCCATCAATATCAGATATCGCGGATGGGACCTACTTAATGATTTGGCTACCTCGACCAGAGTGTAAATCGGGCTATGGTCGTCTTCTGATGTTTTGTCGCTGGCGTATCATCCTCACAAAGGGTCAAGTCGGTCCCGAGTGAAATCGGATTCGGAGCGAGAGTTACCGCCGCAGACGGGCACCCCCAATCCAGAGTGAAAACGCCAGACTGGAGCGGGTTTGACACACCCCTGGTCAAGAGTGAATAGCCCTCCATACGGAAGCAGCGTACTTGGTTGAGACGACACCCCCCGTCCAGAGTGTATCTCCCGAACCTGGTAATCAATCATTTCTATGAGATGACACATCGGCCCTGGACGTCTGACGCACGGCAGACACCCCTCGTCCAGAGTGAAAGCGCCGGTGTGACGAGCTGGAGTGGAGTGTGAACCTCGAGTAATGCTGACGAGCGTTCGTCGACACCCCCAATCAAGAGTGAAGACGCAGATCAGATCTCCAGCCGAAGCAAAGCAGGGTACAATCAGAACTGTCGGGAACGGGTATCTTGATTCCGATTGACGAGGGAGATCGGGAGATACCAATCCCGATTTCGGCTTTGATGCCGGTTCGGTAGTTGGCGAATAGTCAGAATGACGATTGTTCCTTCAACATCTCATAATACGCGGACGATGGAATCGAACCCCCACACCCCTCGTCCAGAGTGAAACGCTACGAGAGTCCCTCGGCTCACCGGGCGGAAACCACACGACGAGTCAGCTGGGAAGTACCGAAATCACAAGACGTGAGACGAGTATCCCTCGAACAGCAGTCGTCACACAGTCGAAGATCCTCTAAACATACCAATCTTCATAGTATTATCTAGAAGTTTTATTACTACCTACCTCTTACAACTCCCCAAGTGCATTCAGCACAAGGAAGAGGACGAAGGCGGCATTCGTCCGGGTGGTTTCGAACCGCTGCTCGTGTTTGCTGTTCCATTTCCTCCGTGTTCTCCCGTCTCAGGCAGTCATTCCGTGATTCTTGCTGATCTTCTCCCACGAGAACCCCCGTTTCTCGTGGACCTCACCCCACTCTCTTGATTGGTTTTCACTCTGGACGAGGGGTGTGTGGGCGAAGCATTCTCTCCAGCTCCCTTCCGTGTCTCCACTCAGTATTAACCAACAACTCTCCCGATACCTCGATGGTGTTGGTTAACGTCTTCCAATCTCGGTGAAGGCGGTCAAGTCCGTTTCTCGAGTTTCCGCGATCTCGCGTCGAATCTCCGTCCGATCCCAGCCAAGCGGTGACAGCACACTCTCGACAGCTCTGACGAGTTGCGTCTCGTAGTACGACGCATCGTACGACTCTACCTCTTCGTGGGCCAACGCGACTCGCTCTCGCGAACTCTTCTCGTCGTCGACGACCACGTACTCGATGTCCTGTCCCGGGTGGATAGCGAGGTCCTGGTCCCGAGCCCGCTTCAGCGCCGCCACGTTCTGCGTGTTCTGCGTGTACCCTTCCAGCGGCTTGGAGACACGATTCCGTTCGACGAGCTGCTTGACCGGCACCGTTCCAGCGTGGAGGCGCTTGATCGCGTCCTGAAGACAGTCGAGTACGGTGTCCGGAGATTTAGTCGCACCGAGCCGTTCGAGATAGTCCCGCTGGACGTCCTCGATGAACGGTGGGGTTGAGCGCTGCCGAGCTTCAATCCCGCGTATCTTGAAATCGTTGTCGCCGGCGACCTTCCCGAAGTACTTCGTCAACGCGCCGGCGTCGCTCTCGCGCTGCGGCACGAACGCCACCCAGTCGTAGTGGGCTTCGTGTTCGAGCCGAATCTCGACACGTTCCGTGATCTCCGTCGCGAGCGTCTGGAGGTCTTCGCGGTCATCGTCGTCGACGTCAGGGTCCGGCGTCACCCAGATGGAGTCGACGATGCCGTGGACGACCCGCCAGCCGCCAGCTTCCAGCCGCTGTTTCGCCGTCAGTAGGATCTCGCGAGCGAACGCGTTGATTGCTTCGTGGCACTCGATGCGGCCGAACTTCGCGTTGCTGAACCCCTGATAGCCGAAGCAGGCGACGAGGATCCACTTCAGCGCTCCCGACCGTCCCTCGAGTTCCGCCAGACGGTCCTCGTCGGGGTCGTCTCGTTCCTTCTCGCGACGGATGGCCGCCTTGATCTCGTCGCGTGCGTCGATGATCGGCTGTAGCACATCGACGAGGTAGCCCCGGTCGTCGCAGATCGAGTATCCGAGGCCGGGGACGTCGTCGCGGTCGCTGTGGCAGCTACACCGGATGACGTCTGGCGAGACGTTCCGGGTGCAGATGATGTTCGGATACAACGAGGAGAAGTCGAGTTCGTGGACGTTCTCGTGGAGGCCGACCTCGGGTGCGAAGATGAAGCCGCCGCGGTCGGCATCGTGGAGCGTCCCCATCGGCTTGTAGAACTCGTGACGCCAGGAGTTCCACGGGACGAGGACGCCGCGGTCGTGGGCCTCGCAGATCTGGATCGCCGTGAGGACGTTCCCGATTGACGCCCACGCGAGCTCCTGGACAGGCTTTTTCGAGCGCGACACGAGGTCGAGGACGCCGTCGAGGTTCGTCTCCCCGTAGAAGAACGTGTTCGATTCGTCGATGATCGCCCGGCCGGGCACGTTGTACCGCGCTGGGGAGTGGCCGACGCGGCCGTAGCTCGAGTACGTCGACCGGCTCGCGAGCTGCTGATAATCGACGTCCGGCCACCGACTCAACGAGAAGTCGTCGACGCCGGCGTCCGTCGCCATCTCGTACAGGGTCGGGACGATCTCACTCGTCGAGCAGACCAGGACGTCCGGATCGTGCGCGTCGAGCGCCCTCAGGACGGCGGTCAGGAGATCCGTCGGCGAGCCGGTGACGGTGTCGCCGGCGACGGACAGCTCCCCATAGATGTCGTTGCTCGTTTCGGTCACCGGGACGCTGAGCCGGAGCGTCGACAGCTCGCTCGCCGGCGTCGGATCGGCGCCGGTCTCCAGACAGTATCGGAACTCTCGCGAGAAGTCGACGTTGAAGCAGGCGAGATCCCCGACTGGATAGGCCGACAGCTGACGCGCCTGCCGGGCGAGTGGAGTGATGCGGTCGATGTGGACGACGTCGACCGCGAGAACGGCCTCCTCGTCTCGTCGAAAGCCCGGCCGTCGCGTAACCATCTCGGTCGCGACGACGTCCGGGTGCTGGTCGTACACCGACTGGAGCGTCGTGAGATCAAGGTCGGCATCAGGGTCCCGAGGGGCGACGTAGAATCGCGGTGTGTAGTTATCCCGTTCTGTTGCGACGGCGCCGTCGGCGGTTGCCTCCCACTCCAGAACGCGGCCGTCGTCCAGAAAGTCGATACTGAACGGCATCGTCACGGGTCCGAGTCTGGTGGAGCGGCCCCCTGGTCATCGCGTGCTGCGACCGCGGCTTCGAGCTCTTCGAGGCGTTCCTCGTGGTCGTCGAGGCGCTCCTCCTGTTCGAGATCGATGCTGAGTAGCGCCGGCAGCAGCGGATTCTGGTGGTTCAACAGCCCGCTCGCGTCGGCGTGCTCGCGGGCGTACTCGAACAGCCGGTCGAAGCGCGGCTGGTCGCGACGCCGCAGTGCCCGGCGGAACTCGGCCCAGCGCTCTTCGATGGCCCGCAGTGCATCACGGTAGGTTGGGTTCGTGCGCCCCATCGCTATCGTCCTCCTGTTCCGCTCGCCGTCCACGCATCAAGCAAGGGATCCGTGGTGGCCGCCACCGCCTCACCGTCAGCTGTGACACCCGTCCCGACACCCTCCGGGGTCGGCGTCGACGGCGCCGGCGTCGTCGGTTCCACGCCGACCTGCGTGGCGCGTGCCGCGAGCAGCTGCCGCCAGTACGCGAACGTCGTCTGGTAGTACGCGCCGTCGTCGACGGGATAGACGAGCGTCTCGAAGTCCTCGCCGACGACCCGTGGCCCCATTCGGGTCTGCTCGCACTTCAGGTGGTGGTCGGCGGCCATCGCGACCGGCGTCGTGAAGTCGTCGCGCTGCGCCCGGGTGACGAGCACCGGGATGTCGTATCCGTCGGCGTAGGTCGCCAACCGGGCGAGGGTTCGGGCCTGTAGGGTTTTCGCGTGAGTCTCGCCGAGGGTATCGTCGGCGCGGTACTGGGCGTCGACGGCCGGCGCGACGATGAGGGCGGGCGTGTGGGGCGACGTGTCCTCGTCTCGACTTGGTTCCTCTCGACCGGCCGCCCCGGCGTCGGCGGTGGACGTCCGGATCGACTCGTTCACCGCTGTCGGGAGATCACAGACGGCGCCGTAGTGCTGGTAGGCAGTGAATCCACGTGCCACGTGGATTCGGTTGAGCAACCGTTGACTGGGCGCGATCTGAGCGAGTGTCGTCGTCGTCGCGTGGCCGTTTGCGTCGACCCAGAAGGAGGGTCCGGCGTGCAGGAGGAGATGGTCGAGCACGAGCGACTGCAGGATCGGGACGCCGCGGCCACCTTCGACGTCGAGTAGGGTGATGCCGTCGTCGAGTTGCGGCAGCAGCATTTCGTCCGCAGCCGGATCGGCCTGGTCAGCGAGGGACCGATTGCGGTCAGCACCCCGTGTCGGCTGGTCCACCGACAATCGGTTCGACGTTGAGTGTTTTCCCATACTCGATTAGTTGTCTACGTTCCCGATAAGCCGCGGCGTGTCGCTTCCGCGTTTCAGGGAAGTCGACTTGATCCCCTCCAATCCCGGTACGGTCTCGAGTAGTCTCCGTTTGGATCCTGTTTCCGAGAATAGTTCCTGAATCCAGTGTTCTCCGGGTTAACCAACATCTGCCCGTATTGACGCCGGCGTGTTGGTTAAACCTTCACAGCTGGAGTCTCGAGCCTGGCTGCTCGGAATGTTAATGCTCAACGCCACGTTGGAAGAGGTGCTCTATGAGCTATCCACGAACCCACGTCGACCACCGAAACCCCGACCACCACGAGTCAATGCACCCAGCTCGAAATATCGTGAACGCCCACGTTGTTGCCGGGGAATTCCTTACTTCACAGTACCACGATGCGCTTCAAACTGTTCTCCATCCCCTCGGCGAGTCTCTGGACACCAAAGACCAACATGCTCTCAACGACCTTGGCATCGTCCATGCTAATGGTTCCTTGAACGAGCTTTCCCCTATCGTTCGTACATACGTCAAACTCGACGAGTATTGGACACGCACCCATCGTACTGCGCTCAACGAACTATTCGCTGATCGACGTGCTCACGTCCTGAGTTGCTGTACACGGTTCCTTTCTGAATTCTCTCGACACACACTCGAAGTCGAATCTGGCCGTTCCGGAACTGCGCTGGATACTACCCTCGTTCCGCTTCTCAAAAGCGGATTTCTCTCACACACAGATGATGAGAAAACGCCATATTCTGTTGATGAACACCACGCGCTGTATCGACCGACTGAACGGCTCTTCGACGCACTTCTTGACCAAGCAGCTGTTCTCTGTGAGCTTCTGCCACCGACCGAGCTCTAATCACACGATTCAGAGCTGGCTCTGTAGAAATTCTCCCGGTCACCAACCTTCTGCGGTGAAACAGTCGATAAGTAGGCTTGCGAATTGGCCACAACTCAGTCGTCATCTTGCGCGGACTCAAATTGGTAGATACTCCACGAAGACGGCGGTGAAATCCCTGACGAGCTAGGTGTCTTCTTCGTGGATGGAAATGTATGATCGTTCTGGGCGCCTCTACGATAGGTCCGTTAGCAGCGTTGTGAGGAACTGGACCTTCTCTTGATATTCGACCCCGTGTTTGAGAAAAGAGGACATATCATTGAGATCCCACTGCCCGTATTTGTCGATGTATAGGAGTAACAACCCGTCCAGTAGTAATTTCGCGCCATTCCGATGACCTTGATGAATCTCGGTCTTTAGCCCTTCATGAACGAGTTCGTGGCGTTTCTCTTCTATCTCTTCGATGGCTCGCTTCAATTCGGGACGAAGCGAGTCGTCCATGTCGTGGTGATAGGAAAGCGCGAATTCACCACGGTCAACCATCTTGTCGAAGTCACTGGCGTTCGAATAATCGCTGGTATTCGAAAGAATCTCGATGCCCCTCCAGAAACTAAAGAAAGATTGCCGAACAGATCGTTCGGTTATCCCGTCTTGGTACGCGAGTAGCGCACTGACAATATATCCCTCGTAGGTTCCCTTGTCAGCATCATAGTCGAACGTCGGAATGTCGCTGATCTCATCGACGTCGTCTGCGTGGTTAAAATGGAACCGACCAACTGACCGCCGATAATCGAAATCCATCGGGCGATACGTAACGAAATCTCCGTCTTGGAATATGAGGTAGAACGGTGGTTCTTGATGACGGGTCCATTTCTCGTAGGGAGCACGATCTGAACTCCCCGGTTGCGGCATACCTGCGGCCCAGAGCTGATCGAAGAAGTTTATTTCAGCGAAGCGGATTTCGACGAGTTCCGAGACCCTGTGTAGGGCGTAGAACTCGTCCCGGGCTTTCATTTCGACCATCAAGAAGGTCCACTCACGCCGTTTCAACGGGTGGTCCGAGTAGTCATTCGGAAGTTCATCCAGAAAGGAATCGAAACTCGAATCATCGTCATTTTCGGCCGCTATGAGATGATTTTCCCATTGATCTTCGTCGATTTGCTCTGCTTTCGACTCGTAGAGTTCGACTTCATCTGGAAAATGCTTGCTCCGAATCATTATCGGGAATACAAGCTTGTACGTGTCCGGTGGAGTCCCTAACCAATTCGAGAAAATACCACTCTTTTTGGTCTGAAAATGACCTCTCAACTCGTCTTCGGTGAGGTCTGTTCCGTGTGTTTCGGCTATCTCGATGAGTCCTTCGTGAAATTTCTTGTAGAGACCTCTATTCGTGATTCGGTGGTGGTCTCTGTCGAGTCCGAGATCCCGAATGGCTCCGAAAAGGTTCTTTTTGAATGCAGATTCTTGTCCCATTTGGACACGTACTTCGCCGGTCCTTGGTAGCTCCCAGATTCGCTGATATGCGTCGTAGAACCGCTCGTCCATGATATAGGTCCTGTCTGGTTCTTATATTAAGTTGGTGCGGGTTCCTTATCAGTGCGTTCGGTCCCTCCGGCGAATAACAGCGGCGAGTTGCTGTATACCTCCTCTGGACTTACCGATCATACCCAAATCTACAATCAAACGAGGGTGCAACAGAACCAGCCCTTCACATTTCCAGATACGTTGAAGATTCTCCCGGTCGGACCCGGATGTATGTGTGGCCGAAATTCGCTCTTCATCGACCAGGCCGAACTCGAGGTCCGCTTCAACGCCGAGGTCATCACGGACGGAGGCTATACACCCCGATACAACATCGCGCCTGGCGACGACCTCCACATCATCACGAACGAGGCTCCAGACGAGATCAACGCCTACCACTGGGGGCTGATTCCATTCTGGACGGATGAGCCTGAGGAGGGCATCATCAACGCTCGCTCCGAGACGGCCGACGAGAAACGCGTCTTCGAGCGGGCGTGGGAATCACGTCCCTGCCTCGTCCCCTCGTCAGGGTTCTACGAATGGAAATCGCCGAACGGCGGTTCGAAACAGCCCTACCGGATTTTTCGCGAGGACGACCCCGCGTTCGCGATGGCCGGGCTCTGGGACGTCTGGGAGGGCGACGACGAGACGATCTCGTGCGTCACGATTCTCACGACGGAGCCGAACGACCTGATGAACTCAATCCATGACCGGATGCCGGTCGTCCTCCCAAAGGACGCTGAGTCCGACTGGCTCGCCGCAGACCCGGACACTCGCAAGGAACTGTGCCAGCCGTATCAGAAAGATGATCTGGACGCCTACGAGATCTCGACGCGGGTCAACAACCCCGGAAACGACGATCCCCAGGTTATCGAGGCGCTGGATCACGAGCAATCAGGCCTCGGCGAGTTCAGTTCCTGATAGCTGACGGGGTCAAGGTCACTGCATCGGCGACGCCGCTGCCGAATCGACGAGCGAGTACTCTCGATCCCGACTCGTCCCCTCCGCCTCGAGGAGATTGTACTGCTCCATCTTCGAGAGGTACGTTCGGACGGTGCGTTTCGTCCGGGGGTCGTCGACCTCCTCGGCATACTGCTCGTGGATCTCGCTTGGTCCGATCGGGCCGTTGTCGCGGACGATATCGTAGACGACGCGCTGATGGGGGGTGAGTGAATCGAGGCTCTTCTGTTTGATCTGGGCCCGAGCATCCTCGGCGGCGTCCAGGAGTATGTCGTCGGTGATGCGTTCGTGGTTCTCGCGATCGGCCTTGCCGGCGGCCGTTCGAAGGATTCCGATTGCGAGGCGGGCGTCGCCGGCGGCCGCGTCGGCGATCCGGTAGAGCTGGTCGTCGGTGATGACGTCTTCATCGAGTCCCCACTTTGCCCGCGCACTCAGAATGTCGTACAGCTGCTCGTCGTGGTACTTGTCCATCCGGACGTGCTCGCTGGAGCGCAGCCGGCTCACGAGGCGGTCGTCGACGCGGCTGAACAGCTCCTCTTCCTTGTTCGCGATGCAGATGATCGCGAACTGCGGGAGGCTGTGGAGGTCGTAGATGACGCTGGGGTCTTCGAGCTGATCGACCTCGTCGAGGATGACGACCGTTCGCGGGCCGTCATGCTGCTGGAGCCGGTCGACGAGTTCGTCGTGGGGCGTCGACTGCCGGTGGATGCCGATGGTGGCGCCGAGATCGTCGAGAATCTGGTAGAGCGTGCGGAACCGGGTGTAGTTACGCCAGCAGTTGACGTAGGTGGCCTCGACGTCGAGCACCTCCTCACGTAGGCGTTCGGTGACGAATTGCGAGATGCAGGTCTTGCCGGCGCCGCTGGGTCCAGTGACGATGGCCGTGTCGGCGGGTTCCCCGTTCGTGATGGGTTCGAGAACGCTGGAGAGGTGGTTGACTTCGGCGTCGCGATGCTCAACTTCCCGAGGGACGAACCCAGCGCGGAGTACGCGAGCATCGCGGATCATCTGTATCTGGTAGACTACTTTCTGGTCATAAAAGTGTAACCGGGGTGTTTCCGGAAACGCTCTTGCCTAGGAGATTGGTTCGAAGATTGCGTTCTATTGGTAGTTATTCGCAATTTAGGCGTTTCTCTGGTCAACACGATTTTCAGCCGACTTAAGCGGGAAATTGAGATGACACAATAGACGATGCGCCGGCCTATTGAGCACTTCGCCAGAGCGCTCGATACGGTTGCCCTCGATCTGGTTAGACCTGTCTAAATCGACGAAGTGTGCGTTTTTGTTAGGAAGAAAGGCCGGGGGGTGAAGTTCCCACAATCACCTGTTCCAGTTAACGCCGCTGGTATCATTTTGCTGGGAGTCTGTGACTGCCAGGGTGATTCTTCCTTTACCTGGGATCCTGGGAGGCTCTTTACTGAGAGCGATCTTGCCGTCTTGCTCGAGTCCACTTACGTAACGACGGGCTGATTCGGTTGCACAAGCGAATTTGTCGGTGTTCCGGGTTACATACTGACTGAGTTCAGACTGAAGGTAATCCCAGACCTCTCTCCCATCTGAAAAACCCCAACGGTCGGATAATTGTCCGTTTGATGTGGGTTGTTGCTCTACAATATCGATTACTCGACGGTCAAAGGTATCTATACTTCTGTCCTGAATCGTGATTTCGAACGGTCGCCAAGCGGTTGATCCGCCTGGCCAAAGATTCCCGTACAGGCACCGATAGAGAACCTGTCCTCCCTGCGTAACTAACTCCCGTAGCTGACTGTCGTTCTCAATTGATGAATATTCGCTGACATCCATCAAAAATAGACTGAACGACTGAAATGCACCTAGTGAGGGATTGCGCCGGCAACGAGATTTGTGGAAGCTAATGCTCTTTTTAACGCTCTGGACTGTATGCTGTTTCCGGCGGTAACTGTCCTCAGTGCTCTGGAATCGCTCTATAACGCGTTCTGCGTCCGACAAATCGCTAATAACCGGCAAAGGTCCGAGGGTGGATTTTGCGAATCCGACTTGATCATCGAGATCCATTGTTATCTCGTCTTCTGGGATTCCCCAGTAATCGATTGCTTGATCTACGTATTTATCCCGAGAAGTAGAGTTGCGCTTCGTTGTGATTTCAGGACGGGAAATCGGACATCGATCGTTAGCGTCTAACAAGTATCCACTTAGAGTTGGGTCGATACACCGTGCCGAAAATGGTATTGCTTCTACAGTATAGACATATTCTGCGCCCTCGGTATCCACGACCCTTAGTACACCGAAGTGGTCCGTAAGAAGGTCCATTGGCTCATATTTCATCCAATTGAACAAATCATCTAGCTCTTCCTTGTCGATGGGGAAGTCTGGAGCGAGTTCATTTGCGGTGTATCGGGCACCCTTGAGGCGATCGACAACGAGATCGGTGACTGGTTCCTCAAAAACGTGAATTCCGCCACGTCTGTTTGAAGGTACTGTTTCTGCAATCTTGCCGTCGGTCACGACGTGGCCCGCGTCCACAAGCTCTTGCCTTTCTACCTCGGGCTTGTCATAGAATTCGTCTGTCGGAATCATAGCTTTCGGGTGTATCGGTTGGTTATTCTCTGATCCAGTTCGTACATTATTGGTATTCGTGCCGGTAAACGCTCAGGTAGATTCAATCAACCGGCTGATGAGTGAGTTCCGTTCCAAAGTTTCTCGATCGCCAACTAATGTAACGTCTTGTGCACAGTTGAAGCAGGTGTAGAGTTGCTCAATATCACTCACGGGCGGAGTGACCACTCGTTCTTCGCCTGTAACGGCGAGACTGACTACAGCTGAGTCTACATGAGTTCCAGATAGCTGATCGGGGAGATGAACCGCTATGTCTTTCCCAATTTCTTCTAACTCTTCTCGAATGGCATTTGCATGGGCGACAAAGGGAGTAACAACCAAATCTGGAGAGACGTTTGTACAAACTTCAGCTACCTTTTCAGCTTCGGCTTTATTCTGTGTCAGGCGCTGATGGAGGTATGGTGTCGCATGTACGGGGATACTGACCTTCAGACGATGATGATCGCTATCAATAGGATTACTGGTCCGGACTTTGAATCTGATGTCCTGGATTGTGTATGTCTCGCCGAACGTTAGTGCGCTCGCGTCAAGGGTTCTAAGTTGTTGTAGAGACTGAGAGATATGGACTGCATCAACTTGTTCGACTGGTTCCAGCCGGATGAAGCGGGTTTCGTCTTCTTCAGTGGATGTTGGTACTTGATACTCTAGTGAGGTTTCACCGATGGCCGTTGCTATTGCTCCATCCGTATCTCTAAATTCGAAACTTCCGTCAATAGTCTCAGCGTCAAGTTCCAGCCCCGAAAATGCAGATTGCATTGTACGAGTGAGTTCTGCTTTCACCTGAATGCTCTGACTGTCGTCGCTCTCAACATTCGCGAACCGCCGGTATAGACGGTTAAAATACGCCTCGTCAAGACGGGCCTCTCTAGCCTCCCCACTGACAATCTCAGGACCAGACCGTCGAGTGTCACCAATTGCCGCTACTCGATCGCCGAGAATCTGGAGGAAATGGAACTGGGGTTCTGCAAGACTTTCCGCACCCACAATTACGATCGTGTCGAAGAATTTGTCAGTATGGGGCCGAACCGACTCATCACCATCTCGCATAGCGTGGAATACCTGTTCACTAAGCGCATAGCGTGCCGATGAAACCACGACAGATGCGTCGCGAAGCCCCTCATAAATCTCGTGCCCATCAGACGTTCCAGTAAGACCCGTCGTCGCTCCACCAGCGAATCCGTCCATTCTAGTCGCCCCTTCGACTGATGAAAGTCGCTCTTCGACCGAGTCGGTCATTTCAGGCCGCGTACAGAGGATTAACGCGCGTTGTTCATCGTCAGGTATCTCTTCGCCACCAGCGGGGCTTGGATACTGCTGCGTGGCAAGTTTTGTAACAATATCAGTAACGAGCGTAGTCCGCTCGCGACGGACTGGAACATCCAGATATAATTCCTTTGCGTCGGTGTACTCGGAAAGAGAATTTAGGTCCGAAGGGTCAAGACTGTCCTCGTTATCGCCGGCCTTTCCTGTCGTTTCAAGGAGGGGTGATACCTCTCCTCGCTGAGCGTAGTCCAGTTGTGACAACAGCTCACGTGGTAGAGAATCAGCGGCGACGGTACGGACGGCTTCATACGCCTCCGTAGGATCAAGGAAGGCCGAATTGGGCGTTGATTTCAGCTGGAAGACATACTTGTTCTCAACCCGGCCATAGTATGTGGCTTCTTGATAGTATTCTGTGCCGGTCTGCATGAGACGTACGCCCGAACCTGGGGTAAAGGACGGAACTAGCCCTGCATCTGACGTGAAGACCATCCTTCGTTGGCCCTCTAAGGCGTTAAGCTTGAGATCAGGGATTCGTAACCCTGCCTCTGACAGTGTTTCTGGAGCTAATTGCTCAAGTTCGTAGCCTAATCGTTTCCGATGGTCTCGCTCAGTGTTCAGTCCCTGACGAAGCCCCGTGTAATGGTCGGTGACAGCGGGATCTCGGAATTCGAGTCGTTGGTCACAATCGTCGAAAAGCGGACACTGGGATATGATGTTCCCTTCATCGTCTGATTCAAAGCACGGCCAACGGCGCTCAGACTGACAGTAGTATTGACAAGGTGATGGAAGAATCTCATTTTCCTCTTGGTCGGTTGTCGGTGACTTGAACGTACAGCCAGTACAATCCCGACCGTAAGTCGTCGGCACACCGAATCCATCGCGAAGAACAGATGCCTCATTTCGGAGAGAAAGAATGTCTTCTACATCGCGGCGCCGCAATTCGACTTCTTCCAACACGACGCTCGATTCGTTCGCAAGGTTCGGATACACGAGATAGCCGCCGACCCCTTTGTCAATTCGATCATGAAGACGCTCTCCCGTCTCAAGAGTTTCGAGGAGGAATGCTAGGAGATAGACCCGGAGCTGAAATCGGTGATGATTCCGTGTCTTATCGGTCAGCTTGTAGTTGGTTTTGAGATCATAGGGGGTCCCATCGATGATTAGGTCAACGCGGCCATTAAAGCCGACAGAGGCAGATAGGCCTACTTCTGCACTAACGTCTGTCGCTGAAGCGATTCGATTTGTAAATTCGTCGTCTGTCAGAAGACGAGTAGCAGCATCTAACGCGTTCTCCCGAATTCGGTTGGGGCTCACCCATGCCAACCGACACAGAGCCATCTCGATAGAATACTCTGACTCAATTAGCTCTTCAAGAGACGCCTCAACTTGAGCTTCCGACCATCCACCTTTGAATTGACCTTTGCCCCCTTCTTCGATGGCGTGTTCTACTAATGTGTGGACAATTCTACCTTTGATTGCTCCGGGAGAAAGATCGTACCTACCGGGTGAATATACGTTCTTCTCGTAGAGAAGGTCGTAAATACGGGGGCACTCGCTAGCGGAGCGCATCTCACTTTTGCCGATTGCGGTATCCGGGTCTCGGATTATGATTCCGGTGACGTTGAAATACCACTTGCCGTTGTGTGTGTTAGGAATCCCCCTGACGACGACCGACTCGTCTTGCTGTAAAGGCACCTCGTCGATTATTTCACGAAGATACGATGCGGTTCGCCCGAACGAGTCCGTCCAAGCAGGATCCTCATGCCAGATCGAGAGGAAGGCATCACCTTCGAACTGACCAGACACCCGAACTGGATACAGTGTCTTGTCTCCGCCTTGTTGCCCTCTTCTTGGGTCACCAACGACTGTACATCGGATAGTGACTTCCTGGCCATAGTGCGTCTCGTCGTCAACGATGTCCTGAATCGGATAGATCATCTTCATTTGCCTCCATCAAGTACCGCTAGTGCGCGTGCGAGGAGACGGCGGTCGAGCATTTGTTCTTGATACCGATACTGGTGTGTGCAGGAATCCCGTTTTAGACAGTCCGGGCATGCATGAATACACTGCTTGGTTACCTCTTCTATTCGTTCAGCCAACTCACTGAGATCGCGGCGCTGGGAACGTCTATTCGCAAACCGACGATACGTTTCTCTGACCCGGGTGTCGAAGAACGTTCGGTCCTCCAAAGCAAATACTAAGTCTACCGGCCGTGGTGTGCGGTTTAGTTGTTCCTTCGTTGTCGTATATGTCTCAGCAACAACGCTATAGAAGCGGGCCATTTCCCGAGTTTCGGCAATTCGGTTAAGGCGTCGGTGAAGTAGCGGTTTGACGTCATCGTACCGAGCGTACGAGAAGTCGACTCCAAGGTCCTGAAACACATCATTGAACTCGGGTACGTCGCGCCCAGATGCAATCTCGTTCGTTTGGGCGAGGTCAAACACGTACTCTCCAGAGTATTCCTTCAGCAAGGAAACCAACGTCTCTTCTGTAGCACCAATATGGCAGCTCGACTGTTCAGCAAGCCCGCTTAGCAGTTCAGTATCGGATAGCTCGCGTAAGTCATCGAAGACTTCACGGCTCACACCAGCACCGCCTTGAATTGAATCATAGATACCGATCTCAACGGTTTCGCCGCTCGTCTCTACGAAGTTCACGTCATACCAAGCTTCGAAGTCACCACCTCCGGCACTGTATTCTGCCGCCCACGAAGCAAGTCCATGTTTGAGTGAATGGATAAAGACATGCTCAGCAAATTGCCTCACTGACTCGCCGTCAGCACACTCCTCAATGATGGATTCCAACGAATCTCCATATTCATCCAGAAGCGTCTCATAAGTCGAGATTTCCCCGTCATCGTAATCAAGCAATCCTAACCGTCGGTCCCTAGACGGTAAGAGGCTCGGAAGACGTGCTTCAATGTCGTTAACACTGGCCTCAAATAGCGAGTCTGGCCCGTCAGACCCCATCGAAAAGAGGTAGTCGACCGCAATTAGGGCACGATAGAACGGGGTAACGCTAAATGCGTGCTCGAGAGCCTCCTCTTGGAAGAACAGGCGATCCCATAATCGACGGTATAAGAGCGAAAATTGGAGGTCTCGGAAAAGTGGCGTTTCTTTCTGGAAGACATTGTCAAGTAACTCAGTGACTATCGACCGGTCTATATCAAACATCAGAACCTGGCTTTCCTCACGGCTACCGACGAATGCAGTGGCGTCATCTTCCCCGTGACGATAGCGAATTACCTCTGAGAATGTCCTCTCTTCGCCGTATAACGTCAACAGGGTTGCATAGTACGATTTAAGAAATGTCGCGTCGTTGTTGAACTCTCCCTGCTCAATAAGGCCACCGGTCATCGTCGACAAATCCAGTGACTCTGGACTGTCGCCTCGTCCAAGGGGGTGCTTAAACCAGAGGAACTGCGAGGTCGGATCACTTTTCAGCGTCGTGAGCTCCTCTTCTGGGACGTCCTCTGGTTTCTGGTTCCTTACAACCCCGTTCGCAGAATCCCAATAGTAGTGCGTATGCACTCCGTTCTCACCCACGCTCGGATTCCAGACGATGAACTGTTGGGGAATGTAGACGCTTACCTCATCTACAGGGTGCTCAAACGGTGTGTACCGCTCTTCTTCACTCTGTGGTAGAATCTCGGACAGTTGGCTGGATGTTCGAATGCGCAGCCCGTCGTTAATATCTGCAAATCCTCTTCTCGATGAAGGCCCGAAATCGCCAGTCCATAGGTCGAATTCCCATCGGCGTTTGTAGCCGCCGGGCAGAAAGCTCCCCAACATAAGATCAAGCGGCTCATTCGCCAAAAAGCCGCCATTCGCGTTGACAACACTGATGTTACCGCCGACCTGCTCAGAGATAAACGTACCAGGAACGCTAAATGGCCTTGTTGCCTCTGGATCAAGTTCGAAGAGGTCTGGTATATGGCAATATGGACGGAAACGATTACGCTGGACCTTATCGAGTAGGTCAGATTGGTATTGAATCAGGCCATTAAGTCGTGCCAGCAATCGCTCTTCTTGCGTTAGGTCATCTGCTTCCGAGAGAGGAGTTTGATCGCTCATTTGTTGGAAGTGTTCTCCAAGTCGAGATTCCCCGCCGCAATCTCCTGGAAAAGCCGGCGCTTGAACTTCAGATCATCAAGGCTCTCCTCGAGATCGGCCTGACGAGTCCCTCTAGGGAAGCGTGCTGCCTCCCAGAATTCTTGGATGTCCCCTCCACCTACACTTGCAGGTGTTAACGGGGCCTGTGTTAGATTGATGTAGTCTCCAATTTCATCAATCACGGCAGTAATCTGCTCCTCGGGCACCATCGGGAACGCCTTGCGGAGCCAGTTAGTGATCTCATCCTGCTCATGTGTGAATTTCTCGTCTAACTCCTCAATGTCTAATCTTCGGTATATCTCGTCCGCGGTTTCGTTGTCAGTGACGTTCAAGTAATCGAAGATGGCAGAGACGAGGTGCTCTGTTCGAACAAACCTGTTCTCTTCATCCAGATTGATTTCGAGGTACCTCTCATCTGGGTCAGAGAGCAGGTTTTCATGGTGGAAGTAGAATGCGTCTTCAGGACGTGACCCGAGAACGACTACTGAGATTGGTTGATCATCAGGATCACGACCTCCTCTCCCTTTCCGTTGTACGAATCCGGGGATGTTCATCGGTGCTCGGTACTGGAAGGTTCCAATTATGCCGGGATGATCGAACCCAACTTCCAGTGCGCTAGTAGTGACCATAAGGTCCCAATTGTCGTCTTCAACGCGGGTCCCGTCCGGAGTCTCGGTTCGGCCACTTTTGTGCAGGTAGACATCCATCGGCTCAAGGTCAAGCTCGTCGGTCATCGTCCACCAGCACTCACCTGCCTCATAGACCGGGCATGGATTCAGGTTCTTGTTCGGAGGAAGTGGTTCACAGACCGCCCGTTCATGGGATGCTGCATTCGATCTGAACTGGTGCTTGGGGCAGTCTGGATTCGTCCCTGGTTCATCTTCGTCTCGCAGGAAAGCATCAGGGGTACGGAGAGTAAATAACTCCTGACCCTCGACACCTCGTCCAGACTCTGCGTCTTGGATATAATCACCTAGTCTTTTGACGGAATCGATCGAGTCAACGAACCCCAGAATTTTGTTCTTCAGTTGACCCTCGTCAGACTCCTGTTTGAGGATCGTATGGTACATCGTGAAGGCGACCTGAATCATGGACGAGAGATTCGTTACGTTCGTCTCTTCGAAGTCCTCTGGTCCCCATTCACGCCGAGGTTTGTACTTTGCTTCACCCTGTGGAACCTGGACCTCTCGGGGGTCTGTAGCCTTTATAAATACGAGATATTCCCACCCGATTTCTTCAATCTCACTCTCTTTTCTAAATTCCTTACTCGTCTCCTTCCATGGGATGTCTTCGTTCTTCCCTCGGGGAGTGATCTCTCTAGCACTGGGCGCCCCAAATATTGCCTCTGTAAACTGTTCAGCGTTTGATATTGTTGCACTGGAGGCAACCAAGTTGGGTTGTTGGTCAGGATCGACTTCACGCATCGCAGCTTGGAACCGCCGCATTACGTTTGCGACATGCATTCCGTACTGGTTCGTATAGACGTGAACCTCGTCGAGGACAACGAACTTTGGAGGTGACGCGTGTTTCCAGAACTGATCGTAGCCCCGGTGATCCATCAACCGTCGATGAAGCGTATCGGGAGTGACTACGATGATGTCGGCTGTGGCTCCCTTATCTGATCGGGCAAAGTCAGCCTTATGCGCGGGATCCTTGTCACAGACCATTTCATCGGTCGGCATTCCCCCATCACAGCCGTCAACGGGGCAACTGATCTCGGATTGGCTTGCACTACCGTGTTGGAGAGCAACTGTTATCGGGAGCGAATCATAGGGCAGTTCGTCGTCAGCAGCGATAATCTGTTCAATCTCGTATAGATACTCGACGATGCGCTCAAACTGGTTATCACACAGATCTTTTCGGGGGTATGCAAGAACAGCGTCAACACCGCCTACCCGAATGTTGTCATGGTTCGCCGTCAGGCTGTATGCGAGTATCGGGAACAAGAAGGCCTCTGTCTTACCACCGCCGGTGCTCGCGGTAATAACGTGGGCCCGTTCTTCGTTTCGTTCGGTAACTGCCCGGCGATAGAGTTCATCGAGGGATCTCCCCTGGAATGCAGCTAACCCGGTCATACCCCGGCGCTTACAAAGCCTGTATATCAGGGTGAGCGCATCATTCGTGGCCTCTCGCCAGTCTGTACGCCCGACAGACCCAAACTCAGAAGCAGGTTCGCCGGTACTTGCGCGCTGTAAAATCTCTCTAATTTTGTCACCCAAGTCAATTCCTTGGTCGCCCCATTTAGGCTTCTCACGGGACTGTATGTCCATCTTGACCATCTTCGTGAGACTGGGAGCATGCTCAAATCCACTTCGGTCAGCGAACCGCTGACGAAGTAGTGCGAAGTACCTAGTGACTTCTGCTACACGACTCCGAACGCGTTGTTTGTCGTAGACATAGAGTAAGACATCCCTTTCGACAAGTTTGTCGATGACGTGTTGGAAGAGTAGCTGGCTGGCCGTTTTGGTAGTTAGCTGAGCAGGGAATACGTAGGTAATATCGATATTTTCGCCAGTCTCCGGTTCATTTTCACCGAGTACGAAGGTTCGGTGAAACCGATCGAACAGGTCGGACAGTGCTACCGTAGAATCGTAGTTACCGGCGTTGATCTGCTGCTTACAAGCATTATCAACCCATCTAAGGACATGCTGTTGGAGGTCATCATGGTCTTCCCCGTCAACTAGAACCTCCCACATCTCCTTGACAGCATCAAGGTGCTCATGCTGTCCCATCGCTGCATTACTCATTGGTCATCACGACCGTTATGTCCTCGATGTCACTCGTAGAGTCCGAGTAGACATCTTTGAGTTGACTAAACGCTTCTGTCTCATTGAAGTCTGTCTCAGTGACGATCTTCGTGAAACTCCCATCATACTCACGCAAGGCAGCGACAAATTGCTCACGCCGAGTCGGCCCTTTTGCACGTTCACGAAGGTCGTCAATGAGTGTCGGCGCCGTGGCGAAGTCGCCCTTCTTTACGGTTTTCCGTGCTTCTTCAAGCAGGTCTTTCCCTTCCTCGTCGGATATTTCCGGGTCGAGGTCATCGAGCTGTTTTAGATACTGTTGTTGCTGCTGCTCAATCCCTTGTGCCTGATCTTTGAGTGACTTGAGCTCTGGTTCAATCTCTTCGAGGGTGCTGAGGGCAACCTGGAATTCGCCACTGTTGAACTGATCTCGGTAATCGTCAAATCGGGATTCAATTGTCTCAAGTTGCTCTTCTAGTTCCGCGTGCGAAGAGTTGTCTGCTGCAATAGCGTCGATATGGTCTTTCGCGCTGTCCGCTATGTCACGGAGTTGCTTGTATTTCTCAGTACATTTCGACTTGACTCCCAGAAGTTGCTCAACCTCATCGTCTATCGTATCTACCCGGTCATCGATGCTCCCAGTTCGTTTCGCAAGCCGCTCATACTGCTCGTTATCAATGAGAGACTCAAGTTCCGTATCCAGTTCTCCCAACTCGTCATCGTAGTCATCAAGCTGAGACCCGAATGAGCCCTCTACATCAGATTTCGAAATTTTCCGTCGAAGATCGTCAATATCGTCCCGAACTGAAACTGCGTTACCGATGATCTTCTCTTTGCGGTCAGAGACAGTATCTTCCAGGTCTTCCTCTAGTCCCACAATATCATCGATGAGGGCCCGAACCTCGTTCAGGTCGTTGTGGGTCGGGTTGAAAACTTCATCAAACTGATCGAGTTGAGTGGTGTAGTCCTCAATTCGGTTCTTGTAGCTATTGATACTCTTGGCGTCAAGCGAAACCGCTTCTTCGTAGAGCACCTGCGCCGCATCCAGCCTAGATTGAGCCCGGGACCTAGCTTCATTATACTGGTCCTCGACACTAACTATGTCGTATGCGTCGTGAATCTCTCCTTCCCGTTCTACTGTCGTGGGCTCAACGTAGTTCTGTCTCTGGAGATGGTCCAGATACCACTGAATCATCGCATTCTCGTCACCACGTGAACATCCAAGGGCAAAATCCGTAGTGACCTGTGCTTGGATTTCTTCCATAGTTAGCGCCCCCTGTTCATTGAGTCGTCGATAAATCTCGTACCAAGGAGGCCTATCATTCTCAATATCTGGGTAAATCCACCGTTGACCAGATTTGGCTACTAGATTCTGGTCCTTGAGACCGATCATATGGTCGGATTTTAGATTATAGCTCTGTATTTCTAATTCGTCCTGTAAATCACCGATCGTAAACTCCCGGGCGTCGTTCTTTTCTAAATGATCAATCACATTTCGATGGACTTTGTCAGGAAATGGAAGGATGGTGTCAGTGAAGGTCTCTTGTAAGCCACCGATAATGCCGATCTCAGAGATCAACGTGTGCCCATCGACCATTCCTTCAGCTTGAATCTCAGAATCACCGAGAGCCAACAACCTGCCGTAAATGAAGTTATCACGTTGTTCGGTAGAGAGATTGACTTCTATAATGCGGTCGGTGACAAACTGTCGCTCTTCGCTGTCTAGCCCGTTAACATACTTATTCGCCTCCGCGGATTGCTGCTGATTTTGCTTCACCAACGCACCGAAGGTAGCCCCCCGGGATTGGTAGGCTTCGACGTAGAGCTTGAGCAATTCTACGGGGATCTCTTGACCGTTATAGACCCCAACGGCGACAGTTGGCTTTCCTTTTCCTGGCCCTCGATCAACATCAATTAAGTAAAGAGCGTATTCGTACCGGCCGGAGGCGATGGTGACTGGATCCTTGTGCAGGCTCCCTTTACCCATCGATTGAACCGCTAGCGCTAGCCCACGTGAAAGGTATCTCTGGTATTTATCTGGGGCATTGGTTGCTTGAAGATCGAGCTTCTGTATTTCCGTACCTTCGTCACCTTTTCCGCGGAAGAGGAAGTCTTTGGCCTCTTCACTCAGAACGTAATAGTATCGGCCGTGTCGGTCACGCTTTTCAAGGACGCGGATTTCGCCAGCATCCTCTCCCTCAACAGTAATCGGGCTCATGAGAGCGCCAGGAACGCCGTCTGAGAAGGAGTTCTCTGGAATCGCATCTCCTTCTCCAATGAGGCGGCCCTCCAAACGCTCGAAGTCATCTCGTGCGTCCGGGTGTGCATCCTCGAGCCCCTTCTTGAGTGTGGTGAGTGCTTCTCCACTTAGGAGATCCTCGTCACGCACAAGAGAGGTGAAATCTCTAAGAGCGTAAACGATAGCATCGCCATCAATCCTGTCCGCATCTACCTTCGCTGCGTAGTTGAGGGCCTCAGAGTATATCTGAAGGATCGATCGTGGATGGCCGCCCGTAACCTCAGTTACAACATCGATAGTGTCCTCCACAATCGGTGAAATTTCACCACGGTTAGACGTTCGGTGAACATCCATCCGGTCAATTAGCATCTCCTTGACGTCCGATTCAGTAAGATCGCCGAGATAAATGTCGTCTCCTTGGAACCTTTGAACTAATGCATTACCCAGCGAGTCGTCGTCATCCTCGTATTGGGTAATTGCCATTCGCGCACCTTGAGAGAACCCGAGGAGAATATGTAGGCCGGATGTGTTCAATTCGTTAACAAAGTGGAGGAACGAGCGAATAAACCGCTGTACCTTCTGCTCGTCATTTTCTGCCTCAATATCTTCTGCTTCGTCGATGAAGAGGTAGACTGAGCGGTATCCTAATTCTTCCCTAGCGTGTGTGACGATTTTCCGAAGGTTTGTGGCAACGTTGTCTTGCAGACGTTCATATTGATAGGCCTCGTCGACACTACTGTCCGGTTCGACATCAGGAAGTGCCTCTACGTAGTCCTGAAGTCTAGGTTCGTCTTCTAGTATCTCCTCAACAATTTTCTCATACAGTCGACGAATACTCAAGCCTAAGTTGCCGACGTATACTGCTAGTGCTTCGTACGTTTCCCCCTCGACCTCAACGCCTTCTCTTACCTCGTCCCGCAACTCGATGAGATGGTGGGACTTACCTGTCCCATATTCTCCGAAAATCAGCCGACGCTTCATGAGGTCGGGCTCACGAATGCCCGATTGGACGAATTCACGTAGGCGATACTCCTGATCATCTCTTCCGACCAAACTATACTGTGCCGCAATCTCCTCATCCGCGATAGTGGTCGAGAATGGGTCTCGTTCCAACCCTAGTTCGTCGAATTTGCTTGCTGGTTCACTCATAGATTTTGGCTCCTTCAAGTACGCTTTCGTTGAGCGTCAACTGTTTGTAGCTACCTTCAGAAACGATACCGGCAGTGTGGAGTCTTTTAATGTAGTTATCGAATGTCCTTCGAGGGATCCCGTATAATGTTTCTAATCTCTCGAAGAGTTCTGGTTCTCGAATACTTCCTCCGTCTCCAATCAAATCCGAATATTCTTCGTAGATAACGTGTGCGAAGAGCCGGACAGGCCATCTTCCTTGGATGTAGCCATTATCACCCGGTTCAATAACGTCGGCATCTTCCAGAAGATCGAGGCCCATGTCAATTGTGAATTGATTCATCTTGTCACCAATGAACGCTTCCCCATCAAATTCCCGCATCACTTCGTAGTCCTTGACCGGGCCTTTTCGGTAGATGAATTTCGAGAGGACGAGCAGCATCGGGTGTTGGTACATGATATTCGCAAGAATTCGGTCTGCTTGAGCTCGCTGATCCCCTGCACCAACGACTTCCTCACCTGAATAAGTTAACACGACCCCCTTGTCGTTAAATTCCTCTTCAGCTGTTAGTCGATACCCTTCTTCGCTATTTTTTATGAGATTTGCATCACGAAGTTGCTCGATAATATCGTCTGCTCCTTCTGTAGCGGTTTCATCAGCATTGATTGTTTTCCGTTGTCTCAGTGCGTCTGTAAGCTCCTTCTTGGACATCGGGCCAGATTCTGCGATCAATTGAATGCCGGCCCGTAATTGGAAGAGACGCGCATACTGGAGGGTCATTCGAATAGGATATTGTTGGTCTCGCTCATAAGTAGATAAAGGCTTCCCTGACTACTCCCACGTTTTCCCCTGTCGCTGGAAATAATGACATGTCGACTTCTCGTTCTTTTTGCTGATAACACCTGTATTGGCCAATCGTTCTAGAACTGCCTTGACTTCTGATTTATCCGTTCCCAATTGAATATCTCGTGGGAGTTCTTCGTATATCTCGGCAGGAGTTCGATGTTTCTCTGAGAGGATTAATTGAATTTCATCTCGAAGATTAATCTCTGTGTCCTCTGTCGAATCGTCGATGTCCTTAGTAGGTTCATCGGGTTGAAGCGATCGGGCTATTTGCTCTACCCAATCGCTGATTTCGTTGTGAAGGACATAGTCACCAGACTGGTCTACATACCACTCAAAATCAGCGAAATCAATACTCATTACTTGATAAGTAGCTATTCCAACTTGGTTCTGTTCGATACGACCTATGAATTCTTCACCGACTTCCTGGATATGATCTGACGTTCCACGAAACATACGGTAGACCCCCTCAACCTGCCTAAACCGACGAGAAACACGTTCATAGTGATCATCGTCTTCAATATATGGTAGCGGAAGTAATGATGTATCGACATATGCGCGGTCAAACTCAGTCAAGTATTCGAACACTTCCTCCGGGTCAATATTCCAGTATTCACCGATCACGAAGGCGTAGTCTTCATCCAGTTCAGTGACTTTTCCACCAGGGATATGTTCGGCAATATGAGGGAGCGTATCGACATACTCGTCCAGTCCCAATAGAGAAAACATCAACGTTGGATCTACTACACGAGCGAAGAATGGGATTGTTTGAAGCGTATAATAGAGTGACCTTCCGTCACTGTCGACACCGCGTATCACACCGTGCCGTTCCTCAAGAAGGTTCAGTTTGAAATTCTCGTTCGTAAAGTCGTCTGACCCGCGTCGGCGATACTTATGTAGTATACGTCGAACGTCCGCGGGTTGTACGCTAAAGTGGTTTGCTAATTCTTCGATAGTGTATTGACCCTGCTCCAGTTGATCCAACACTAATTGGTCGAGAGAGCGTTCAAATATTCGAACCGCAGGCTTTCCCTTTGGCAGTTCATTTAGAAGTTGGTCAGTAGTCGCAACGCGCTTATTATGGACCAAGCGTCGTTGTTTGGTTTCTGAGAGGGAGTAGAAATCGACATCGTCAGCATACATATTGATAGCCAACTCTCGGTGACAGATATTTCTGTTCCTGTCTTACTCGCACCAACAGTGAACTGGACCGGTGTTTTGCTCCTCGCCCTGTGATTCGATTTCGCAAACGAAAAACTCACCTTCCGGATACATGATGAACCGATCTTCATCGATGTTCTGAACGGAAGCCACATCCTCAATCTCCCACTCAGCGCCCTCATTGCCGTCCCACGTGTAGTAGTCGTCTTCACCATCTACTGCGAAGTCGAGTACTCCGGTTCCGCTACCGATGATGTGCTGAACCTGACTTAGTCGGGTTGATTGTGTGATTCTGCCCATGAGTCAATTTCATTCGGCTACGGTAATCAATGTCCGCCACTTCAGAGGAAGGGGAGTAGTGCCAACGATGGAACTGGCATTTTCACCGCCGCGCATCCCACTACGCGGCGCTTTGTCGTCCGTTTAGACGAATGAGTGAAACCACCATAGGTATTCACAAACTAGAACTGTTGGATGATTATTAGATTACTTTCTGCATCGGGCACCCTGGGATCGGTGTCTCCCGCACCGGTCCTACTCTTCGTGAGCCACACCCGCGTCGAGAAGAATTTGCGCCATAACCGCCCTATTCGAGGATAAATCGGTTCAGCGGCGTCTATAATTCGGTATAATCGGGGCGCTCGGCGTATTCGATTGGATCGCGCTCGCCGAGATTTTGGAACGCCTGGAGACGGAACGCACACGCGTCACACGTGCCACACGCTGGTGCTTCTTCCCGGTAGCAGCTCCAGGTGTGTTCATAGGGGACGTCGAGTTCGAGACCGCGTTCGGCGATGTCTGTCTTCGACAACTCGACAAACGGCGCTTCGACGCTAATCTCCGTCTCCGGTTTCGTGCCGACGTCGACGACCTGCTGGAACGCCTCGAAGAACTCCGGTCGGCAGTCCGGATACCCCGAGAAGTCCTCGCTGTGCGCACCGATAAACACGGCCTCACAATCGTTGGCTTCTGCATACGACGTCGCCATCGACAGCAGGTTCGCGTTCCGGAACGGTACGTAGGAGCTCGGAATCTCGTCACTCTCCAAGTCTGCCTCCTCGACGTCCATCTCGTCGTCAGTGAGACTCGACGCACCGATCTTCGAGAGGTGGTCCGTCGTCAGGTGGAGGAAGTCTGCGGCGTCGAAGGCCTCGGCCTGGGCCTGCGCACATTCGTACTCCTTACTCTCGGTCTGCTGGCCGTAGGACGTGTGCAGCATGTACAACTCGTAGCCAGCATCCTGCGCGACAGCCGCCGCGGTCGCACTATCCATTCCCCCAGACGCCAGGATTACCGCTCGTTGCTCGCTCATCCCTGACCCTCCGTACGGTTGACAGCTGCTTGGAACCGCTCACGTTCTGCCTCAGTCGGTTCTCCGGCAGTTGCCCTGGTGGTGGTCGTGCTTCTCGTCTCGACGCCGCGCATCGCCTCACAGAGGTGCGTTGCGTTCATTTCGACAAAGACGGTAGCTGCGTCTAGTTCCTCTTTGAGTCCGGACGCGATGTCGTTCGTCAGCTGTTCCTGCATCGTGAGATTTCGTGACTGCCAGCGGACGTACCGAGTCAGCTTCGAGAGCCCTACCACCTCGTCTGTCGGCCGATACGCCAAATGAACTGTTCCAAAGAACGGCAACAAGTGGTGCTCACACAGCGAATACACGGGAATTGTGGTTTTGACAACGAGATCGGTCGTCTCGGCGTCGAAGGTCCGCATCGTCGGCTTCGCGGCCTCCCGTTGGCCTTCGGTGAGTGTCGCGAAGGCGTCCGGTACGCGGCGCTGCCAGGTCTCAGTCAGCGCGTTACTGTCCGGGTCCTCGCCGACGGCCTCTAACAGGAGGCGAACGCCCCGCTGTGCCTTCTCGTAGTCGATGTCTGATTCTACCTCGCCAGTCGCGAATTGAGAGTGCGTCCTCGTCATGTTACGTTTCGGGGGCGTCGTTCCAGAGGTCTACGTGCAAGCGGGGCGTGTACCGGTAGCCGTACTCCATCGCGAGTTCAGCTACCTCATTCCGGCGGGCATCGAGTTCGTCTCGAGTCGTCCCCTCGGGCATCAGCAGCACGTCAGAATCCGGGATGCGACTCGCTGCCGTCGATCGGACGTCAGCGAGGAGGGATTCGATCTCGGGCAGGTCATCGGGGCCAGTGACGACAAACTTGAGTTGTGCGTTATAGTCGTCGACGAGTGCGCCGAGTGCATCGAGGTCGATGCGCCGTTCTTCATGACGGTCTGCCCACTCGCCATCGCCCTTGGGGTCTTTCTCAGGGGTGGGTGTGCTGGAGGCGAGTTTCGGGCTGATGCTTGCCAGATCGATGGGGGCGTCACGGTGGATGGTACCGTTGGTTTCAACGGTAGTGTGGTAGCCGAGATCGTCGAGCTGCTCGAGGAGAGTGACCGCGTCATCGTGGATAAGCGGTTCACCACCAGTTAGGACGACGTGGTCGGCATCGTCGTGTGACTGGACTTCCTCGACGATGTCGTCGACGCTCATTGTGGCGTGGGTGGGCTCCCAGGAGGTGTGGTAGGAGTCACAGAACCAACATCGGAGATTACATCCGCTGGTGCGGACGAACACCGATGGCGTCCCGGTGAGCTTCCCTTCGCCCTGGAGCGAGTAGAAGAGCTCGTTGACCGGCAGTGCTGCGCCATCGACATCGTCCGCTGGCTGCTCATCAGCTGTCGAACTGACTGGCATCAGTGTGTCGCCCCCGCACAGAGCTCCGATGTCTCCCGCACCGCTACTGAGATGTCTGAGACTGACTCTGGAAGTGTCTCGAGGAGTTTTCGTTCCAAGACGAGCCCCATCACTTCCGCGGTCGGTGGGTGTTCGAGAACGACGAGTGAATCACCGTCGCCGCTCTGCTCGAAGGCGTCGATGAGGGGGTCGTCCTTCTCGAGGAGGAAGCGGTGGTCCCAGTCATCTATTACTGAGGTAATATCTCCTTTGTCTACGACCCAGCCATCTTGGGTGAGAGAACCAGTGACCTCCACCGAGATTTCGTAGTTGTGTCCATGTGGACGACTACATTTCCCATCGTGGTGGAGGAGGCGGTGCCCGGTGCTGATTCGGATCGGGTTGTCCCTTCCTATGAATAGTGTCCTCTCACCAGACTCGGAAAGGTCGGAGACCGATTCTTGTTCAAGATGCACACCAAGAGGCTCTCCCAGTATTCACTAAGTATTATCGGTAGCATACTCACTATGTCCCTAATCACGTGAGGAAATTATATTGCGGTTGGCAAATTAGAGCCCATAGTTGTGGAAACGTCGTCAGTCAGGCACCTAGAGACGGTTCAGCCGGATTGGGACGACCTTCCGCTAGCTTGCGAGTTGCTTGAGTTGCGACGGCGTGAGCCGAATGCCGATCTGCGGACATTAGCTTTCAACAGAGGTGTCGTGGGGTCAAGAAAAGTTCAGCACGTGACTCGACTCTTGGAACTGCTTGACCTTCTGGATGAGGGCGAACTAACTGAAAAAGGGCGATCGCTTACCGAAGCGTATGAACCTGCACTGCAACAGAGTCATTCTGGAGCAAAGTTAGGCATCGGAGTGAAAGATTCGCTATCGTGTACCGAACAGGCCCTTCTCTGGATGGTTATTTTTTATGAGCACCGTTTGCCAATGCTGGCAGTTCTCCATCAGCTCACAGTTGAAACCGTTCCGACAACTCAAGACACACCAGCGGCACAGAGGTTCGGTGAGCGAATCGACCATCTCTACCCCGATGTCGATAGTGACAGTTCGTGGGTACCACGTGCTAAAGTACACTACAAGTGGTTAGTCCACCTGGAACTCGCGAAGATTCGGTCAAGTAGTTACGTTCTGACCGAGATTGGCGACGGTGTTTTTGAGCAAGTTGAGGCAGAGTACCCTGACCAATGGGATTCGATACAGATCCATACTGGCCCTACACTATCTGACTTCGGTTAGTTAGTGCCAGTTACAGAGTGAGGGACTTCAAACGGATTTATAGGATGCCCTCCCATCGCTACTACTGGTGACTATCTAACGTGCGGTTCTACGTACCTGAGTGGGACGACGCAGTCGACTCCCACTACGATTTCGAACACGACGAACTCTCTACCTTGAACCGTCAAGAGCGCGATCTGGACTATATCTGGGACATTTTCGAGCCCGAAACCACACCAGTAGACGGGGTTCTCATATCTCGCGAACAGGTCGAAGAGACAAACCGCAAAGCCGAGCGACTAGCCCAGTACGGTGTCTACGATGACCCCGTACTTTCTATCCCGAATTGGTTACCGACGATTAGTGACTGCGGGGCTTGGGGGTACAAGTCGCTCCCTTTCCCACCGTACGGGAACGAGGATATGCTCGACTTCTACGAGACGCTGGACGTTACTGTCGGCGTCACTATCGACCACCTCGTTCTAGGGTCGGGAAAGGACAAGGGACGACTTTATCTTGACGAACGCGCGTTCGACGGAGAACTCAACAAAGGCGACATCCCCGATCCCATCACCGACGTCGTTGACGTTATGATCGAGGAATGGCCAGAGGAATGGCCCTCATATGTCGACGAGTACGAGCCGACGATTCGTACTGATCCCGATATAGAAGTTGAGCCGTTCATCGCTGAGGACTTTCGGGGAGACATTGATACCGTTCTGTCCCGTCTCGCACAGGATTCACGTGCGGTCTATCGCGAACACGACGCCGAGTTCCGCTACGACCTGACGCTGCGGAACGCCCGAGAGATGTATGACCTCTACCAGCGTCGTGACTATCCGTTCCGACTGATGGTCGCTATCCAGGGATGGAACCCTGATTCATACAGTAAGGCCACCGAGGAAGTGCTTGGTATGGGTTATGACTACCTCGGAATCGGGGGAGTCGCAGGTAGCCCAGTTCACGACGTTCGTGGAATCGTCAAGAGCGTCGGGAAGACGATCAAGCAGTTCGAACGAGAACACAACACCCGCATCGACTCTCACGTCTTCGGCTTCGCGAAGACTGAGGCGTTCGAGACGATTGGTCGGTCGGGGATGACTAGTTTCGACAGCGCGAGTATGCTTCGTTCGGCGTGGACCGGTGGACAGAATTATCGTCTTGATAACGACGAACGCTACGATGCCATTCGAGTTCGCTATCCATCGAGCCGGGACGATCTCGACGAAGCTGTTGAAACGTCCCTACGCGGTCGTGAAACATTGGTGGCACTCCGAGCATACGATACAGGAGATTCGATTCGTAATGCTCTCGAGAGTTGGTACGAACAGGCTGAGAAGGTGCTTCCAGCGACGAGAGAATATCTCCTGGAACACCGCCACGATGATCAGTATGATGAGTCGCTCCTACAGGACATAGAAAGGGCGTTCCGAGAGGATTTCGAGTATGGCCGCGAGCTTCAGGCGAGCTTCAGTGATAATCTCCGTAGTAAGTTAGTCAAACTCCTGCGGGAAGATACCCCGACTGCTCCAGTTCCGTTCGAGGAGTACGACGAACTACTGAGCACAGCGGTAGACGTATTTGAGGGGTTCCCACACGCGAAGACCGTTTTGAACGAGCCGTACGTTGTCAGTGACTATGATCGAGTCTGGGCGATTGTCCGGGATTACGCTACTTGGATCGGTGACGACGACCTGCTCCAAGAGTATCAAGACACCCTTCGAAGTCGTCCGTGGGAGAAATGTAACTGTCCAATCTGTAGAGAGTACGGTGTCGAGGTTTGCATCTTCCGGGGGAACGATCGGAATCGGAGACGAGGGTTCCACAACACACGACGCTTCTACGATGAATTCGAGGAAGACCTTCCGAAGATCCTCGTCGCGACCCAGGGGGATGCAGCCTACAGTGGCTACGAAACTGTTGAAGACTATCTGTGCGACAAACACTCCTCGTTCTGGACTCAAACACATGACCTTCCGGTCGCAGAGATTGGTGTACTAGATGCGAACGGCGTGAGTGAGTGGTGGGAAGAAACCCCGTCGCTCGTCTCGTTCGCCCCAGATCGTATGGCAGCAAACGTCGGCGAACAAGCAGCGAGGTACCAGCACCTCTTCGTACACACATTGGATGGTGAACTTGACGAAGAAGCTGTAGCGGCTGCTCGGGAAAACGGTTGCGAGGTACACACCAATAGCAACCCTCGAGACTTGCGAGATGAAATACTCGAGGTCTGCGGGCAAAACTATGCAGCCAGTGACGACTTCGTGCCTCATCCACCTGAGATTGATACCGAAAACGGATTGGACATCCTTGTCATCGACCAATGTTCAGGATCGAAGGAGATACCAGACGACGCGCCGATTTTCGGTGAAGAGGAAACTCTCCAATTCTCTCGTGAAGACCTCCTCGCTCGGGATAATGTGCCAGGTATTGCAGCACGCGACCTGTACACGGGACGCCAGCAAAACCACGTCAAGAGTGCAGTTAGATGGCTTCTGCGACAAGGTCACGACGTCGACCGTTACTTCGTAAGTGCAGGATTTGGCCTTGTCGCAGAAGACGACTATCTCCCCCCCTACGAGGTAACATTCAGCTCAATGAATGTTAGCGACATAAGAGAGCGATCTGCGAAACTCGACATTCAAAAAGACCTACGACACCTCCTTCAAGAGGCCGATTATGATGTCGTATTCTTTACCCTTGGGAAGGATTATTACACCAGTATCGACATCGACGAGATGGTCCAGGAGGTACGTTCAGACCGGATTGGTGTGGTCTTCAACCGCGAACTTGTCGAAGACCAATTTGACAATATCGAATCCATTCCCGCGCGGACAGAGGACGCAAAAGAACATAGCACGATCGTTGTTGGACTCAAGGGTCACTATATGAAGAATTTCGCTCGATACATCGATACTGTCGATACTCTTCGCCCGGAAACTATCGAAGAACTATGTCGGCGAGTAGAGGAAGTACCACCACAAGCGGAATTTGAGTCTGAGTGATCCTCCACTACCAAGTGGCATCGTACGTGTTCTTCCGCTCCTAAGAACCATCCCCCACTCTAGGATAAATGATATATTATTGAACGGTCCATATTGCCCCATTCACTAAATAAGAGGACAGCCTACCCGAGCGGGAGGCATGTTGTATCGACGCAGGAAACTCGACCTCCCCCGAGGGGAATTAGATACCCCTGTTCTCTTCCCCGTCAGAAACATCGGGAAGCGGTCGAGTGACAATACACCGACGTACGTCGGCACGATCCCAGAGTTCTCGGCAGCGATGATCAACGCGAGATCAATTCGCAACCGAGACCCAATGTGGCAGAGAATATCGAATGGTGTAACATTACGGGAGGAAATGGACGTCCCCGAGGACACCATCGTTTTCGCTGATAGTGGTGGGTTCGATTTCGCCAACGAAGAAGTGGACACTACCCCAGCAAAAACGCTTGATACCCAGAGACAATTGGACGCGGACATCCTCGGTACAGTCGACATTCCTCTCTCAAGGGAGAATCGGGCAGCAGAAAACCAACGGCGAATCGACCAAAGCATCGAGTACGCACTCAAAGCGAGCGACCATCACGATGGGGAGGGCCTTCTCTTCGCGAGTGTCCATGGTTACGATCCAGAGACGATCCGGAATAACATACAATACTTAGAGAAGAATGGTGAATTCGATGGCTATGCCCTCGGAAGTATGGTTCCAATACGAACCGACTATAAAAAAGTAACAAAACTGATACTATCTGCACGAAACGCGACAGACAAGCACCTGCACGTGTATGGTCTCGGAGGTCTCGTCTATCAACCACTGCTGCTCTACTTGGGGGTCGACAGTTTCGACTCTTCGGCCTTCATTCGTAGTGCAGGCAACCGGAACTACCTAATTCCGGGATTCGGGGGAGAAGAACTACGCAATATCGAGGAACTAGACAGGCTCCCCTGTCCCTGCCCAGTGTGTGGACAAAAAGCACTCGACGAGATTCGCGAAGACCGAACTGCCCTGACCCAGCATAATCTCTGGGCACTTGCGACCGAGCTGCGACGCTTCCGGTATGTCGCCGAATCTGGTCGAGATATTGAGGAGTACCTCGACTTGCGCTTCAGCGGCAACGAGGTCACTAAGCGGGCATACGAAACCGCGAAGCAACAGATGAGGAGGCTCACATGAGCGATGAGAGACCAACTGTAAGGCCAGTCACTCTCAGCCGGATGGCTGAACTGACTCATGCCTGTGAAGCAGTTAGCAAGTCAACTGTAGATCTTGAGGACGAATTGGAGGTAAGTCACCGCCGTGCACGTGAAACAATCCTTGAAGCAAAGCGTATCTCGTTGCTCGACGAAGATGATTCTGGCGAGGAACCAGTCTATACGACGACTGATGTCGGTTTGTCATTCCTTAGTGCAATTCGCGACGAGGACTGGAGCCAAGTAAGTACAATCTTGGAGACACGTAGTCCCCACTACGGGACATTCATCGAGGTTCTCGAAAACGTCGAAAACGCTGGTTTAGACACACTCTTGACTCAATTGGAAGAGGCACAAGAGTTCAGCCCATATTCATATAACCAAACGAGTGTGGAGGTCCTTGGGGATTGGGCTGAGCGGTTGGGCCGAGTCCAACGGAACGCGTTCACAGGTAACTACTACTTGGTAGACCAGGCGGCGATATCCGCTAACTACCACTACCTGCTTTTGGACGTGTACGACGATCTTGAAGAGAGAGCAGGTGTTGACCTTCGACAGCGCTACCTGTCGATTCCACGTCTCCGTGAGGAGACCTGTGAACGACTCGGCTGCACTCGCGATGATTTCGACGCAGCGCTGCTGGAGCTCTGCCGACAGAACGTCGGTAAGCTCGAGCTGTCGGGAGCGCCAATGGATACGGCTGCGAAGGATTCTGCACTCGGCATCAAGCGTATAGCGCTCTCTGAAGAGGACGGTTTAGTTAGCACATCCCAGTCCACTCAGCAGGTTATGGCCGGCGTTGAACAGTTCGGTAAGAAATACTACTACCTCGCGGTGCATGACCGCGACATCGAATACTCGCAGGAGGCTACATAATGTCCGACGCATTCACGATCACCGACGAACAGCAAGACTACTCACAGTACGACCTAAACGCGAACCCCTTCCCATACAGTCCAGTTCCAGCTGAAGACCCCGAGATTTACTGTGGGCAGCAGCACGTTTCGGATAAGATCAGCTCGACGGTTTCGTCGATGTTGTCTACTGGGAAGTCGAAACATCTGGTAGTCACTGGAAAGTATGGGAATGGGAAGTCTCACACGCTCAAATACACGCGCTCGCTCCTCCGTGGTCGCGACGACGTCGTCGTGGGATATGTCGCCCAGCCTGGTGAAGGATTCCTCGACATCTACCACGAGTTTGTCTACGACCTGGGTTTCAACCGACTCCAAGAGCTCGCGTACGAGTTTCTTGCATCTGTGGCGAGAGATGTCACCGACACAAACCCGATCGGTGCCAGTGGGATGGAATCGCTGATTGACGAAGGCGATGTGCTGCTCTCGGAAATTGTCCCCGAGGCGATTCGCCGCCTCAGCGATGTGACGAAATTCGCCGACTTTGCGCGTGCCATTATCCACATGGTGTACGAGGACACGAATCTCTACGCGTGGCAGTGGCTTACCGCAGAGGGGATTCGTTACGAGCAGCGCAAGGAGATGGAAATTCACAGCGCACTCGACGACGACACGATGGGTGTTCGGGCCTTCACTGCACTCAAAAATATGCTCCTCGAACTCGGTTATACGGGTATTTTCGTCTTCGTCGACGAGTTCGAGAGCATCGCGCGACTCTCACCAAAGGATGAACAGGCAACACTCAACAGCATTCGGCACCTGATGGATCAGAACAGTTCGGGACTATGCATGCTGTTTGGTTGTGCTCCCGAGGTATGGCAAGACGTGATGAGTGAGTACCACGCGTTCAGTGAGCGAATTGGGGAAGAAGTTGCTCTGAAACCCCTTACAAGTGAGAACCTCTATGAGTTGGTGCGTGATTATCTAGATCAAGAGAGAGTGTCTTCTGCTGATAATGAAGGGATAGAGCCATTCTCTGAGGAGGCGTTGGATTTGATTCTCCAAACATCACAGGGCAATATCCGACAGGTCCTATCTATGTGTAGTCGTATCCTCGATGATGCTGCGGAATCAAAGGAAAATAAAATCACAGCTGCTTGGGTGGAAGAGACGGTCTGATAATCAATAATTCAAGTGTTACCATTTCGGGGATCGTCAACGAATTCATAAAGCCCCTCCGTGACCTTAGTTACCCATCCAGCAGCGATGAGTTGCCTAAGTGCATAATTCACCTGCTGCTTGTTTAGGCCGGTCTGTTCCCGTAGGAATAATGGGTTTGCTCGTCCCCAGGGTTGAGATGAACCCTGCCCTTCCTTCAAAACATTCAGGATTTCTTCCTCGTTTTCACTCGGAGCGTATTCCTCATTAGTCATGTGTGGCGAATACGCATCTGTTCGTATAGTCGTATCCTTCCCCAATAGTCTAACAGAGTATATTACTACGTTAGAATTAAGGGTCTGGGAGAGTGTTGAAGGTATGAAGCGCGGCCCCTCAGAAACGAGGGCGGTGCTGGAGACACCGCGCCCGCGCTGCCTGAGACAGACAGCATGTACATTCAAACCGACAACCTGCAAAAATCCGATGGTCAGAATCGGTATGTACCGCCGAGAGGAATTCAAGGAGATCTTGTATGACGTCTACTGCTCATTACCCCAGTAGCGTTACGAATGTCCTTGGAATTCTCGGAAATGAACGGCGAGTCCTTCTATTAAATTACTTATTCCTATTCGGGTACGAACAGGATATTGATGTCCGACATCTGGCTAGGGTGATTGGAAGCGTCGAAAATGGAACTTCACCACGAGAAGTCACTTCCCAAGATTATGAATCAGTATATAATGGGTTGATTCAGAACCACCTGCCAAAACTCGCCAAATACGATATTATTGATTACGACGATCGCGCTAAAATCGTAACAGTCACTCCTCGTATTGAGGAGTATTTGATCCTGATTGTGGTTGCTCGAATGATCGACTGATACCGCCATTTTATTTCGCCTCAATATGGGCGGAGGCGAGATCCAATGAGACTCTCGATACGAGTTATTGATCAAGAAGAGAACGAACAGACAATTTCCGGCGTTAAGCGGGATGACTGGGAAAGTATGAATGATCCCTGTCCGGAGTGTGGAGGGCTTGAGTTCAACCATTTTTCAGTATCTGGTGGGCATTACGGCTCACGTGATTCTGCTGTCGTAATGCGTTCTGATTTTTGGGATGCGGAGCAATCCCTATTCACGCGATGCCGTGAGTGCCGCGAGATTCTCTACAAGCATCCTGCATTTGATCTCCTCTTTCCCTCGGGTGATAGTGAGGAAATTTCTTTAGACTTCTAACCTCTCCTCACTAAAGCTTGAGACCCTCATACATCCGGTCAAGGATCTCCAGTGCCGACTGAAACTGGGCGTAGTTTTCGCGCATATACTCAACCGTCTCACCTCTCGGGATCACCGGATATCCTTCGACGTGATTGACATCGAGTGACGAACGTGGCTCAAGGACGACCTGTAGCGGCCTCTCTAACTCGTCTCCCGTCGCTCGAATGCGGTGGGAAGGTCGAACGATTCAAAAAACTCTTTCCAGGCGTCGATATCTTGCTCGTAGACAGCTAGGAACAACAGATAGTCGGTAGGCTTGCGACCGACTTGGTATCCGCCCTGGTCCAGACATAGACAGCATCGATCCGCTTGAAGGCAAACGGCCAGTCTCCAAACTGTGGGAGGACGTACGCCTCCTCAATCGAGAGGGAACTGCCGCCGGCACTGGCAGCGATGAGTTCGCGGGCGGCGTCTCTTACCTGCTCGTTGACGACAGAGAGGCCGTCATCATAGTGGACGTATCCTGAGTCTTCGAGACGGTTCACGGCCTGTCGGACCGTCTCGTACGGCGTGTGGAGTTGTTGGGCGACATTGCGGATAGAGTCGCCACTCTTGATGGCGAGGACGACCTGTACCGCCGTGTCGTCGAGTATCTCGTACATCCGATGGTTGCCAAAAATCTGGGAAAGATAAAAAATCATACTAGATGTGTGGTTGAGTATCTTCAGTCACAGTAGAGGAGGGTTCTATGATTAATCTGAACCCCCGTAGTGAGGGGTCACTCTTCCTGATAATCGTGATCCTCGTTTTTGTCAAGGAACTGTTTGAGTGGTCTTCCAGTGAACTGACCGTTATTGAGTCCGGTCTATGAGAGATCGTTTCCTGATTCTACGTTCCACTCTTCTATCTAATCTATTTTGAGATAGAATACTATTCTTGAATAGCCTAAACAGTATAGATAGTACACCATTCAAACTATTCACCATAGAGTTAAGTTGAGAGGGGTGAATACTTTTGAATAGTATGAGTGGCTCGGATAGCAAGAATAGCATAGATAGAACAAATAGCCCGAATAGCCCATATGATTCGGTACAGACCGATGGGAACTCTCGGGCTGTTTCGGTGTGTATGCTGAAGGGGGGCGTCGGCAAATCGACGATCGCTGTCAACCTCGCCCGACAGCTGGCCTCACACGACCACGATGTCCTCCTCATCGATCTTGACCCGAACGGCCACGCGTCCGTGGGCCTGGGGTTTGACGACCAGTACCACAACACCGAGGAAACCATCGGCGACGTTTTCTTCAACGATGCTGACCCGACTTCAGTTGTCTACGATACCAGCTATGAGTTCGATATCCTCCCGTCCAGCGAGGACTTAGAACAGGTCGAGCGGGAGATCGTCGTCGGCGACGTATTCCAACCCTCTGCGCTGCTCAAACGGGAAGTCGTCGACCCACTCCTTGGGGACACGTACGATTATATCGTCACGGATTCGCCGGCGTACCGATCCCGACTCACGGACAACGCGCTCGTCGCGACGGCGAACTTGGTGCTTCCGCTCGCCCCGGGGAACGAGGCGATGGCCGGCTTGGAGCGAACCATCGAGCGACAGATCTCCCCGCTTCGGCAGCATATGGACGTCGACGTCCTGTCGCTGGTTCCGAACATGTTGAGCGGCCGTATCGACCAGCAGACTCAAGATCGACAGCTCCTCGAACGTCTCAACTCGCACGATAATCTTCAGGACCGCATCCCGAATTTTGCGAGAATCACGGACTGGGAGGCTGTCGACGCCGGCGATCTCAAACCCTCACCAGGCATCCGGGACCGAACCAGCATCACGAAGGCCTATGGCGAGCGCAAACCCCTGCTGGACTACGACCCTGACTGTGACCAGTTGCAGTGTTTCGACGAGTTGGCGCACATCGTCGAGGCAGGTGAGGTGGTCCGCCATGTCTGACGACGATCCGTTTGCCGACCTCGGGGAGACACTCGAAGATGAACCGGACGACGAACCCCAGGATACGGATGACGCGTCTGAATCGGAAGGCGACGAGGAGATGCCCTCTCAGGAACCCGTCGAACGACAAAACCCGATGACCGATTCAGCGTTCAGCTATGAGGCCGCTAAACAGCGGCCTTTCTACGCCCGGGTGGCTACGATCGAGGACTTCGATTCCTGGCTGAAGTACGAACTGGAACGCGAGCTCAACCAGCAGGGCTACCAGAACATCGTCGTTCGGGAGATGACTGATGCTCTTCTCCGAACCGTCGTGGAGGAAGATCTCGTAGACGAAGTGGCCGAACGATTCGAACAAGCCCGCGAGTCTGCTTCTTCAGAATCGACTGAATAGCGCACTATTCCAAAATAGGATACTATTCTACAATACCCCACCAGCAACCTCAGAATAGTCTGATTCCGCCTCTATACGGTGGACTCAGTTGAGACCGTGGCTCAGTTTTGGTATAGCGATATATAATTTATAAATCTGGTTTCTTGGCTATTAACACTGCTACCGCCGGAATCCGGAACTTTAGGCAAATAGACGTCTGGTCGTGATTACGCCGGTAATCACGACCACTTTGAAGTACCCCGACGCCGTCGGTGAAGCACGAATGCTGCAACCGCCTCACGACGGCGCTTCCCCCAGG
>NZ_JANHDM010000012.1 GCF_024494685.1 Halorubrum rubrum | reverse complement strand
GGCCCCGCTGTCCATCCTCGCGCGTGGTACCGCGAGTTCCGCGAACTCGTGTTGACCGCCGCAGTCTACAACCTCGAACAGGCGCTCAAACAGTGACCCCGACGCCGTCATCGGATTCAACAAAGCAGAGGAGTCTATTCTGCCGACACTAACGCCGCTCGCATTCGATCCCGCTCACCCGTTCCCGTTCATCTCTAACCTCTCGCTTTCGCTCGCTGTGCTCTCGTCGAACGGGGGTGACGAGCCGACATTCACCCGGATCAAGATTCCGCCGAATCAACCCCGCCTCATCAGCGTTTCTGGCGAGGCTGACAGATATGTTCTCATCGAAGACCTCATCGAACGTAACCTCGACCTGTTGCTCCCCGATCTCGATATCCGTGACGTATCGAAATTCAAGGTGACGCGAAACGCCGAGGTGCGGCGGAACGAAGAGGTCGCCGAAGACCTCGTCGATATGGTTGAGGAGGTCATCGAACAGAGACGCTTCGCGACGGTGGTCCGGCTAGAGGTTGACGCCGATATGCCCGACGGGTCACTGGCGATTCTCAAAGATCAGCTCGGGGTCGACGACCGAGAAGTCTTCCACCGCGAGGGACCGATCGACTTCGAGGACTTCTTCGAGCTTATCGATCTCGATCGTCCCGACCTCAAGCCGCCGGCGTGGTCACCAAAGCCTCATCCCCGATTAGGCTCACTGGCGAGTGATACTAGAGACGAGACGAAGAGTATCTTTGACGAAATCAAACACGGGGACATTCTCGCGCACCACCCGTATCACTCGTTCGAGGGGACAGTCCAGCGATTCCTCAACGCGGCCGCGACCGATCCCGACGTGCTCGCGGTGAAGGCGGCGATCTATCGAACCGCGAGCGACTCGAAGGTCATTCAGAGCCTCATCAATGCCGCCGACAACGGCAAGCAGGTCGCGGTGATGGTCGAACTGAAGGCTCGGTTCGACGAGAAGAACAACCTAGAGTGGGTTCGACAACTCGAAGAGGAGGGCATCCACGTCGCGTACGGGACTGTGGGGCTGAAGACGCACACGAAGACGGCGCTCGTCGTGCGCCAAGAAGAGGATGGCGTTCAGCTCTACTCTCACATCGGTACTGGCAACTATCATTCCGGGACCGCCAAAGGGTATTCCGACTTGGGACTGTTGACCGCTGATCGAGACATTGGGTTCGATCTCACGAAGGTGTTCAACTTCTTTACCGGACCGACGCTCGACGACCGGTTCCGGAAGCTCTTGATCGCACCCGTAACGATGCGTGAGCGGTTCACGGAGATGGTCAGACGAGAGGCCGAGCATGCTCGTGCTGGTCAGCGGGCACGGATTGTGGTCAAAATAAACGGGCTTGAAGACCCGTCGATGGTCGAGGAACTCTATCGTGCTTCGATGGCCGGCGTCGAAATCGATTTGATCGTGCGAGATATCTGCCGGCTTCGTCCCGGTATTGGAGGACTAAGCGAGAATATCACCGTCCACTCGATTGTCGGCCGATTCCTCGAACACGCTCGGATATTTTACTTCGAGAACGGAGGCAGTCCCGAGTGGTACATCGGCTCCGCCGATTGGATGACTCGGAATCTCGATTATCGAGTAGAAGCGGTCGCGCCGGTCGAAGACACGCAACTGCGCGAACAGCTCCGGTTCATATTGGAGGCGTCACTAACAGATAACCGCCGTCGATGGGTGATGCAAAGCGACGGAACCTACGAAGCGGTCTCTTCCGACGACGACCCGGTTCGAGACATCCAAGAGATACTGATGACAGCGACGGAAGCAGCATTTGACAACGGCTACGGTCCTGGAATGATCGTCGATACGGATCTGATCGAGGAAACGCTTCTCGTTGAGGATGTCACAGAGAGCGAGACGGACGCTCGATCCGAAGTGTCGGACGAAGCCGATCTCGATGCCGATGAAAAACAGACACATTCCGATGGGGGAGACTTGTCCGTGTTCGATGTGTACTCTGATCACTGGTACCGTCCTGATAGCGAGACGTACGACTGGGCTGTTCGGACGGCGGAGGGCGACCGACGATATTTCAAAACGCGAGAGGGAGCACAAAACCGTCTTCAGACCGAGTACAAGTGACTACGTTCATGAGGAGTTCGCTATTTGAGAGTCAGATACTCTCCGATCGATCCTTGATCGATGAAGGTCTCAGTGTCGCCACCGGTGTACTCGTTCTTTGTGCGGCAACCGTAGTAGCGTACGCTGTCCTTCGAATCGACTACGCTGGTGACGGAATCAGCGCCGGGACCTACAATTTCGCTTCGAATGTCGTTCTGTCCGGTAGCGTCCTCGGTGGGGCCCTGATCGCTGGAGTGCTCGGTTACGAGCGTGTGAGCATCTTGATCAGCGTTCTGTTGGGACTGGCTCCAGTTGTGGGAATCTGTCTCGGCTCATTGGTGACTGTTGCTCTCGGTATTGGGTATTACGACTCGGGACCGGCTACTCTTTTTACCGGCCTGGCTCTGTTGAAATCCTCAGAAAGTGATATATTCTGCCCGGTCACGGTCAGTACAGGGAACGCACGCATCGCTCAATACAGTGCACGAATGTGGTACGAACCGAGGTTGGTCTGCGGGAAGGAGTGAGATTGGTCTGTACGAATGAGCGAGTTACTCCTTACTGGCTATCGTCATCATCGTTGGGGAGTGACCGATGAATCTGGAATGATCGATAGACTAAGAACGCGCCTACCGGGAGACCAACCACTGAAATTGTGGTAAAGAAGGCGGCGACGATGTACACGTCTTCTTTGGACTTCTGGATCGTTGATGGAGGGCATTGAGACACCATTCTGGAGTACCTTGCAAACCGTGTATGAATTCTTTGTTCGATCTCAACTATTCTACTTGCAGCTCTCATCAAGCAACTGTTTCAGGCAATGATATGTCTGAAGAAGAGTATTTCAACAGAGCCAACCAGTCAGGTATATAGTATTCATAGTAAGATTGGTAATAGAACACTATCTGTTCCGTAGTATATGCCCTCCACCGACTCTAAACCGTCATCGAATCGGTGGCGGACCCGTCGAGAATTCCTCGCTTCAGGTACCGGGTTCCTCGGTGCGCTCACGGGGTGTTCGTTGCACGCTGGCGTGGTGGATGCTGATGATGACACCCCGACAGAAACACAGACACCGAACCGCGAGACCAGACCGGCAAACCCAAGTTGTCCCAACGATCACTCTGCGAGAACAGGGCCAGTTACGATTGCGACCACGGGGGCCCTATCGGAAGCTGTCCAGCTTGGAGCCGGTCTGTGGAATGCGAATCCATCTCCGACGGCCGACCGTCTCGTCTGGACGCAGATGGGGGCCCGCCCACGTTTCGACGAACGACTCGCGGACCACTTTACTGCCGGGGAAGAGGTAGCACCCTCAGGCGGTCGATCTAATCCACCGTTCCACGTTGCGACCACACTCTCGAAACGAGAGCGGGCCGGCAAGGCGCTCGTTGACGGAACAGTCGACGTGGCAGGACTTGGCTCAACGAGGGCCAAACCGGAACCGACGGAGTACCTCGGCGATCGAGCTGACGCCGTCGTTCGAGAGTTGGTCGCCCGAGACGGCTGGGCATTCATCGTTTCACCCGCCCTCGCGGAATCGGGCCTCGGTTCTCTTACACCGGGGGAGATTCGTCGGTTGTACACGGGCGATATCACAAATTGGCGAACTCTGGGAGGTCCCGACGTGGAACCGTTTCTCTTTCTCGGACCCGGGGTCACCAGCAGCACCAATACCGCTTACGAGAACTTTTTCTTCGCCGGCAACTCCACCCCTTCAGCGCTTGATTATCGGGCCGGACAAGCCTCCCAGTTAGTATCAGCTGCAGCTGAACACGACAACGCGCTTGGAGTGGTCCAGGCATCCGGCGTCAGGCTTGCCCGCGAGCGGGATGTCCGGATTCTGGACGTGACCGTTGACGGTGACCGTGTGAGCGTGTACGAGGAGGGGTACCCACTGACGGACGACGTCTACTTGTACACGCTTGACGAGCCTGATGCCCGTGAGCAGGCATTCCTCGAACTGTTGTCTTCGCCCTTCGGGCAACGAGTGCTCGTCGGCAGAGGCTTGCTGCCCGTCGAACCGCCTGCAGAATGGTGAATTGCGGGCGACCTGCGATTCGAACACGTTACATCTGCTGATAGAATCGCAATGGGAGATTCGCGCTGTGTATCTCGCACGATCACTGAAACATCCCTTTGAACTGGTAGAACCCTTGGTGGTCAATAGGCAGCTTTCATCGACCGGCTGTTTCAGGTGAGAACATATCTGAAGAAGAGGATTTCAACAGAGCCATCGGCCTCTTTCTGTTCTGTTCCGTGGCGAACGGAATCGCATGGATACTAGGCCGAGTGTTTCGTTAATCGCCCACCATCGTTCCACTTCGGATAGTGGCTAAGAGGGTCACAAAAGAACTAGTTTTGGAAATATCTCTCTTCTATCGAGGATCGAATAAATAGAGCCGCTCAGGCCGGATCGACAATTTTCGAGTTGGCGCGTTCTTGATGTGTCTTCGCCTCTACGGTGAGGAATTCGTCGTTCCGGTAGTCGTACGCGATGAGCGTTCCACCGTAGACGCAGCCGGTATCGAGGCCGACGGCATGTTCTCGCTCCACCGGGTGGTCATGAACAGTGTGGCCGAAGAAGACGCGATAGGGCCCCTCGTAATCATCATACCAAAACGGGTAGTGGTTGCGTCGAGTATGGTGGCCAATAGGTTGTTAACCAACTCCTGAGATATTTTGGTCGGTTTGTTGGTTAAGAAGAACTTGATCCACTGCGCAGACAGCTAGTCTTTCAGTCGATCAGGACGAATTGGCAAGAAGCCACTTGCTCGGCAGTGATCAACAGAGCGATTTGTCCCACGATAGTTCGCTAGCGGCCGTGGCTTGTCCGTTCATCTCGAGACAGCTGCTTGAGTGTCTGGTATGACTGTCAACACGAGCAAATATCTATCAGAAATTTAAAATCCATAACGGATTTTGAAGACATATGGAGTATGCGCCACTCTTTGACCCAACACGGTTAGGATCGATCCAACTACCAAATCGAATCATGAGTTCGGGCCACCAAACGACGCTTGTCGATGAGTATCTCCCAACCGATGCGTTCTTCGAATACCACCTTGAACGAGCGCGCGGCGGGGCGGGGCTAGTGGTTCTTGAAGCCCACGCCGTCCACGAAAGTGGTCTGTTGACCGACCATACAATCGACGCCAGCACCGACGACATCGTGGAGACGTACGAACCATTTGCCGAGGCGATGCACATGGCCGGTACTCGTCTTCTGGCGCAACTCTTTCATGGCGGACGTGAGCGCTACGCCGGTGAGTACGCCCCGCCCGCGCTTTCGGCCTCTGATGAACCCACCGATCGACTGAACGTCATTCCACGGCCGATGGAGACGGCAGAAGTGTACGAGATGATCGACGCCTTCGCCGACGCAGCAGTACGGATGGAGCAAGCTGGCCTCGATGGTGTTGAGATCGTCGGCTCGCACAGCTATCTGCCGGCGCAATTCTGGAGCCCGAATGTCAACAATCGAGATGACGAGTTTGGTGGCACGCTCGAGAACCGATGTCGATTCACTGTAGCGATTGCCGATCGTATTCGCCAACATACGGGCGATGACTTCGTGGTTGGGATCCGGATAAGTGCTGAAGAACGCTCTGAACAGGGCCTCTCATTCGAGGAGACGCTCCCGATCATCGAACATATCGACGACGTGGCGACGCTTGATTATTGGAGTATCGTGGTCGGCAGCTCCAGTACGCAGGAAGGCTGTAGTTATATCGTCCCACCTGCCACCGAATCAGAAACGGTCACGCAGTCACCCGCCACGGTCATCGATCAGACTGTCGATGGTGAGACGATCGTCACTTCACGTATCAATACGCCGGAGAAGGCGATACGCATGCTTACCGAGACGGGTGCCGACGTGGTCGGGATGACTCGGGCGCTTATCGCCGATCCTGAACTTCCGGCGAAGACGAAAGCCGGGGAGTGGGATGACGTGATTCCATGCGTCGCCTGTAATCAAGGCTGTATTGGTCGGTACCAAGAGGGGTTGCCGATTCGCTGTACTATCAACCCGGTCACTGGTCGCGAAGCAGAATACAGTGACCTCGATTCGGTGACGACACCGAAGTCAATCCTCGTCGTCGGTGGCGGTCCAGCTGGACTCGTCACAGCAACGACAGCAGCCGAACGAGGTCACGACGTTACTCTTCTCGAAGCCACCAGCGACCTCGGCGGACAGGTGACCGCCTATGCCGACCTTGACCACCGCGGACGTTACCAAGACTGGCTGGCCACCCTCACATCACGTCTTGACGACCACGACGTGACTGTTGAACTCGATACGCAATTTGATCCGGACGACGTCGCCGCCTACGATCCCGACGAACTTGTCCTCGCGACGGGTGCAACCGGGCGCAGACCAGACATTCCCGTCGCTGGGTCGGTGTCATCGTGTACCGCGATTGAAGCACTCCGTGCCGACGATCCCTTCGGAGACGAGGTTCTCGTCGCTGACTGGGATGGGAACGAGGCTGCCCTTGATGTCGCCTCCGAAGCTATCAACGCCGGTGCCGATGTCGAGATCGTCACAGCGGCGTACACGCCGGGTGAATCAGTCCAGCAGTACATCCAAAATACACTTCTTGGTGATCTCTACTCCGAGGGCGTCATACTGACGCCGCACCATCGCGTCGACGCTGTCGAGGCTGACGAAATCGTTCTCCAGAACGTATTCAACGACGATCGTGAACGCCGCGACAGCGTTGACACCGTCGTCTTCGCCCACGGTGGTAATGCCGACTACGAGCAGTACCGCGCCCTCTCAGGTACTGACGTGTCGATCCACCGAGTCGGCGATTGCTGGGCACCCCGTTCGCTCGACGAAGCTGTCTGGGAGGCCTTTGAGACGGCGACAGAACTCTGAGCATCGAGTACATTTTTGCGACCGTTGAGAGGTCTGTTTCCAGATCGGTGACCCCGAGCAGCCTCTATGGGTGAGTCTGTGAGATCGATCGGATGCTAAACGAGTCACGATTACCTGAAGATAGGCGCTAAGGCCCCTCCCTCAACGAGCGACCGGAGGGAGCGAGTAGGGAGGGGATACAGCGCCGTCATCGCCCGTTCATACACCCGATACACTCCCGACCGGGACTGGAACGCGGCGTACAACATCTTGGTACGCGGTCTGAAGCAAGTAGGGACGGGCTGTCCCGAATCAACGCCTGCGGAGACTGCGCTCCCTACGGGGACCCATTCGGTTCCTGCAAAGCGCGTCGTGGAAACAGGAAGCCCCACCCTCAAGGAGCGGGCCGCGAACGCGGCGAGCGAGTAGGGTGGGGAGGAAGTCACATTCTCGTCAGCCAGCGCGCGCTCACGACGGTACCCGCAGAGACGCTGACGGCCTTCGTGTTGCCGGCGGCCGCCCTCAGTTTCCTCGTGTTCGGTGCCGGAACGGGGTCGTTGACGATGCCGGCCACTCCACGGGGATGGGGAGCGATCGGTGGGATCGCGGTTCTGGCGACCGTCGTCCCCGTACTCACGTTCTTCGCTGGCATCGCAAAGATCGGTGCGAGTCGAGCGAGCGTCATCAGTACCGCCGAACCGGGCGTGACCGTCGGTTTGGAGGCGTTGGTGTTGGGAGAGCCCGTTTCAGTCGTCACGGTCGTCGGCGGCACGCTCGTCGTAGCTGGCGTGCTCCTCATTCAGCGCGAAGAGACGGTGTGAGCGACTGGCTACAGCGTCGAAGTCATCCGATCGTCTCGAGGGATCTGCTCCATCGGAACCCGATTTTGGATAACCGAACGACAACCCGAAGTGAAGAACTGTACGCCGGACGCGAACTGACGCCGATCAGCGACCGAGCCCGCCGGACGAAGCTTCAGAGGCTCCAAGAGTGCGACTGATCGAGCGAGGGCGGCTCGATCAGCGCTGGTCGTATACGCCGACGGATCCGAGCCTTCAAGCGGACTGTAGCGTCTCCGCCTCCCGTCTCGTCTGCTGGCCGCCGATTAGATCGCTGTTCGACGGGGCACGGAAAACGTGGACTGCTGGCCTTCCAGCAGTCCGGGTCACTCGTCTGGCGCGAGACCTGCCTCCCGCATGTACGCATCGAGCTGTTCGGCCAATGCCCGCGCGAACGCCTCGTCGTTGATGTCGGTCTCCATCTCGACCAATTCGACTGAGTCAGCCAGGTGCGTTTTGAGTGCCTCGAACAGGGCCGTGTCGGCGTCGGGATCGTGGAAGTCCTCCCCTTCGACGTCGAGCATCGAAACGCCCCCGAGTGGCAGGTAGAGCGCAGTCGGCCCTTTCGCTGCCGAGAGCTTCCCCGCGAGTATCTCTCCCAGCTCGGCGTTCTCCTCGGCCGTCGTCCGCATCAGCGTTACCTGTGGGTTGTGGATATGGAAGCGTCGCCCCTCGAACTCCTCGGGCACGGAGTCTCGCGGCCCGAAATTGACCATGTCAAGCGCGCCCGTCGAGACGACCTGTGGCGTGCCCGTCTCCGCGGCGGCGTCCAGCCTGTCGGGGCCAGCAGTAAGCACACCACCCACGAGCTCGTCGGCCCACTCCGTGGTTGTCGCGTCCAGGACGCCGTCGATGACGCCCTGTCTCACGAGGGCTTCCATCGCCTTCCCCCCGGTTCCGGTCGCATGGAAGATGATCGTTTCGTAGCCTCGTTCCTCGAGAAACTCCCTGGCCGTCTGGACGCACGGTGTGGTGACGCCGAACATCGTGATCCCGATCGTGGGTCGGTCTTCGACCTCGATGTCCGGCTGGTTCGTGACCATCCCGACCATCGCGAGGGCCGCATTGGCGATCACCTTCCGGGAGAGTTGATTGAGCCCTTCGATGTCGGCCACCGAGTACAACATCAGTATGTCGGTGGCGCCGACGTACGGTTCGGTGTCGCCGGAGGCCATCGTCGAGACCATCACCTTCGGGACGCCAACCGGCAGCGCACGCATCGCCGTCGTCGCGATCGAGGTGTTACCCGAGCCGCCGAGACCGAGCACACCGTCGAGGTCGCCAGAATCGTGTAGCTGCCGGACGATCGCCGCCGCGCCCTTACCCATCGCCTCGATCGCCTCGCCGCGCTCGGCGTCGTCCCGGAGGTGCTCCAGCGTGGTTCCGCCCGCCTCGGCGACCGCACTCGCGGCGGTGTCCGGGTCGATCTCCGGGTCGCCCATCACGCCCGTATCGACGACGTGTACGTCGACACCTTGTGCGCGGAGGACGTCTCGGGCGAAGGCTATCTCTTCGCCTTTCGTATCGAGCGTCCCAACGATCGTGACGGTCATACTCGCTCCTCCACGTTCTCGGGTGTCGGGAGTTCGCCCGGCGGGACGATCTCACACTCCGGAAGCTCCCGGAGTACCTCCTCGGGACCCGGTGGTGCGTAGACCGCCAGCAGCAACAACGGTTCCCAGCCGGTGTTGACGGTTCCGTGTTCGACGCCCTCAGGAACGAATACCATCTCGCCGGCCGAGATATCGCGTGTCTGATCGGCGACTTCCTGCTCACCGCTCCCCCGGATGACGAAGAGGATCTCATCGCTGTCAGGGTGGGTGTGGCGGTCGTGGCCCTTTCCCGGTTCGAGTTCGACGACGCCAGCACTGAAGCGCTCACCGCCCGTCACGTCCGGCGTGCTCAGCCACTTCAGGACGCCCCAATCGAATAGTTGACTTTCGACGTCGTCAGGAGTGACGAAGTATTCGTGGTCAGTCATGGCTGAGATCGATCTCCTTGAACTCGCGGGCCTGTGCTTCGATGGCCTCCTCGGTCGGGAGGCGTTCGATGCTCGACGCGCCGAAGAATCCGACGACGCCCTCGGTGTGTTCCAACACGTACTGAGCATCGTCGGGCCATGCGATCGGGCCACCGTGACAGATCACCGTCACGTCCTCGTTCACTCCTTTTGCGGCGTCGTGATGGGCCTGGACACGGTCGGCTGCGGCGTCGAGATCCAGTGCCGTCTCGGCACCGATATCCCCGGACGTAGTCAGTCCCATATGCGAGACGATCACGTCCGCTCCGGCCTCGGTCATCTCGCGGGCCTGCTCCTCGCTGAAGACGTACGGGCAGGTGAGCATCCCTTGCTCGGCCGCTTCTTGGATCATGTCGACCTCCTTGTCGTAACCCATCCCCGTCTCCTCGAGATTCCGTCTGAACCCGCTGTCCTCGTCGATGAGGCCCACCGTCGGGAAGTTTTGGACGCCCGAGAACCCGCGCCGTTTCAGGTCCTCGATGAACACGTCCATCTGTCGGAACGGGTCGGTCCCGTTGACGCCGGCGAGTACGGGCGTATCCTCGACGACCGGGAGCACTTCGTGGCCCATCTCGACGACGATCTCGTTGGCGTCACCGTACGGGAGGAGGCCGGCCAGCGATCCCCGACCGTTCATCCGGTAGCGTCCGGAGTTGTAGATGATCAGTAGATCGACGCCGCCTCGTTCAGCGAACTTCGCCGAGATACCTGTCCCCGCGCCTGCGCCGATGATCGGATCGCCGCTCGATACCGTTTCCTGAAGTCGGTCAAGCGACTCCTGCCGTGTGAACTCCATACGTCGGGTAGTATAATTTCATAAAACTATAATTAACGTTTTGATGATCCTGAAAAATCACCACGATACACAATATTACTGAAAGTCATGATTTGTTGTCATCGAGCGAGGTTCGTCGGAACGGACCGGCGGTTAGCACTCGCCCGAGGTGGCACCGTCCGAAAGATTCGAAAGCGTTGTCTGACGCGGTGAGCGACTCGGACGCCACGAGATTACTCTCGAACATCACACGGACGCGTCCGAGCAGTGATCTCGTTCACTCCGGCGTCGCGTTCGGGGCGACCGTTCTGGCCCTGATCGGTGCCGGACGACTGGCCCGTTCGGGATACCGGCTCGTCGCCGGGTGACCGGAGACGCGTGAGGCGGATCCGACCGTCCGGATCCGACTACTCGATGGCCGCGATCATCTCGATCTCTACCGTGATGTCGATGGCCAGGTCGGCGACCTCGACGGTGCTCCGTCCGGGGTACGGCTCGGGCATCCGCTCGCGGTACGTCCGGTTGAACTCCTCGATGTCGTCCATGTCCGTCAGGAACGCCGTGGTCTTGACGACGTTCTCGAGGGAGGTTCCCGCCGCCTCGAGGACGGCTTCGAGGTTGTCGAACGTCGCGTGCGTCTGTTCGCCGATCGTCTCGCCGACGATCTCCCGAGTTTCCGGGTCCTTCGGGATCTGTCCGGCGGTGTAGACGGTGTCGCCGTGGATCACGCCCTGCGAGAAGGGAAACTCGCTGTCGTAGCCGGCGTCCGTCGAGACGTGTTGGACCATGAGCCTCACACTCGCGGGCGGGAGATACGTGTTGGGGTGCGAGCCGACCGGAACTCGGCGGGAGGAAGCGGCTCGGTCCCGGTCGGCTCCCGCCGGCCGCGACCCGGGTCAGAGCGCGTACTCGTGGTACTCGCCCGAACAGGGCGGGCCACGCTGGCCGAGTATCCGCCGCTCTCGGAGGTCGATGACGAGGCTGGCGTTCGTCTGCCCGTGTTCGATCTCGGGAAGCGACTCGTCGACGTGGCTACAGATGCTCGAGGGGCGACCGAAGTGGTCCCGCAGCGCGTCGCGGATGACGCCGGAGTCGATCCCCCGTTTTTCCGCGTCGCCGCCGTCGACCTCCTCCGCGAGCAGCCGACGGAGACGCTCGGCGCGGTAGAGCGTGCTCGGGCCGCGCCGCTCGTTGACGCTCTCGACCGCGTCGGTCTCGAAGTGGTTCGAGTGCGTGAGCACGCCCTCCTCGGGGTAGATCGGGTTGACGAGTTCGGGGGCGGCCTCGAGGTCGATCAGTTCGCCGTCGGCGTGGCCGACGAGGACGTTCGCCGAACAGACGCGGTCGGTCTCGAGTATCGGTCGGAGCGCGTCGTCGTAGCGCTCGGCGTCGAGCACCTCGCGGAATCGGACGTGGTAGGGTTTGCGAAGCCCGTCTCCCCCGTCGTCGCCGGATATCAGGCCGTTGACCGCGATCCCGATGCCGTGTTCGTTCACGCCGATCTTCCCGCCGACGATGCCCGCCTCCGTCATCGTCAGGGCGTCCGGCGCGTCCTCGCGGCGCAGCTCCATCAGGAAGAGGGTGTCCGCGATCGGCGCGAGCCAGTCCCAGTTCTGTCCCACGTACGTCGTCCCGTCGGCGGTCGCCGACGGCATCACCCCGAAGCTGGTACAGCCGTCGATCGGGGGATCGGGATCGCTCGCCCGTCCGGAACCGCTCGCGTTCCCGGACGCGGACGACCCGTCGTCGGCCCGCTCGTTGGCCTCCTCCGTCCGCGCCTTCCACGCCGGATAGATGACCTCCCACCGGACGTTGAGCATCGTCACGTCGGCGAGCGGAACGCCGCTCCCCTCGGCGACGCCGCGCATCTCGGCGGCGTAGTCGGGGCTCTCGCGTTCGATGTACTCGACGTACTCGGCGGCGTGCTCGCGCATCGCGTCGACGTCGACGCCCTCGTGGGCGAACCGCTCGCGGTACGTCTCGACGTTGGTCGCGACTTCCTCGGCGAACCGCTCGCCGTGTTCGATCCCGCGTTCGCGTGGCGTGCCTGTCAATACCAGTCGCTCGAATTCGGCCATGCGTCGAGTGCGGTCGGACGGTAGTTGAATGTATCCCCGTCCTCGGTGGTCGCGTCCCCGCTACCGATCCCGCTCAACCGTCCTCGCCGACCCCCACGGCTTTGTCGCTGGCCGACGACGCGTCGGTATGACAACGGAACGCGTCGATCCGGCGGACACGTTCGACATCGGCGGTGACCTGACCGTCAACCGGCTCGGCTTCGGCGGGATGCGCGTCACCGGCGAGGACGTCGTCGGACGGCCGGCCGACGAGCGAGCGGCGAGGGCGGTGATCCGACGGGCCGTCGACCTCGGCGTCGACTTCGTCGACACGGCCGACTCCTACGGGCCCGGCGTCAGCGAGCGGCTGATCGGCGAGGAACTCGGCGCGGACGACGACGTCGTCGTCGCCTCGAAGGCCGGGCTGCTCCGGAACCGCGAGGGCGACTGGATCCCCCACGGCGACCCGGACTTCCTCAGGAACCAGGTCCTGTGTAGCCTCGATCGGCTCGGAACCGACTCCGTCGACCTCTACCAGTACCACCGTCCGGACCCCGACGTCGACTTCGAAGCGTCCGTCCACGCCTTCGCCGAGATGAGGGACGCCAGTCAGATCGACCACGTCGGGCTCTCGAACGTCACCGTCGACCAGCTCGAGACCGCACGGGAGATAGTCGAGATCGCGACGGTCCAGAACCGCTACGACGTGGGCAACCGCGACGAGGAGGACGTCCTTCGGGCGTGTGAAGGGTACGGTATCGGCTTCATTCCGTGGGGACCGATGTACGCGGTCGAGGAGGACGACGTCGACGACGTACTGGAAACCGTCGCCGGCGGATACGACGACGCGACGCCCCGGCAGGTCGCGCTCGCGTGGCTGCTCCAGCACTCCGAGGTGATGCTCCCGATCCCCGGCACGTCGAGCGTCGACCACCTCAAGTCGAACGTCGCGGCGGCGCACCTGGACCTTACCGACGGCGACGTGAGGAAACTGGACGGGATCGATCCGCGGAAGTGAGCAGGGGCGCATCCGATTCGCGCGTCGGTCGAACCCCGGACCGCGCCGAATCAGACGCCGAACGTCGCCCGCAGCATGTCACGCGTGCCGGGGCCGAGCCCGACCGCGAGCACGGTGATGAGCAGCAACAGCGTGTACCGCGGTGACTCCTCGTAGAGCTCGCCGTTGAACACCCAGACGACGAAGGTCGCCGCGGCGAGCTTGACGAGGAGGAACGGCCAGGCGTCGCCGGTGACCGCGAGCACCGACTCGGGGAGCACCCGGCCGGTCACGTTCACCACCAGCTCGTTGACGACGTGTTTCGGCACGAGGTTCGGGGTCCCCGTCAGCGTCGGCATCCAGTCGAGACCGATCACGTTCGCGACCCCGTCGATCGCGTGGCCCCAGATGATCACGAAGCCGACGAAGCCGGTCCCGCGGTTGATCGAGGGTTCGAACCGCTCGATCAGCTTCCACGTGACCGCCGCGGACGCGCTCGCGATCAGGAGGATCAGCCCGACCACCTGCGGGTAGAAGGCCACGTAGTCGGTGGCGACCGCGAGGTACGTCAGGTAGCCGACAGAGGCGACCAGCGCGAGCGACCCGGCGCCGAAGAGCGGCGGGGCGTAGTCGTCGACGATCCCGCGGTCCTCGAGCGCGTACGCGGCCATCACGCAGAGGAGCGTCACCGCGAAGACCGTGAAGTAGATGAACGGGCTGATGATGAGCGCGCTCCAAGGGAAGGGTATCAAGGGATCGACGCCGGCGCGAAGCGCCGCGATACCGGCGTCCTCGACGGTGCGGAGCGCGCCGCCGAACAGCATGAACGGGAACAGCGCGTAGAAGAACCGGTACTCGTTCGCGATGTCGAGCCGGCGGAGCAGGAAGACGACCCCGATCAGCATCGCGAGCAGGATCACGATGTAGCTCACCGTCGAGACGGTGGTGTAACCGGGGTAGGCGACGACCCCGCCCGCCGCGGCCGCGTCAGCACACGCGGACGCGCTCGTCAGCAGTTCCGTCCCGCCGTCGGCGGGCCGGACCGCACACTGTGCGACCTGTCCGTCGGCGGCGACCGGTCCCCAGAAGTACCGCCAGATGAACCGGTCGTACACGACTCGCGGGAGGAGTACGGATCCGACGACGAGGACGGCGGAGGCCGCGACGACCGCCGCCGCCCACGCCCGCTCCGCCGAGAGTTCCAGCCGGTCCTCGAACCGTGCGCTCATACCAGGGGTTCGGAGGGTTCCGGAGTTGAGGGTTCCGGTCGAGACCGGCCGGGCCAGACGGCGGGGCTCGCCTCGATCGCGTCCCGCCCTCCGGGCCTCCCGCCCGCTCAGATCGGCAGTCCCTCGGTCTCGTAGTCGGTTCCGAGGATGATCATGGTCTGTGACCGCGAGAATCCGTCCATGTTCGCGACCCGGTCGAACATCAGGTCCCGAAGGCGGTCCGTGTCCTCGGCGACCACGCGGAGGATCACGTCCCACTCGCCGGTGGTCAGGTGGATCTCCCGCACCCCCTCGATCTCGCGCAGGCGCTCGAGGGCGTCCTCCTCGCGACCCTGCTCGACCCGGAGCCCGACGAGCGCGCTGACGCCGTAGCCGACCGCCTTCGGGTTCACCGAGGCGTGATACCCCTCGATGACGCCGGCGTCCTCCATCCGGCCGACACGGTCGTGGACCGTCGCGCTCGACATGTCGATCCGGCGCGCGATCTCCGAGAACGGGGTCCTGGCGTCCTCCTGGAGGATCCGGAGGATCGCCCTGTCCGTGTCGTCCAGTTCCATACCGACCGGTAGTCGCCGAGTGACTTTGAACTTGCCCCCGTTGGAGATCCGGTCGCACGACCGCCGACTCGGAAGGTTCGGCGGTCGAAGTCGATGAATTAAGTGCCCCCCGCGTGACGGTGAATCGATGCCCTCCAGACGCACGCTGCTCGGACGCATCGGTACGGCCGGAGTCCTCGGAACGACGCTCGCCGGAATCGCCTCCGGCTCCGCGGCCGGCACGGCCCGCGCCGCCGACACGATCGGCTCGACCGCCCCGTACGACGCGGGTCGACTCGCCGACGGCGACACCGTCGTCACCGCTGTCGTCGACCCCGCGGTCGTCTCGGCGATCGGCCTCCCCGCGCCGTGGTCGACGCGACTCTCCGCCGCGATGGCCCGCGCGAACGTCTCTCTCGCCGACGTCGACTCGATCGCCGGGAGCGCCGCCCTCTCCGAAACTGAGCGTGAAGGAGCCGTGGTCGTCCGCGGATCCTTCGACCCGGACGGCCTCTCGGCCGCCGTCGAGGACCGCGGACGGTGGACGACGGCGCGTTCGCGCCGCTCCGGTCGACCGGTCCGTCGGTTCCGCGGCCGCGGGGAGCCGTACGCGGTCGCGGCCAGCGACGGAATGCTCGTCGTCGGCTACGCGCCCGCGATCGACCGCGCCGCATCCCACGTCGACGCCGCCGTCGAGCGAGCACGCGCCGCCGGATCGCTGGACGGGGAACCAACAGACGGCGCGGCCGCGGGCGACGGATCGCTCCCCGCGCTCCAGTCGGGCGACGTGGCGGTACACGCGGATATCGGCGAGTCGGGGCGGAACCGGCTCCGGTCCGCCCTCTCCGGCGGGCCCGAGACGCTCCGCGCGAGCGTCGAGGCCGCCGGGTCGATCGGGGTCGCGCTCGACGTCGACGGTGGGGGCGGCGGAACCGATCTCCGGTACGCGGCGACGCTCGACCCGACGCGGCTCACCCGCGACCGCGTCCGCCGGCTCTCCGGCGGCGTCGACGCCGAGGGGGCCCTCGACGACGCGACGGTCGGGTTCCGCGGGCGGACCGTCGTCGTCGACGCGACGCCGACCCGCGAGGACCTGTTCGCCGTTCACGACGACCTGCTGTCCGGCGGCGACGGCTCCCCGACCGACGACGATCCCGCCGACGACGACGCGGACTGACCCGGATTCGGGCGGTAGGCCTCCGTCCCCCCGTTCGCTACGTCAGTCCCGATCCCGCCCGTCTCACTCGCCCGCTGGTTCCGCTCGGTTCCGTTCAGCTCTCGTCGTCGCCGTCCGAAAAGGCCCCCTCGCGGATCGCCCGTTCCGCCGCCTCGAGCGCCGCGTCGGGATCGAAGTCGTCGACGATCGCGCGGCGCTCCGCGGGCGTGGCGTCCGCCAGATCGCGGGCGTGCGCGGTCACGTTCGGGACCGCTCGGAGCACGTTGTCGACGATCGGGACCGCGGCGGTTCGCGGGGACCGGCTTCCGGGGTTGAGGTCGATCACGATCTCCGTCTTGCCCGCCGCCGCGAGCGCCTCCGCGCGGTCGCCGTCCTCCAGCGGCACCACCACCACGTCCGCCGCGCCGATCCCGTCGGCGTCGACGGTCCCGCGGGCGTGTTCGAGGCCGGGGATCTCGCCGTCGCCGGTCAACCCCTTCACCTCCCCGGCACCGTGTTCGCGGAGGTGGTCGGCGATCGCCTCCATCCGCGCGTCGGTGCGGTTGAAGAGGTTCACTTCGAGGTCTGCCCCGACGGCGTCGGCGAGTTCGACCGTCTCCTCGGGGACTAACGCGGCGACGTTCCCGTTCACGGAGAACACCGGTCGGTCGGCGGCGAGCAGCGTCGCGGCGGCCGCCCGCGCGGCCGCGTCGGCGCTGGGGAGGGTTCGCTCGCCCAGCAGGTAGTCGAACGCCTCGGCGCGCCCCTGCGCGATGAGGCCCTGTCTCGAGGTGATGCCCTTCTCGACGCCCGCCTCGATGCGGTGGCGGGTGAGAAGCGACGCGTATCTGGGGTGATCCTCGGGGATCTCCGTCCCGGTCATGCCCGCGGTTGACGCCGCGGCGAGTAAAGTGACGCGTTACCGCGGCGAGTAAAGTGACGCGTTACCGCGGCCCGTTGCCGTGGTGAACCGGTCGAATACCTAAGTCGTTCGAACGCGTACCGCCGACCGTGATGGACCGGACTGGCAAGTACACCGTCGTGAAGGCGTGTAACGACCACGGAACCATCACGCTCCGTGAACACCCGCGGAACGGGACGCTGTACGTCGTCGAGTACGAGGACCCGGAACTCGAAGCGGAGCTGTCGGAGTTGGACGCCGGCTCGGTCGTCCACCTCGACCTCCGGCGGGCCGGTCGGCGCGGAAACGCCTGGTGCGCGGAGGCGGCGCGGCCGGTCGAGGTCCGATGACCGACCCCGACGGCTCACGTTTTTCACGGCACCGTCCCTTCCGTGCGTATGAACGGATGGCAGAGGCGGGTCGTCGGCTACCTCCTCCTGCTCTGTCTGGCGCTCGTCGGGACGGCGCTCGCCTACCGCTGGGGGATGGCGACCTACGAGGGACGCCCGCAAACGTTCCTCGACTCGCTTCAGTTCACCGTCGAGATGTTCACGACCACGGGGTTCGGCGGAGACGCCCCGTGGAAGAGCCCGCAGATGCAGGCGTTCATCGTCGTGACCGACCTGTTGGGGATGGCGCTCCTCGTCGGCGCGCTGCCCGTCGTCGCGACCCCGCTCCTGGAGGCGGCGTTCACGGAGACCGCTCCGACGGCCCTCGAGAACGGCGTCACCGGACACGTGATCCTCTGTTCGTACACCACGCGCGCGGAGGTGCTCATCGAGGAGCTGGAGGCGCACGACGTTCCGTACGTGATCGTCGAGTCCGACCGCGAGCGGGCGAACGAGCTGTACGGGGACGGCCACCGGGTGATCCGCGCGGACCCGGAGTCCGCCGAGGGGCTCACCGCGGCGCGGCTGACCGAGTCGCGGGCGCTGGTGGCGGACCTCTCCGATCAGGTGGACGCGAGCATCGTCCTCGCCGCCAAGGAGCTCGCCGAGGACGTTCCCGTCGTCAGCGTCGTCGACGACCCCGACCTCGAGCGGTACCACCGGCTCGCCGGTGCCGACCACGTCCTCTCTCCGCGGCCGCTTCTCGGTCGCGGGCTCGCCGCGAAGGTGACGACGGCCCTCCGGACGGAGATAGACGAGGCGGTCGCGATCGGCGGCGACCTCCGGCTCGCGGAGGTGTCGGTGCGCCACGGCGGCGACCTGGCCGGCTCGACGCTGGCGGAGAGCGGGATCCGCGAGCGCGCCGGCGTCAACGTGGTCGGCGCGTGGTTCCAGGGCGAGTTCGACGCCTCGCCCTCGCCGGACGCGACGCTGGCGCGCGGGACCGTGCTCCTCGTGTCCGGGCGCTCCGACCAGCTTCGGCGGCTCGTCGAGATGACCCAGTCGTCGGTGCGCCGGTTCGCCGCCGGGCGGACGGTGATCGCCGGCTACGGACAGGTCGGTCGGACCGTCGCCGCGGAGCTCGACGCCGCCGGGATCTCGTACACCGTCGTCGACGACTCGGGCGAGGGGTCGGCGGCCGTCGACGTGACCGGCGACGCGACCGAACTCGAGACGCTCAGGGAGGCCGGGATCGAGTCGGCCGACACCGTGGTGTTGGCGCTCCCCGACGACACCGCGACCGAGTTCGCCACGCTCGTGGTCCGTGACGCCGCACCCGACACGGAGATCGTCGCCCGCGTCGACGAACACGCCAACGTCTCGAAGACGTACCGGGCGGGTGCCGACTACGTCCTCTCGCTGGCGACCGTGACCGGGCGGATGTCGGCCGCGCGCCTCCTGGAGGGGCGCGACGTGCTCTCGGTCGAACAGCAGGTGGAGGTGGTGAGACTCGAGACGCCCCGTCTCGTCGGCCGGGCCCTCGGCGAGGCGAACGTCCGCGAGGAGACGGGGTGTACGGTGCTGGCGATAGAGCGGGACGACGAGGTGGTCACCGACGTGGGGCCGGGGACAGTCGTCGAGCCGGACGACGAGCTCGTCGTCGTCGGGACGGACGACGGCATCCGCGCGTTCGAGCGGGCGTTCGCGTGAGGAGCGGGCGCTCGAGCGGAGCACCGTCGAACGACCGACACAGTCGCCCGAGCGACTTCACCCGAGCAGCCGCTCCCACAGCGACCGCGACGATGGCCGCTCCGAGAGCAACACCGGCGTGTCGAGCGTCTCGATCGCGTCGAACGCGAGCGATCCGCGGACGATCCGCGAGAGCAGTCCGCGCTCGGTCGCCCCGACGATCACGAGGTCGTACGCCTCGCCGAGACGACCGATCGTCTCCTCGACGTCGCCGGTCTCGACGCGCAGGGTCGCGTCGTCCAACCCGTGGCTCTCGGCCCAGTCGGAGAGGAACTCGCGGCCGACCTCCTCGTCTCCCGGATCGGTGACGTACAGCAACGAGACGTGGACGTCGAGCACCTCCCGGAGCGCCCTCGCGACTTCGGCGGAGAGGTCGGAGGACGGTCCACCGGCGGTCGGGACGAGCACGTCTGCGAGGTCCAGCCGCTCGCCGTCGAGGACGAGGAAGTCACACGGGAGGTCGCGAGCCAGTTCGTCCAGCGAGCCCTCGACGCGCCCGCCGGCGAACCGGGCGCCGCCGTACCCCATCACGACCGCGTCCGCGTCGGTCGTCCGAGCCGCGTCGAACACCTCCTCGATCCCGCGGTGTGAGAGGATCGTCCTCGTCTCGATCGGCGTGTCGAACGCTTCGGCGTCGGCCGTCGCGGCGGCCAGCAGTTCCTCGGAGGATTCGTCGAGCGCGGCCCTGTTCTCGGCCGCCTTCTCCAACGCCGTCTGGTCCGGCACGGTGACGACGTGCGTCGCGAGCACTCGACCACTCTCGTGTTCGGCGAGCGCGCCGGCGAGGGTGACGAGCGCGCGCTCGGTCCGCGGGTTCGAGAGCGCGACCAGGATCGTCGGTCCGTCGTCCTCTGCGGTCGTCATGTGTCGAACCGGTCCTCACCTCGGACGCGAGCGGGCCGCCGCCGGCTCGGTCGGGATCATTCGTCCGACGGCCCGTGAGGGAGGGCGATCACGGGACGGTCGGACCCCGTGACCAGCTTCACCGTGAGATCCCCCGAGAGGAACTGCATGAGCCGGTTCCCGCCGCGGGACCGGTAGGCGATCGCGCTCGCGTCGACCGCGTCCGCCGCCTCGAAGATGGCGGAGACGACGTCCCGGTCGTACGCGGTGTGTTCGTCGGCGTCGGGAAACACCGACCGAACCGCGGCGTACGACTCCGCTGCGAGCTCCTCTGACTGCTCGACCGGCGTCTTGTCCGGGACGCCCCCGCCCTTCTCGACGACGTGAAGCGCCGTGACTCGCGCCGGCCGGTACGGTTCGAGCGCCTCCGCCGTCGCGAGCGCGTCGTCCTCGTTGGCGACGGGGAGGAGTACGTGTTCGAGCAGGTCCCGGTCGCCGGTCTGATCGGTGCTCGGCATGCCGCCTACTAGCCGCCCGCCCGTTAAGAACGTACGCTCTCGGTCCGAACCGCACCGGTCGGCGTGTTCCGTCACCACCCGACGCGTTCTCGCCGGTTGACGCGTCCTCACCGGTCGTCGACCGCCGAGATGAACACCGCGAGCACCGGGACGATCTCCAGCCGGCCGAGCCACATGAGGACGACCATGAGCAGCTTCGTCGTGTCCGGAAGCATCTCGTAGGTCCCGAACGGGCCGAGCGGCCCGAGCCCCGGCCCGATGTTGCCGATGGTCGCGAGCGAGGCGGCGAGCGCCTCGACGCCGGTGAGCGGCTCTCCCACTCGGGTCGTGTCCAGTTCGATGAAGACGGCGGAGAACGCGAACACCAGGAAGTACAAGAGCGTGAACACCAGGATGCCGCGGATGACCTCCTCGTCGACCACCTCGCCGCCGAGCCGGACCGGTCGAACGACGTCGGGGTTCGCCGTCGTGTACAGCTCGCGCCGGAGCGTCTTGAACAGGATGAGCCACCGGATCACCTTGATCCCGCCGCCGGTCGACCCCGCGGAGCCGCCGACGAACATCGCGAGCAGCAGGAGGAACTTCGTGTGCGTCTCCCACTGGGCGAAGTTCGCCGTCGCGAAGCCCGTGGAGTTCAGAAGCGACGCGATCTGGAAGACCCCCTGTCGGAGCGCGTTCTCCGTGACGCCCGCCGTGACGCCGCCGAGCTCAGTCGCCGGGGCCCCGCCCCGAAACAGCGTGACCGCGAGCACGGCGCTCAGCAGGGCGACCGCCCCGACGTAGACGCGGAACTCCGTGTTCTCGAACAGCTCCGTCGCCTCGTCGCGGAGGACGTACCAGAACAGCGCGAAGTTCACCCCGGCGACGACCATGAACGGGACGAACGTCCACTGGACGACCGGCGAGAACGCCGCGATGCTGTCCGCCTCGGGGGAGAACCCGCCGGTCGGCAGCGTCGAGAAGCCGTGGGCGATCGCGTTGTACAGGCCCATGTTCGGCGCGAGCCCGAGGAGGTGGAGCGCGTACAGGACGGCGACCAGCACGCCGGTGAACGCGACGTAGATGACCCAGAGCGCGCGGGCCGTCTCGGCGATCCGGGGCGTGAGCTTCTGGAGCTCCGGTCCCGGCGCCTCCGAGCGCATGAGCTGTGCGCCGTTGACCGCCAGTTCGGGCAGGATCGCGATCATCAACACGATGATCCCCATCCCGCCGAGCCACTGGGTGAGCTGCCGCCACATCAACACGGCGTGGGAGTGCCGGTCGAAGCTGATCTCCGCGAGCGCGGTCGCCCCGGTCGTCGTGAACCCGCTCGTCGACTCGAACAGCGCGTTCACCGGGTGTCCGAGCGCCGAGGCCGTGCCGTACCCCGCGAGGACGTAGGGTATCGCCCCGAGAGCGGCCGCCGCGAGCCACGCGAGCGAGACGACCGCGAGCCCCTCGCGAGGACCCAGATCGGGGTCGGGATCGAGCCGTTCGAGCGCGACGCCGGCGGCGACGCCGATCGCCATCGACGCGGCGAACACCCACGCGTCCTCCCCGTAGATCGCGCCGACGAGGAGCGGGACGAGCATCGCCGCCGAGAGGTACTTGAGGACGCTCCCGATGTAGCTGAACGTCGCCCGCGTGTCGATCGTTCGTGTCATGCGTGTGTCCCGCCGACGGAACGGATCGAGGATGTTCGTGGCGTTAGTAAGTAGTCGTCGATATCGCCAGGGATCCCCTCCGGAGACGGTGTCGACGATCCCACGACGGTCGTCCTCACGACGTCCAGAACGCCCGCGTGAACAACACGAGCACCGGGATGATCTCGATCCGACCGATCCACATCAGGACGATCATGACGCCGCGGGTCGTCATCGAAAAGGACGCGAACGTCCCGTAGGGGCCGGCGTCGCCGAAGGCGGGACCGATGTTGAGGAAGGTCGTCGCGGCCGCGCCCATCGCCTCGAACTCGCTGACGCGCAGTCCGGCGCGCTCGGCGTCGACGACGATCACGACGGTGAGCAGGAAGAAGATCACGATGCTCAAGAGGAGGTACGCGTAGATGTCGCGGACAACGGTCTCGTCGACGGGTTTCCCGGTGACGCGGATCGGCCGCACCGCCTCCGGGTGGATCGCGGTGTAGAGGTCCCGTCGGAACGCCTTCAGCGCGACGAGCCAGCGCAGCGACTTGATCGAACACGTCGTCGACCCCACCATCCCGCCGACGAACATACACGCGAACAGCATGTGTTTTGCCGCGGGAGCCCACAGCACGTAGTCGGTGCTCGCGTACCCCGTCGTGGTCACCATGGAGGCGACGTTGAAGACGGCGTGTCGCAGCGTCGCCTCGACGCCGAACGTCGTCGCCGGATCGAGGAACAGCGAGCCCGCGACGATCGCCGAGAAGAACCCGAGCGCGCCCAGATAGAAGTGGAACTCCTCGTTGCGGAGCAGCCGCATCGGCTCGCCGTTGATGAGGAAGTACAACAGGACGAAGCTTGTCGACCCGACGACCATGAACGGGACGACCGCCCACTGGATGACCGGGTGGAACGCGCCGACCGAGAGCGGCTCGGGCGAGAACCCGGCGGTCGCGACGGAGGTGAGCGCGTGCGCGATCGCGTTGTACAGGTCCATCTGCGGGTCGAACGCGAGCCCGAGCACGAAGTAGGTCGCGACCGCGAGGGCGGTGAGTCCGAGGTACAGCCCCCAGATGAGCCGGGCCGTCTCGGAGATCTTCGGCGTGAGCTTGTTGACGTCCTGGGTCTGTGACTCCGTCTCCATCAGCTGGGCTCCCCCGACCCCGATCTCCGAGAGCACCGCGGTCGCTAAGATCAGGATCCCCAGCCCCCCCAGCCACTGGATCACCTGCCGCCACATCAACACCGACCGGGAGTGGAGCGAGAAGTCTCGGAGCACGGTCGCGCCCGTCGTCGTCAGCCCGCTCATCGACTCGAACATCGCGTTCACCGGGTGAGCGACCGTCCCGACGCCGGCGACGACGAACGGGATCGCGCCCACCGCGGCGACGAGCAGCCAGATGAGCGCCACCGCGAGGAACGCCTCCCGTGGACCGAGGTCCACCTCGGGGTCGCCGAGCCGCCGGAACCCGGCCCCGAGCGCGAGCGTGACGGCGATCGTGGCGAGGAACGGCAGCGACGACTCGGCGTAGTAGAACGAGATAAGGAGCGGAAACGACAGCGGGACGGCGAGATACGTGAGGACGTCGCCGGTCAGTCCGACGCTCGCCCGCCAGCCGACGCGGATCCGGGTCCCGGCGGACATCTCAGGCCATCGACGCGATCTCGCTCACGGCGTCCGCGTCCACGAGCAGGATCACGTGGTCGCCCGGTTGGAGCACCGTATCTCCCCGCGGGGTGACGAGCGCGTGGTTCCGGGTGATCGCGCCGATGACGAACCGCACGTCGATCTCGTCGACCAGCTCCGCGATGGACCGGCCGGCGAACCGACACCCCTCGGTGAGCTCGAGCTCGAGCACCTCGGCCTGGTCGTTCTCCAACACCGCTATGTTCTCGGCGATGCTCTCGTAGGTGAACCGGGTGATCTCCTCGGCGGTGACGGACCGGGGGTTGATCGCGATGTCGATGCCGATCTCCTCGAAGACGGTGACGTAGTCGGGGCTGTCGACGACCGCGATGACGCGGTCGACGCCCATGCGCTTCGCGAGCACGGAGACGAGCAGGTTCTGCTCGTCGGAGCCGAGCGCGGAGACGACGATGTCGGCCTCGTCGACGTGCTCGCGGGAGAGGAACTCCGTGTCGGTCGCGTCGTGTTCCATCACGACCGTGTTCGGGAGCTCCTCCGCGAGCGTCCGGGCGCGATCCGCGTCCCGCTCTATCAGCCGCGGCGTGAACTCGCGCTCCTCGAGCAGTCGGGCGGTCTGGTAGCCGATCTCGCTGCCGCCGACGATCACGATCTCGTCGGCCTCGTCCGGGGTGGTGTCGGGCGCGACGTCGTTCGCGAACGACTGGACGCTCTCGGGGCTGCCGATCACCACCGCTCGGTCGCCGGCCTCGATGTCGGTGTCGCCGCGCGGGATACTCATCTCGCCGTCGCGGAAGATCCCCACGAACGTCAGCGACTCGAACCGGTCGGCCTCAGAGACCGTCTGGCCGGCGACCGGGCTCTCCGCGTCGATCTCGAACTCCGCCATCTGGACGAGCCCGCTCGCGAACGGGTCGACGTCTACCGCCGCGGGGAGGCCGATGACGCGGACGATGTTCTGGGCGGTCAGGAGATCCGTACACACCATGAAGTCGACGCCGAAGGCCCCCTCGTTGCCCTCCCACGTCCGGAGGTACTCGGTGCTTTTCACCCGCGCGATCGTGAAGCCGTCCCCGAGCGTCTTCGCGGTCCCGCAGGTCACGAGGTTGGTCCGGTCGTCGTCGGTACAGGCGATGACCATGTCCGCGCTCCCGACGTTCGCGGCCGTCTGGATCCCGGAAGCCGTCCCGTCGCCGGCGATCGTGAGCACGTCGAGTTCGTACTTGAGCTGTTCGGCGCGGTCGGGGTCGACGTCGACGACGACGACCTCGTGGTCGGACGCGAGGCTCGCGGCGATGCTCGTGCCGACCTCGCCGGCGCCGACGATGACCACGTGCATGGGACCATCCATTCGGCGGACTTACAAGTGGATTACTATCGGCGACGCGGGAGGGCGGCCCTCGCCGACGGACCCTTACGGTTCGCCGCCGAACGACGCCGGCTCGGACCACGCGTCGCGGCCCGAGACGGTCCGCTGCGGGAACGGGATCGAGATCCCCTCCTCGTCGAACCGTTCTTTGACCGTCTGGACGTACTCGGCGCGAGTCCGCACGAAGTCCGCGCGCGAGGGGTCGTCGATCCAGATCCGCGACTGGAGCCCGACGTACGAGTCGGCGAGTTCGGTCAGCCGCACCGACGGGGCGGGGTCGTCGAGGATCCCCTCGTGCGCCTCGGCCTCCTCGACGATGATGTCGATCGCCGAGTCGATGTCGTCGTCGTAGTCGATCCCGAAGACGAACTTCAGGCGGAGCCGCCCCTTCGAGACGGGGTTCTTGATCACGCCGCCGGTGAGCACGTGGTTCGGCACCGTGAGCAGCTCGTTGTCGAACGTGCGGACGCGGGTGACGCGGAACGAGATGTCCTCGACGACGCCCGAGTTCCCGTCCCACTCGATCCAGTCGCCGATGCGGAACGGCTTGTCGGTGTAGATGAAGACGCCGGCGACGAAGTTCTTGAGCACGTCCTGCATCGCGAGGCCGATCGCGAGCGTGGCCGCGGCGGCGATCGTCGCCACCGACCGCAGGAAGTCGCCGTAGCCGGCCACGCTGAACCCGACCGTGACGCCCGCGAACACCACGAGGAAGGTGACGATCTTCTGGAGCGGGCGGCGGGCGTGGTCGTCGAGGCCCCGCCGGTCGAACACGCGAGAGACGAGCGGCCCGACGACGACCCTGTTCGCCACGAACGCCGCGGCGACGACGGCGAGGAAGGTCGCGGCGGCGAGCACGGCGCCGGTCGCCGGGCCGAGATACGGCTCTACGGCCCCGGAGACGACCGGTATCGCCCCCGCCATCAGTGGAAGACCGCCGTGTTCCCGCGCGTCTCGACCAGGTCGGCCCCGACGGCCTCGGCGAGCTCGTCGGCGAGTTCGTCCGTCGACGTGCCGCCGCGGGCGGCCCGCAGGAACTTCGCTTTCACCAGCTTGCGGTCGTCGAGCTGGTCGGCCAGCTCGTCGACGACCGCCCCGATGCCGCCCTTGCCGACCCAGACGGTGACGTCGAGGTCGTGTGCCTCCTTTCGAAGCTGCTGATCGGTCATGTCCGATTCACTCGCTCGCCCGCATTGAACCTTGAGGTTCGCGGTCCGCTCGCGGCGCCCCGACGAGTGTCTGTCGTCCCGTCCGCAATGAATTAGATCTATCTAATAATTTGATTAGGGTCGCAAGTACTATGGTCGTTCCCCGCCGACGGGTCGGTAATGAACTCCGAACGAATCGCAACGACGAGCGTCTCGCGGCGGCGGTTCCTCGCGGGCGGTGCCGGCGGGGTCGTCGGCGGGCTCGCGGGCTGTCTCGGCGGATCGGCGGGTTCCGGCGGCGGCGAGAACGCCGGCGGGGGAACCGACGCCGACGGGGGCGACGGCGACGCCGGCGGCCCCGTCGTGGTCGCCTCGTTTTTCACCTTCTACGACTACGCCCGGCGGCTCGCGGAGGGAACGGCGATAACGGTCGAGAACCTGGTCCCGACCGGACTCCACGGGCACGGCTGGGAGCCGGACCCGTCGATCCAGCGACGGATCACCGACGCCGACGCGTTCGTCTACGTCGGTCCCGACTTCCAGCCGTGGGCCGACCGCGCTATCGACACGCTCGGCGCCGAGACCGCGGAGACGGCGGTCGTGAACGCCCGCGAGGGCGTCGACCTGATCGACCTCGGCGAGGGGCTCGGCGAGGAGGAGGCGGTCGAGGACGCGAGGGACCCGCACTTCTGGCTCGACCCCGAGCGCGCGACGCTGGCGGTCGAGAACGTCGCCGCCGGCCTGATCGACGTCGCTCCGGACGCCGAGGAGGCGATCCGCGAGAACGCGTCGGCGCTCGAGGCCGACCTCGCGGACCTCGATTCGACGTGGGCGGAGGCGTTCGAGGCGGCCGAGCGCGACGTGGTCTTCCTCGCCGCACACAACGCGTTCGGCTACCTCGCGGACCGGTACGGGACGACCATCGAGCCGCTGGTGGTGAACCTCGCGGCCGACGGTGACGTGCGCCCCGCGGACATGCGCCGGGCCCAGGAGACGATCGCCGCGAACGACATCCGGCACATCGGCGCGGCCGTCTTCGAACCGATCCGACCGGCGAGACAGCTGCTCGAACAGACCGACGTGGCGGCGTACTTCCCGGTCACGCCGTACGCCGGGACCGCGGAGTCGTGGGCCGAGCGCGGCTGGGGGTACTTCGACATCGCCCGCGAGGTGAACCTCCCGACGTTCCGGATCCTGCTCGGCGTCGACGACCCCGAGGACGTGACGTTCGCCGACTACGGCCGCAACTTCGAGCCCTGAGACCATGTCGTTCGAAGGGGTTCCATCGGTCGGCGTGGGCGGGGTCGAAACGAGCCGGGAGAGCGAGGAGGCCGGCAGTGAACGGAGCGACGGGGGCGCGGGCGAGGACGCCGGCCGCGTCGTCGAGGCGGTCGACCTGACGTTCGGGTACGCCGCGACGCCCGTGGTCGAGGACGTCTCGTTCGGCGTCGACCGCGGCGAGTACGTCGGGGTCGTCGGGCCGAACGGCTCCGGGAAGAGCACGCTGTTGCGGCTCGTACTGGGGCTTCACGAGCCCGACGCCGGGAGTTCCCGGCTGCTCGGGCACCCCTCGCTCGCGTTCGCCGAGCGCGAGCGCGTCGGCTACGTCGCCCAGGACGTGACCGAGAACACGACGCGGATGCCGATCACGGTCGCGGAGGTCGTGTTGATGGGGCGGTTCCCGCACGCCGGGTTCGGCCGCGTGACCGAGACGGACCGCGAGCACGCCCGCGAGGCGCTCCGGACGGTCGGGATCGAGGCCCTCGCCGACCGGAAGATCACGGCGCTGTCGGGCGGGCAGCGCCAGCGCGCGTACATCGCGCGGGCGCTCGCCGGCGAGGCCGAACTCCTCGTGTTGGACGAGCCGACCGTCGGCGTCGACGCCGAGTCCGTGGACGCCTTCTTCGACCTGCTCGCCGACCTCAACGAGGAGGGGATGACGATACTCCTCGTGGAACACGACATCGGGGCCGTCCTCGAGCGCGCCTCGCGGGTGATCTGTCTCAACCGCGAGGTGTACTTCGACGGGTCGCCGGCGGCGTTCGCCGGGAGCGACGCCCTCGAGCGGGCGTACGGGACGGCACTCGGCCTGGGGGCGAAGACGGAGGCGGATCCGGGGGGTGACCGGTCGTGACGCCGCTCGTCTCGGGAGCGATCCGCGCCCCCTACGACCTCATCGCGTGGCTGATCGGGCTGTGGAGCGACGCCCTCTACGCGGTCGGCGAGGCGTTCGGCATCGGGATGCTCCGGTACGTCTTCATGCACCACGCGTTCCTCGTCGGGGCGCTGATCGCGGTGATGGCCCCGCTCGTCGGGACGTTCCTCGTCCACCGGCAGATGGCGCTCATCGGCGACGCGCTGGCACACACGGCGTTCGCGGGCGTCGCCGTCGGGCTGTTCGTCAACTCGGTCCTGGGCACGGGGATCTCCCCGTACGTCACGGCGGTCGTCGTCGCGATGATCGCCGCGCTCGCCATCGAGCTGATCTCCGAAGTCACCGACGCGTACAACGACGTCTCGATGGCGATCGTGCTCTCCACTGGGTTCGCGCTCGGCGCGGTCCTGATCAGCGTGAACACCGGGGGGCTCGCGGTCGGGATCAACCAGTACCTCTTCGGCAACCTCGCGACCGTCTCCAGGGAGAACGCGGTCCTGCTCGTCGTCCTCTTCCTCCTCGTCTCGCTCGTCGTGACGGTCACCTACAAACAGCTGCTGTACGTCACGTTCGACGAGACCGCCGCCCGCGTCGCGGGGATCGACGTGGCGTGGTACAACCGCCTGATGACGACGCTGACGGCGATGGTGGTCGTCGGCGCGATGCAGATCATGGGCGTAATCTTAGTCGCCGCGATGCTCGTCGTCCCCGTCGCGGCCGCCGCGCAGCTCGCCCGCGGCTTCCGCGAGTCGCTCCTCGCCTCGGTCGTGCTCGCGGAGCTCGCGGTGCTCGTCGGGATCACCCTCTCGTACCGGTACGAGGCGACCGCCGGCGGGACCATCGTCCTCGTCGCGGTCGCGGTCTACGTGGTCGCGGTGCTGGCCGGGAAGATCCAGTCGCGGCGGGGTGTCTCCGAGGAAGCGGGAACGGGGACGGTCGCGAGGGAGATCGACGCGGGCACGGGCGAGCCCACGGACGACTGACCGTCCGCGTCAGGCCCCGGCTCCCACTTCCACGGCCCGCTACTCGGCGACTTCGACCTCGACGGCGTCCCGGTCGACGGCGAGCCGGAAGGTCGGCACCGTCCGGTAGACGACCTCGACGACGTTCTTTCGCTCCAGGCTCCGGAGCGCGCGGCGGACCTCCCCCACCTCGGGGTCGACGTCGTACGCCTCCCGGAGGGCCTCGAGGACGCTCACGACCGACTGCGAGCGCTCGTCCGGGCCGGCGACGACCGCGAACACTCGGGCTTCGAGCTCCGGGACGCGGATGGTGTCCGGGGCGGCCCCCTTCGCGACCGCGTCCGCCTCGATGCCGGGCTCGACGTCGACGAGGTCGTTCGCCTCGGCGGTCGCCCGGATCAGGCTGTCGTCGTCGCGGTAGTAGTACTCCTTCAGGTGCTCCTCGAGGTAGCGGTGGACCGCGCTGCCGTCCTCGACCCCCCACGCCTCCTGTAGTTCGCCGTTCTTCGTCGGCTGGAGGCGCACCACGTCGGCGAGGCGGTCCAGTTCCTCGTCGGTCAGGCTCATCGGTCCTCGACCGCGCTCGCCGCGCGGATCACGGTCGCCTCGCCGAACTTCGGCCCGACGAGCTGGAGCCCGACCGGGAGCCCGTCGGCCTCGCCCGCGGGCACCGATATCGCGGGGAGGTTCGCGAGGTTGACGGGAGTCGTGTTCGCGTCCGCGAGGTACATCCGGAGCGGGTCCTCGAGGCCCTCGCCGAGTTCGAAGGGGAGCACCGGCATCGTCGGCGACGCGATCACGTCGACGTCGTCGAAGGCGTCCTCGAAGTCCCGGCGGACCCACTCGCGGGCGTCCTGGGCCTTCTCGTAGTACTTGTCGTGGTATCCCGCAGAGAGCGCGTACGTCCCGAGCAGGATCCGACGTTTGACCTCCGCGCCGAACGCCTCGCGGGTCTCCGCGAACGACTCGTTCCAGTTCCCGTCGGAATCGGCGCGGTGGCCGTACCGGACCCCGTCGAAGCGCGCGAGGTTCGAGGAGGCCTCGCCGGTCGCGATCACGTAGTACGCCTGGACCGCGTGCTCGACGGAGGGAAGGGAGATTTCGACCGTCTCCGCGCCCCGGTCCTCGAGACACGCGATCGCGTCCTCGACCGTCTCGACCACGCGCTCGTCGGCCCCCTCGAAGAGTTCGGTGGGAACGCCGACGGTCAGCCCGTCGACGTCGCCGTCGGCGGCCGCGGCGTAGCCGCCCTGGGGGACGCCCGCGCCCTCGACGGCCGCCGGATCGCGGGTCGTCCCGTCGTTCGGGTCCGGCCCCGCGATGACCGAGAGCGCCTCGGCGGCCTCCTCGACGGTGCCCGCGATCGGGCCGATCTGCTCGAGCGAGTTGGCGTACGCGACGAGCCCGTACCGCGAGACGAGCCCGTAGGTGGGTTTGATCCCGACGACGCCACAGAAGGCGGCCGGGCAGCGCACGGACCCGCCCGTGTCGGAACCCAGCGCCACGTCGGCCTCGCCCGCGGCGACCGCGGCCGCGGAGCCGCCGGAGGAGCCGCCGGGGACGCGCTCGGGGTCCGCGGGGTTCCGCGTCGGGCCGAACGCGGAGGTCTCCGTGGTGGTCCCCATCCCGAACTCGTCCATGTTCGTCTTGCCGACGACCGTCGCGCCGGCGTCGGTCAGCCGCTCGACCACGGTCGCGGAGTACGGCGGGACGTAGTCGGCGAGCATCTCCGAGCCGCAGGTGGTCCGGACCCCCGCCGTCGAGATGTTGTCCTTGACGGCGACGGTCGTGTCCGCGAGCGGGCCCTCGCCGTCGCCCTCGATCGTCTCCTCGGTGATGAACGCGTTGAGATCGGCCGCCATCTACGACACCTTCGGCCCCTTGAAGAAGCCGTCCTCCGTCTCGGCGGCGTTCGAGAGCGCTTCCGCCTGGCTCAGCCCCCCCTCGATCTCGTCTTCGCGCATCACGTTGACGAGGTCCTCCTCGCGGTCGAGGTCGGGGACCTCGTCGAGCGCCTCGAAGTACTCGAGGATCGCCGCGAACTGCTCGGCGAACGTCTCGCGTTCGCCCTCCGCTAAGCGGACGCGAGCCAGCTCCGCGACGTGTTCCACTTCGGCGGCGTCGACGGCGGGGTCGTCCCCGCCCGAGCCGTCCGAATCCGGCGTGTCTGTCATACCGGGAGGTACGACGGGCCGGGAGTAAGGGTTTCGGAACGGTCGACCGGCCGGGATCGAGCGGCCGGGGGATGGATCCGATGGCCCGCCCGTTAGAATCGAGCGATCCGCTGCCGGCCGTTACTCGTCGTCGTCCGCGTCGGCGCGAACCGTGACCACCGGGGGATCAGCCAGCCGGACGACCTTCTCGGAGACGCTGCCGAGCAGGTACCGCTCGACGCCGGTGCGTCCCTCGGTGCCCATCACCACGAGGTCGATGTCGTTCTCGTCGATGTACGAGAGAATGACCTTGTGTGGATTCCCCTCGCGGACCGCAGCTCTCGTCTCGATCCCCTCGAAATCTGCCGCGATCTCCTCGACGAACGGGGTGGCACGCTCCTCGAGCTCGCGTCGCCGTTCGTCCTCCGAGGGTCGGTCCCGCCCGTACCCCTTCGGCCCGGACATGTAGTTGCCGCTCATCCCGAGAGAGAACTGGCGCGTGTCGACGACGTGTAACACGTGAACCGTCGCGTCGAACGCCTCGGCGATCTCCCGTACGTGTGCTATCGCGGCCTCGGAGCCGGCGCTCCCGTCCGTGGGATACAGTATGTGCTTGTACATGACGTCACCAGGCGAACCATCCGCACGGTTATATAAAATCCCACCGGCGGCGGGGAAGTGAACGCGAGTCGCTCGGGCGGGCCCGACTCGGTCCTCCGAGCCGACCGCTCAGAGGAGGTCGTTCGCGACCAGCCGGTCGACCGCCTCGCGCAGCCGCTCCTCGCTCGCGGCGTACGAGATGCGTGCGAAGCCGGGCGCGTTGAACGCGCTTCCGGGGACACACGCCACGGAGGCCTGCTCGATTGCGCGCTCACACCAGTCGGCGTCGTCCGCTCGCGGCTCGTCGCCGCTCGCACTCGAGCCGCTCCACGGCTCGCCTACCGGGATCATCATGTAGAACGCGCCGTCGCCGACGTCGACGTCGACGCCGTGCTCGTCGAACAGGTCGACGAGCAGGTCGCGGCGGTCGGCGAACGCCTCGCGCATCTCCTCGACCGCCTCGTCCGTGTTCGCGAGCGCCTCGACGCCCGCGCGCTGAACGAAGTTGGTCGCACACGACACCGAGTGCGAGTGGAGCTTGCCGGCCTGCCCGACGAACTCCTCGGTCGCGTGGAGGTAGCCCAGCCGCCAGCCAGTCATCGAGTACGCCTTCGAGAAGCCGTTGATCGTGACCGTTCGGTCGGCCATTCCGTCGAGGCTCGCGAGGGAGACGTGGTCGGCGTCGTAGACGATCCGCTCGTAGATCTCATCGGAGATGACGGCGACGTCGTGGTCGACCGCGAGGTCGCGGACGCCCTCCAGTGCCGTCTCCGAGAACACCGCGCCGGTCGGGTTCGAGGGGGAGTTGACGACGAGGAGTTCGGTGTCGTCGGAGACCGCCTCGGCGAGGGCGTCGAGGGCGGGCTCGAGCTGGAAGCCGTGCGGGGCGAGGTCGACGCGGGTGAGGTCCGCGCCCGCGAGCTTCGCCATCGCCTCGTAGGAGACCCACGCGGGGTCCAACAGCACGACCTCGTCCCCATCGTCGATCAGCGTTCCGAACGTCTCGTAGAGCGCCTGCTTGCCGCCGGGCGTGACGATCACCTCGTCGGCGCTCGCGTCGATCCCGTCGCCGCGGAGCTTCGCCGCGATCCCCTCCCGCAGCTCGGGGATCCCGTTCGAGGACGTGTAGCCGGTGTGGCCGGCGTCGAGCGCAGCCTTCCCCGCGTCGACGACGTTCTCGGGGGTGTCGAAGTCGGGTTCGCCGACCGAGAGGTCGACGATGTCCGCCCCCTCGGCCTCCTTTTCGGCTGCCAGGTTCGATATCGCCAGCGTCGCGCTGGGCTCTACGCGTCCGATCCGGTCGGAGTAGTCGTATGCGTCGGTCATTGTGTTCCGTTGGTTCGGTCAGTCGAGTTCCTGCGCGAGGTCGACGGCGGCGTTCGCGGCCTCCGCGCCCTTGTCGATCCGCTCGCGGGCCTCCGCGCCGGACATCCCCGGACCGCTCACGCCGAAGGTGACGGGGGTGTCGCGGTCGAGGCTCACCCGCGTGAGCGTCTCCGCGGTCGCGGTCGCGATGACGCGGTCGTGATCGGTGTCACCGGTGACGATGGCGCCGACGACGGCGACCGCGTCGACGTCCTCGCGCCGCGCCAGCCGGTCGGCGGCGAGCGGGCTGTCGTACGCGCCCGGCACGCTCACTTCGTCGACGACGACCGCGTCGCGCTCGGCCGCCGCCTTCCGGGCGGCCTCGGCCATCGGCTCCGTGACGGAGCCGTTGAACCGCGCCACCACCAGTCCCAGCGAGACCATACCCCGGCTCGGAGTGGGGGCGGCAAAGGTCTACCGTTCGGCGACGGCGGCCGACGCGCGCCGGCGAGGTCCCCCGGACGGTGTTTAAGAGGTTCGCGCCCCTACGTGGTTCCATGACGGAACACCTCGAGACGGCGACGTTCGGCGGCGGCTGCTTCTGGTGTATCGAGGCGGCGCTGGAGGAGCTCTCCGGCGTCGAGTCGGTGACCTCCGGCTACGCCGGGGGACACACGGAGGACCCGACGTATCGAGCGGTCTGTACCGGCGAGACCGGCCACGCGGAGGTCGTCCAGGTGGAGTACGACCCCGAGGTGATCGGCTACGACGACCTGTTGGAGGTCTTCTTCGCGATCCACGACCCGACGCAGCTGAATCGGCAGGGTCCCGACGTGGGGAGCCAGTACCGGTCGATCGTCCTGGCGCACGACGAGGACCAGCTCGAGCGCGCCGCGGCGTACATCGAGGCACTCGACGAGGAGTACGACGACGAGGTCGTGACCGAACTCGAGCCGCTGGAGACGTTCCACCGCGCCGAGGAGAAACACCAGGACTACTTCGCGAAGAACCCCGACGACGCCTACTGTACGTTCCACGCGCAGCCGAAGGTCGAGAAGGTGCGCGAGACGTTCGAGGCGAACCTCGCGAAGTAGATCGGATCCACGATCGCGAAGTAGGACCCCGATCGAGAGCCAAACCGCTTTACGAGCGCCGCCGTAAGGGGCGGTAATGGCGACGTGCGAGGAGTGCGGGGAGTACGAGAACCTCCCGTACCAGTGTCGACGGTGCGGCCGAACGTTCTGTGCGGACCACCGCCTGCCGGAGAACCACGACTGTCCGGGGCTCGCCGAGTGGAACGACCCCGGCGGCGTCTTCGACAGCGGCTTCGACGACGGCGTCGAGGGCGGGAACCGCGCCGACGCCGACGACGGCGTCGCGGGTCGGGCCAAACGGCGGATCGAGCGCGCGACTGGGACCGGCGGCCTGCTCGGCTACTTCCGCGGGAACGCCACGTACGTGTTGCTCGCGCTCATGTGGCTCACCTTCGTGGCGCAGTGGACGGTGACGCTCACGCTGGGCGAGGCGGCCCACAGCCAGATATTCGTGCTGCGGTCGGACGCGATCGGAAACGTCTGGACGTGGGTCACCTCCGTCTTCTCGCACTCGCGGGGCGGGCTGTTCCACATCCTCGGAAACAGCATCGTGCTGTTCTTCTTCGGCCCGCTCGTCGAGCGCGCGGTCGGATCGCGGAAGTTCCTCGGCTTCTTCCTCGTCTCGGGGATCCTCGCCGGGCTGGGTCACGTGCTGTTCGTGCTCGCGACCGGCGGGCTCGTGGGCGTGCTCGGGGCCAGCGGCGCGACGTTCGCGATCCTCGGCGTGTTGACGGTGTGGCGGCCGAACCTCGAGATCCTGTTGTTCTTCGTGGTCCCGATGAAGCTCAAGTACCTCACGTGGGGGGTGGCGCTGATCTCCGCGTTCCTCGTGGTCTCGACGGGCGCGGGCGGCGTCGGCGGTATCGCCCACGTCGCCCACCTGATCGGGTTCGCGATCGGCTTGGCGTTCGGCACGCGCAACGAGGACCTCGCGAGCCGCGCGGGCGGGCCGGGCGGGGTCTCGATGGGCGGCGGTCGCGTCCGCGGACCGGGCGGTCCGGGCGGCCCCGGCGGGCGGTTCTGAATGTCGCCGCCGATCGACACGAACGCCCTCGCGCGACCGGAGTTCCTCCCCGACCCGGACCGGTCGCGCGAAGAGATGGAGTCGCTCCAGCGCGAGCTGGCGGCGGCGGCGACGTTCGCGGACGACCTCGACTTCACGCCCGCCGAGATCGCGATCGACGAGGCCGCGGACCGCTCTACGGGGCTGCCGCCAGCGAGATCCGAACCTACCGGCGATCTCGACCCCGACGCGCCGGTCGTCGTCGGGATCGACCAGGCGTTCCGCCCCGAGCGCGACGAGGCGATATCGGCCGCGGTCGCGATCCGTGACGGGTGCGTGATCGAGTACGCGGACGCGGTCACGCCGCTCTCGATCCCGTACGTTCCGGGATTACTGGCCTTCCGCGAGGGCGAGCCGATACTCGCCGCGCTCGAGGCTCTCTCCGTCGAGCCGGATCTCCTCGTCTGTGACGGCTCCGGTCGGATCCACTTCCGACAGGCCGGGATCGCGACCCACGTCGGGGTGATCCGCGATCTGCCGAGCGTCGGCGTCGCGAAGCGCCTCCTCTGTGGCGAGCCCGACGAACCGGTCGGGGAGCGACCGGAGGGATGGTCCACCGCGATCCGCGCCGACGACTCGGTCGAGCGGGTCGGCGGGGACGTCGACGACGCGGACGCCGATCCCGACGCCGGCCCGCCCGTCATCGGGCACGCGTACCAGTCACGACAGTACCCGAACAGCCGGCGGGTGAACCCCCTGTACGTGAGTCCGGGTCACCGCGCGTCCGCGGAGACGACCGTCGAGCTCGTCGCGGCGCTGTGTGCCGGCTACAAGCTGCCGGAGCCGACCCGGCTCGCGGACGCGCACGCGGATCGAGTCAAACGTCGACTCGACGGCGACGGGTGATCGGCGCGGATCTTCAAGGCTTTAAGCGCGCGGAGTGACCGCCCCGATATGAGCCACCGGATTCTGCTTTTGGGCGCGCCGGGCGCGGGCAAGGGGACACAGAGCGCGAAACTCGCCGAGGAGTACGGGATCGACCACGTCACCACCGGCGACGCGCTCCGGGCGAACAAGGACATGGAGACGGAGTACGGGACGCCCCGATCGTTCATGGAGGCTGGCGAGCTCGTCCCGGACCCGGTCGTCAACGAGATCGTGAAGGCCGCCCTGGCGGACGCGGAGGGGTTCGTGCTCGACGGCTACCCGCGGAACCTCGACCAGGCCGAGTACCTCTCGGAGATCACCGACCTCGACGCCGTGGTCCTCCTTGACGTCGACGACGAGGTCCTCGTCGACCGGCTCACCGGCCGCCGGGTCTGTGAGGGGTGCGGCGCGAACTACCACGTCGACTTCCAGCCGCCCGAGGAGGCCGGCGTCTGCGACGAGTGCGGCGGCGAGCTGATCCAGCGCGAGGACGACACCGAGGAGACCGCGCGGGAGCGGCTCGAGGTGTTCGCCGAGAACACCGAACCCGTGATCGACCACTTCCGCGAGGAGGGCGTCCTCGAGGAGGTCGACGGCGAGGCGCCCCCCGACGAGGTCTTCGACCGGATCCGCGACGTCGTCGAGGAGTGATCCACCGGGTCGTCACGGAGCGATCGTCGCGGTCGCCGCGGGCCGATCGCCCACCCGTTCCGGGACGACCGCGACGACGATCCTACAAGGTTCTTAACCGTCGACCGCTAATCGCCCGATAATGAGTAAGGTCGAACGGCGGGTCCGCTCGCTCGTCGCGGAGGACGGCGAGATGCGGGACGCGCTCGAAACCGTCCTCGACCGCGCCACCGACGGCGAGGTCCAGTGGGTCGACGTCCGCGACGAGATCACGAGCGGACAGTGGGGACGGCTCATCGAGAAGGAGATCCTCGTCGACGGCGAGCGCGGGTTCGCGATCGCCGACCGCGACGGCATCGAGGCGGGACTAACCGACGACGACGGCGGGAGCGGAAGCGGCGGCGACGTCGAAACCCCGGAGACCACCTCGTGGACGAAGTGGGACAAGTTGGCGGCGTTGGCGACGGTCGGCGCGTTCGTCGGCTACGCCGTCCCGCCGGTCCGGAACGTCATCGCCGGCGGGCTCGACCTGGTGTTGGGCCCGCTTCTCGGCATCGTCCCCTTCTACGTCGTCATCATGGTGATCGCGTTGGGCACCGGTCTCTACTCGACGCTGTTGCGCGCGGGCCTGATGGACATGGAGAAGATGAGCCAGTACCAGGACCGCATGAAGGACATCCAGGAGCGCCGCAAGGAGGCCAAAGAGCGCGACGACCAGGAGGCGCTCGACGCGATCCAACAGGAGCAGATGGACGCGATGGGCGACCAGCTCGGCATGTTCAAAGAGCAGTTCCGTCCGATGGTGTGGATCATGTTCCTCACCATCCCGGCGTTCCTCTGGATGTTCTGGGTCATCGGCTACCGCGGCTCCGACTCCGCGTATCCCGCGGTGGCCGCTCAGGAGATCGTGGTCCCGCTCGCCGGCACGGTCACCTGGGACGCCGGCCTCGTCGGCCCCATCCAGATGTGGATCGTCTGGTACTTCCTCTGTTCGATGGCGTTCACCCAGCTGGTCCAGAAGAGCCTCAACATCTCGATGTCGCCGTCGTCGTCGTAGGCGGGCGATCCGGAGACGGCGCGAGTTTCTCGTCCTACTCGTCGTCGGCGACCGCCTCGGCGTCCTCGTCGGCTTCGCCGGCTTCGACCGCCTCCGCGACGGCCTCGAACGCCGCGAGGATCACGCGTTTACACGCCTGGCCCTCGGTCGTCCAGTGGTGGGCGTAATCGAGCATGTCGTCGTAGATGTCGGGTTTACACCCCGCCGCCTGCGGGTGGCCGCCGCCGTTGACCCTCCCGGCGACCTCGTGGGCGCGCCGGAAGCCCTCGGAGCCGCGGATCGACGCAGAGCCCGCCGGTTTGACGATCACGGCGGCGTCGGCTCCCCGCTCGCGAAGTTCCTCGGCCACCTCGTTCTGTGAACACCGGCCGTACGTCACCGCCACGCGCCAGTCGCCGACCTCGTGGGTGGCGGCGCGCTCGACGGCGGCGTCGATCCGCGCGGCCTTCTCGACCCGGCGCGACTCGACGTACTCGCGGACGACCTCGGGGAGGTCCGCGCCGTACGCGCCGATCACGGTCGCGTACTCCTCGCCCCCGGACCAGTAGGAGTAGTCGGCGAGGTCGTCCGACCGCGGGTCCTCCTTGATCCAGAGGTCGTGGTCGCGCGTCACCGCGGCGAGCTCGGTCCACCGATCCTCGAAGTCGTGCGTCAGCGACCGGAGCGTCACGTCGGCGGTACACTCCTCGTCGGAGTCGCCGACGACGAGGTCGACGCCGCGCTCGCGGACCGCCGCCGCCACGTCCGCGTCCCACTGGTGGTGGTCGAACCACCGGATCGACGTACACGACGCCGAGAGCGCGTCCAGCGCCTCCTCGATCGGCTCGAACTCGTCGGGACAGAGGTCACAGACGTAGAGGTCGATCCCGTCGTCGGCGTACGCGACGACGCGCTCCAGGGCGGTGTCGAGCGAGTACGGTCCGGCCGAGATCAGCCCGACCGGGGACCGCGTGTGGGCGTCCGCCGTGGGATCGTCGGCCTCGGACTCGGCATCGAGGTCCGCCGAGTCGGCGTCCGCGGGATCGGCGTCGAGGTCGGCGTCCGCGGGATCGGCGTCGCCGTCCGGCCCGCTCTCGTCGTCCTCGGCGGTTCGCTCCGCGATGGCGGCCTCGAAATCCGCGACGTCCAGGGCGGCGTCGTACGCCTCGCGGACCATCGCCGCGCAGGCGAGCCCGTCCGCGTCGCCGTCGGCGACCACGACGGCCTCGCTGCCCTCGATCGTCTCGCTGGCGCGGCGCTCCGCGCGTTCGTCGTCGAGCGAGTCGGGGTAGAAGAACCCCGTTCCGGGGAGCTTCGTGTATCGAGACAGCGGGGTCCCGGTCTGGTCGATGAGGTCGTCGTCCATACCCGCAGGCCGGGCGGCAACGGGAAAACTCCGCCGCTCCGCGGCGCGACGGCACCGACCCGGAGACGCCGATCCGTCCCGGCGCGGTCCCGCGGCCGAGGACCGAACCAGCTAACCCCTCGCCGGCCCGTTCGGGGAGCGTGAACGAGCGCGACGCCCTCCGGAGACTCGCGGTCGACCTGCCCCGCGCCGGCGACGACGCGGCGGTCGTGGACGGCACCGTCATCACCACCGACATGCTCCACGAGCGGACCGACTTCCCGCCGGGGACGACCCGGTACACCGCCGGCTGGCGCGCGGTCGGCGCGTCGCTGTCGGACGTCGCGGCGATGGGCGCGGAGGCGACCGCCGCCGTGGCGGTGTACGCGGACGAGACGTTCGACCCCGACGCCATCGACGAGTTCGTCGCCGGCGCGGTCGACGTCTGTGCGGCCGTCGGCGCGGAGTACGTCGGCGGCGACCTCGACGAACACGTCGAGTTCACGACCGCGACGACCGCGATCGGGAGCCTCCCCGACGTCGACTCCGACGCCGCTGCCGGCCCCGGTGTGGTCTCCCGATCCGGCGCGTCGCCCGGCGAGGCGCTCTGTGTCACCGGCGAGTGGGGTCGGTCGGCGGCGGCGCTCCGGCTCTTCGAGCGGGGAACCGAGACCGCCGTCGAGCGTGCGAACGACCTCTTCCGGTTCACGCCGCGGGTCGCGGACGGCCGCGCGCTCTCGGGGGTCGCCACGGCGATGATGGACTCCTCGGACGGGCTCGCGCGGTCGCTCCACCAGCTCGCGGAGGCGAGCGAGGTCGGGTTCGGGCTCGACCGCGACGCGCTCCCGGTTCACCCCGCCGTCGACGACGTGGTCGGTCCGGGGAGCGGCGACGCGGTCGGCGAGGATGACGCCGATCCCGCGGAGGGCGACGAGCGGTTCGAGCTCGCCGCGCACGTCGGCGAGGACTTCGAGCTGGTGTGTACGGTGCCCGAGCCGGCCCTCGAACGGGTCCGGGAGGCGTGCCCGGCCGGGCTCGTCCGCGTCGGATCGGTCCGCGAGGCGGACGCCGGCGTCACCGTCGACGGCGAGCCGCTGCCGGACCGCGGGTACACCCACGGCTGAGTCGGCGGCGGCGCGAGGGGTAGAGGGGGTCCTCAGCTCCGCTGTTCGTCCGCGTTGGTCTCGGACTCCTCGAGGTCGACTTCGACGTCCCCCTCGGAGAGATCCTCCTCGAGGTCCGCGCCGTCGACTTCGGCTTGGATATCGTCGAGTTCGGCGTCGATCTCCTCGTCCGTGCTCTCGGTCGCGCCGTCCGCGTCCTCGCTCGGGGCGTCCGCCTTCCCGAGCTCGCCTTTGAGCGTCTCCAGTTCGGCGTCGACCTCACTGTCCGTCGAGAGTTCGTCGAGCTCGCGATCGATGCCGTCCTTGTCCGAGAGCGCGTCCTCGAACGCGCCGGTCTCCTCGAGCTCGTCCATCGCCTCCGCGCGCGCCTCCATCTCCTCGGTCCGCTCCTCGGCGCGCTCGATCGATCGACCCACGTCCTCCATCTCGTCGCCGACGCCGGTCATCGCCTCGGAGACGCGCGAGGAGGCCTCCGCGGCCTCGTAGCGGGCCTTCATCGTCTCCTTCTTCGTGCGGAACTCCTCGATGCGGTTCTGGAGCTTGTTCTTCTTCTCGACGAGCTGGTCCTGGGTGTCGTTCAGCTTCGCGATCTGCCCTTCCAGCTCCTCGATCTGGGCCATCTTCGACTTCTTCTTCTCTAAGGCCTTCCGCGCGAGGTCGTCGCGGTCCTGCTGGACCGCCTCCCGAGCCTGTCGGTTGTGCTTTTCGACGTTCTCCTCGAGCTTGCGCTTTTGAATCTCCAGGCGTTTCTTCTGGGTCGTGAGGTCCGCGATCCCCTGTTTGACGTCCTGAAGCTCGTCACGCATCTGCTCGTAGGAGTAGTCGAGCGACTCGGTCGGGTCCTCGGCCCGATTGAGGAGGGCGTTCACCTTGGAGCGGATGACGTAGGAGGCGCGCGAGAGGATTCCCATGGGCGTTGTACACGCTCCATCCGTTAAAACCTCATGTGGTTCCGTCCCGGAACGCCGGCGTCCAACGGGCTGACCGTATCCTAAAGGTTTATTCGGGACGTAGTTAGATTCGAACGCATGGACATCGGCGTACTGACCGTTCCGTTCGGTGGGGAATCGATCGAGGACGCGTTCGCGTATCTCTCGGGACTCGGCGTCGACGCGGTCGAACTCGGCGTCGGCGGCTTCCCCGGCGAGGACCACGTCGACCGCGAGGCGTCCCTCGACGACGAGTCGAGGCGGGCGGCGCTTGCCGACCTGCTCGAGACGCACGACCTGCGCGTCTCCGCGCTGGCGACCCACAACAACCCGCTTCACCCCGACGAGGACCGCGCCGGGGACGCGGACCGAGAGCTGCGCGAGGCGATCGAGCTGGCCGACCGGCTCGGCGTCGACACCGTCACCTGCTTTTCGGGACTCCCGGCGGGCGCGCCCGGCGACTCGACGCCCAACTGGGTCACCGCCCCGTGGCCGACCGAGCACGCCGAGGCCCACGAGTACCAGTGGGACGAGGTCGCGATCCCCTACTGGAGCGACCTCGCCGAACACGCCGACGCCCACGGCGTCGACGTCGCGATCGAGATGCACCCGAACATGCTCGTCTACGAGCCGACCGGCATGCTCGCGCTCCGGGAGGCCACGAACGAGCGCGTGGGTGCGAACTTCGACCCCTCCCACCTCTACTGGCAGGGCATCGACGTGACGGAGGCGATCCGGTTCCTCGGCGAGCACGACGCGATCCACCACGTTCACGCCAAGGACACGAAGGTGTACGAGTCGAACGCCCGCGTGAAGGGCGTCCTCGACACGACGGACTACACCGAGGAGCCCGACCGCTCGTGGCTCTTCCGCTCGATCGGCTACGGCCACGGCGAGGCCCACTGGAAGGACGTCGTCTCGACGCTCCGGATGGTCGGCTACGAGGGGGCGCTCTCGATCGAACACGAGGACTCGCTCACCTCTCCGCGCGAGGGGTTGGAGAAGGCCGTCGACGTGCTCCAGCGGGCCGTCTTCGAGACGCGGCCGGGAGACGCGTACTGGGCGGAGTGAGCGAGCGAACGATCACCACGACGACGATGACAGACGAACCACTGAAGATCGGCGTTCTGGGGTATCGATTCATGGGCAACGCGCACGCGAACGCGATGGCACGGCTCCCGATGTTCTTCCCGGACGCGCCCGCCGTCGAGCGACACACGCTCGTCGGGCGCGACGAGGAGGCGCTCGCGGAGGCGGCGGACCGATTCGGCTTCCCGCACACCGAGACCGACTGGGCCGACGCCATCGAGGCGGTCGACGTCTTCTACAACCTGGGACCGAACCACGTCCACGTCGAGCCCTCGGTCGCCGCGCTGGAGGCGGGCGTCCCCGTCCTCTGTGAGAAGCCGCTCGCGTCGACCCTCGAGGGGGCAGAGCGGATGCGCGAGGCGGCCGCGAACGCCGACGTCCCCTCGGGTTGCGCGTTCAACTACCGGTTCGTCCCGGCGATCCAGCACGCGCGGAACCTGATCGCCGACGGCGAGATCGGCGAGATCCGACACGTCCGCGGGCGGTACCTCCAGGATTGGCTCGTCGATCCCGACGCGCCCTGGGCGTGGCGGATGGACGCCGACCTCGCCGGCTCCGGCGCGCTCGGCGACCTGGGCGCGCACTCGATCGACCTCGCGGGGTTCCTCGTCGGCGACGCGGTCGGCGGGATCGACCGCGTCTCCGGGCACCTCGAGACGTTCGTCGAGGAGCGGCCGGTCCTCGACGACGAGGGGAACGTCGAGGAGTACCGCGACGTGACCGTCGACGACGCGTTCTCGGCGCAGGTCGCCTACGACTCCGGCGCGATGGGCACCTTCGAGACGTCGCGGTTCGCGACCGGCCACAAGAACGACCACGCGATCGAGGTCCACGGATCGACGGGGAGCCTGCGGTTCTCGCTCGAGCGGCTGAACGAACTGGAGGTGCTCCGAGAGGGCGACCGCGGCTACGAGACGGTGCTCGTCACCGACGAATCCGATCCCTACGTCGACCACTGGTGGCCGCCGGGCCACGTCCTCGGCTGGGAGCACACCTTCGTCCACGAGAACTACGAGTTCCTCTCGGCGGTCGCCGAGGGCGGCGAGTTCTCTCCCTCGTTCGAGGAGGGGTATCAGGTCCAGCGCATCCTCGAGGCGATCGAACGCTCCGACGAGCGCGGCGAGTGGGTGTCGGTGGAGTAGCTCGTCGATCACGCCGTCGCCGACGGGCCGTGAACCCCTCACGCCGCGACCGGGGCGGCCTCCGGGCCGTTCTCCTCGGCCCACTCGTCTATCTCGGAGTCATCGTCCGGCTCGTAGCTGCCGAGCGTCTCGCTGCGGTCGAACGCCACCGGTTCCCAGACGACCTCCACGGTCTCGTCGCCGGTGGCGTTGGGCACCGTCACCCGGTCGCCCGGTCGGACGATGCCCTCGCCGGGCCACGCGCCGAACGTCATCGAGTCGTCGGGGTCCTCCCCGCGGACGTACAGCTCCTCGGCCGGGACCGGGTCCGGGCCGACCGCGGTGACGACGAGGCTCCCGTTGTCCCGTTCGACCTCGAACTCCGCGTCCGGCGGGGCGACCCCGTCGATGAGCCCGAACATCGCCGCGCCGACGACTGCGAGTATCAACACCACCACGCCGACGAGGACGCCGGTGCCGGCCATCGGTGCGAACCCCCGTTCGTCCTCCCGATACCCGCACATTCGTCTCCCCCTCCGCCACCGCCGATATAAGGGTTTGCCCGCCGGATATCAGTCCGGATAACGGGCGGCGCGCGAGCGGTCGCCGTGCGCTCGCGGGCGGGCGGCGCGGATCGGAACCCCGTTATCGGAGGGAGCCGTACCCGATACCGTGAACTCGTGGATCGAGAACCCGGAGGGCGGGCGGGACCGCGGCCTCCGGGCGCTGGGACGCGCGTGGGTCGAGGTGCTGGTCCGACCGCGACGCTTCTTCGCGAACGGGGTCGCCCCCGGCGACCAGGCACCGGGGCTGACGTTCGCCGCGGCCGTCGCCGCCGCCTTCACGCTCGGCTGGGTCGTGACCGATCCGACCGTGGTGCCGACGATCGCCGAGAGCACGGTGCTCTCGGCGGCCGTCGTGGTGTTGCTCGTCACGGCGCTCGCGGCCCCCGTCGGCCTCCACCTGACCGCCGCGATCGCGACGGTGTCGCTCGTGATCGCCAGCCTCGAGGTCGACGGCGGGCTCTCGTTCCGCGAGCGCGGCGGCGTGAGCGAGACGGTACAGGTGGTCGCGTACGCGAGCGCGCCGATGGCGCTCGCCGGACCGCCGTTCCCGGTCCTCCGGGTCGCCTGCGGCGGATACGCGACGCTGCTGCTGCTTGTGGGCGTCCGAACGATCCACGGAACCTCCCCGTTGCGGACGCTTCTTGCGGGCGTCCCGGCGGCGACGTTCGGATACGGGGTCGGCTACCGGGTCGTGGCCGCGGTGCGGACGCTCCTCGGGTGACAGGTGCCAACGGCTCCCGTTCGGACGGCTTTCGACAACCGTTTTAGGCGTGAGGCACTCGAGACATGCAAATGGGAACCTGTATTATCTGTGGCGTCGACGTCGACGGCGGCGGTCGTATCTGCCGCTCACACCAGGAGGACGTGGTATTCGACTTCCGCGGCGACAGCCCGGATCAGCTCGTCGCGAACCGCTTCTACCGCGGCGTCGTCGACGGCTACGCCGAGTTCGGCGTGTTCATCGACCTCGCACCGGGCATCACGGGGCTGCTCCACCGCTCGGAGCTGGACAGGCGGCTCGACAGTCTCGAGTGGGAGCCGGGCGACGACGTGTTCGTCCAGGTGAAAGGCGTCCGGGACAACGGGAACATCGACCTCTCGTGGTCGATCCGCCAGGCCGATCGGGAGTTCCGCGGGGCGCTCGTCCAGGACGGCGAGACCGAGTACGTGCCCGACGAGGAACCCGACGACGAGGGCGCGGAGACCGCCGACGACACGGACGAGGGAGCGGACCCGACCGGCGAGATCGCGGGAAATGAGCGCACCGAGGGGACGGACGCACCCGTCACGTCGGACTCCTCGGGCGACTCGGATGGTTTGGACGACTTCGACGACTCCGAAGCGAGCGACGGGGCCGCCGATACTCCCGCCGACGCGGAGCCGGAAGCGTCCGGGGATCGGGACGTCGAAGAGCCGGGCGTGGAGGACGAAGACGCGGACGCTCCGGGCGCGGAGTACGAGCGCGTCGACGTCGAGACCCTCCCGGACCGCGTCGGAGAGCCGGTCCGGTTGGAGGGCGAGGTCGTGAGTACGCACCAGACGGGCGGACCGACGATCTTCGAGCTCCGCGACGCGACCGGCGTCGTCGACGCGGCCGCGTTCGTCGAACCCGGCGTCCGGGCGTACCCCGAGGTCGAGGTCGGCGACGCGATCAGGATCGACGGTGAAGCCGAGCGTCGCCGCGGCGACATCCAGGTGGAGACCGAGGCACTCGCGGTGCTCGACGGCGAGGACGCCGAGGCGGTCCGCCGCCGGCTCGCCGAGGCGCTCACCGCGAAGGCCCGCCCGGAGGGTCTCCAGCCGCTCGCCGGCGACGAGGCCGTCGCCGGGCTCGGTGAGGGGCTGCTCGACGCCGCCGAGGCGGTCCGCCGGGCGGTTCTCGAGTCGCGGCCCGTCGTGGTTCGTCACCCCGCCACCGCCGACGGCTACGTCGCCGGTGCCGCGGTCGAACGCGCCGTGCTTCCGCTCATCCGCGACGAGCACGCCAAAAGCGACGCGGAGTACCACTACTTCACCCGCCGACCGACGGAGGAGCCGGTCTACGACATGGACGCGGCGACGAACGACGTCACCCGCATGCTTCAGGACCGCGACCGCCACGACGAAAAGCTCCCGCTCTTCTTGCTTCTCGGCACCGGCTCGACCGTCGAGTCCGCCGACGGGCTCGACCTGCTCTCCGTCTACGACGTGGACGCGGTCGTCGTCGACGCCGCGGTCGCGGACCCCGAGACGCGCGAGCAGGTCGACACGCTCGTGTCGACGGAGCTCGCCGACGTCGACACCGACCTCTCGACGGGCGCGCTCGTCGCGTCGCTCGCGTCGGCGATCAACGACGAGGTCCGAACGGACCTCGTCCACCTGCCCGCCGTGAGCTACTGGGACGACGCGCCGGCCCGCTACGTCGACCTCGCGCGCGACGCCGGCTACGACCGCGAGCGGATCGCGGAGCTCCGCGAGGCGGTCGCGCTCGAGGCGTACTACCAGTCCTATCAGGACAAACGCGAACTCATCGCCGACCTGCTGTTCGAGGACGGCGGCGACCTCGCCGCGCACGTCTCCGAGCAGTTCCGCGAGAAGCTCGAGACCGAGATCGAGACCGCGAGCGCCAACGTCGTCACCGAGTCCGTCGACGGCGTCGAGTTCGCGCTGCTCGACACCGACGAGTACACCCACCGGTTCGACTTCCCGCCGACGCCGCTGCTCTTGGACGACCTCCACCGGCGGCACGCGAACGGCGACGCGTTCGCCACGGTCGGTATCGGTACCGACGAGCTGTACGTCCGGTCGACCGCTGACCTGTCGGTGCGGGACGTCGCCGCCCGAGCGGCCGAGATCGCCCCGGCCGCCGACGTCTCGACCGCCGGGCTCCGCGAGGGGAAGATCGGTTTCCTCTCGGGCGAGCGCGACGCCGTCGAGGACGCGGTCGTCGCCGCCATCGCCGAGCAGCTCTAGAGTCGATCGCCGCTCGACGCCCGCCGTCGGATCCCGTCTCACTCCGTGGTCGCCCGGCGAAACGGACCGGGCGGCAGCCGCAGCTCGTCGAGTTCGGGGAGGTGTTTGACGTTGAAGACGACCTTCAGCTCGTCGGAGAGCGGGTAGCCGTTACACGAGAGCCGGAAGCCGCGCTCGGCGTGCTCCTCCGAGAGGATGTGGTTCGCGGGCTGGGAGAGCTCGCCCTCGACGAGGTAGACGGCGCAGTTCGCGCACGCGCCGCCGCGACACGAGAAGGGCCAGGAGAACCCGCGGTTCTCGGCGGCCTCGAGCAGGCTCTCGTCGGGCTCGACGAGGAGGCGACCGTGGTCGGCCGGGGCGAGGTCGGCGTCGGCCGCCTTCGCGAAGAGGTCGTCGTCCGCGAGGTCCCACCCGCGGTCGGCGATCACCTCGTAATCGAGGAACTCCACGCGGATCGAGCCGGTTCCCTCCCCCTCCGTGAGATCGATGTCGGCGGGATCGGTGCCGGTCCCGTTCGTTTCCGCGCCGTCCAGGTTGCGATCGGCGAGTTCCCGGTAGGCCCGCCTGACCAGTTGGAACTCCTCCACCGATCCGCCCGTGTCGGGGTGCGCCTCCTTCACCCGATCGCGATAGGCCCGTTCGACGTCGGCGTCGTCCGCGTCCTCGTCGAGATCCAACACGTCGAACGGGGAGACCATTCGATGTGCGACCTAACCGATCGAGACACATAAACGTCTCACAACCGCCGTTCGCCGCCGGTATCCGGAAGGGTATCCCTCGCGAGCACCTCGGTAGATCCGTCCGATCGATCGTTTCATACCGCCGGCACGGTTGGGTACGAGTACGCATGACACGCGACGATCGCATACCCGTCACCGTCCTCAGCGGGTACCTCGGCGCCGGGAAGACGACGCTGGTGAACCACCTGTTGGAGAATCCGGGCGATCGACGGATCGCCGTGATCTTAAACGACATGGGCGAGGTGAACGTCGACGCCGAGCTGATCGCGCGTGAGAACGACGAGGAGGGCGTGATCGACCTCTCGAACGGCTGTATCTGCTGTCGGCTCCAGGACGACCTGTTGACCGAGGCGACCGCGCTCGCTGACTCCCGCGAGTTCGATTACCTCCTCGTCGAGTCCTCCGGGATCTCCGAGCCGGTGCCGGTCGCACGGGCGTTCCTCGAGGGGACGGAGGGTTCGGAGGTCGATCCGACGGAGCGGTTCCGGCTGGACACGATGGTGACCGTTCTCGACAGCTACGGCTTCTGGAAGGAGTTCGACGCCGGCGCGGACCTGCCCGGCGGCGCGAACGCCGGGTCGGGCGCGGACCGTCCGCTCGCCGACGTGCTCGTCGAGGGGATCGAGTTCTGTGACGTCCTGCTCTTGAACAAGACCGACATGGTCCCCGACGACGTGATGGACCGGATCGAGTCCGTCGCCGAGCGGCTCGGCCCCCGCGCGGAGCGGATCCGGACGACCTACTCCGAGGTCGACCCCGAGCGCGTGCTCGACACGGGCCGGTTCGACTTCGAGGAGGCGAAACGCTCGGCCGGCTGGAAGCGCGCCATCGCCGAAAGCGAGGCGGAAAGCGGCGACGGGGACGGCGACGACGCGGCCGCCGCCGAGCACGCCGATGACGACGGTCACGTACACGGCGACCACGGACACGATCACGCCGGCCACGATCACGCCGAGGGCGCGGCGGCCGCCCACGGCGTCGACTCGTTCGTCTACCGTAGCGGCGACCCGTTCGAGCCGGGGGCGTTCGCCGACTGGCTCGGCGACTGGGACGGCTCCGTGATCCGCGCGAAGGGGTTCGTCGCCGTCGCGGGCACCGACGAGGTGATCGGCGTGAGCCAGGCCGGCCCGTCGGTCCAGGCCGGTCCGATCGGCGAGTGGGACCCTGACGACGACCGCCGGACACGGCTCGTCCTCATCGGCGAGGACATGGACGAGCCTCGACTCCGGGCGGAGCTCGACGATCTGACGGCGGCGAACGGGACGAACGACGGCGACGATCGAACGGCCGAGGACGTCTTCCCGATCTGAGCGCGATCGGTGCGTCCCCCGATCACGGCCACCGCTCGAGCAGTCCCGCGTAGTCGGCGATGATCCCGTCGACGCCGACCGCCGCGAGCCACCGCGCCTCGTACCACGTCTCGACCGTCCAGACGTTCACGTCTCGACCCTCCGCCCGAGCGGTCTCCACGAGGTCGACGCCCGCGGATCCCGCGCCGGCGAAGGGCGTCCCCCGGACCAGGTCGATCGCCGGGTGGATCGCCTCGGCGTCGTGCTCGCGGGCGATCGCCAGGCCGTCGGCGATCGACTCGGACAGGATCGGCGCGACCGGGTACGACGACGTCTCGCGGCTCGCCGCCAGCGCGGCCTCACAGAACGACGAGAGGAGGACCGCGTTGTCGTGCCCGTCGAGAACCTCCACGACGCGATCGACGAACGGCCGCCAGACCGCGGTCCGCTCTGCGAGCTCCTCCGCCGAGAGTTTCTCTCCGGGCCGCAGGTCGGCGCGTCCGGGGTTCTTCAACTCGACGTTCACGCCCACCTCGACGGGCAACGCCTCGAGCACCTCCTGTAGGAGCGGGACCGTTTCCCCGCTTCCGAGCACCTCGGCGTCCGTGACGGTCGGCGTCCCCGTCTCCCAGACGACCCCCTCGGCGTCGGTGAGCCCGAGCGCGCCCCCCGCACGGCCGGCCAGCCGGTCGTCGTGAAAGACCACCACGTCGCCGTCGGCGGTCGGGACGACGTCGACCTCGACGAGATCGGCCCGCCGGTCCTCGGGGACGTCGCGGCCGGCGGCGGCCTCCACCGCCGCGACCGTGTTCTCGGGGTTCTCGCCGGCGAAGCCGCGGTGGGCGATGAGCGTGAGATCGGCGTCGGGCCCCGGCTGGGGCGGCTCGAAGGCGTCCGTGGGGATCCCCCCGTCGGCGTACGCGAGTCCGTACGCGCCCGCGGCGGCGAGCCGGGCCGTCCCCGATAGGAGGGTTCGTCGCCGCGCGCGGGGCTCCCTCGGGGTCACGGACGAAGCGTCGGCCGGCGAGCGGGCGTCGTCGGATCGAGTCATGAGTCGTGGCTGCCGCGCCGTCCGCCCGGTGGTCGGTCGCGGCTACGAGCGTCCCCGCTTTCAGATCTCGAGTTCCGCCCGGAGGTCGTCCCAGTCCTCGTGGAAGCCGTGGGTGGACTCCGTCTCGGCACCGACGGCGGACTGGTACACCTCGTCGTACTGGAGCAGTTCGCCCCACCCGTCGTGGAACGCCCAGTTACAGTATTGGCACATGTCTCGCCGAACGCGTCGGTGAGTGATAAGCGTTGGCGGGATCGAAAAAACGGGAGAACGGTGCGTCGTCGCGTCGGCGTGGCGGCCGGCTCAGGGCTCGAGCAGGACCTTCGTGACGCCCTCCTCGCGGGCGTCGAACGCCTCGTACATCTCCGGGGCCTCCTCGAGGTCGACGCGGTGGGAGACGACCCAGGACGGATCGGCGCGCCCTTCGATGATCATGTCGCGCAGGTACCGGTTGTACGACTTCACGTTACACTGACCCGTGCCGCACTTGAGGCCCTTCTCGAAGAACTTCCCGAAGTCGATTCCGAGCCGCCCCTGGGCGGCCATGTCGTCCGGGGCGCCGGGATCCTCGGGTACGTACAGCCCGGGGATCCCGAGCTGGCCCGTCGGCCGGACGACCCGGATCAGGTTGTTGATCACGACCGCCGGGTTCTCCTTGGCCGGCTGGTAGGAGTAGTCCTCCGTCTCGGTGTCGACGTCCTCGGGGTCGGTCGCCTGGTACCCGACCGCGTCGACGCCCTTGTCGACCATCCCGCCGTGCTCCTCGATGATCTGGTCGACCGGGTCGCCCTCGGAGAAGTCGATCGCGTTGGCGTCGCAGTGCTCCTCGGCCAGCGCGAGCCGACTCGGCACCTGGTCGACCACGTAGATCTCCGCCGCGCCCTTGATCTTGGCGCTGTAGGCGGCCATCAGTCCGACCGGACCGGCCCCGAAGATCGCGACCGACTCGCCGGGCTGGAGGTCCGCCAGCTCCGTGCCGTGCCATCCCGTCGGGAAGATGTCCGCGAGAAGCGAGAACGCGTCCTCGTGCTCGCGTCCCTCGGGCAGCTTCAGCGCGTTGTGGTCCGCGTACGGGACGCGAAGCTTCTCGGCCTGTCCGCCCGGATACGGCCCCATGGCGACGTAGCCGTACGCACCGCCCGCGAAGCCGGGGTTGACGTTGGTACAGAACCCGGTGAACCCCTCCTCGCAGTTCTGACAGAAACCGCAGGAAACGTTGAAGGGCATCACCACGCGGTCGCCCTCCTCCAGGGTCGAGACGGCCTCGCCGACCTCGCTTACGATTCCCATGTTCTCGTGGCCGAAGACGATCCCCTCCTCGGCTGCGGTTCGACCCTCGTACATGTGGAGGTCCGACCCACAGATACACGACGTCGTGATGTCCACGACCACGTCGTTCGGGTGCTCGATCTCCGGTTCCTCCACGTCCTCGACGGCGACCTCGTACGGTCCCTGATACACTACTGCTTTCATGAGTGATCCGTGAGAACAGTGGACAGCATATGACGTAAGTCTATTTACAAGTCAATTACCTTTAATAAGTCTATAACGATCGATAGTAATTGTCACACGGGATAGATCGGCGTCGGCGAGAACGCGCTCGGCGAGGGGTTCAAGCCCGTCGAGCACGTCCGTGTGAACGTATGTCGCATATGCGGGGAGTCACATGGTGACCTATCGGCGCGGCGGTTACGTCCAAGGCGGCGACGACGCCGTGGAACGGGGATGTGACCACTGCGGATGGCACGCCGTCGCCGACTCCTATCCGGAGCTGATCGTCGCCTACCAGCGCCACCTCCGGGAGGACCACCCGAAGGCGTGGCTCAGGGTCTGAATCCGGGTCGTTCTGTGCGGCCGCGTCGCTCGACGGAGCCGCGTCACGGCTCGGCGCGTTCCCTTCGACACCGCCAGACCAGCATGTACACCTCCCACGGGTCGAGTTCGTACCGATCCGCGAGCCCGTCGCACGCCGAGAGGTAGTCGTCGTACTCGCCGGTCGACGGCGGGTCCGGATACGGCCCCTCGAGGTCCGTCAGGTCGCGCACGGTCTCCCACGTGTACGGGCCGACGACGACGAACCGGTCCGGGTGGACGAACGCGAGGAACGCCGAGGCGACCGGCAGGTCGACGCCCGGCAGCGCGGTCAGCGCGTCGACCGCGTCCCCGTACGCTTCCCGGTCCGCCTCGACCGCGGCCGCGATCGCGTCGCGAACCCTCTCGAAGTCGGCCCCCTCGAAGGCCTCCTCTCGACGGCTCCGGTCCTCCCCCGCCGGCTCGTCGCCGAGGTGCCGGCGGCCGTACCACCGCACCACCCACTGGGCGTCCCGGCGACCGTACTCGCCGCGTCGGAACGCGTCGGGCATGGTCTCGACGGCCTCCGATTCGACGGTGTACAGCGGCTCCGTCGACCGGTACGCCTCCAGTGCCGCCTCCACGTCGGCTCGCGAGAGGTCCATGTCGCCGCGGTCGGTCGCCGCACACCTAACGCTTCCGCGCGACGGATCGTCGGAAGCCGGAGCGCACCCCCAACGATCCCGCGAGGCGCGCGAGGATTCGCGAGGCGGACCGACGAGACGTGAAAATGGACCCGTCGAGACACCGCCGTTCGGCCGACACACGGCACGAACCGGCGGTCATCCGCCGAGTGCGTGTAGAACGAGGGTGTCCCGTGAGACGTCGGGACGGTCGAGGGGTGGTCGCCGCTGGCGCGGTGAACGCGGTCAACGCCTCGGTCGCCCGGCTCACAGCTTCGTCGCCGCAATGGGTCACTCCTCCGCCCCTTTCGACCGGGCCCGTCCTCGAACGTCTCACTCCACCCGCGGCTCCGGCATCAACGCCTCGAACTCGCGGGCGTCGAGCCACTCCAAGAGTTGAACGAGTTGGTCGGCCGCGGCCTCGAACAGCCGCTCGGCCTTCTCGGGCGTGACGTCGGTCGGGTCGCCGAACGCGCCGTTCGCGGAGTTGTCGATCGCGTCGTAGAAGGTGCGCGCGCCGTGGACCATCGTCTCGGAGTCCTCGATGTCCGTGAGTCCGCCGTCGCGGGCGGCCTCGAACTCCTCGGGCCGGACGAGGTCGGGCGCGAGATGGGTGATCATGGCGGTCTCCTTGGGCCCGGCGTGCGGGCCGTTCTGCGCGAACAGGTCGTCGACGAGCTCCGGGATCGACTCGTCCCACATCCACTCTATCGCGTACGCCGTCCCGTCCTGGTGGAGCCGGCGGCCGACCTCCCGGAGGTGGTCGACGTTGCCGCCGTGGGCGTTGACGTAGACGACGCGGTCGATCCCGTGGTACGCGAGGTTGCGGGTGAAACTCTCGACGTAGTCGCGGAACTCCGGCGGGTCGACCCAGAGCGTGCCGGGGAACTGGCGGTGGTGCGGGCTGACCCCGATATCGACGGTCGGCGTTCGAGGGAGGCCGGTCTCCTCGGCGGCCGCGGTCGCGAGTCCCTCCGCGATGAGGTGGTCGGTCGCCAGGGGCAGGTGCGGTCCGTGCTGTTCGGTCGAGCCGAGCGGCACGATCGCCGTCGATTGGCCCTCCAGGCGGTCGCCGACTTCCGGCCAGGTGTGGTCCGCGAGGTACATACGACTCCCTGGACCCGGAGGCGTATCAAACTCCGTGAGGAGGCAGGCGAACGGGGGAAGCGGACCGCCCCGACCGACGCCGGGACCCTTCGTCACCCTTTTTGTGCCGCCCGGCCGAACTCCGCGACATGTTCGGAGGAGGCGGCATGAATCCGCGAAAGATGAAACAGATGATGAAACAGATGGGGATCGACGTTGAGGAGCTCGACGCCGAGCGGGTCGTCGTCGAGACCGCCGACGGCGACCTCGTCTTCGAGAGCCCCCAGGTCACGCGCATGGACGCGCAGGGCCAGCAGACCTACCAGATCGTGGGCGACCCGGACGAGGTCGCCGACGCGGGCGCGGGCGGCGCGAGCGCCGTCGAGGCCGCCGATCCCGACGAGACGGCCGACAGCGGCGGCATCCCCGACGACGACGTGGCGCTCGTCGCGGAGCGCGCGGGCGTCCCCGAGTCGCTCGCCCGCGAGACGCTCGAGGCGCACGACGGCGACCTCGCGGCCGCGATCGCCGAGCTCGAGTGACCGACGCCGCGTACCTCCTGGTCCACGAGGACCGCGAGTACCTCTTAGAGCCCGGCGAGGAGTTCGGCACCGACCTCGGCGTGCTCGAGGTCCCCGAGGACGTCGCCGCCGGCGACACCGTCGAGAGCCACCTCGGAACCGCCTTCGAGGTCCGCGAGCTTCGCGGCCCCGACCTGTTCGACCACCTCGAGCGCACCGGCGCGCCGATGATGCCGCGCGACGTCGGGCTGGTGATGGGACTGACCGGCGTCGCCGCCGGCGACCGCGTCCTCGACGCCGGCACGGGGACCGGCATCCTCGCGGCGCACCTCGGCCGGGTCGGCGCGGACGTGACCACCTACGAGGTCGATCCGGAGTTCGCCGACGTGGCGCGCGAGAACATGCGCGTCGCGGGCGTCGAGGAGCGCGTCGAGGTCCGGACCGGCGACCTCGCCGAGGAGATGGACCTCCTCGACGGCTCCGAAGATACCGACCCCTTCGACGTGCTCACGCTCGACACGGGTGACGCGCCGGCGATCGTCTCCCGCGCGCCGGACCTGCTCGTCCCCGGCGGCTTTCTCGCCGTCTACTCGCCGTTCGTCGAGGGGACCCGCGAGGCGGTGACGGCCGCGCGGGAGGCCGGACTCGCGGCGGTCGAGACGCTGGAGACGATCCAGCGCGAGATGGACTTCTCCGACCGCGGCTCCAGACCCTCCACCCGTGGCGTCGGCCACACCGGCTATCTCGTGATCGCCAGAGCGCCCTGAATCGAACGGGCACACCGATCGGGCACCCGAACGGGCACCCGGCGATCGCGATCCGACCGCGTCACCCCCGAGATCGGGGGAAGCTTCATTCCACCGCGACCGCCAGAACGGGTATGTCCGTCGCCGACGACGTCGAGGCCGCGCTCGCCGGGCGAGACGGCGTGGTCGCCGTCGGCGTCGGCATCGAACTCCTCGCCGCGACGCTCTCGGCGCGTCGCGCCGACGGGAGTGGCCGCTGGCGGGTGGCGTGTCCGCCGGGGGTCGTCGACGACCTCGGTCGCGCGCTCGCGCTCGGGAGCGCCGCGGCCGAGGCTTGCGCCCGCGGAACGATCGCGCTGCGCACCGGGACCGGTCCGCGACCGGACCGGACGCTGTTCGCGAGCGCCGGTCGCGTCGACGCCGTCGTGGGACCGGCGGACGACCGAACGCTCCTGACCGACGCCGAGTCGGACCGAACGACCGCCGCCGCGGAGGCAGTCGAGGCGCGCTTCGAGGCGGCCGCCCCCGCGTCGATCGGGATGCCCTCGCGGAGCCGCCTGCTGTCCGCGGCCCGAGAGGCGCTCGACGATCGGTTCGCCGCCGACCTGGAAACCGTCCTCTCGACGCTCGGAACGGACCCGACGGCCCTCGATCGGTCCGAAGCGCTCGACGACCGAACGCTGCTCGTCGCGTTGGCGGCCCGTCACGACCACCTCTTCGCCGACGTGCGCGAGTGGGCCGACGACGTCGGTATCGCGCCGAAACAGACCTTCTCGGCCGCGCGACGCGCGCTCGAGGAGCGGGGGCTCGTCGAGTCGATCAAGGTTCCGATGGGGATCGGTCGCCCGAACTACCGGCTCCGCGCCGTCGACGAGACGCTCAACCGCGTCGACGCCGTGCGGTTCCCGTCGGCGCTCCGCGAGCTGTTCGAGGCGGCGGACGCCCGGAGCGGCTCCGGTATCGGCGGGGCGCGGATCGACGACCGGCCGGTGTGGGACAGGCGGCGGTAGGCGGCGATCCCCCGGAGTCCTAGAGCCGCCCCTCGTCGACGGCGTCGACGAGCGTGGACCCCGCGGCGCGCCAGTCGGCCTCGGCGTCGGCGAAGACCCGCTCGGCGCGCTCGGCCGCCTCCGCGACGACCGCGTCGACGTCGACGCCGACGATCCCGCCCGCGGAGACGAGCTGGACGCCGTCGACGAACACGTCCCGCACGACGTCGCTGCCGCCGCCGTACACGAGGTTGGGGATCGCGGTGTGGAACGGCCGCGTGACGGTCGGCGCGATCTCGGGACGTTCCAGGTCGCAGACGACCACGTCCGCGCGCTTGCCGGGCGAGAGCGACCCGACGCGGTCGGCGATCCCGAGCGCTCGGGCACCGCCGACGGTCAGCAGCTCGAGGACGCCGCTCGCGTCGAGCGCGGTGGGGTCGGTGCGGTCGGCCTTCGCGAGCATCGCCGCCGTGCGCGCCTCGCGGAGCGCGTCGTGTCCGCCGGGGCCGGGAGCCTGGTCGGTGCCGATCCCAACGGTTCCGCCGTGTTCGAGATATTCGACGACCGGCGGGACGATCCCGTCGATCGCGGTGATGGAGGAGGGACAGCCGACCATCCGGACGCCGGCGTCGGCGAGCAGGCCGCGTTCCGCCGGGGTCGCCCCGTGGAGGTGGGCCGCGAGCAGGTGATCGCCGAGCAACCCCTCGCGGTCGAGGACGCCGACGGTCGTCTCGTCCTCCCCGTACCGGGCGGCGATCTGTCTGCGCTCCCGGTCGCCCTGCGCGACGTGCATGTGGACGGTGTGGCCCTCCGTGCGGGCCCGCTCGGTGATCGTCTCGAGGAGGTCGAGCGAGACCATGTCCAGCGCCTGCGGGCCGTACGCCGGCTCGACGAGCGGGTCGTCGTCGAACTCGGCGACGAGGTCCTCCGCGCGCTCGAGGCCGGCGTCGCCGCCGTCGCGGTCGAACGGGTAGGGCTCGTCGGGTCCGATGTCCGACCGGTCCTCGGGGACCTCGTTTATCATTTCGGTGGCGACGACCCGGAGCCCCAGCGGTCGGTACACCTCCCGCACGAGGTCGCCGACGCCGCTGGCGTACTCGCCGACCGTCGTCGTGCCGGACGCGAGCGCCTCGATCGCGGTGAGCTCCGCCCCGACGATCCCGTCCTCGGGCGTCGCGTGTGCGGAGATCGGCCCCAGCGAGCGGGTCATCCACTCGATCTCCGGGACGTCCTGAGCGGCCCCCCGGAGCACGGTGTGGTGGCCGTGAACGTGGGCGTTGACGAGCCCCGGAAGCGTGAGACAGCCGCCCCCGTCGACGGTCCGTTCCGCGTCCCCGGTCTCGACGCCGTCGGCGGGGCCGACGTAGGTCAGTTCCCCGTCGGTCCAGCCGACCGCGCCGTCGTCGACGATCCCGAGGTCGCCCGTCGCGCCCTGGACGTCCGGATCCATGGTGACGAGCAGCGTGTCGGTGACGAGCGTGTCCATGGGGGTCGATCACGACCGGCCGGCAAGGAACTGTCGGTGGCTCGGGTGACTCCGGAGGGGATGCCCCGCCGGCGGTCGCGGGCGACGTGACAAGAACTAACTCCGGGCGGATCCCTCGGTACGCCATGCCGACATTCTCCGACAGGGTCGAGCGGATCGCGGTGAGCGGGATCCGCGAGGTGTTCGAGGCGGCCGGCGACGACGCGATCAACCTCGGGATCGGCCAGCCGGACTTCCCGACGCCGGAGCACGCCCGCCGGGCGGCCGTCGACGCCATCGAGGCGGGGAAGGCGGACGCCTACACCGGGAACAAGGGAATCGCCCCGCTCCGGGAGGCGATAGCCGAGAAGCACCGCGCGGACCAGGGCGTCGACCTCGACCCGGCGAACGTGATCGCCACCGCGGGCGGCAGCGAGGCGCTTCACGTCGCCCTCGAGGCGCACGTGAGCGCCGGCGACGAGGTGATCGTCCCCGATCCCGGCTTCGTCTCCTACGACGCCCTGACGAAGCTGGCGGGCGGCGACCCGGTCCCGGTTCCGCTCCGGGAGGACCTCACCATCGATCCCGCCGCGATCGAGGCCGCGATCACCGACGACACCGCCGCGTTCGTCGTGAACTCGCCCGGCAACCCGACCGGGGCCGTCTCCTCCGAGGCGGACGTCCGGGAGTTCGCGCGGATCGCCGACGAGCACGACGTGCTCTGCCTCTCCGACGAGGTGTACGAGTACACCGTTTTCGAGGGCGAGCACTACTCGCCGATGGAGTTCGCCGAGACAGACAGCGTCGTCGTCGTGAACTCCGCCTCGAAGCTGTTCTCGATGACCGGCTGGCGGCTGGGGTGGGTGTACGGCTCCGAGGCGCGGATCGACCGCATGCTCCGCGTCCACCAGTACGCGCAGGCGTGCGCCTCGGCCCCCGCCCAGTACGCCGCGGAGGCGGCGCTGCGAGGCGACCGCGACGTCGTCGAGGAGATGACGGACTCCTTCGAACGCCGCCGCGATGTCCTCCTCGAGGGGTTCGCCGACGCCGGCATCGAGTGTCCGGTCCCGCAGGGCGCGTTCTACGCGATGCCGAAGGTGCCCGAGGGGTTCGTCGAGGCGTGTCTCGAACGCGACGTGATCGTCGTCCCCGGCGAGGCGTTCGGCGAGGGCGGACGGGGGCACGCGCGTATCTCCTACGCGACCGACGAGGACGACCTCCGGGAGGCGGTCTCGGTGATGGCGGAGGCGTACGAGGCGGTCCGATAGCGATTACCGAAGGGCATTATTCTGTCTGGAGTGGTTTCCGCAAGTTATACTGCCGCCGGGAAACGACGCTATCCGCATGACCCGGAACATCCAAGTCAGCCGCCTCGACCGACGGGCGGTCGAGGACCAGGAGGTCGAGATCGTCGAGCGGAAGGGCATCGGACACCCCGACTCGATCTGTGACGGCCTCGCGGAGTCGGTCTCGCGCGCGCTCTCGCAGCTCTACCTCGACCGCGTCGGCAAGGTCCTCCACTACAACACCGACGAGACCCAGCTCGTCGCGGGTCGCGCCGCCCCGGCGTTCGGCGGCGGCGAGGTGATCGAGCCGATCTACGTGCTGATCGTCGGCCGTGCCACGAAGGAGTACGAGGGCCGACAGCTCCCGGTGGATTCCACCGCGCTCGCGGCCGCCCGCGAGTACCTCGGTGAGGCGCTCCCGGAGCTCGAGTACGGGACGGACGTGATCGTCGACGTCAGGCTCGGCGAGGGCTCCGGCGACCTCCAGGACGTCTTCGGCGAGGAGACCCAGGAGGTCCCGATGGCCAACGACACCTCCTTCGGCGTCGGCCACGCCCCGTTGACCGAGACGGAGACGATCGTCCACGAGACCGAACGCGAGCTCAACACGACCTACTACGCCGACCACCCCGAGCTCGGCCCCGACGTGAAGGTGATGGGCAAACGCGAGGGCGACCGCATCGACATCACGGTCGCGGCCGCGATGGTCGACGCGCACGTCGCCGACCTCGACGAGTACGACGACGCCGTGAGCGGCGTCCGCGAGTTCGTGACCGACCTCGCGGAGAGCCACACGGACCGCGAGGTACACGTCGACGTCAACACGGCCGACGACTACGAGGAGGGCTCGATCTACCTCACCGTCACCGGAACCTCGGCCGAACAGGGCGACGACGGCTCCGTCGGGCGAGGCAACCGCGCGAACGGGCTCATCACGCCGAACCGCCCGATGTCGATGGAGGCCACCTCCGGGAAGAACCCGGTCAACCACATCGGGAAGATCTACAACCTGCTGTCGACGCACGTCGCGGAGACGGTCACCGACGAGGTCGACGGGATCCGCGACCTCCAGGTCCGGCTGCTCTCGCAGATCGGCCGCCCGATCGACGAGCCCCACGTCGCCGACGCACAGATCGTCACCGAGGAGGGCGTCGAGCTGTCGGCGATCGAAGACGAGATCGTCGGGATCGTCGACGACGAACTGGCGGACGTGACCGGCGTCACCCGCCGGGTCATCGTCGGCGACGTCTCCACGTTCTGAGTTCGAGCGTCCGCCGGGGGCGCGAGGGCCGACGCCGTCGCGACCGCGCTACCGAGGCGTTCCCGACTCCTCGCATCCCAACCGACACGTCGCCGGGAGCGTCATCCGGACGACCGTTCCCGTGGGTCGGTTCTCGGCCAACTCGAGGTCGCCGTCCGACGTTTCGAGCGTCCAGTAGATCATCCAGAGGCCGAGTCCCTGGGTGTGGACGAGGGGCGTCTCACCTTCGCTCTCGATCGCATCGACGTCGAACTTCGAGATCCCCGATCCCGTGTCGGCCACCTCGACGACCGCCGAGCCCGCTCGATCCGCTCGGACGGTGACGGTGATCGACGCGTCGTCTGGCGTGTGCTCGACCGCGTTCCGCAGCGCCTCCTCGACTGCCGTCGGAAGGGCGGGGTGGGCCTCGACGCGGCAGTCGGCCGTGAAACGCGTCGAGATGTCGACGTCCGGGTGGACGCCTCGAAGCCGGTCGACCCGCTCTTCGATCAACGACGTGAGATCGAACGCCGTTCGCCGGTCCGCGTTCCAGATCGATACGACCCGGCGTGTTCGATCCGTCGTCTCGAGGATCCGCTCGAGGTGTTTCCGGATCATCCGGGCCTCTTCGGCCGTTTCTGTCGGTGTATCGGACGTTTCGATGTTATCCAGGTACCCGAGCGCGACGGAGAGCTCGTTCCGGAGGTCGTGCCGCAGGACGCGATGGTTGATCGTCAGGAGTTTGCTCAGGTCCTCGGCCTCCTCGAGCCGCTCGTCCGACTCGACGGCGTATAGACCGCCTCGGACGCCGACCATCGCCCCGAGGGCGGTAATGAAGGAGAGCAGAAACGAGAACTCGGTAGGGTCGCCCTCCAGCAGCCAGATGCTCCAGATCGCGACCGCCAACAGCGCGAACGACCCCGCCACGCCGACTCCCAACCGCACCACTCGCCACCGGCCGGACGCGGAGATCGATCGATCCCGGAGTTCGCGTCCGGTGAACACGACGAACGCGGAGATGCTCCCGACCACGAACGCCTCGAGTCCCGTCCCGAACCCCGTCCCCTCGGTGAGGAGGTGAACTGTCCCGAGCCCGAAACAAAACGTTCCAAGCGCGTGGACGCCGTGTTCCGGACGGATCCGATCGAACGTGGAGGACACGGATCGAGAGTCCGAGGAGAGACGTAAATCGTTTACTCCGGTCGACCGCAATCGATTTCCCGGTGCCATCCGAGTTCACGGACGTGACGCGGGTGTGTCTCCTCGGCGAGTCCGACGCGAACCTGAGTTACGAGCTGTTGTCCCGCGAGACCGCGCGGAAGGCGCTCGCGACCTACGAGATCGCCGAGCCGTTCGCCAACAGCGTCGCCGTCGACACCGTGAGCCTCGGGACGGCGGTGTCGCTTTTGAACGACCTCGACTGGTACCTCGTCCGGTTTGTCGCCGAGGCGATCGTCCTGGAGCCGTCCGTCTCCCGCTCCGAGTGGCTCTCGCGCGACCTCGCACGCGAGGTCCGGGACGGCGAGGTTCCTCCCGAGGAGACCGACCAGCGGCTGAAGGTGTTCGGGCTCGTCGACGGCGAGCCCGTCGAGCCGCTCTTCGTCCGGCGGACGCAGGGCGAGGTCCCCGAGTACGACCTTCGCGATGTCGAGGAGACGCTCGTGGTCCGGGTGAGCGAGGCGGAGTTCTCGGGGTGACCCCGTCGCTCGCTCTCGATCGCTCGGACCCGCCGAGGTACCTCCTCGCGACCGTCGTCGTCCGGATCGCCGTCGCGGGCGTCGTCGAGTTCGCGTTCGCCGACGACCGAGCGGTCGACGCGGTCGTCACGGGGACGTTCGGCGGCCTCGCGGTCGGCGTCGCGACGCTTCCGTTAGAACGGAGCGGCGGGAACTGAGCGCGTCGACCCGACCCCGGCCGGTGCGGCAGCGGGGTTCACTCCGGGACGATCGCGACGGCCTCGATCTCCACGAGCATCTCCGGATCGATGAGGCGGCTCACTTCGACCATGCTCGTGGTCGGCCGAACGTTGCCGAACGCCTCGCCGTGGGCCTCGCCGACCGCCTCCCACTCGTCGACGTCCGTGACGAACATCCGGGTTCTGACCACGTCCTCGAGCGACGCGCCGGCCTCCCGGAGAGCGTCCTCGACGTTCCGAATCGCCCTCCTCGTCTGCTCGTACGGATCGCCCTCGCCGACGACGTCTCCGTCGTCGTCGGTCGCCGTCGTCCCCGAAACGTGTACGTGCGAGCCGACCCGAATCGCCCGAGAGTACCCGACCGTCGACTCCCACTCGGTGCCCGAGGATACCCGTTTCCGTTCCATGGAGTCGAGGTCACCACGGTCCAACAAAGGGATTTCGTAGCGCGGTTCGACGGCGGCCCTCCGGAGTGACTCCGAGAGGTTCACGGCCTCGGTCCGGTGCGGTTCACTCCTTTCGGTCGTCACAACGGGAGTGCGCCGTCATCGTCGGTGCTGCCGTCGTCCGTCTCGCTGTCGTCGCCGACGTCCTCGCCCTCGCCGAAGACGTCGGTCTCGATCGTCTCCTCGTCGGTGAGAGTGCATAAACCCGCACCGCTCTCCGATCCATCGGCGGTCGCCTCCGGTCGCCCTCACGCCGGCCGCCCCCGCCGACCGACGGACCTACCGCCCGATCGTCCCCTGGCGGGTGACCGGCGCGTCGGGATCGATGCGGAACGCGACCAGGGTCGCGTCGGTGTCGGCGGCCAGCGCCAGATCGGCACCGTCGCCGACGAGCAGGCCGCTCTCGGTCGACTCGAGCGTCTCGCCGCCGCCGGAGACGGTCCCGTCGAACACGTAGAAGTACGTGTCCCAGCCGTCCTCGACGGGGAGGTCGACGCGCTGGCCCGCCTCGAGGCGGACGTCGTGGAGGTGGACCCGGTTTCGGACCGAGAGGGGCGCGTCGGTGCCCTCGGGACCGAACAGGTGTCGCCACTCGCCCGCGACCGGCTCGGGGAGCAGTTCGTGTTGGATCCCCGAGGGGAGATCGAGCTCGCGCGGGCGGACGAAGATCTGGAGCATGCGCAGGGGCGGGTCGTCGGCGAGGGTTCGCTCCGCGTGCCAGAACCCCTCGCCGGCGTTCATGACCATGAGGTGGTCGGCGTCCGTGACGAGGTCGTTGCCCTCGCGGTCGTCGTGACGCATCGAGCCCGCGGGCACCCACGAGACGATCTCCTCGTTTCGGTGCTGGTGCATCGGGATCAGCGTGCCGGGGTCCATGAACGACTCGACCACGGTCGAGAGGGGGCCGTACCCGTGGTCGTCGTGGTCGGGGCTGAGTCGGCCGGGGAAATTGAACCGAGTTCGGAACGACCCCTGATCCCGTTCGACCGTCGACCGCGGGGCCGTGTGAAGCGTCGCCGTCGATCCGGTGCTCATAGGACCGAGACGGGCGCGAGAAACAAATAGACGACGTCTCCGATCCGTCGACCGCCTCTCGCCGGTCGACACCGTCCCAACTGGAGACGCCCCGACGTGTCAGATCTGGAAGGCCGTAAAGAGGAGGAGCAGAACCGAAACGACACAGACGAAGACGATCCAGCCGACGATGATGATCCCCACGCGTCGCGTGGTGAGTTCCTCCCCACTGAGGATCTTGCCGATGCTCATGCGAGAGGGATCGATCAGCCAGGATATAAAACGTCGGCGCTCGGGTCGTGTGGGCGGAGCGGACGCCGACCGTTCGTCACTCCTCCCGCAACACCAGCGGTTCGATGGCGAGCGTCCGCTTCGCGACCGTCAGGATCCGGAGGACGTACGAGACGAACAGCATGAACGGGGAAAGCGTCACCGCGAACGCGGCCCCGACCGCGAGGACGACGTGGTCGATCCCGAGCGTGGCCCCCGGAAACGTCGTCGGGTCGACGACGGCGAGGGCGATCCCCGCGACGGTCACCGCGGGGATCGCCGCGTAGAGGATCAGCCGTGACAGATCGATGAGCGCCCACTGGAAATACAGCGTTTTGACGTGTTCTCGTGCCGAACCGTACAGCGACAACAGCGTCTTCAGATCGTCGAGCAGCGCGTGCTCGGTCTTCGAGATCGACCCCCCGTACTCGGCGGAGAGACGCTCGATACGCGCGATCTTCCGGCTGTAACCGAAGCGGAGCGCGGCCGAGATCACGTCGAAGGACCCGAACCGAGCGCCGTCGAGCCGTTCCGTCACCACGGCCGCGTCCCGAGCCACCTCCTCGGTGAACGCCTCGACCTCGTTCCCGAGGTCGCCGTTCTCCGAGTCGCCGGCGGACCGCCGTAGGTCCCCGGTCCGATCGGCGATGGTCTCGACGATGTCGCCGAGAAAGACGGCCGGGTCCGTCGAGACGGGGGATCCGATCAGTTCGGCCGTGAACTCTCGTACGTCCATCGAGTCGCGTAGTCGGTCCCGCTGGTCGCCGAGCGGGCCGTTCTCCTGGGTGAGCACGAGCTGGCCGATCGTGACGACGAGCGTCGTTCCGGTCACGACCGCCGCGATCATCGTCCCGAACAGCGTCTCGACCGGGTCGCTCGCGCTCATTCGCTCGACGAACGGCGGCGGGAGCACGGAGACGGCGACCACGAACGCGACGAACACCGCGGCGGTCAACGTGCCGGCGACGAGGAGTCGGTTCGCGCGCAACAGGAACCAGCGCTCCGCGCGGCGCGGCCAGTCGGTCATGTCGCCGACTACACGCCGGAGGGTCCTATAGTCCCGTGTCGGTCCGGTACGACGGTGAGCGGACGGAGCCGAGCACGCTCAAAAGATACGGTCGGTGTGTCGTCAGAGGCACGTCGACCGGGATCCCCTCGCCGTCCGAGCCATAAGGGACCCGTCATTCACTCGGATCATCACGGACAGGCAGGACCGGCGTCTGGACGGAAACGAGGACGGCGCAAGGGTGACGCGAGTGGGATCGACTTTTGGCCGTCCCCGAGAAGGGGACGGTATGACCGCCGACCTCGCGGAGAAGACGGACCGGTACGAGCGGATGCTCGCCGACGCGCTCGATGCCGCGGAGCCGCGGCCTCCGGCGGACACCCCGCTCGGCGACGCCGCCGCCGACGTCGCCGAGATGGCGGAGTCGTACCTGGAGGACGGCCGCCACTTCCGCGCGAACGGCGACCCCGTCAACGCGCTCGCGTCCTACTCGTACGGCTACGGGTGGCTCGACGCCGGCGTCCGGCTGGGGCTGTTCGCGGTCCCGGACGGGACCGAACTGTTCACGACGTGACGGTCGCCACCCGACTCACGACGTGACGCCCGTCGACCGACCCGTTCCGCGCGCATTTATGTGTCCGTCCGCAGACTCGGGTGTATGAGCGAACTCGCGGACCTGACCGAACGGCTGGTCTCGATCCCCTCCCACGAGGACGAGACCGCAGCCGGCGACGCCATCGAGGAGTGGCTCCGGGCGGAGACCGACGCCGACGTCGAGCGCGACGCGGTCGGCAACGTGATCGCGTACAAGCGGGCGGGAGGAAACGGCAAGCCTGGGATCGGCACCGACCCCGACGCGGGGACGTTCGCGCTCGTCGGCCACCACGACGTGGTCCCGCCGGCGGAGCGGCAGACGGCGGGCGAGGGGACGGACGGCGAGTACGTCGTCGAGCGCCGCGACGGCCGGATCCACGGCCGCGGGACGGCGGACATGAAGGGCGCGGTCGCCGCCTGCCTGCTCGCGTTCCGGGACGCGACGCCGCCGGCGGGTCGAGAGCTCGCGGTCGCCTCCCTCGTCGGCGAGGAGACCGGCGGCGAGGGGGCACGCCACGCGATAGACGAGGGGTTCGTTCCCGACCACGCGCTCGTCGCGGAGGGGTCGACGAACTACTCGAAGCCGGGCGTGACCGACGTCGTCGTCGCCCACAAGGGCCGGCGGGCGTCGACGCTCGTCGCGTCGGGCGACGCGGCACACGCCTCCGAGCCCGAGGCGGGAGAGAACGCGGTCTACCGCGCCTGCGACGCCGTCGACGTCGTCCGGGGGCTCGACGCCCCGAAGGCGACGGTGTTCGGCGAGGACGTGACCGGGTCGGTCGTCGTCACGGGCTTCCACGGCGGCGACACCTGGAACGTGATCCCCGACCGGTGTGAGGTGACGATCGACGAACGAACCGTCCCCGGCGAGCGGGCGGACCTGGCGCGCACGGAGGCGGTTTCCGGCGTCGAGTGGACCGTCGACCAGGACCTCCCGCCGATGGGCTGTGGCGACGACGCGTTCGCCGACGCCGCGCTGTCGGCCGCGCGCGAGGTCCACGAGGCCCGCGGGCTCGGTCGCCCCGAACACGTCACCAAACCGCACGCCACCGATGCGGGATGGCTGTCGGAGGCCGGCACGGAGTGTCTCGTCTGTGGCCCCTCGGAGCCCGGCGAGGCGCACACGGAGACGGAGAGCGTCTCTATCGACGTGCTCGACCGGTGCCGGGACCTCTACGCGACGCTCGCGGCACGCGAGTGGTGACGGGGAGCCGACCCTGGCGAGCGACCGAACCGCCGTCGTGACGTCCGGCCGAACTCCCGTCGTGACGGCTCGCTCGTCGGGATCGTATGGAAGGGGTTTTATGCGGTCCGGCGGAAGTGTGGGCCACTATGGGAGACAAATCGAAGGCCAAAAAGAAGCGTCTGGCGAAGGCCGAGCGCCAGAACACCCGCGTCCCCGCGTGGGTCATGATGAAGACCGACATGAACGTCACGCGAAACCCCAAGCGGCGCAACTGGCGTCGGAACGACCTCGACGAGTAAATGAGCACGAGTGATTTCGAGGAGCGTGTCGTCACCGTCCCGCTCCGCGACGCCAAGGAGAAGCCCGTCCAGCAGCGCGCCGACTACGCCGTGAAGATCGTCCGCGAGCACCTCGCGAAGCACTTCTCGGTCGACGGGGAGGACGTGATCCTCGACGCCTCGGTCAACGAGGCCGTCTGGGCGAACGGTCGGCAGAACCCGCCGAGCAAGCTCCGCGTCCGCGCGGCCCGGTTCGTCGAGGACGGCGAGCCGGTCGTCGAAGCCGAGCACGCCGAGTAACGTGTTACGGGCGACCTTCACCGGCTCGTCGTACGTGGGGGTCTTCGCCCGCGTCGTCGACGACCTCCTCCTGGTCAGGCCGGACGTCGACGACGACCTCGCCGCGGACCTCGGCGCGGAGCTCGGCGCGGACGTGCTCCCGACGACCGTCGGCGGCTCGAACACCGTCGGGTCGCTGGCGGTCGGCAACGAGAACGGCCTGCTCGTCTCCGAGCGCGCGACCGACCGGGAGAGAGAGCGGATCGCCGAGGCCGCCGACAGCGAGGTGAACGAGTTGCCCGGCCGGATCAACGCCGCAGGCAACGTCGTGTTGGCCAACGACTACGGCGCGTACGTCCACCCGGACCTGCCGCGCGAGGCGATCACGACGATCAAAGAGACCCTCTCCGTCCCGGTCGAACGTGGCGACCTGGGGGACGTTCGGACCGTCGGCACCGCGGCGGTCGCGAACGACACGGGCGTACTCTGTCACCCGAAGTCCCGCGAGTCCGAGCTTCAGGCCGTCGAGGAGGCCCTCGACGTCCGGGCGGATCTCGGGACGGTAAACTACGGCGCGCCGCTCGTCGGCTCCGGGCTCGTCGCGAGCGACGACGGCTACGTCGTCGGCGAGGACACGACCGGCCCCGAGCTGGGACGCATCGAGGAGACGCTCGGATTCATCGACTGATCGCGGGTTGAACTGCTCTCGCTCCCGTTTTCGCCGCTTCTTCCGGTTCCGTCTCGTCGTCCGTTTTTAGGAAGATACTTCCCTGTCCCTGCCGGATGAGCGTACATGAGTACTTACACCGTGAGCGGACGGTTCCAGAGTAGAGACGGCTTCCAGCCGTTCAGCAAGGACGTCGAGGCGGAGAACGAGGACCTCGCACGCGAGCGCATCTACACGCAGGTGGGGAGCCAGCACAACCGGAAGCGCACCCAGATCGAGATCGAGGAGGTGTCCGCGGCATGATGGGCGGCGGACAACAGCAGCTCCAGCAGCTCTCCCAGGAGCTGCAGGCGCTCGACGAGGAGATCGAGGCGCTCGAGACCGAAGTCGAGGGGTACCGACAGGAGAAGGGCGACATCGACGAGGCCGTCGAGGCGATCGAGACGCTCGAGACCGGCGCGACGGTTCAGGTGCCGCTCGGCGGCGGCGCGTACGTCCGCGCGGCGGTCCAGGACATCGACGAGATCGTCGTGTCGCTCGGCGGCAACTACTCGGCCGAGCAGGAGCAGGACGACGCCATCGACGTGCTCCGCCGCAAGCAGGAGGCGCTCGACGACCGCATCGCGGAGACCGAAGCGGAGATCGACGAGTTGGAAGACGAGAGCCAGGAGCTCGAACAGCAGGCCCAGCAGATGCAACAGCAGATGCAACAACAGCAGATGCAGCAGATGCAACAGCAGGCCGACGACGAGTGAGGTAACGGACCGTGTTCGACGGACTGAAGGACAAGCTGAGCAGTTTCCGTGAGGACGTAGAGGCGTCCACGGACGCCGATGAGGCCTCCGAGAGCGAAGACGCGGACGAGGAGTCCGCGTCCGGATCCGCCGCCGGGACCGCCGAGCCCGCGGACGCCGACTCCCCCGTGGACGCCGCTTCGCCGGACGAGGAGACGGACGGCTCGGCGGACCCGAGCACCTTCCAGCGCGCGAAGGCGTTCGCGACCGGCCGGATCATCATCGAGGAGGAGGACTTAGAGGAGCCGCTCTGGGACCTCGAGATGGCGCTGTTAGAGAGCGACGTGGAGATGAGCGTCGCAGAACAGATCCTCGAGACGGTTCGCGAGACGATGCTCGGCGAATCACGAAAGCAGGTCGAGACGACCGGCGAGCTGGTCGAGCGGGCGCTTCACGACGCGCTCCTGGACGTCATCGCGGTCGGCCAGTTCGACTTCGAGGAGCGGATCGCCGAGGCGGAGAAGCCGCTGACGATCGTCTTCACCGGCGTCAACGGCGTCGGGAAGACGACGACGATCGCCAAGCTCTCCGAGTGGCTCGCGGACCGCGGCTACTCGTCGGTACTGGCGAACGGTGACACCTACCGTGCGGGCGCGAACGAACAGATCGCAGAGCACGCCGATCGGCTCGATCGCGACCTGATCTCTCACGACCAGGGCGGCGACCCGGCGGCCGTCATCTACGACGGCGTCGAGTACGCCGCGGCGAACGACGTCGACGTCGTCCTCGGCGACACCGCGGGTCGGCTCCACACGAGCGACGACCTGATGGCGCAACTGGAGAAGATCGATCGCGTCGTCGACCCCGACATGACGCTGTTCGTCGACGAGGCGGTCGCGGGACAGGACGCGGTCAACCGCGCGAAGGAGTTCAACGAGGCCGCCGAGATCGACGGGGCGGTGTTGACGAAGGCGGACGCCGACTCCTCCGGCGGCGCGGCGATCTCCGTCGCGTACGTCACCGGCAAGCCGATCCTCTTCCTGGGGACCGGCCAGGGGTACGACGACCTGGCGCGGTTCGATCCGGAGGCGCTCGTCGACAGCCTGCTCGGCGAGGAGTAGGGTCGCCGGTCGCGCCGCGGGACCGCCCGTTCGCTTATAAACCGTACGGGAGCGAACCGCACACGGGCGACGGGATCAGAACCCTTAACAGTTCACCGCGGTTTGATCACGATAGCGGGATGGGATAGCCAGGAGATTCCGCCGGGCTCATAACCCGGAGATCGGTAGTTCAAATCTACCTCCCGCTACTTCTCTCCGACGTTCCGACCCCGAGCCGGTCGGGCGACTCGTTCCGAATCCAACCCGGAAGCGATTTCCGTCGCCCAGCCCACCGTTCGCGTATGGAATACGAATCGAGCCTCGACCGCGCGATGGACGCGGTCCCGGACTTCGACGGGTCCGACGAACGGCTGTCGGTCCCCGACCCCGAGACGCAGAAGGACGGCGCGTTCACCCGACTAACGAACCTCTCGGCCATCGCTGACGCGTTGAGCCGCGATCCCGAGCACGTCCACTCAAAGATCCAACAGGAACTCGGGACGGCCGGCCAGTACGAGGACGGCCGCGCACGCTACAGCGGGAACTTCCGCGAGCGCGACTTCCAGGCAGCGATCGACTCGTACATCGAATCGTTCGTCACCTGCTCCGAGTGTGGCCTGCCCGACACCCGGCTGGAGACGGAGAACCGAACGCCCATGCTTCGGTGTGAGGCCTGTGGGGCGTTCCGGCCGGTCGCGAAACAGACGACGTCGAACGCGAAGCGTCAAGAGGAGGCCATCGAGGAGGGTAACACCTACGAGCTGGAGATCGTCGGCACGGGCCGTAAGGGCGACGGCGTCGCCGAGCGCGGCGAGTACACCATCTTCGTCCCCGGCGCACAGGAGGGCGACACCGTCCGGGCGTACATCAAGAACGTCTCGGGCAACCTCGCGTTCGCCCGCCGGGAGAATTGACCGTCTCGCCCCGCTCACGTCGCTCGCAACCGATCTCGCTCGTCAACTCCGACCTCCTCCGGGGATTTCAGTCGACGCGCTCGGCGAGCGCCGTGTGTTCGGTCTCCTCGACGTGGCGAGTCACGAACGCGTCGGCCGCGTCCGCGGAGTCGAAGACGCGCTCGACGGAGCACTCGCGGCAGACGGCGTGGTACAGTCGGGAACGCTTCTGTGGAGCCATACACGCTTTCCGGCGTCCGAGGGATTAGTTAAGCGCCCGTTATCGGATCGGTACTCTCATCCTATTCGCCCGTTTCGAACCCGTCGAGCGCGAGCGAGAGCATGTCCGTACTGACCGGCTGGAACTCCTCGCGTTCGTGTTTCGGGAGGTACTCGCGGACGCCGTTCCAGGACTCCCGAGCGTACCGCGCGTCGAGCAGGACGCGAACGCCGCGCTCGTCGGGGCCGCGGATGACTCGGCCGATCGCCTGTCTTGCCTTCCGGACGGCTGGGACCGTGAGCGCGGTCTCGAAGCCCGACTCGAAGCGTCTGTCGTACGCCGCGATCACCGCCCGCGTTCGCGGCCGGGCGGTGTTGATGATGGGGACGCCACAGACGATCGCCGCGGCGAGCCGGTCGCCGCGATAGTCGACCCCCTCCGTGAGCGTTCCTCGGAGACTGGTGACCAGCACCTTCCCCGCCCCCGCGAAGAAGGCGTCCTTGAGCGACTCGGTCTCGCGGTCGTCCGAGGACTCGTCGAGCAGCACCGGCTTCTCGAGACGGGCGTCGAGCTCGTCGGCGAACCACGCCGCCTCGGCGTAGTTCGGCGCGCCGACCAACACGTTTCCGTCGCGGCGCGCGACGGTGACGGCGGCGTCGAGATGGGCGAGCCGGGCGTCGGTCCGCTCGCCCGGCGCGCCGCGGTTGGCGTGGGTGAACTTCGGCGCGTCGACCGCGAAGCTCGCGCGGTTCTCGGGGGGAAACGAGAGCCCGTACGTCCGTTCGACGACCGGCCGGCCCCGATCGGCGAGGTGGTCGAGCCCAGTCACCTCCCGGAACACGTCCATCGGCTCGAGCGTCGCGCTCATCACGACGCCGCCGCCGAACTCCCCGAGGCGCTCGCCGATCGGCCCGCTCGGGAGGCAGTTGTACAGCGCGAGGCTCGCGTTGTACGCGCGCCGCCAGGAGTCCGGCGGCTCCGTCTCGTCGTGGGTGCGTTCGAGGTCGACGGCTCGGAAGAAGTCGGTGTGGCCCTCGCGGTACCACGCGTTGAGGGTGCGGCCGACGCCGGGGGCGGCCCGTCGTTTGTCCTCCGCGGACAGCGAGTCGAGGACGCGCTTGACGGTCGCGCCGACGGCGGGAGCGCGCGACCAGACGCGGTCGCGATGCCCGGCCTCGTTCGCCCACGCCGTGATCGCGTCCTCGCCGGGATCCTCGGGGTCACGCAACGGGATCTCGTCGTCCTCGAGTTCGCGCATCGACGCCCGCCAGTCGGGACGATCGCGGTCGAGGCGGGCGGTGACCCGACGGTCGATCTCCCCGCGGAGATCCGCGTAGAACTCCCGTACGGCCTCCAGTTCCTCGACCGTCACGTCGCTCTCCTCGAGTTCCCCGCGAACGAGGTCGGCGTCCTCCGACTCCGCGCCCCCCTGCTCGAACGAGAGCGGCTGGACGACGCGAGTGATCTCCGAGACCGCGTCTCGGAGGCTCGCGTCGGCAACCGCGTCGCTGACGAGGTCGCGCACGCGCGGCTCGAGCATGTGCGCCTCGTCGCAGACGAGGAACGTCGAATCGTCGATCAGCGCGCCCGTGAACGTCGCGGTCGTGGTCGGGTCGAACGCGTGGTAGTAGTTGCCGATGACGACCTCGACTTCCGGCACGAGCGCGCCCATCACCGAGTGGGGACACGATCCGTGGCCCGCCGAGAGCCGGACGAGCTCCTCGGCGTCGACGTGGCCGAGTTCGGTGGCGTCGAACGGGACCGCCTCCATCGGGTCGCCGTCGTCGGGGACGTCGTCGAGAAAGCCCGCGTAGAACGGACAGAACTCCGTCTCGGCGAACGTCTCGGTGTCGGGCGGGTACGGCGTCGGCTCGCCGTCGACGGTCAGGTAGTCCGCGGCGGCTCCGCCGTCGGTCGAGCCGGCGTCGGAGCCGCTCGCGGCTCCGGAGTCCAGCAGCCCGACCTGCTGGCTCCGCGCCTCGCTCGCGAGGGAGCCGGCGGTCGTCTCGCCGCCCTCGCCGACGAGGTTCCGGGTGCGTTCGCGGAGCCCCTCGCAGCGCTCGTAGACGTTCTCGCGGTCGATCCCGCCGCGATTCTCGCGGGCGTACGGACAGACGTCCGCCTTGCCGACGAGCGTCAGCCCGGAGACGGGGTCGTACCCGTTCGGGAGGTTCGCGTTGATCGTTTCGAGGTCGGTCTCGAACTGGCGGAGCTGCTGTTTGACGCTGGTGAGCACGAACACGCGCTCGAAGTCGGAGTCGGGATCGCGGACGCGGTCGATCCCGGCCGTCAACGCCAGCATCGTCTTGCCGGTCCCGCACGCGCCCTCGAGCGCGAGGAAGCCGCCGTCGGCGGCGGCGTCGATCGCGGCGTCGATGCCGTCCGCCTGCTCGGGGTACGGTTCCTCGTGGCCGAACACGTCGGCCCACCGCGGATCGTCGGTCACTACGCCGAGGTTACGCCCCATCCGGGTTAAAGCTTCAGAGCCGCGGCCGCCGGACCGATCTCACTCGACGGCTCCGGGGCCGTCCGGGAGCCCGCGTCCGGCGTGGAGCACGGCGAGGACGGTCGCGAGCGCGAGGACGCCGGCCGCGCCGGCGGCGAACGCGGCGTCGAAGCCGACCCGCTCGGCCGCGAGGCCGAACACGCCGCTGCCGGTCGACTCGACGAGCAGGGCGGTTCCGCTGAAGACGGCGTACGCGCTGGCGCGGACGTCCGCCGGCAGGGAGTCGAGGAGGAACGTGTCGGCCGCGGGGAACGTCGTGTGGATCACGAATCCGATCAGGGCGGTGGCGACGACGAGCGCGGCGGCCGACTGGGCGGCCACGAGGACGCCGAGCGCGGTCGCGAAGGCGACCAGGATCCCGAGCAGGTACGGTATCTGCGGGAGCCGGTCGGCGAGCCGGCCGCCGTACCAGAACCCCGGCAGGCCGGCGGCGAACACGACCGTGAGGAGCGTGTTCGCGAACGCGCCGGAGACTCCCTTCGTGCCGGTCAGGTACGTGACGTAGAAGTTGAACACGCCCTGCCAGACGAACCCCGGCGTCGCGACGATCACGATCACGAGGACGATGATCCGCCAGTGACCGAGCACCGACCGGAAGTCCCGGTCCGCGCCCGCGCTCTCCGGAAGGGGGTGTCGGCGGAGAACGACGAGGAGGGCCGCGGTCACCGCGAGCGCGGCGACGGCGAGCAGCCGGAAGACGTCCTCCCAGCCGGCGACGACGAGGATGCCGACCACGACGCCGGGGGCGACGACGGCCGCGAGCTGGCTCGCCGCCCCGTGGATCCCGATGGCGCGCCCGCGTCCGCTCGGGAACAGTTCGGCGACGAGCGGTACCGCGGCGACGAAGTACGCGCCGGAGGCGAGCCCGATGGAGAGCGCGCCGATCCGGAGCGCCGCGATCGATCCGGCGCTGCCGGTGAACGTCGCGGCTCCCGCGAGCCAGATCCCCGACCCGAGGACAACGTAGTGTCGCGGGACCCGCGTGAGGAGGTAGCCGACCGGGATCCGCGGGAGCGCGGATCCCAGCCACACCAGCGTCGTGACGGAGCCGACGACCGCGGGGCTCGCGCCGAACTCCGAGCCGATCGTCGGGACGAGCGGCGCGAACGCGACGCGTCCGAGATTGATGAGGAAGACGAGTCCGCAGAGCGTGCCGAAGGCTCGCCGGGTCATGTCGGCCGAGGTCGGGGGGTTCGGGAGCCGGTTACGGCCGAACGCGAACCCTCCCGGCCGTCACACCCCACAGACGTCGAAGAGGTCGTCCAGCGTCTCGATCTCCCAGGTGGGCCAGACGTTGAGATCCCAGTCGCGGCGGTGGGGGCGGCGGATGAACGCGGAGTCGACGCCCGCGTTCTCCGCGGCCTTCACGTCGGACTCGTTGTCACCGACGAAGAGCGCCGAGTCGGCGTCGAGATCGCCGAGCGCCTGCTCGAGGTAGTGCGGGTTCGGCTTCCGGAGCTGGAGGCTGTGGATCGTGGGTTCGCGTCCGTAGGCCGCGCCGAACTCCTCGAAGCCGTCGAAGTGGTCGACGAGGAAGTCGACGGTCGCCTGCTGGTTCGAGGAGACGATCCCCATCTTCACGTCGAGGTCCTCGAGGGTGTGGAGGTCGTCGTAAGGGGTCTTCCGGCCCGCGCGCGCCTCCCGTTGTTGGGCCCTCGAGACCACGTCGTCGCGCGTCCGCCAGAACGACCCCGGATCGAGGTCGTAGGTCTGACAGACGGTCCCCACGCTGCCGGGGGTCGCGCCGATCGTCATCCGCTCTACGTCGTCGGGTTCGGGGTCGTCGACGCCGCAATCCTCGAACGCGTCCCGGGTCGCCTCCCGGAGCACGTCGAAGCGCGTACGGCCGACGAGAACACCGTCGTTGTCGAAGACGACGGTATCGTATCTCATAATGTCCGTCCTCGCCCGACGGATAAAAGCGTTTCACCTCGGCAACGGGTTCCGTTCGATCCCGCGTCGACCGGCGAAGCGGGTCGAGATCCGGCCGGTCGGCACCACCGCTGACGGGGCGTTCGGAGGCGGATGGTCGGCATTCTTTTCAGTGCGTGCCGAAATACTGGCCTCGGTGACAGCGTGAATCTTCCCATCCCACCGTCGCGTCCCGGTCTCGACGATCCGTCGACGGATCGATCGCACCCGGTCGCTTCCCGTCGGGTGATCGCGTGACGTCTCGTGTCCGGGTCGACGGCGAGCGTCTTCGAACGCACCTCGAACGGACCGCAGGGTTCGGGGCCGTTGACGCGGACGACGGCCGGGGACGGACCGCCCTCCCGGCCGACGCCGCGAACGCGCGAGCCAGGGACTACCTCGTCGATCGGCTCGACGAAGCCGGCCTCGACGTCCGCATCGACGCCGTGGGCAACGTCGCCGGGCGCTGGACGCCGCCGACCGCGGACCCCGCGGCGGCCCCGGTCGCCGCCGGTAGCCACCTGGATTCCGTGCCTCGCGGCGGCATCTTTGACGGCCCGCTCGGCGTCTACGCCGCGCTGGAGGCGGTTCGTGCGGTCCGCGACGCGGACGTCTCCCCCGCCCGTCCGATGGACGTCGTCTGTTTCACCGGCGAGGAGGGGACCCGCTTCGCCGACGGCGTCCTCGGGTCCTCCGTGGCCACAGGCGAGTGTCGCGTCGACGAGACGCTGGCGCTGTCGGACGGCGACGCGACGCTCGAAGAGGCGCTCGATCGGATCGGCTACCGCGGCACCGGTCGGCTCGACGCAAGCGAGTGGGACGCCTGGCTGGAGCTCCACATCGAACAGACCGATCGACTCGCGGAGGCGGGCGTCCCGCTCGGCGTCGTGACCGACATCACCGGCACCGTCCGCTGCCACGTGACGATCGAGGGCGAGGCCGACCACGCCGGGACGACGAGCATGGCGGAGCGGACGGACGCGCTCGCGGCGGCGAGCGACGTCGTCCTCGCAACGGAGGAGTGTGCCTCGGAAACGGCCGCGACGGGGAGCGGGACCGCGGTCGGGACGGTCGGCGAGCTCGACGTCGACCCGAACGCGGTGAACGTCGTTCCGGGATCGGCGTCGCTTCGCCTCGACCTCCGCTCCGTGGATCGCTCGGAGATCCGCCGCCAGCTGGACGCGGTGCGGCGCGTCCTGGAGTCGGTCGAGGCCGATCGCGGCGTCTCCACGTCGCTCGAGCGTCCGTACGACGTGCCGCCGACCCCCCTCTCCGACCGGTGTCGTGCGGTCGTCGAGGCGGCCGCGCGCCGCGCCGGCGTCGAACCGCTGGCCGTCCACTCGGGTGCCGGCCACGACACGATGCGGGTCGCCGACGTGACCGACGCGGCGTTGCTCTTCGTCGCGTCCGAGGGCGGCCACTCCCACTCGCCGAAGGAGCGGGCCGACTGGGGCGACTGTACCGCCGCGGCGACCGTCCTCGCGGAGTCGCTCGCGCGGCTCGCGACGACCGGCACCAACGGCGACGACAGCACCACCGACGGCGACGGCTCGTGACCGACGGCGACGGTACGATCGCCGACGACACGGTTACAATCGCCGACGACACGGTTACAATCGCCGACGCCGACGGCACACACGGCACGAACTCTACTCATGATAGCAATCGACATCGACGAAACCACGTTCACGGCCGAACTCCACGAGGACCGAGCGCCCGAGTCGGTCGCGGCAGTCCGCGAGTTCCTGCCGCTGGAGTCCGAGCTCATGCACGTTCGCTGGAGCGGGATCGCCACCTGGATCAACATCGACGAGATCGACCTCCCGGAGATCCCGCGAGAGAACCACACGGTCTATCCGTCGCGTGGCGACCTCCTGTTGTACCCTGGGTATCGGAACGAACAGGAGATACTCCTCCCCTGTGGATCGACCTGCTTCAAGAGTCCCGCGGGCGAACTCGCCGGCAACCACTTCGCGACGGTCGACGCGACCGCAGAGGAGCTTCGCGAGGTCGAACGGGCGACGCTCCGCGACGGCGTCCACGACGTCGAGATCAGGGAAATCGACTCGTAGCCGCGTCGCAGGGCTGATCGACGATCCGCCGCCGATCGGACCGGCGCGACGCGACCGACGCCGATCGGGGCGCGCCGGTGAACCCGCCGGTTTTTGTGCCTCCCCAGGGGAGTTCGGACATGCGCGTCAGCGTCATCGGCGGGAGTTCGGTCCCGCCCGACACGGCCGCGGTCGCGGAGGAGCTGGGGACGGAGCTCGCCGACCGCGGCCACGCGGTCGTCTGCGGCGGGCTCGGCGGCGTGATGGAGGCGGTCTGTCGAGGTGCCCGACGGGCGGGAAGCACGGGAGGCGACCGCGGCGGCGGGACGGCCGTCGAGACCATCGGGATCCTCCCGACCGACAGGCGGGCGGACGCGAACCCGCACGTCACGACCCCCATCGCGACCGGGTTGGGCCATGCCCGCAACGCGCTCGTGGTGATGAACGGCGACGCCGCGATCGCGGTGAACGGCGGTCCCGGCACCCTGTCCGAGATCGGACTCGCGCTCGCGCACGGCCGGGCGGTCGCCGGGCTGGACACGCATGACGTGGCGGGCGTCGAGGCGGTCGACTCGCCGGGCGCCGCGGTCGACTACGTCGAGGCGGCCGCGGAGACGAGCGCGGGTCCGTGACCGTCAGCGCCGGAAATGATAATTGGATCGGTCGAGAACTCCACCCGATGTCGCTCGCGTTCGTCCTCCTCTACGGCGTCGTCGGGTTCGGCGTGGCCGCGTTCGCCGCGTTCGTCGGGTCGATACGGGCGCTCCAGGTGTACTTCGACCCCGACGCGGACAGCTACTTCCTCGACGAGGACCACGATCCGCCGGAGTTCGAGTGACGGTCGGATCGGCCGCCTACCAGGTGTCGTGGAACGTGTCGAACTCGATCTGGTCGAGGGGTCGCTCGCCGATCGCGGCCTCGTACTCGCCGGGCGTCAACATGGGCTTGTGGAAGCGGGGGCCGTCGTCTGTCGTGATCCGGGGACAGCCCGTGTTGACGAACGCGTCCATGTCGAAGTTGCGGAGGCGGTCGGGGGTCACCTCGTCCATCGTGATCAGGTAGGCGTTCTCGTTGTTCTCGACGATCTCCTGTGCCGTCTCCCAGCGGCCCTGGCCGATCTTCGTACAGAAGATGACGCCCCACTTCTCGGCGTCCATCGCCTTGTGGACCGATGCGTAGCGCTGCTTGAGGAACTGGTCGTGTTCGGCGATCGAGACGGCGTTGTTGACGGGGTCGGCGATGACGACGGTCTTCTCGGGGTGTTCCATCGCGAGCCCGACCGGGTGGAACTTCCCGCCGCCGACGTACAACACCTGGTCCGCGGGGATGTCCGCGGAGGCGTAGTTACACCCCAAGACCTGCCCCTCCTTGGTGAGCCGGTCGTCCCCCCGGCGGGTGTGGACCTCGTAGCCGCGCTCCTCGAGCCAGTCGGTCATCTCCTCGAAGCGGTTCATGTGCTGGGCCGTCGTCACGAGCCCCACGTCGGGGTCCTCCTCGGGGTCCGGGAGCTCCGCGAGCGACTCCTCCATGATCGGGAACGGGTCGACGTTGGAGAACAGCGGCACGTAGACGATGCTGTCCGACTCCTTCATCGGTGTGTGGCCGAAGTGGACGAAGACGTCCGTCCGGCGCATCAGGTAGGTGTCGAGGTCGCAGGCCCCGTAACACGGCTGGCCCGACAGCATGAACGTCACGTCGTCGGGCGCGACCTCGCGGAGGTCGTCGGCGACCTGCGGACCGCGGCGCTTGAGCCCCTCCGGGAACTGGAGGCCGACCTTGCTCGCGTCCCGCTCCTCGATGGCCTCGACGATCCGGTCGAGTTCGTAGTCCCACTCTCGGTCGTGTTTCAGCGACATCCCCGTCTTGGTGAGGTCGCCCTCCGTGGACCCGCTCATGTCGATCGGATCGTGGGTCTGGACGGTTAAACCGCGCGTTCGACGGTCGAGGCGTCGGGGACGGTCGATTCGGCGGAGATGGCGGACTCGGCGGGGATGGTCGGGGCGTCGGGGACGATCGAACCCGGCATGCCCGTTCGACGGGGTCCCGCTACTCCACGTCCCCGCCGTGGAACAGCGTCAGCTCCTCGGCCTCGTAGATGTTGATGAGTTCGGTCACGATCTCGTCGTACTCCTCGTCGTCCCGCCGGAGCGCGTCGAGCCGTTCGACGGTCGACTCGTCGAGGTGGATCTGCGGCATGGTCGCCGCTTCGTCGCCGGGGTTCAAAAGCGCACGGTCGGGTTCGCGGACGGCGGGAGCACGACCGCCGGACGGTTCGCCTCCGCGTTCACCGCCGCTCCCCGTCGAACCGGGCGGAGATCCCGTCCCCGGACGACCTCGATCGCTCCGCGAGCGCCAGGCGGGCGGACCGTCGCACGTCGGCCTCGGTGGCCCCGTCGCGCTCGAAGACGATCGCGCCGTTGAGGTCGACGACGCTGTCGGGCTCGGGGACCAGATCGAGGACCTCGGCGGTCGACAGCGGACGCGGACCCTCGCGTTCCGTCCCGACGAGTTCCGGGAGGGTGTCCGCCCACTCGAAGAGCGGATGGTACTCGGTACCGGGTCTCGCCTCGACGGACGGCAGCGATCGCCACGCGACGGCGTGTTCCGTCTCGGAGAGCGAGCGCACCCGAACCAGCCCCTGTGTGCCCCCCTGCTCCGGCGTGACCGCGATGGCCGACGGATCGCCGGCGAGGCGGACGTCCGCGACCTCGCGAACCCGCGCGAGCGCGACGCTCGCCGCGAACGGCGTCGCGCTCGCGAGCAGTCCGACGAGCGTCCGGAGCCGCTCGGAACCGAGCACGCCGTCGACGGCGATCGCCCCGAGCGCTCCGGCCGTCACGGCCGACGCCGCGGGCGCGACGCGCCCCGCGCGCTCGAACACGGTCGTCGTCGGGACGCGTTCGAGATCGGCCACATCCAGGACGCCGTCCGAACAGGCGATCCGGCTCCCGTCGGCCGGGAGCGAACACAGACACAGCCCGACGCCGGGGCCGGCGAGCAGGTCGCGAGCCTTCTCGCGGGTCGGGCGGACGAGAATCTCCCACGCGTCGACGCCGTCGGGCGGCTCCGTCATGGCGCGCTCGAACGCCCGAGCCCGCTCGTCCGAGTCCGCGAGGAACGTCGCCCGGAAGTCGCCCCTCGTGGGCCGGGACCGGGTCAGCCCGTTCTCGTACGCGGCGACGCTCAGGGCGGCGGCACCGGAGGGCAACGGCGCGTCGTCCGGGCTCGGCGTCCCGCTCGGGACCGGGAGGTCCGACGCCATCGCGGCGGCGATCGGCGGGTCCGACCCGGCCGACTCGCCCCGATCGCGAGAGCCAGCGCGAGCGCGGGACCCCGTGCGGTCGCGGACGCTCGCCGTCGGTGATCCCCGAACCCGGATCGGCGCGAGCAGGTGTGCGAGGTGCCCGAGGAGTTCCATCCCCGCGGGGCCCGGCCGGAGGACCGCGGTCGTCGCCCGGTCGGGGAGGCACGGCTCGACGGTCTCGAAGTCGACCTCGAGGTACTCCATCAGCCGATCGCTCATCGAGCGGTCTGCCAGGTTCGGCGGGTAGAAGGGGAGCTCCCCGCCGACCCGCTCGTACTCGTATCGTTCCGAGGGGACGTACCCCTCGGTCCGCGAGAGCGAGTCCAGGAACAGCGTCGTCCCGAGGAGCTCCGAGACGCGGCGCTCGAGCGCGGTCCCCTCGTTCGGCAGCGGCTCGGCGTACCCCGTGTCGAGCCGAACCGCCGGATCCGCGCCGGCGACGACGGTCGCGCCGAGGTAGTACGCGAGCGGCGCGACCCGGTAGACGTCCGCGTACGTCGCCGGAACCCCGATCTCGACGCCGGCGTCGGGCGTCTCGAGGGACGCGGGGATATCGAGTTCGTCTCCCCGCGCGATCCGCGGCGGGTACCCGCGGAGCGTCGGCCAGGACCGCTCCGGCGACGCCTCGGCGATCGACGAGCCGAGCGCCGACACCGCCGCCGCGAGCGCCGCCGGGTCGTCCGGAACCGTCATCGTCGCCTCCGGGCGGGTGTGAAGCGACCGGCCGCCGACGGTCACGGTCGTCGGCCGGTCGAACGCGACCTCGACGGCCCCGCCGCCGGCCATCCCGGTCGCCGAGACCTCGACGTCGACCGCGCGGACGAACGCCTTCGTCACCCCGACGACGTCGAAACAGTAGGAGCCGCACGGGAGCGTGAGGTCGTCGGTGAGCTCGGCGATGAACTCTCCGCCCGACTCGCGGACGCTCACCGTCGCGTACTTCGGGATCGACAGCCACGCCGCCTCGAGGCTCACCGCCCGGTCGACGGGGAGGGCGAAGAGGTCGACGAGCGCGGGCCGCGGGTCCGGCTCCCGGTCGAATCGGAGCGCGAGCCGTTCGCCCTCGAGCGCGTCGCGGACGTACAGCGTCCGCTCCGCAGTCTCGAAGGTCACGCGACGCCCGTCGCCCGAGCCAGTCATCGAACGCGAGACTCGTGCGACGCGTATGACGTTGTCGGTCGATCCGGAGCGGCGGGAGCGCGACGGTCGGCTTCGTGTCCCGGATCCGGACGGAACGCTTTTTCTCTCCCGCCGGCCAGCGTGGACATGGACCCGTCCCTGGAGACGGCGCTCGCCGACGCCTTCCCGGACCGACCGGTCGAGGGGCTCGTCGACGTCGGTCCCTCCTGGAACGGCGGCAACGAGACCGTCGGCGTCGACTTCGCCGACGGCGGCCGCGCGTACCTCAAGGTCGCGCTCGACGCGAACGGGAGCCGGATCGCCCGCGAACGGGCGGTCCTGGAGTACGTCTCCGCGCGACGCCCGGTCCCCGTTCCGGCGGTCGTCGCCGCCGATCCCGACGCGGAACGTCCCTACCTCGCGACCGCGCCCGCCTCGGGCCGCGACCTCCACGCCGTCCTCGAGGGGGCCGACGCCGATCGACGGGAAGCGCTGCTGCGGCGGGTCGGCGGGGCGCTCGCGACGCTCCACGCGGTTCGGTTCGCGAGCCACGGGGAGATCGTCGGCCGCGGCGAGACCGTCGGGATCGGGGAGGCGAAACGCGAGGCCGCGGGCGGCCGCGACGGTGACCCGGTCGCGAGCGACCGTGCCGGCGATCCCGACGCTCCCGGCCTCGAGATCGCGGCCGCCTCCTGGACCGACACGCTGCGCTCGACGATCGAGCGTACCCGCGAGATCGGCACGACCGACCGGCTCGCCCGCCACTTCGACGCCGTCATCGACTGCGTCGAGTCGAACCGGGAGCGCCTCGATCGCGCGCCCGCGGCGCTGCTCCACGGCGATGTCGCGCCGCCGAACGCGTTCCTCGCGGCGGAGAGGGCCGGGGACGGGAACGGAGGGGATCCTCGCGTGGGCTTTCTGGACTGGGAGCTCGCCCACGTCGGCGACCCCGCCCGCGACCTGGTCCGCGCACGAGACCAGCTCTGTAACGGCTTCGACTACGAGGGCCCGGACCGGTTCGGCGAGGCGGTGTACGAGGGATACTGCGACCGCGCCGGCGGGCTTCCGGAGGGCTTCGCGACGCGTCGACCGATCTATCGGGTCGTTCGGGTCCTCGGCCGCTCGGGCTTTCTCGACCAGTGGGTGACGTATCTCGACGAGCCGATGGACGATCTCGTCGAGCGCATCGACGCGGAACTCGACGCGCGGCTCGCGGCGGTCTGACTCCTCGCGGACCCTCCGCGACCGGTCCCCGCGCTACGTCCGGTTCCACGCCGCGTCGTCGGGGTCGATCCTCCGCTCGCCGCCGGCCAGCCCGTCGATCGCCGCGAGGTCGTCGGCGGAGAGGTCGAGCTCCAGCGCCGCGAGGTTCTCCGTCACGTGGTCGCCGGTCGATTTCGGGATGGGCACCACGTCGCGGGCGAGCGCCCACGCGAGCGCGACGACGGCCGTCGAGGTCCCGTGTCGCTCCGCCACCGCCGCGAGCGTCGGGTCGTCGAGCAGGTCGCCCCTGGCGAGCGGCGAGTAGCCCACCAGGTGGTGGTCGAACTCGGCGGCCAGCTCCCGGAGTTCGGGCTGTTGGAAGCGCGGGTGACACTCCACCTGGTGGGCCGCGATCGGCGACTCGAGGATCGCTCTCGCCTCCCGGAGCAGGTCGGGCGTGAAGTTGGAGACGGCGACGTGGTCGGTGACGCCCTCCGCGCGGAGTTCGTCGAAGGCCGGCAGCGTTCTCTCTGGGTCGTACGCCTTCGTGGGCCAGTGGACGTACAGCAGGTCGACGCGGTCGAGCCCCAGTCGGTCGAGACTCTCGTAGGCCGTCTCGCGGGCGTCCTCGGGCGCGAGGTTCGTCGGGTGTATCTTGGTGGCGACCACGACTTCGTCGCGGTCGACGGCCGCCTCGGCGAGCCCCTCGCCGACCGCGGCCTCGTTGTCGTACATCTGTGCGGTGTCGACGTGGCGGTAGCCGGCCTCGAGGGCGGTCACCACGCTCTCCGTACACTCCGCGGGGTCGTCGAGACCGGACGTGCCGAGCCCGAGTCCGAGGTCGATCGGCGGCATACCCACACGTTTCACCGCCGGGTGAAAAGCCCACGCCAGTCGGAAACGCGCGTTCCTCGTCGGACGACGAGGCCGGAGCCGCCGACGCGGACGGGACCGACCGAACCCGACGTCGCCGTCACTCCCGCCGTTCGAGGAACCGCGCGATCCGGTCCGTGGCCTCCTTCAGTTCGCGCATCGAGGTCGCGTACGACACCCGGAGGTAGCCCTCGCCGCCCGCGCCGAAGACGGAGCCGGGGACCACCGCGACGCCCTCGGCCTCCAGTAGCGCCTCGGCGAACGCCTCGTCGTCGCCGCCACACTCCGGGAACGCGTAGAACGCCCCGCCGGGCTCGAACGTGTCGAGTCCCATCGCGTTGAACCGGGAGACGACGAGTCGCCGGCGGCGGTTGTACTCCTCGACCATCTCCGTCACCTCGTCGTCGCAGCTCCGGAGCGCCTCCAGGGCGGCGATCTGGGCGGTCGTCGGCGCGGAGAGCATGGTGTACTGGTGGATCCGGTTCATCGCGTCGATGACGTCGGCGGGACCGAGCGCGTACCCCAATCGGAGCCCCGTCATCGCGTACGCCTTCGAGAAGCCGTTGACGACGACGGTGCGCTCGCGCATCCCCGGCTGGGTGGCGATCGAGGCGTGATCGCCGCCGTAGGTGAGCGCCGAGTAGATCTCGTCGGCGACGACCCGCAGGTCGTGATCGCGACAGAACGCCGCCACCTCGGCGAGTTCCGCGTCGGTCATCGTCGCGCCGGTGGGGTTGTTCGGGTAACAGAGCACGAGGAGGTCGGCCTCCGCCGCCCCGGCCGCCTCCAGCCGCTCGGGGGTGAGCGCGAAGTCGTCCGCGGCGCGCGTCGGGACCGACAGCGGCTCGCCGCCGGCGAGGTCGACGCCCGGCGCGTACGAGATGTAGGACGGCTCGTGGATCGCCACGACGTCGCCGGGGTCGACGAGCGTGCGGAAGGACAGATCGACCGCCTCGCTCGCGCCCGTCGTGACGAGGACCTCCTCGCCGGGGTCGTACGGCTGGTCGTATCGCTCGTGGTGGGCCGCGATCGCCTCGCGGAGCTCCGCGGTGCCGCGGTTGGCGGTGTAGGAGGTCTGCCCGCGCTCGAGCCCGCCGATCGCGGCGTTGCGCGCGGCCCACGGCGCGGAGAAGTCGGGCTCGCCGACGCCGAGCGAGATGACGTCGTCGCGCGCCTCAGCCAGCTCGAAGAACTTCCGGATTCCCGACTCGGGGAGCTCGCGGGCGCGTTCGGCCGTCCTCATGGCGAGACGGAGAGCCGGTCGTCGTCGTCGCCGTCGGCGAAGCGGACCCCGCCGTCCTTGTACGTCTCCATGATGTAGTGGGTGACCGTCTGGGTGACCTCCGGCATCGGCGCGACCTGCTCGGAGATGAACCGCGAGACGTCGTCCATCGAGCCGCCGAGCACCTCGACGGCGAAGTCGTAGTCGCCGGAGACGAGGTGGAGGGCGTCGACCGCGGGGAACTTCGCGATCCGGTCCGCGACCTGCTCGTAGCCGGTCTCGCGGTCGAGTTCCACGTTGATCTCGACGATCGCGCGGATCTTCCCGTCCGCCGTGCGGTCCCAGTCGACGACGGCCTGGTAGCCACGGACCACGCCGTCCGACTCCAGCGACGCGATGGCCGCCTCCACCGCCTCCGCGTCGAGGCCCGTCTGGGCCGCGATGTCCTCGATGTCCTCGCGAGCGTTCCGCGCCAACACGTCGAGTACCTCGCGCTCGGCGTCCATACCGACACGTCGGCGGGTGGCGGTTTGAATATGGCGGCGCACGCAAGCGTCCCCGCGACCGCGGGCGCGACGAGGCTCGCCGCGCTCGCCCCACGACGCCCGACGGGTGCGACCCGCGGCGGCCACACCCACGGTTATGTTTCCACCGCCCGATCCGAGACGCGTACTCATGACGGAACACGACACAGGACTGGACGACGCGACGCTGACTGACGCCACGGCACTGATCACGGGCGCGAGCGCCGGGATCGGCGAGGCGACCGCCCACGCGCTCGCCGCCCGCGGCGCGGACCTCGCGCTTTTGGCGCGGCGACGCGAGCGGCTCGAGACGATCGCCGAGTCGGTCGAAACGGAGTACGGCGTCGAGGCGACCGTCGTCGACGGCGACGTTCGCGAGCCGGAGACCTCGACGGCGGCGGTCGAGACGACCGTCGACCGGCTCGGCGGGCTCGACGTGGTCGTCGCCAACGCGGGGCTGGGCCGTGGCGGCGACGTGGAGACGATGACCGACGCGGAGTACTTCGCGATGCAGGAGACCAACGTCGACGGGACCTTCTTTCTCACCCGCGAGGCCCTCCCGCACCTGCGGGAGTCCGCGGGGACGCTCGTCGTCGTCGGCAGCTTCGCCGGGAAGTTCCCGCGCCCGTTCAACCCGGTGTACGCCGCGAGCAAGTGGTGGGTGCGCGGGTTCGCCCACAGCGTCGCCGCGCAGGTCGGCGACGACGACGTGGCCGTCTCCGTGATCAACCCCTCGGAGGTCCGCACCGAGTTCGGCAGCGAGGAGGGCGAGCCGTTCGAGGAGCGGTTCGAGCCCGGCAGCGTCACCGAACCCGAGGAGGTCGCCGAGGCGGTCGCGTTCGCGGCGACGCGACCGGGGTCGACGGCCCAGGAGATCGACCTCTTCCGGCGCGACAAGTTCACCGACACGTTCTGATCCGGCGACCGCGGCCCGCTCCCCGAGCGGCGTCGATCAGGCGGCGTCGGCGTCGATCGGCGCGCCACAGTCGGGACAGGCGTCGTCCTCGCGCGAGACCGCGAGGTCGCACTCCGGACAGAACCGGCGGTCGCAGGCTGGGTCGCCCATGTCCGACCCGAGGGACGCCGCAGACAAAAGTCTCGGCACGTCCCGCCCGGATCGTAACCCCTTTTGAAGCCGTAAGCGGCGTACCGGTGTGAGCAACGCCGACAGCCGGTCACAGTTCTGGGCGCTCTACCTCACGCGGTTCGCGGAAGGGTTCGGCTTCATCACGCTGCTGACGCTTCTCCCGACGTACATCAACACGCTGGACCCGCAGGCGACGACCGTGCTCGGCGTGACCGTCTCGGCGGGGTTCGTCATCGGGATGTACACCACCGGCTTCACGCTGGCGCAGACGGTCGCGGTGGTGCCGCTCGCGTGGGCTGGCGACCGGTTCGACAAGCGGCGCGTGCTCCTCGTCGTCCTCGCGGTCGGCGCGGCCGTATACGCGCTGTTCCCGGTCGTCGACTCCTCCGCGTCGTTCGTCCTGATCCGCGGGCTCCAGGGGGTCGCGGTGACCGGCGCGTCGCTGATGACGCTCTCGCTCGTCGGTCAGATCGCCGAGACGGGAACCCGCGCCGACAAGATCGGCAAGGCGAACGCGGCCTCGTTTTCGGCCTCCATCGTCGGGTCGCTGTCGGCGGGCGTGATCTACGACGCCGTCGGCTTCGGCCCCATCTTCACCGTCATCACCGTGTTGATCGTCCTCGCGTGGGTCGTCGTCTGGGGCGTCCTCGACCCCGACCCGACGCGCGCCGAGGGATTTCCGTTCGCCGACCTGGCGCTCAACCGGAAGATCGTCTCGATCACGGCGTTCCGCGCGCAGTACGCCTTCGCCGTGACGATGGTCCGGACGTGGGTGCCGATCTACGCCGGGACCGCGATGGCCTCCGGCGGCCTCGCCGTCGGCGCGACCGCGGTCGCGGTCACCGTCACGATGGAGAAGGCGACGAACATGGTCGGCCAGCTGTTCACCGGCAGGCTCTCCGACGGCTACGGCCGGTCGCTCTTCGTCTTCGCCGGCGGCGGAGCCTACGGGCTGGTCGCGGTGTGTATTCCCCTCGCGCCCGCGGTCGGGACCGCTCTCGGGGCCGACGTGACGCTCCCGTTCCTCGGCCCGCTCCCGCCGGCGTACCTCCCGCTCGTCGCCTTCTCGGGGCTGCTCGGCGTGACCGACTCCTTCCGCGAGCCCGCGAGCATGGCGCTCTTCGCGGACGAGGGGACCGACGAGGGCGGCGTCGCCTCGAGCTTCGGCATCCGTGAACTCGTCTGGCGGCCCGGCTCGGTCGCGGGGCCGCTGGTCGCCGGGTGGCTGATGGTCGAGGTGAGCATGGCCTCGGTGTTCCTCGTCGGCGGCGCGTTCGCGATCACGGGCGTCCTCGCGTTCCTCGCGCTCCTGGCCCGCGACCACGGCCGGGCCGCGCTGACGACGTGGTGAGCGGTCGGTCGACAGTGCGGGATCGGTCCGATTCCGCGGGTCGTCGATGGACGGTCGGCCACGATCCCCGGCGATCCTTTCAGGGAGTGGAAGATTGAAACCCCGAACCGCGGTGTATCGGGTAGTGGTGTCCCTCGCACGCTACGTTTCCGTACCGAGACGGGTGATCGCGGACCTCCAGGGCGACGACCGCGGGAAGGCGCTCGCGGCGGTCGCGTTCGGCTGGTTCCTCTCGATCAGCACCCGGATGATCTACCCGGCGCTCCTCCCCTCGATCCGGTCGGCGTACGGTCTCACGCTCACGACGGCGGGACTGCTGTTGACCGTGCTGTGGGTCGCCTACGGGGTCGGCCAACTCCCCGGCGGGATGCTCGCCGACTGGGCGGGCGAGCGGACGCTGCTCGTCGCCAGCTCGCTTCTCGCGGCCGCGATGCTCGCGCTCGTCGTGGTCGCCGAGTCGCCGCCGGTGCTGTTCGTCGGGACCGCGCTGTTCGGGCTCGGGACGGCGACGTACGGGGTCTCCCGCTTCACCGTCCTCAAGGACATCTACCCGGACCGGCTCGGCACGGCGACCGGGGTGACGATGGCCGCGGGCGACGTGGGAAACGCGGTGATGCCGCCGGCGGCGGGCGCGCTCGCGGGCGCGGTCGCCTGGCAGTACGGCTTCGGCGTCGTGATCCCCTTCTTCGTCGTCGCGGCGGTCGCACTGTGGTTCACGGTCCCGTCCGACGCCTCCGACACCGTCCCGGTCCGCGAGGCGTTCTCGGTCGACGACCTCGCGCCGCTGTTCCGGCGGCCGGTCGTCCGTCACTCGATGGTCCTGCTCGTGTTGTGGGCGACGGTCGTCCAGGCGTTCATCGGCTTCTACCCGACGTACCTGATCGACGTGAAGGGGTTCTCCTCGACGACCGCGACCGTCCTGTTCGGCTTCTTCTTCGCGCTCGGGAGCCTGATCAAGCCGGTCGCGGGGCGGGCGTACGACCGCGTCGGCGTCCGGTCTCCCCTGGCGGTCATGATGGGGATAACCGCCCTGACGCTCGCCGCGCTTCCGTTCGCGAGCGGGCTCCCGTCGTTCGTCGCGCTCACGGTGCTCGCGAGCGCCATCCTCGGCTACGAGACGGTCGTCATCTCCAACCTGACCGACCGGCTCCCGGACGGCTCGCGGGGGAGCAAGCTCGGCGCGCTGCGCACGGTGTACATCATGGTCGGGGCGTTGAGCCCCGTCGCCTTCGGGGCGGTCGCCGACCGCGGCTACTTCGACGAGGGCTTCCTCGGCATCGCGGCAGTGAGCGCCGTCGTCGTGGCGTTCGCGCTCGCGTACGTCGACTACTAGGGATTCAAGGGGGGCGGCCCGACTACCGTCGTTTGGCGAGCGCCGCGCGGTAGTGGTAGCCGTCCTCGCCGCGGACGACGTCGACGACCTTCCAGCCGGTCCCGACGGCGGCCTCCCGCAACCGGCCGGGGGTGAACAACCGGAGCTGGAGGACGGGGTCGCACTCGTCCTCGTACTCGAAGAACATCACGCGGTGAGCGAGGCCGGGCGTTGGGTCCTCCCGATACCCGATCAGCTCGCTCGTGGCCGGGTGGTCCGGGTCGTAACAGTCGACGACGGCGGTCCCGTCGGGCCGGACGACGAACGCGAGGTCGGCGAGGAACGCGGAGAGTCCCCGCATCGACCCGACGAGCCCGATGTGGGTCCCATTCAACAGCGCGGAGCCGAACCGGTCGCGCTCGAAGTCGTCCCCGAGACCGAACATGCTCCCCTCGCGGGCGTCCGCGACGCCGCGTTCGCGCATCGTCTCCACGAGCGCCGGACTCGGCTCGATCGCGACGGTCTCGAACCGCTCCTGGAAGTAGAGCGCGTGCCGGCCGGTTCCGGCCCCGACGTCGAGCAGCGGCCCCTGGAGGTGGGACTCGAGCCACGCGTTCGTCCCCACCGCGGGGTCGAACGGCGTGAAGTAGAACGACTCGATGGGGTGTTCGACGGTCTCCGCGCCGTCCGAGTGGAGGAGGGGTTCGGTCCGCTCGCCGCGGTGGTGGTCCCGGATCGCCCGGCCGAAGGCGTCGGGAGCGGCCGGGGAGTCGGCCGATGAGGTGTCGGCGGGCGGGACGTCGGCGTCGGGATCCGAACCGGGGTCGGCGTCGCCCATGGCGGGTGACACGACGCGACCCGGCAAAAACCCCCGTTGAGGCTCGGTACCGCGGTACGAGCGACGACGACCTCGAGTCGCGAGACGGGACCGATCGGTTTTGGCAGGCCTAAAAACCGGAACCGTTTTGTGTGTTTAGGTTGCCCTAAATCGTGTGCCGAGGGATCCGACGCCGCTCGCGATCGACGCGGATCGCCCGATCCGGCGCTCGCGAGGGGGCGGGCGGCCGTGACGCGGACCGCGCGGTACCTCCTCGCGTTGTACATCGCGGAGCATCGGTCGTCGCCGCCGGTGTCCCCCGGACGCGTCGCGGAGCTGGTCGACCGCTCCCCGGCCGCGGCGACGGAGATGCTCCAGCGACTCGAGGCGGACGGCCTCGTCGATCGCGAGCCGTATCGAGGCGCGACGCTGACCGACGCCGGCCGCGAGCACGCGAGCGATCTCCACGAGACGTACGTCGCGCTCTCGTGGTTCTTCCGGGACGTCCTCGACCTCGACGCACACGAGCGCGAGGCCATGGAGATGGCCGGCCTGTTGAGTCCCGACGTCGCCGACCGGCTCGTCACCCTCCTCGTCGACGGCGGCGACCGCGACGCGAACGTTCCCTCCAACGTGCCGACCCTCCCGTCGTCGCGGGAGTGAACCGAGCGGGCCCTCGTTCGAGACGACGGGGAGCGCCGCCCGCGACCGGATCATTTTTGTTTTAGGTATACCTAAAGAGAGTCGATGCCAACAGGAGCGCGGTCCCACAGCGAGCCCCGCCACGGATCCGATCGTGAGCCCGAATCGGCCCGGAAGCCCGAGGTGACCGTCTGTGAGGGATGTCCTGGGCGCTCGGTCTTCATCGAATCCGACAACACGGACGGGTGGATCGCGATGGATGACCCCGTCGACGTACCCCGATGACCGATCACGACGACGCCTCCGAAGTCGACGCCCTCGACGGCGACGACTCGTCCGCGACCGACGACTCGCCCGCGGTCGACGACCCCTCCGCGAGCGAACCCGGCGGCTCGTCCGAATCGGACCTCGACGAGGGAGACGATCCGTCCTCGGAGACGGCGTCGGATCCGACGCTCATCCGTTCGGGTCGGAACTTCGAGCGCGAGTACCGGCTCGACGCGAGCGAGGCGGGGGCGTTCCTGGTCGAGTTGGGCGAGAAGCTCCAAGACGGCGACGAGCTTCGGCTCGCGACCGACGAGTGGGAGTTGCCCTTCGCGTTCGGCGAACCCGTCGAACTCGAGATCGACTTCGAGGGAACCGGCGAGCCGAGCTTGGAGATAGAAGTGGAGCTGCCCGGCCGAACCGACGACGTCGCCCCGGACGTCAGGTGAGAGTTTCCGGTCCGGTTCGGTCCGAGCGTATCGGTCCGGATCGAGGGGTTCGGTCCGGTTCGAACGTTCGATGAGCGGTTCCGGTCCCGGAGCCGACGGTCGTGTTAGTGCGTCGCGGAGTCGGTGACGAGGGTGTCGTCCTCGAGATAGTGTTCGATGTGGTGGGCGTGTTCCTCGATGGTCTCCAACTGTTCGCGGAGTATCTCGCCCGTGGCGTAGTCGCCGAGCCCGTCGGCGAGTTCGATGTGCTGCCGGTAACTCTCGATCATGTCGCCCATCATCTCGAGGTCGTTGGCGAGGGAGGTGCGAACGTCGTAGACGTCCTCGTCCTCCGGCTCCACGGTGGCGTTCTCCGCGAGCGTCGTCATGCTGGCGTGCGGGACGCCGCCGAGGGCCTGGAGCCGCTCGGCCAGTTCGTCGGCGGCCGCCTCGACGTCCTCGTACACCTCCTGTAAGAAGACGTGGACGTCGAGGAACTCCGCGCCCTCGACGTTCCAGTGGTGCTTGTGAAGCTGGTGGTAGAGTACGTACGCGTCCGCGAGATCGGAGTTCAACGCCTCGATTATCTGCTCGGCCTTCTCGGTCTCGAATCTGAGGGCGTTCTCCTCGACGGTGCCCGCGCGCTGTCGCGTTTCCTTCTGCGTGCTCATAACGACTCGATATACGACCCGCACCTACTTATATCTTATCAACATGTAAACACTTTTCGTACGACCTAAAACTCGGGGTTCGTCGAGTTCACCACGGTGAAATCGGTCGCCCGTCCGAAATGTTGACAACTGAAATGGAACCGTTCACCGGAGACCGTTTCGTCGACGGATCCCCGAATTTGCCGGTAGAATTCGAGTGCTTATTGGACGGGTGTTTCAGTAGAGATCGGGGTGATGAGAACGGGATCGGTATTGGGATGATGAACATCTCCAAAGCCCGAGTCGCTCGGCTGTACGCGGTGAAACAACCGACTGCGGAGAACGCCTCCAAAGCCCCAGTCGCGAGGACTCGCGCGACTCGTTGCGCGCTTCAGTCACTCACTCCGTTCGTTCCTTCCAGTGCTTACGTCGCCGAGCTTCGTCCTCGCGACTGCCCCGTTGAGTTCCACCCGACCGCACCACCGGAAGACGGTCCTGCGCTCACTTCGTTCGCTGCGCGGGCTGCGACTTCCATGCTCCCGCTCGTTCCACTCGCGGGAACGCACCCGCACCTCACGCCTCCCCAGCCTCGCCGCTCGCGCTTTCAGCGCTCGCGGCGTCCCTCGCGGGCCGGTCGCGGGCCTCCGGCCCGCTTCCGGGCGCGCCGACCGCTCGGGCGAGCTCACTCCGTCGCCTGTACTGATCGCAGGGGGTGACGAACGTATCCTCCGAAGGCTCTCAACGGGGTCTCCGATCCCGTTCGCCGGCGTTTCGCCGGTTCTACTCGTTCGGGTCCTCGCCGCGGGCGCGCTCGTACATCGCGAGCGCCTCCTCGCGGCGCGCGGAGTGGTCGACGATCGGGTCCGGGTAGTCGGGCGCGGCGTTCGCGCGCTGGGTCGGGGAGAGCTCGTGCCAGCCGTGGACGACCTCGGGGTCGAGCCCCCGGAGTTCCGGGACGTGTTCGGAGACGTACTCGGCGTCGGGGTCGTAGCGTTCGCCCTGCGTCATCGGGTTGAAGATCCGGAAGTACGGCTGGGCGTCGGTCCCGGTCGAGGCCGCCCACTGCCACCCGCCGTTGTCGTTGGCGGTGTCGTGGTCGGCCAGCGTCTCACGGAAGTGGTCGTAGCCGTGCCGCCAGTCGGCCAGCAGGTCCTTCGTCAGGAAGGAGGCGACGATCATGCGAACGCGGTTGTGCATGTACGCCTCCTCGCGGAGCTGGCGCATCCCCGCGTCGACGATCGGATACCCCGTCTCGCCGCGCTTCCACGCGGCGATCTCTTCGGGGTCGTCGCGCCAGCCGATCGCCGCCTCGTACTGCTTGTAGTTCTCCGTTACCACCGAGGGGTTGTGAAACAGCACCTGCGCGTAGAACTCCCCCCACGCGAGCTGCGCCTGGAACTCCGCTACGCCCTCCTCGGCGTCCTCCTCGGGACGGTCCGCCGCGGTCGCCATCGCCTCCTCCGTGGCGGCGTACACCTCCCGGATACCGATCTCGCCGTACTTCAGGAACGTCGAGAGCCGGGAGGTTCCCTCGTGAGCGGGGTAGTCGCGGTCGTCCGCGTAGGTGAACACGTCGTCCGCGAGGAACGCCGAGAGCCGCCCTCGAGCCGCCTCGGTCCCGGCGGGGCCGACCGCGGCGTCGGGCTCCGCGAACCCCAGGTCGGCGGGCGTCGGGAGGTCGCCGACGGCGACGCTTACGTCGTCTCCGTCGCCGACGGCTCCCTCCACGAGTTCTCCCTCGTCGACCAGATCCGTCCTCTCGGGCGTCGGTGCCGGCGCGTCCTTCTCGCGATCCCGCCACTTCTTCCGGTAGTAGGAGTAGACGGAGTAGGGGTCGCCCGCGTTCGTCCGGATCGCGTCGGGTTCGTGTAACACCCTGTCGTGGTGGGCGTCGCGGGCGATCCCGTCCTCCGCGAGCGCGCGTCGTACCGCCGCGTCGCGCTCGCGGGCCAGCCCCGAGTAGTCCCGGTTCCAGACCACGCGCTCGGCGTCGAGGTCGTCGGCGACCGCCGGGAGGACCGTGGTCGGGTCGCCGCGGGCGACGAGCAGGTCGCTTCCGCGGTCGCGGTAGGCGTCGCGAAGCGCGGTTAGCCCGTCGAGCAAGCGTCGCACGCGGACGTCGCTCGCGTGCGAGAGCACGTCCGGATCGAAGACGAAGACGGGCGCGACCGCGCCACGGTCGGCCGCGGCGGCGAGTCCGACGTTGTCGGCGATCCGGAGGTCCCGTCGGTGCCAGAACAGGTCCATGGCGATCCCACGGCGGCCGGGACCGTGAAACCACCGTCGCGTCACCGTCGAACCCGTGTCGTCTTCCGCCGCTCAGAGTTGCCGACCACGGGTGTACCGGACGTGTGCGACCGCGGCGACGAGAAGCAGGACCGTCATCGCGGTCATCACGGCGGCCGGACCGAGCGTGGCGAAGGGGGGCGTTCCGGTGGCGTACGCGAGGGTGACCACGGCGAAGAGCCCCGTCAATCCCAGGTAGAACTCCGACCAGGTGAACTCGTTCTCGCCGACGACCTCCAGGTACGCGTCGAAGTCGCCCGCCGCCGCGGCGAGCGTCACCAGTCCCGAGTTCCGATCGTACTCGATCACGCCGCTGCGTTCCATCCGCGGCAGGTGTGACTGGTACAGCGACGTGTAGAGCCGCTTCCGTTGTGTGTAGGTCACCTCGACCGGCTCGACCCCGTTCTCCTCGGCGGCGATGACCGTCGCCAGTTCGCGGAGCTTGATCTCCCCGCCGTTTCGTCGGAGGAACCGAAGCACGTGCCTGCGCCGTCCATTGCTCAACAGCGCGAACACCTCGTCCGTCGGAATGTGATCCGACTCACCTCCTCCGTCGTCCGCTGCATCCCGGTCGTCCGCCACAACGTCGTTCTCGGCCGCCACGGGATCCGCCGGCTCGCCTGGATCGCCGTCCAGTACGTCGTCTCGTTCCGATGATATCTGATCCATTTTGGGTCTCGTCTCCTGTTCGTCCGTCGGTTCCGATCGGACCGGGTCGGTCGCAGTTCGAAGGCTACACGGCCTCCGAGAACTGTACGACCGATCGCTCGCGAACGGCGACTGCTTCCGCGCGAGGTAGTTGTTTCCGGGGACGGCAGCCCCCTTCGAGGAGTTTCTGCCTCCGTGACCCGGCGGCCGAGCGCGAGCGCTCGCGGCCGCCGTGGTATCGTCACACTGTTAGATACCTCGTCACACATTAACAGTTTCTATACTTCTTTTTTCTTATAGTTAGGCGAGGAGAACGGGTCGATCGGCGTTCGGTCTCTCGATTTGTTCCCCAGATAATGTGAAATTAATTAAATTTTTGTGCTCCCCTTCTGTAGTCCCCGTCCTGATGGGGGGACACACCGAGCTCACGACGACCGACGAGATGGCCCCCTCAGACGCCGGTTCGGCCGGATCGGAGGGCCCGACTCACGACGAGATCTTCGACGTCCTCTGTAACGAGCGGCGGCGGTACGTGCTCCGGTACCTCAGAGAGCGTTCGGAGGAGCAGTTCCATCTCGGTGACATGGTCGAGACGATCGCCGCCTGGGAGAACGACAAGCGGGTCGGCGACGTCGAGTACGCCGAACGGAAGCGGGTGTACACGGCGCTTCGGCAGACGCACCTCCCGAAGCTCGACGAGACCGGCGTGATCGAGTACGACGGTCGGCGCGGAGAGCTCCGGCCGACCGACGGCATGGCCGATGTCCAGCTCTACCTCGATTACGTCCCCGAAAACGAGATCCCTTGGGCGCGGTACTACCTCGGCCTCTCGCTCGTCGCGGTCCTGCTCTTTCTCGGAGCCGTGTTCGTCGGAACGACCTTCGGCGTCGTCTCCTTATCGACCGCGGAAATCATCGTCGCGGCGTTTCTCGTCTCGTCGAGCGTTCACACGTACCGAACCCGCCGAAACGCTCTTCACCGACGCCCCTCCGGGCGGACCTGAGTGATCGGCGATGCGTTCACCGCTCGAAGAAACGGTTCGAGCCGCGGTCGCGGAGGAGACGATCCCCCGCGAAACGGTCTTCGAGATCCTCCGCAACGAGCGACGACGACACGTGCTCCGGTTCTTGAAGGCGCACGCCGATCGTCCGGTCGCGTTCGACGACCTCGTCGAGTACGTGGCCGCACGCGAGAACGGCGTCTCCTCCGACGAACTCACCGCGAGGCAGCGAAAGCGCGTCTACTCCGGACTGACGCAGACGCACCTCCCCATGCTGGAGGAGCGCGACGTGATCCGCTACGACCCCGAAACGGGCCGCGTCGATCTCACGAGCAGGGCCCGCCGCGTGGAGTTCTACCTTGAACCCGTCCCCGAGAGCCGTATCCCCTGGAGCTACTATTTCCTCGGCCTCTCGCTCGTCGGCGCCGCCCTCCTCGGGTTGAAGGCACTCGGGGTCCCGCCGTTCGGCTCGCTTCCCGTGGCCGCCCTCCTGGGGTTCATCATCCTCGCGTTCCTGACTTCGTCCGCGGCTTGCGTCCGGGAGACGAACCGGAACCGCCTGGGTGCCGGCCTCGACGAGGAGTGATCGCGCTCGCCGGAGGAAACCGGCTCGAGCGTCCGACTCCGGAACTCACAGGTTCAGAAGGTAATCGACGACCGGGATCAGGATCAAAAGCAGAACCAAAAGCCGGAGCACGTTCCGTTTCGTCAGGAGGCGATAGCCGCCGGTTCGGCCGCTATCGAGGCGAATACGACCGATCCTGGGACGCCGCGGATCGTCCGGTTGGTCGTTCGATTTCATCGCTCGGTTTTATTTCCGACGTTACCGCCGTTCCGCGGGTCAGTCGAGACGGACCGTACCGGTCTCGCGGACGGGCCGTGTCCCACCGCGTCCGAGCGAATCCGTTCCGCGGATCGATCGAGGGCTGGCCCCGCGGATCGATCGAGAGCCGGCCCGTCGGTATTCACGTCGTCAATGGATGAGTTCACCGTTGACGGCGATCGGCTTGCGTTCGACGTCGGTCCTCGAATGTACACGTCCGTGTGATCCGCGGTTGTGTTACGGTGCCCCCGTAGTTCCGGAATCGGTGTTCGACTCGGACCCGTTCATCGTCTGGCCGCTCCCGTCGTTGTGCCGACACTGTTCGGCGTAGAATCCCAGATCGAAGCTCACGGTATCACCCTGAACCTCGTTGCCGACCTCACGGGGGAGCCACCACGCGAACCCGACGAAACTCGTGACGCCCGGATCGAAACACTCGCGGTTCTCGTCGTCCGGATCGTCGGCGAGTTCGTCGAACTCGGTCGAGCGATCTCCGTCGAGGGGGATCCCGTTTCCGTCGGCCAGGGCCTCGAGGTCGTCAGCGAGCGTTCCTCGATGGAACACCTCCTCGGTCATCGCGACGTTCTCGAGGATGTCGTTGCGGATCGTCCCGATGTCGTCGACGGCGGCGGCGCTGTAGTAGTCGGCGTCGTCGCCCGCGATGTGGTCCCGGAGGTACGCTTTGAGCGTCGCCACGGCGGGTCCGTCCGCACAGACGTTCGCGTCCGAGTTGCCGGTGATCGACCCGGCGTCGTTGATGCCGACCGCCAGGATCCGGTGATCGGCCCGGACCGCGTCCGCGACCGCTGCGGTCTCACAGAGTTCCGCGTCCTCGACGACGGCGTTGCTCGGATCGCCTTCGGTGTAATCGCCAGGGGTGTACCCGCCGTCGATCGGGAACTCGTCGTACCCGGCGTTCGGGTAGTTCGGCCCGCCGTCGGTGAACATCACGATGAACGTCTCCGCGTTCGATCGCCCGTTGACGGACAGCTCCTCGGCCGCGACGTCGAGCGCCGCGGGCATCGGCGTGTTTCCGCCCGCGGAGAGCCCGGAGAACTGGACGGGCCCGTCGGCCAGCGCGGTGAAGTCGTCGACCGCGCCGTTCCCGAACGAGAGTCCGCCGACTCGGGCGTTCCCGGTCGCGTCGAGGTCGTTCGCGAGGTCGTTCGCCTCGCTGGTCAGGTCGTCAACCTCGCTCTGACCGAGCGACCCCGACGTGTCGACCGCGATCATCACGTCGACCTCGCCGATCGACGTGTCGATGACGTTGTTGCCGTTCGGGTCGTACCACCAGGCGGTCCGGACGTTCTCCGCCAGGTCGGGGTCGTTTTCGTCGTCGCCTTCCGCCTCCCGTTCGGGTTCCGGATTCGCCCCGCCGCTCTCGTTCACGTCCGCCGCCTGGAGCCAGACGTACCCCGGATTGTCACAGAGGTGAAGACTCAGGGTGAGTTCGCCGAAGTCCCCCGGTTTGACGTCGTCGAGGTTGACGAGCGGGAGCGGAGTCCCGTCGGAACCCATCGTGTCGTCGGTGTCGCTACGGTAACCGTTCGTCGGATCGAGGTGTTCGGCCATGTCCGCGCCGTGCTCGCACGGCTGGTAGGAGAACTCCTGCTCCTCGAGGCTCATCTCCTGGACCCCGTCGTCGTTCGGGTCGGGGAACGCCTCGATCGCGGTCCCGTCCATGAACGTCTCCAGGTCCTCCTCGCTCACGGCGATCATCGGGTTCTCCGGATCGGGAAGCCCGACCTGGTCGTCGCCGACCTCCTCGGCGCTATCGACGTGATCGACGTCGACGCCGACGTCGAAGTCGTCCCAGTAGTGTTCCTCCCAGTCGACCTTCAGGTCCAGCTCTCCCGCGGTCAGCGCGTTGCCCTCGAACGATTCCTCGTCGCTGAAGTAGGCGCTCGTTCCCAGCCCGGCTCCCGCGCTCGCGATGCCGACCGCGCCGAGGCTCGCGAGCGCCTTCCGCCGCGAGAGTTCGAATGTGTCGTGGTTGCTCATGTGTCCTCATCCCCCTCGGGGGAAACCCACCGGCGGAGTCGAACCGCCGTACACCGTGTGGGTCGTGGCCGGGTTTCGGGCTCCGGCGGACCCGGAGACCCGAACTCTCGTGGACGGTTCAGTCGGACGCGTTCGCGGTCCCGTTGGACGGGAGCCCGTTGTCGTCCTGGTAGGTCCCGTTGAACGGCTCCGCCGGCGGGTCGTCGTTGTGCCGGCTCTGGAGCGCGTAGAACCCGAGGTCGAACGCGACCGAGTCGGTCTGGATCTCGTTGCCGACGTCCGTGGGAACCTCCCACTCGAAGCCGAGACAGTGGGTCATCGCGCCCGCGAAGGGCTCGCGGTCCTCACTGGAGCGATTCCCGTCGAGGGCGATCCCGTCCTCGAGGGCGTCCATCACGTCGGCGAGGGAGCCTTCCTCGATGACCTCCTCGCCGCCGGTGATCGTCTGCCCGACCTGGGCGAACACCTGCTCGATAGCCTCCTCCGCGGTCGTGTCGTCGGCGACGACGAAGACGTTGTCCTCATCGCCGGTGAGGTCCTCCAGGAACTCCTTGTTCGCCCCCGCAACGCCGATCGCGTAGAGTTCGATGTCGCCGGGGAGTGCGTCCGCAGCATCCTCGGCCGCCGACTGGCTGTCGGGAGCGCCGTCGGTGAAGATGACCATGATGCGGTCGTGGTCATCGGGACAGTCCTCGAGGTCGTCTCCAGCCTCGGAGATCCCGTCGCTCATGCCCGTCGAACCGGTCGCGGGCAAATCGCTGAGGTCCGACCAGTCTTCGGTGACGCTGTTCACCACGTCGGCGTCGTCGGCGAACGTCGTCGCACCCACCGCGTTGTCGTCGTTGGCGTCGAGGATGTCGTTCGCGAGGTCGTTAGCCGCGTCCTCAACCGTGTCGATGTCACCGCCGATCGATCCTGACGTGTCGAGGACGAGTTGGACACACGAAGGGACCGAGGTGGTGTCGTCCTCGCCCCCGTCGAGCACGTTGTTACAGTTCTCGTCGTACCAGAGCGTGGTCTCGATCGCGTCCGCGAGCTCGCCCTCGCCGTCGATCGGATCGCTGGTCTCGTCGTTGTCCTCCTCACCCGAGTCCGCCTCCGGCTCCGTGACGGTGTTCTCGTCGTTCGCCGTCAGCGCCCCGTTCATGTACATCCACGCGTCGTTGTCACAGACGTGGAGGCTGACGGTGACCTCGCCGGAGTCGCCGGGCTTGACGTCGTCGAGGACGAAGACCGGGATCTCGTCGCCGTTGACGAGACCCAGATCCGGCGCGCAGAGGTCGGTGTCCTGGACTTCATCCGCCCACATGTCGTCCGTCTCGTTCGGCACCTCGCCGATCAGGTAGGTCCCGTCCTCGATCTCCTCGACGTCGAACGGCTCGCCGGGGCCGTCGTCGCTGTACCAGCCGTCGATCTCGTCTAGTCGCCCCGGACCGCCGGCGTACGTCGCCTTGTAGTCCAGTTTGAGGTCGAGCTCGCCCGCCGTGAGCGAGTTGCCCTCGAACGATTCCTCGTCGCTGAAGTAGGCGCTCGTGCCGAGTCCGGCGCCCGCGCTCGCGACGCCGATGCCGCCGAGCCCGGCGAGCGCCTTCCGCCGCGATATCTTGAATCCGTTGTTGTCGCTCATTTGCGTTCACCCCCCGAGGGGGAAACCCACCGGCGGAGTCGAACCGCCGTACACCGTGTGGGTTGGTGGTTCCGCGGCTGTGCCGTCTTAGATCTGAAGCGTTCCCGAGCCGTCGGTGGTGGTATCAACGTCACCGCGACCGTCGTTGGAGCTGTTCGGCGTGGCGCCGACGCCCTCGCCCCCGTCACCGCCGAAGACCTCGTTGATCTGGATCTCCGTAGGTGCGCTCGACAGATCGGCCGTGGGCGAATCGCCGTCGCCGGCGACGGCGGACCAGTCGATCACCAACGTGTACGACAGCTGATCGCTGCTCTCGTAGGCGGAGAAGCCGGGGACGTCCTCTTCGGCCACGTCGGTTCGGGCCGCCGAATCACCGCTACTCGAACCCCCGGTGTTTCGGCGGATGTACCCGCCGTCGCCGCTGGCTCCCGAGGAGCTGTTCGAGATCGCTCCGGCCCTCGCGCCGGAGTTCTCCGCGGCGTATCCGACCCGGAAGTCGTCGTCGTTGGCCGCCTCGTCGATCCCGTCGTTGTCGACGTCGATGTTCGCCTCCATGAAGTAGACGTCCTCGTTGCTGGGCCACTCGCCCTCGCCTGAATCGCCGCCGCCGTAGACGTCACCGTCCAGATCGATCCTGACGACGGTGGTCGGACCCGCGCTGACGGACGCCGTGATCCAGCTGTCGGTCGCCCGAATTCCGCCGGTCGCATCGCTCGTCAGGACCGCATCGACGAACGGGCTGTCCGGGTCGCCGTTGTGCCGGGACTGTTGGGCCGTGAACCCGATGTCGAACTCGACCGAGTCGGACTGGATCACGTTGCCGACGGCGGTCGGCACGTTCCAGTCGATACAGAGACACGGTCCCGTCTGGGTGTCCGAGTCGGGACTGGCCGGATACGCGCCGTCGTCCGTCGGCACCCACTCGTCGTCGTCCTCCACCAACCCGTCCAACAGATATCCGGTCTGGAGTTCGACGAGGAGGTCAGCGAGCGTGTAGTCCTCGGGGTTGTCGAGTTCGCGAACCGTGTCGAAGTCGTCCGGGCCTTCGGGTTCGTCCTCCGTCGGCTCACAGTACGCGACCGTCACGTGGACGTTGTCCGCGAGTTCGCCGTTGCCCGCGCCGCGGTCGCCGCCCGTGTCGTCGACGTCCTCCTCGGGCTCGGTCAGGCCGTTCTCGTACTGGGTGAAGCCGCTACTCCCCGCCCACAGCCAGGTCGGGTTGTCGACGATCTTCGGACAGAACACCAGCTTGCCCGAGTCGCCGGGCTTGAGGTCGTTGAGGACGTACTCCATCGATACGTCGCCGTCGTTCTGGTCGCTTCCGGTCGTCCCCCCGTCGATCGCCTCCGAGTTCGCGTCCGTCCAGTAGTCGACGAACAGGTCGAGCTCGCCGGCTTCCAGCGTGTTGTCCTCGAAGCTCTCCTCGTCGCTGAAGTACGCGCTCGTTCCAAGCCCGGCTCCCGCGGAGGCGGCCCCCACGGTTCCGAGCCCGATCAGTGCGTTCCGCCGTGACAGTTCGAGTTTCTCGTCTGGCATGTGGATCGACCCCGACTCGCTCGCCGGGCGTGGTAGATGGCCACGACACCCACCCCCTTAGCCAATCACACCATTTCTGATGAAACGCCGCCGTTGGACCCTGAAACGTCGTATTCTGGCCATCAACGTGTCGTTTCTCAGAGTAAAGCGCCCGTTTGAGCCACCGATCCGACCGACCGGTTCGGCCGGATCGAGGGATCGAGATCGATCGGCAACGATCGCCGACGGCGACGGAATCCCCTCGAAGATCCGTTCCGAGTACGCACGCACTGCTCGCAATGTGCGCTCCTAACGGATGGTTACGTCCCGGTCGTGGACCGGACGACGGGAGGGGTAGATCGGGACCGTGGCCGCATGGCCCCGAGCTAACCCGACGTGCGTTGCCAGTCGTTTATCATGGTGACCCTGCCGGGGGGCGGCTCGCCGTAGGTAACGCGTACTTACGTGGGGGGGTCGTGTGTGTATCGGTGACCCGACTCAGACACGGGTCGGATCACGACACATGGCGATAACCGATCGATACGGGGGGCTCCCCGAAACGGAGATCCACGACCTGCTGCGCAACGAACGCAGGTGTCGAACGATCAAGCATCTCCAGGAGACCGTCGGAACGACCACCCTTCGGGAGCTCGCGGAGACCATCGCCGAACACGAGACCGGCGAGTCACCCCCGCCGAAGAACGTCCGCAACAGCGTCTACAACTCGCTCCACCAGACGCACCTGCCGAAGCTCGACAGACGCGGGATCGTCGAGTACGAGTCGGATCGGAAGACGATCCGGCTCGCCGAGGACGCCCGCTCCGTCGACGTGTACATGGAGGTCGTCACGCCGTACGGGATCACCTGGAGCGAGTACTACAGCCTGCTCGGCACGCTCTCGCTTTTCGTCGTCCTCGCCGCGCTGATCGGCGTCCCGGTGATCTCGGCGCTCGACCCCGTGCTCTGGGTCAGCGTCTTCCTGGCCGCGTTCGCGGTCTCGCTCGGCTACCAGCTGTGGACCGACCGGTGGGTGTACCTCAACGCGCTCTTCGGGTGAGTCGCTTCCGCGACCGCGATTTTTCCGCGCTCGAATCCGGCCAGATCGTCGTGAATCTCCGATCGATCGGCGATCAATCACTGATTAGTCGCGATCCGATCGACGAACCTCGCTGACGGCGTCGGTCTCCGAGAGCCCCTCGGGAACCGTTCGAGGACGACCTGCGAGATCGTAGATGGACGGATCCGCGTCGGTAGGGGTGTCATACCTATGTTCCGTCGTCGCCTCCCTCCGGACATGGACGCGTTATCTCGCCTTCCGGCCTGGCTTCGGGACCCGCGTTACACCGGATCGAACCGCTGTCTCCCGTGTACGATCGTGAACCTCGTCATCGCCGCGGGCCTCGCGCTCGCCGTCGCGACCGTCTCGGTCGGCTGGGCGGTCGCCGTCCTCGCCGTCGCGGTCGCGACGATCGGGGTCCGCGGCTACCTCGTTCCCGGAACGCCGACGCTGACGAAGCGCTACCTCCCCGACCGCGTGCTCGCCTGGTTCGACAAGGGCCCGGAGCGGGGCGGCGTCGCGAACGGGACGCCCGCGGATGGCGTCGACGATTCGGCGGGCGCGGGACCGTTCGACCCCGCGACCGCCCTCGTCGAGGCCGGCGTCCTCCTCGAGGACCCCACGATCGACGACTTCGTCCTCGAGGAGCGGTTCCACGACGCGTGGCGGCGGGAGGCTCGGAGGCTCGCCGACGCCAACGAGGACGAGGCCGCGCTGGCGGGGTTCCTGGAGTTCGACGCGGAGACGGATCTCGACGCGGCGTCGGTCGCCCTGACGGACCACGGCCACGCCTACGTCGCGTCCATCGAGGACGAGCCCGCGGGTCGCTGGGAGTCCCGACAGGCGTTCCTCGCCGACCTCGCCGCCGCGGCGGTGATCGACGACCGGTGGGACGGCTGGGAGGAACTCTCGACCGCCCGGCGGAGCGAACTGCTCGGGAGCCTCCGGCTGTTCGTGGAGACGTGTCCGACGTGTGACGGAGCGGTGACGCTCGATACGACGGTCGTAGAGTCCTGCTGCCGGACGTACGACGTGCTCGCGGCGACGTGTGAGGCCTGCGGCGCGCGGCTCTTCGAGGCCGACGTCGACCCCGCGGCGCTCGAACGCGCCGCCGCCGAGGCGTGATCGACACGCACCGCCGATCGGTCCTACAGCGTCGAGGAACCCGCACCGCCGTCGATCGTCACGGCCTGACCGTTGACGAAGCCCGACCGGGGTGAGGAGAGGTACGCCACGAGGTCGCCGAGTTCCGTCGGATCGCCTAGGCGACCGAGCGGAACGTCCCCGGTCCGCGCCTCGACGCCGGCCTCGTAGCTCTCGAGTTCGCCGCGCTCGACGGCGTACTCGATCAGCTCCTCGATCCGCGGCGTCTCGTGTGATCCAGGGAGGACGGCGTTCGCCCGCACGTCCGGTGCCAGCTCCGTCGAGAGCGTCTTCTCGAGGCCGACGACACCCATGCGGACGGAAGTCGAGAGGACGTTGCTCGGCGCGGCCTCCTTCACCGTTCTGGAGGCGATGTTCACGATCGTGCCGCCGCCGTCCGCGCGGAGATGCGGGGTCGCCGCCCGGACCGTCCGGACGACGCTCATCACCAGCAGGTCGTACGTGCGGTACCACTCCTCGTCGTCGGCCTCCAGGGGTCGAAACGGCGGCGGCCCGCCCGCGCTCGTGACGAGGTGGTCGAGGCGACCGAACTCGTCGACGGCCCGCGAGACGAGTCCCTCGACCTCCTCCCGCTCGGTGATGTCGGCCGTTTCGCCGACGACGTCGCCCGTCGCGACCGACTCGATCTCCCTCACCGCCCGCTCCAGCCGCTCGGGATCGCGGCCGTTGACGAGCACGTCCGTCCCCTCGCGGGCGAGCGCCTTCGCCGAGGCCCTCCCCAGACCGCTGCTCGATGCCGTCACCAGCGCCGCGTCGCCGTCGAGGTCCAGGTCCATGGTGTGTCCACCTCCACCCGGAGGCACAAAAGCGTGCGTCGCCGAGACGGATCGAAGCGACCGGCGACCGCTCCGCGCCTCACTCCGCCGGTTCGGTCTCGCTCGCGTCCGCCTCGTCGACCTCCCTCGCACCCGTCAGCGACTCCAGTAAGCGAACCGCCGGGGCCTTCGCGAGCGGCTCGTTGGCGTTTCCGCAGTGTGGCGACTGGACGCAGGAGGGACAGCCGTCCGCACAGTCACAGCCGTCGATCAGCCGGGCGGTCCGCTCCATCAGCTCCTCGATCCGGGCGTGTCCGCGGCGGGTGAGCCCGACGCCGCCGGGATAGCCGTCGTAGACGAACACCGCCGGCGCCTCGGTGTGAGGGTGGTACGGGGTCGATATCCCGCCGACGTCGCCGCGGTCACACAGCAGGTGGAACGGGAACAGCGAGATGATCCCGTGTTCGGCCGCGTGGATCCCGCCGTTGAACGCGTGCTCGCCGCCGGGGGCCGCGTCGGCGTCGCCGTCGGCGCTCGGCGCCGCGTCGTCGCTCTCACCGTCGGTCCCCCCGTCGCGTCCGCCGGCCGCCCCGATCGTCCGCATCTCCGACTCCAGATCATCGGGAACCGGGAAGTACAGCGCTCGCGTCCGGAGCGTCGTCTCGGGCAGGTCGAGCGCGGACTCGCCGAGCGACTCGCCGGTCGCCGCGTCCTTGCGGACGAACCCGGTGACCCGCTCGGTGACGGTCACGTCGGCGAAGCGGACCGGCACGTCGGAGCGCGCGGACAGCGTGCGCTCCGCGAGGTCCTCCTCGACGGCGAGCGACTTCTCGGTGAGCGGTTGGGTGTAGTAGTCCGCCCACGACGACCGAAGCTCCGCGACGTTCCGGTCGAGATCGAGGTCGACGACCTCGTAGGTGCGTCCCTGCTGGTGATATATCGCTCCCGGATGGGCGTCCCGGAGCGCGTCGGCGAAGCCGAGCGTGGCGATCGAGTCGCCGTCGGCGGCGTCGACCAGTTCGACCTCTCGCTCCTCGGCGGTCCGGAGGCTCATCGCGTGCTGGGGGCTCTCCGAGCCCGCGTACGTCCAGCGCATCCCGTCCGCGATCTCGCGGCGGGCCAGCGTCCCCGCCGCCGTGAGGTCGGCGACCACCCCAGGAAACGACCCGCCGAAGTGCGCCTCGTCGGCCGGCGCGAGCCAGCTTTCGTCGGCGGCACACGCCACGTGTCTGGGGAGGAGCCGGTCGTTCTCGGGGTCGCAGATCGCGTCCTCCGGCGGGGCCCGAAAGAAGTCCTCGGGGTGGGTCATCAGGTACTGGTCAAGCTGGTCCTCGCCGCCGACCATCACGACGAGCGCGGGGTCCGAGCCCCGTCCGGCGCGACCGGCCCGCTGGTGGGCGGACATCCGGGTTCCGGGGTAGCCGTCGAGGACCACGGCGTCGAGCCCGCCCACGTCCACGCCGAGCTCGAGCGCGTTCGTCGACCAGACGCCCCGGAGGTCGCCGGCGTGGAGGTCGGCCTCGATCTCGCGGCGGCGGTCGTCCGTCAGGGTAGCCTGGTACGCGCCGACCCTCGCCGCGAGGTCGCGTTCGCCGCGCTCGCGGAGGTCGCTCGCGCTGTCGGTCGCGTACTGCTCCGCGGTCTGTCGGGCGCGGGTGAACGCCAGCGTCTGCCGGCCGCTGGCGACGAGGTCGACGAACAGCCGCTTGCTCTCCGTGTGGCTCGACTTGCGGCGACCGCTTCCGCGCTCCGCCCAGTCGTCGTCGTACTCCGGCGGGTTCCACAACACCCAGTCGCGCGGCCCCCGGCCGGAGGCGTCCTCGTCGACGAGCGCGATCCCGTCCGGGTCGCGGCCCGTGACCGTCGCGGCGTGTTCGACGGGGTTGCCGATCGTCGCCGAACAGCAGACGAACGTCGGGTCCGCCCCGAACCGCTCGCAGGTGCGCGCGAGCCGGCGCATCGCGAGCGCGACCCCCGTCCCGAAGACGCCGCGGTAGCTGTGGACCTCGTCGATCACGACGTGTTCGAGCGACGAGAAGAACCACTCCCAGAGCCGACCCGCGTACGGGAGCAGCGCGTAGTGGAGCATGTCGGGGTTCGACAGGAGGACGGTCGGCCGAGCGTCGCGCACGTCCCGTTTTTCCGCCCGCGAGAGCCGCCCGGTGTACGACGCGACGGAGACCCGGCTACCGAAGCCGAGCCCGCGCGCGAGATCCGAGAGGGACTCCTCCTGGTCGGCGATCAGCGCGTTCTGCGGGCCGACGTACAGTGTCCGCCCCCCGCCCTCCATTGCGGCCTCGAAGGCGGGGACGGCGTACGCGAGCGACTTCCCGCTCGCGGTCTCGGTCGCGAGGACGACGTCGTCGCCGTCGCGGACGGCCTCGATCGCCTCGGCCTGGTGGCGATAGAGCCGGTCGACGCCCCGGTCCGCGAGCGCGTCCGCGAGCCGCGGCTCGAGGCCGACGTCCCGGTACTCGGGCTCGCGGGCGGGTAGCCGGCGGTGCTCGGCGATCTGTCCATCGTAGTAGGGCCGACTCCGCAGCCACTCGATGGCGTCCCCCACGGTTACCGACGGGAGGGGACGGGCGGGCCTAACCGTTGTGGTCGGGGAAGCGGAGTGTCGTGCCGGGCGCCGTCGCTCGGAGGGTCGGTCGGTCCGTCGCGGACGACCGGCGGCCAGCGACCTCGGTCGCGATCGGGTCCGCGAGCGAGAGCGCCATGTGGATGTCGCCGTCGCGCTCGACGGTCTCGAAACCGTGCGCGTGATACACGTGCCGGGCGGCCTTGTTGTCGACCGTCACGGACAGGTCGAGCGCCTCGCGGCCGCCGGCCGCGGCGTCGGCGCTCATACGTTCTCCTCGACGCTCCGCGAAAGAAGGGACTCACTCCCGGATCAACACGATCCCGTCGCGGAAGACCGCGTGGTTCGGGAGGACGTGCTCGCCGTCGTCGGTCTCGACGTGGGTCACGAAGAGGTCGACCTCCTGGACGATCCCGCGTTGGCCGGCGACGCGCACCTCGTCGCCGATCCCGTACGGCTGTCGGAGGAGCAGGAAGACGCCGGCCGCGCCCGCCGCGAGGAGGTCCTTCGTCGCCAGCGCGGTCAACAGGACGACGGCGAACGAGTACGCCGCGAGCAACACGACGAGCGCGATCGTCTGGACGCCGACCTGCCCGAGCGCGATCAGCGCGGCGACGTAGACGACGCTGTACTTCACGAGGGTCGGGAGCACCCCCACTTCCGGGAGCTTGACCCCCCGGAGCCGCTCGGAGACGAGCAGTTCGGCCTTGTCGCCGAGGACGACCCCGACGATCAGTACGAGGACGGCGACGAACAGCCGCGGGACGAACGCGGCCACGTCCGACCAGAAGAGGTCGACGTAGCGCACCTCCGCGACCGTGAGCGCGACGAGGACGGTGACGGCGACGACGAAGTACGTCGACAGCTTCGCCACGATCCGGACCGTCGAGGTGTCGAACTCGCGGGCGGTGCGCTCGAAGGTCGTTCCCTCTATCGCCTCCGGGACGCCCGCCCGGATCAACAGCCGGCGGTTGATCACGCCGACGAGGAACGCCAGCGTGAGCCCGATCGCGAGCACGAACAGCGCGAGCCACACCCGGTCGGGGACCGCGGCCAACAGCTCGTCGGCGCGCTGTGCGGGGGCCGCCGGAACGGCGAACGTGAGAGCCTCCGACGTCATCAGTACTCCTCCGGATCGATCTCCAAGACGAGCCGTCCGCCCTTGAACGCCCGGACGAGGCCGTCGGACTCGGAGAGGACGATCGCGGTCGCGTTCGTGTCCTGAGTGATCGCGCCGCCGGCCATGTGGCGGGCCCCGAGCCCCTTCGGGATGTCGACCCCCTCGGCGGCGGGTTCGAGGTAACGGTACGCCGAGACGATCTTCCCCGAGTCGGAGATAACGAACGCGCCGTCGAGCCGAGAGAACTCCTTGAGCATGACGTTCACGATGGGGTCGCCGACGTGGACGTGCGACTTCTCGAAGGGGTTGTACGAGAGCGACCGGGACTTGTTCATCACCTTGCCCGCGTCGCCGACGACGAACAGCGCGCCGACGGGTTTCCCCTTCTGTCCCTTCTTCCCGAGCTCGATGGCGACCTCGAGGACGTCGCGGATGACGCTCGGATCGGCACGGGACTCGACGAAGAGGTCGTAGATGCCGGTGTGGACGGTCTCGTCGACGGTGACGCGTATCACCGCGTCGGACTCGCCCTCGAAGACGGAGACGACGCAGACGACCTCGTCGCCCTCGGTCACGAGGTCGGCCTCCATCGCCCCCTCGACCCCGAAGCGGATCCGGTCGCGCACGTCGCGGAAGGGGATCGGCAGCTCGACGAACGGATCCGCGTCGACGTCGTTGGCGGGCGCGACGACGACGATCTCCGCCCGCTCCTCGCTCCGATCGCCCGTCTCGTCGGCGACGAATCGGTCGTGAAACGAGGCGGTCGGAGAGAAGAGGAGCACCGCGTCGGCGTCCTCGACGAGCTCGGCCAAGTGGTCGGTGAGTGACGCCATCGTCCTGTCACGACTCCGGGAGGACGTAAAACCGTTTTGACGGCGTCGTACGGGCGTCAGACGTTCGAAGCGTCGTTCTCGATGTCACGTCGCTTCGTTGATGGTCGTCGGGGGCGTCGACCGGCCGGTCGCGCACGTTTTATGCGTCACGCCCGTCGATCGAGGCGGCCATGGCTACCCGAGACGCCCTCTGGGGCTACCGCGACGCGTTCGGCGACGCCTTCGGGCGGACCTACTTCAGGCGGTTCGGACCGGGCGTCGCCGCGAGCGTCGGGCTGGGGACGTACCTCGGCGAGCCGACACCCGCCGTCGACGACGCCCTCCGGGAGACGCTCCGGCTCGGGATCGAGTCGGGGACCAACCACGTCGACACCGCCGCCAACTACCGGTGCGGGCGATCGGAGCGGATCGTCGGCGAGGCGCTCCGAGACGCCGACGTCGACCGCGAGGCGGTCGTGGTGGCGACGAAGGGCGGGTTCCTCCCCTTCGACGGCGAGCGCCCCGACGACCCGGCCGCGTACCTCCGGGAGCGGTTCGTCGATCCGGGGGTCGTCGACCCGGCCGACCTCGCGGGCGCGCACTCGCTCGCGCCGGGGTACTTGGAGTGGTCGCTCGACCGCTCGCTCGACCGGCTCGGCCTCGAGACAGTCGACTGTTACTACGTCCACAACCCGGAGACGCAGCTCGAAGCGCGGTCGCGGGAGGCGGTGTACGACGCGCTGGAGGCCGCCTTCGAGACGCTCGAACGCCGGCGGCTCGCGGGCGATCTCGGGGCGTACGGGGTCGCGACGTGGGACGCGTTCCGGGTCCCCGAGGAAGCCGAGCGGTACCTCTCGCTGCGCGAGGTCCTCGCCCGCGCGAACGCGGCCGGCGAGGCGGTCGGTCCCGACGACGACCACGGGTTGGCGGCGATACAGCTCCCCTTCACCGTCCACATGGCAGACGCCTTCACGCGGGCGAACCAGCGTCCACCCGACGACCCGCACGGCGAGCCGATCTCGACGCTCGAGTTCGCCCACGAGGCCGGGCTCTCGGTCGTCACGAGCGCGAGCCTCGGACAGGGAGACCTGGCGGCGGACGGGTCGATCCCGGCGGGCGTCGACGCGCGGCTCTCGGGCGACACGCCGGCCCAGCGCGCGCTCAACTTCGCGCGAAGCGCGCCGGGCGTGACCTGCGCTCTCGTCGGGACGACGGACCCCGATCACCTGCGAGAGAACGTCGCCGCGGGGACGTTCGACCCGCTCGGCGCGTCGGCGTTCGACGCGGTCTTCGAGTAGGCGACGAGAAGGGAGCACGGAAACCGGCGGGCCGATCGCGGCGACCGGCGACGACTACCGGAGTTCCTTGAACTCGGAACCGCACTCCGGACAGATGCGGACCGAGAACACCTCGTCGGGGTCGTTCTGCTTTTTGAGCACCTTCTCGCACGCCGCGCAGTTGAGCCGCTCGTAGGTGTCCTTGAACAGGTCACCGTCCCGTAGCGCCTTGCGCGTGGATTTCATGTGCCGACGTTCGGCGCCGGTGGGTATAAAAACCCCGCACGTCGGACGACGGGCGTCAGACGACCGAGAGGTCTCGACGGCGGCGGCGACTTCGCGGTGCGGTTCGCGGGCGTGACCGGGGCCGAAACCGCGTCACGGATCCCGCGCGAACCGCGGCCGGACCGGCGACCTGATCGGGAGCGAGCGGCCGGTTCCGCAACGCTTGTACCCGGCGGCCGGAAACGGCCACCGTGTCTCGGAACCGGCTGTTCGGCTCGCTGTGTGCGATGGTCTTCCTCGCGAACTTCGCGCGGGTGGTGTTCGCGCCGCTCGTCGGCGAGTTCATCGACGAGTTCACGATCCGCGAGGGAACGGCCGGCCTCGTCGTCACGCTGGCGTGGCTCGGCTCCGCCTCGCCGCGGATCCCGACCGGCTGGGTGCTCACCCGCACCTCCCGCGTTCGCGTCGTGGTCGTCTCCGGTGCGATGCTCACGATCGGCGCGCTCGGCGTCGCGCTCGCGCCCGGCGTCCCCTCGCTGATGCTCGCCGCGTTCGTCGTCGGGAGCGCCTCCGGCGTCTACTTCGTCGCCGCCAACCCGTTCATCGCGGAGCTGTTCCCCGACCGCGTCGGCCGCGTCATGGGGATCCACGGGATGGCGAGCCAGCTGTCGGCCGTCATCGCCGCACCGGTCGTCACCGTCACGCTGTGGTACGACTGGCGGTACGCGTTCTACGGGCTCGCGGTCGCGGCCGCGCTCACGACCGTCCTCGTCGTCGCCTTGGCCCGTCGGACCGACCTCCCGGACGCGGGCCGAAGCGACACGGACTTCTTCGGCGGCGCGCGCTCGGAGTGGAAGCTCATCCTCGCGGGCGTCGTGCTCATCGGGGCGACCGCCTTCGTCTGGCAGGGGCTGTTCAACTTCTACGAGCTGTACATGATCGACAAGGGGCTCCCGCCGGCGACCGCCCGCAACCTGCTCACCGTGATCTTCGCGGCCGGCGTCCCCGCCTTCCTCGTCTCCGGCGAGATCGCGGACCGGATCCCAAACCTCCCGTACATCCTCGGGATCGTGACCGCCTTCCTCGTCAGCGTCGTGTTCGCGGTCCTCGCGTCGGGGCTCGTCGCGGTCGTCCTCGCCAGCGTGCTCGTCGGCTTCTCCGTCCACATGCTGTTTCCCGCCGGCGACACGTACCTGCTCGGCTCGCTGCCCGACGAGTCGCGGGCGTCGGCGTACGCCGTCTACTCCGCCGGCATGATGACAACGCAGGCCGCCGGCTCGTGGGTCGTCGGCGAGGCGATCGAGGCCGGCGCGAGCTACGACGCCGTCTTCCTCGCCTCCGCCGCCGGGATGGCCGTCCTCGTGGCCGTCTACGCCGTCTTGAACGCGTTCGGGAGGGTTCCCGGCGGGGCCGCCAACGCCTGAGTCGGCCTCTCATCGGAGGAACGCGTCACGGTCGTCGATCCGAGTGTCCCGACGCGGATCCGGGGTATCGTGCGTATTTAGGGGCTCGTGCCCCTTCGATCGGGTAATGGAGTACGTACAGGAGCGCGTGACCACGCTCCACGCGCTGACGGACCACCGCCCGGACGCGCCGACCGGGCGCGCGGCCGTCGTGGTGCCGATGACGGAACGCGAGTACGGGACGCTCGCGGCCGAGCGAGTGCTCGCCGCCCTCGAGCGCGTCGACCCTGCGCGGGTCATCGTTCCCCTGCGCGCCACGCCGGACCGGGCGGGGCCGTTCGCGGCCTGGCTCGACGGGTTCGATCTCGACGTGGAGACGCTGTGGTGTGACGGGCCGCGGCTCGCCGACCTGCTCGCCGACCACGACCTCGACGGCGACCGCGGCAAGGGACGGGACGTGTGGCTCGCGCTCGGCCGGGCGCTGCGGGAGGAGTTCGTCGTCGTCCACGACGCCGACACGACGACGTACTCGCCGGCGTTCGTCAACCGCCTGTTGTTCCCGATCGCCAACGGCCACGAGTTCGCGAAGGGGTACTACGCACGGGTCGAGGACGGCGCGCTGTACGGACGGCTGTTCCGGCTCTTCTTCCGGCCGCTCGTCCGCGCGCTCGCGGACGCCCACGACGCGGACGTGCTTTCGTACCTCGAATCGTTCCGCTACGCGCTCGCCGGCGAGTTCGCGGCGACGGCCGACCTCGTCTCGACGCTCCGGATCCAGCGCGGCTGGGGCCTCGAGGTCGGCACGCTCGGGGAGGCGTTCGAACACGCCGGCTTCGCGGGGAGCGCCCAGGTCGACCTCGGCCGGTACGAACACGACCACCGCTCCGTCGACGGGCCGACCGGCCTCGCCGACATGAGTCGGGCGGTCGGCGCGTCGACGCTCCGCGCCGTCGACGACGCCGGCGTCGACGTCGCGTACGACACGCTGACCGAACGGTACCGTGAGGCCGCGGAGGAGCTGATCCGCCGGTACGCCACCGACGCCGCCTTCAACGGGCTCGAGTACGACCGCGCCGACGAACGCGAGCAGGTGAGGACGTACGCCGAGGCCGTCGCCGAACCCGGTTCGGACACCCGGCTTCCCGCGTGGGCGGACGGTCCCCTCTCGCCCGCGGCCGTCGCCGAGGCGGCCGCCGCGGACCTGGAGGCGGTCGCGGGATCGGGGTCGGGGTCGACCTCGCGCGCGACTCCGGAGCCGGACCCCGAGACGTCCGTCCCCCGTGACCGCTCTCCGACCGGAGGTGGCGACCGGTGAGCGGGGAAGTCGGACCGAGCGTCGCCGCCCGGGACGACCTCGCCGGCGTGGTCGACCTCTTCGAGTGGCTCACCCGCGAGGAGCTCTCGCGGGCGGTCTCGGAGCTCGCGTTCAAACGGCGGTCCGAGGTCGACGCCGACGCGATCGCCGACGCGATCGACGTCGCGGTCGCGGAGTACGCGCTGGTCCCCGCGCCGCGGGAGGCGCTCTCGACTGACGGGAACGGAGTCGGGGAGGCCGCCGACCCGCTCGCGGTCGGTCCCGCCGCGTTCCCGTCGCTGCCGGCGGACGCCGGGGACCTCCCGCACATCCTCGACGTGCCGGAGCGAGCGGTCGACCGCGAGGCGCTCTCCGCGGCGGTCCTCGATCGCCTCTCGACCGACGCCGTGGCCGCGATAGCCGACGACGACGCGGAGCGGCTGGAGGTCCTCGCGGACGTGACCTACGACGTCGAGACGTGGGCGCCGGTCGACGTGGCCCCGATCCGCGAGCGGATCGTGGCCGAACTGGACGGGGAGTGAGCACGGACGGGAACGCGTCGAGTCGACGGCGTTCGTCGAGGGGCCGATCGGACGCTTCACTCGGCGTCGTTCGTGTGTGAACGGGACCTCCCGTGCGACGCAAAGCCCCAGCCGACGGGCGACACCGCGTCTCACGCTCCCACCGCGTCTCACGCCCCCACCGCGTCTCACGTCCCTAACCTCGTCGCCGGCGGCTCCGCGGGACCCACCACGACGTTTTTATCTTCGCTGTCGCCTACATCCACCGATGCGCAGACGTGATCGCGGCCGATCGATCGGGATGGACGCCCGAGCGACCATCCGCACCGACGACCGCGTGATCACCGTCCTCCTCGTCCTGCTGTCGATCGTCGTCCTCGTCGTGCTGCTCCACTACGCCGTCTCCGTCCTCGAGAGCCTTCCGGAGGTGCCCCCGACCGTCGTCGGACTCGGGTGACGGTGTGGACCCTCCCGTCTGTCACTCCTCTCCGATCGCCGCCATCACGCTGGCGTGGTACTCCCGAAGCGCGCTCGCCTCGTCGTCCGCGATGACCGCGTCGGAGTCGACGAGCGTCGCGAGGCCGAACGACAGCGGCGTCGGCGACTCCGTCGTGTGGTGAACGACCCGGATCGCGCCGCTCTCGATCCCCCCGAGGACGTCGCGGATCCCCGCCGCGTCGAGTCGGTCCTCAACGAGTTCGCGGTAGGTCTCCTCCAGCACGGCGAACCCCTCGAGGTCGGCCGCGAACGGGAGCAGCATCTCCGCGGACAGCTGCTGTTGGGCGGCCGTCCGCTCGCGGCCCTTGTAGCGTTTCAACACCATGAGCGCCCGGCCGGCGACGATCCGGAAGGTCCGTTTCAACGCGTCGGTACCCTCGAGCGCGTCCCGGAGGTCCCCGCGGACGGAAGCGGGGTCGATCCCCCGGAGGACGCCCGCCACGTCGACCTTGCGGTTCAGCGGGACGGCGAGGCTGAAGCCGTCGTCGTCGACCGCGCGGACGACCTCGGCGTCGATCCGTCGCGAGCACTCGGCGGCGACCAGCCGCGAGAGGCCGCCGTTGAACCGGCGGCCGTAGGGCGCGTGGACGTAGAATCGCCGCTTGTACGCCTCCCTGTCGAGCTCCTCCTCGACGACGATTCGCGAGGGCGTCGGAACGCTCTCGACGCCGGCGTACCGCACCTGCTCGTCGTACGTACGGGCGATCGCGCGGACCGCGTTCCCGTCGATCGGGAGCTCGCGGAGCCACGCGCGGACCGCCGGCGGGCCGCCCTCCTCCAACCGGTCGAGCAGCTCCCCCTGAAACGCGAGCACCTCGCGGGCGAGGTCGGCCGAGAGCGGCAGTCGCTCGGCGTACCAGGTTGGGACCGTCGCCCGCTCCTCGGTCCGCTCGACGTACACCTTCGAGCCGCGACGGTAGCGGAAGGCGAACCGCTCGCCGCCGAGCGCGAACACGTCGCCGGGGGCGATCGTGTCGAGGTACGCCTCGTCGAGGGTGCCGACCCGCTCGTCCTCGTGGGTGTACACCGCACAGCTGAACGAGTCGGGGATGGTCCCGACGTTGGTCATGTAGATGACCCGAGCGAGCCGCCCGCGCTTGCCGACGAGCGTCTCCCCGACCGGGAACGCCTCGCGGTGGTGGTCGCCGCCGGGCGGGTCGTTCGCGTCCCGCCACACCTTCGGATAGACGTTTCGGTCGGTCAACCCCTCGTAGTCGGCGGTGAGGTACCGCATCAGCGACTCGTAACGCTCCGTCCCGAAGTTCCGATACGGCCACGCCCGTCGGAGCACTTCTCGCACCTCCCGGTCGGGACGGACCCGGTTTATCGCCATTCCGTACACGTGTTGGGCGGCGACGTCCGCGGCGTTCTCGGGGACGGTCACTCGGTCGACGAATCCCGCCTCCGCGCGGGCGACCGTGGCCGCACACTCCACCAGCTCGTCGCGGTCGAGCGCGAACACGCGTCCCTCGACGGTCTCGCCGGGACTGTGGCCCGCCCGCCCGACCCGCTGGAGGAGGGCGGCGACCGACTTCGGCGACCCGACCTGGACGACCAGATCGAGGTGCGGCATGTCGATGCCGAGCTCGAGGCTCGTCGAGGTCGTGACCACGTCGAGGTCGCCGGATCTCAGTCCCTCCTCGATGCGGACCCGCCGGGACTCCCCGAGGCTCCCGTGGTGACAGCCGGAGGTCGACTCGTCGTAGTCGAACCGCCCTCTGAGCTCCTTGAGGACGCGCTCGGCCCCCGACCGGGAGTTCGTGAACACGAGGGTGTTCTCGTGGTCCTTGATCAGTTCGTGGAGGTCCGCGTAGAACCGGTCGGTGACGACCGACCGGGGCGTGTGGACGAGGTCCGCGGCCGGCGTCCGAAGCGCGAGGTCGAACTCCCGGCCGAACCGCGCGTCGACGACCGCGTACTCGCGGGTCGCGAACCCGTTCGGGTCGCCGACCTCGCCCGCGACGCGCTGGCGACCGACGAGGAACTCCGCGACCCCCTCCAGCGGGTCCACCGTCGCCGAACAACCGATCCGCGTCGGCGAGTCGTCCGCCAGTTCCTCCAGGCGTTCGAGCGAGACCGAGAGGTGCGTGCCGCGCTTGTTCGCCGCCAGCGAGTGGATCTCGTCGACGATCACGTACTCGACTGTCCGCAGTTTCTCCCTGAACGTCGGCGCGTTGAGCAGGATCGCGAGCGTCTCCGGCGTGGTGTTGAGGACGTGGGGGGTCTCCTCGAGCATCGCCCGCCGGTCCGCCTCGTCGGTGTCGCCGTGGCGGATCGCTTGACGCACGTCCGGGTCGCCGTCGGCGGCGGCGGTGGCGGCGTCGCAGCCGTCAGCGCCGCCGAGGCCGTCGTCGAGCGCGTCGCGATCGTCGCTCGCCGCGATCCGCTCGGACAGCTCGGCGAGGGGCGTCTCGAGGTTGCGCTCGATGTCGTTCGCGAGGGACTTGAGCGGCGAGACGTACAGGCAGTACACCGAGTTCTCCAGGTCGCCGGCGCGGTCGCGCGCGAAGAGGTCGTCGAGGACGGCGGTGAACGCCGCCAGCGTCTTCCCGCTGCCCGTCGGCGCGGCCACGAGGCAGTTGCGATCGGCCGCGACGTGCGGGATCGCCCCGCGCTGCGGCGGCGTGAAGAGGCCGCCGTTCTCCGCGACGTGCGCGCCGAACGTCTCGACCCACCACCGACGAACGACCGGCGAGAGGCGCTCGAGCACGGCCGCGTCCTCGATCGAGACCGTCTCGGGGTCGAAGGGCCAGTCGCGGTCGGCCCCGACCTCTCGGAGGAGCCGCCTCGCCCGCGCCTCGGCGGCGGCTCCGGTCGTCCCGTCCGCGCTGTCGGTCACGGCTCACACGTGGGGACGCGGCGTCAAAGCGGTTGTGTCGCCCCCGGCGAACCCTCCGTCCCTCATCCCGAGAAGTCGGTCAGGGACCCGTCCGGGGTCGCGTCGCCGTCGGTCGACGCGTCGTCGCCGTCGCCGATATCGCCGCTCCCGTCCTCGCCATCCCCGTCGTTCTCGTCGTCCTCGCTGCCGTCGATCTCCGCCGGCTCCGTCCACGGGTCGTCGGGGTCCACCGGCGCGACGGCGTGTTCCAGTTCGGCCGCCGAGTAGTCGACGTCGTCGTCGAGCGACATCGCGAGCCGCTGCCAGCGGGCGCTCCTCTCGTCTTCCCCCTCGGGGCCGACGCGCGCGCCGCGGGTCTTGAAGAACCGCGTTCCGCGGTCGCGTTCGGCCCCCTCGCCGGTGTGGCCGTCGAGGGCGACGTCGAACCGCCCGCCGGCCTCGAGGTCGCCGGCGGGGAAGTCGCGGTCGGGCTCCTCGCCGCGTTCGCGGGCCTTAGCCCGCTCCTCGGCGACCGCCGAGAAGTAGGCGTCGGCGTTGGCCGCCTCGCGGGTCGATCGCGCGCGAGCGGTCGCGAGCGCGGCGTGGACCGCACACAGCCGGCCGCGCCACCCGTCGGGTTCCCAGCGTTCGGTCGCGAGCGCCTCGTAGCGCTCGACGGTCAGTGCGACCTCGCTCCCCGCGCGGAGGTCCTCGACGACGTAGAGGTTCAGGCGGTCCCAGAGGTTCCAGGCGTAGCCCGAGCGGGCGAGCTCCCAGGCGGCCCACGCCGCGACCTCCTCGTCCGATCGCCGGACCGCCTTCTGGAGGAGGCTGGAGACGGCGTACCGGCTGTAGCCGCCGTCGGTCTCGTTTTCGGCCTTCCGCTCGCCGAAGTCGTTCTCGCCGGTCGCCTCCGGCGTGGTGTCGGTCTCGAGGCTGCCGTCGGTCCCGAAGGTGGCCTGTCGCTCCGGTCCGTCGTCGCTCATACACACCGCTCCCTCCCCGACCGACTTAACGACGGCGCGCCGCGGTCGAGTGGTCGGGGTGGCGTCTCCGACGCGCGGCCTCGGCGTGGCGGTTCCGGCATGCGATACCCCGACGAATCGACCCCGAAAGGGAACCCTTAAGTCGGATCCAACGGGTAGAATTCAGTGACCGCCCTTAGCTCAGCCTGGTAGAGCAGCCGACTGTAGATCGGCTTGTCCCCCGTTCAATTCGGGGAGGGCGGACTAGCTTTCTCGCCGAATCGTAGCAGTACCGGAAATGCCCGTAATCGGGCCGGAGAGACTTCCTTCCCCGATCATCGGAGAACGAAAATAGTCGGGGTGAAAGTGGATTGGGACGGGGAACCCGTCGCCCCCGCCCGCCGTACTGCGGTTCCCATAGTTGAACGGGGGTGTAGCGCGTGACGCTCCGTTGTGAGTGCGGCGCTTCCGTCGAGATCGAAGAAGGGAGCGACCCCGACAGTGGACCGCAACACTGGGAAGTTTATCGGTGTGTCTCGTGCCGTCGAACCGGAACCTACCACTTCGGACCGAACCGCGAGGAGATGACGGGATGCCTCGTCACTGAACGAGTTCCGGGGATCGATCTATGACCGGAGTCGACGAGCAGCGCGAACAGATCGCGAACCGTCTCGGCGAGCCCGACCGTCTCCAGTTCCCGGATGGATGGACCATGTCCTCCAGCTGGCGGCGCGCACAGGCCGCGCCGTCGACGGTCGGTCCGGTGAACCCGGCAGAGTTCGACGTGCTGCTCGGCCGTGAGGACGACGGCCTCGCGCGACACCGCGTGCTGTTCGCGGTCTACGAGGGTGACCTCGTCGCCGAATGCGACTGCGACGGCTACCGCTTCCGCGGCTGGTGCGCGCACATCGCGCTGCTCTGGTGGCGGTGGAGCCGCGACGACCTCGGCGTCACCGACCTCGACACCGGTCGGACGCACCTCTCGCCTCCGTGGTGGCTCACTGTCGACGATGTCGAACACGATCGCGTCGAAGCCGAGACGAGTCAGCCGGTCGCGGCTGACGGAGGTGTCGACCGATGACCCTCGTTTCGACTGTTTCGCGTGGAACAACTGGAGTGTACGAGTCGTACGACTCCGCGACCCCGTCGTACGACACCGGTTCGGCAGTTATCCCGTCCTTCGAGGCTTCTCGACCCGGATTTAGAAAGTCGTACGAGGGTACGGGGGTGTGTCGAAATCGCTGCCTACGTGACGCATCCGTGCGACGGCGCGCGGACTTTATGCGGCGCGCGCGCCGCTGCGCATTATGCGGCCGTGGGTCCGCCCGCAGGCGTTGGGGGGTGGGCCGATGAGCGAGTCGAGAGTCGCGAAGGCGACGATCCGCGACACGGACCTGCTCGCGTCGCTTGAGGAAGCCGAGGAGGAACACGGGTCGCTGGCAGATGCGGTTCGTCACGCAGTCGCGACGACGTACGCCGGCGACGACGACACCGACACCGGTCGCGAGGAAAGCGGGCTGCCGGTGAAAGCGAAGGAAGGCCACCGGAAGCTCGTCGAGTGGACCGGTCACGGTGGTCGGATCGAACTCGGAACGGCGGAGTCGATCCTCGCGAACCATCTGAACATCCAGAAGGACGCGGTGCGGAAGGTGGTGATTCAGCCGCTGAAGCGCGAAGACGTGATCGCGCTCCACCAGGGAGTTCATCATGTCTCGATCGTGGTCGGGAAGCTCCAAGACGGGTCGATCAGTGCTGATACGACAGCCGAACCGGAAACGGAGACCGCGGGTGAGGCGGTCGCGGACGGTGGGAAGACGCGAGAACGACTCGACGAGCTGGCGAGTGCGGAGGTGGAGCGATGAGCCAATCAAACGGCTACAAAGCGGAGGGGATCACGCGGTTCATGGCCGAAGGACGGCGGATTCAGGAGGGGGACGGGAGTTTCACCGTGACGATCCCGCGGTCGCTGGCGATGGAGTGGGATCTCGAACACGGTGACGACCTCCTTTTTACGGCCGAAGAGGGGTCGACGAAGGCGACGATCCACAAGCCCGGCAGCGAGGGCGGCTTTTCGGTGGAGGTGGCCGATGACTGATCACCATCGCACGGCAGAACAGGACGGTGAAACCGTCGCAATGGACGGCGGAACGGCGGCGAGAGAGCCGCCGGCGACAGCGGCCACGGAACATCCGGCGGTCCTCGACGTCGACGTAGTCGGAGAACGAGTGCTGGCGAGCGTCGAGAAGGGCGATGTCTCGATCCTCGTGGAAGCTCCGACGGGGATCTCCGCCGAGGAACTAGAAGAGACGCTGCGTGGGGTGCCGGAGAGCATCGAGGAGACGACCGAGCTATTCGCGGAGACACCGAGCATGAGTGACAACACCACCGAGATCGACGAGAGTACCGACGCCGAAGACGTGACCGACGACGACCTCGGAGGTGGTGTCTGATGGCGGCCTCTGACGCTGAAGACGCGGTTGGAGACGGGGACGCGGCGACCGCAGGAACGGAAACGGAGGCGATGGACAGCCTGACCGTCGTTATCCGCGCGGAAGTGCTCCAGCAGGTGGTCGACCAACTGCTGACGATCGTCGACGAGGCGATCTTCCGGATCGGCTACGACGGGCTGTCGGTCGCGGCCGTTGATCCCGCGAACGTCGGCATGGTCGATGTCGAGGTCGAGTCCGGCGCGTTCGAATCGGTCGGCGAAGGGATGTTCCCGATCGGGTTGAACCTTCAGAAGCTCGACGACTACATCAGCGGTTCGAGCGGGGACGACCCGGTGACACTCTCCTACCGTCCCGAGACACGGTCGATCGAGATCGAACACACCAACGTCGAAGTCGAAATGTCCGGGATCGACCCGAAGACGATCCGCGACGAACCCGACATCCCGGAGATCGATCACTCGGTGGAGTTCACAGTCGATGCGAGTGTGCTCACTGACGCGGTGGAGAACGCGGAACTCGTCAGCGACCATGTCAAGTTCGAATCGATGGTCGACGACGAAGCGTTGGTCGTTCGCGGCCACGGGGATACCGACGAGATCCAGACGGTTCTCGGAGCGGACGAACTGCCGAACGCGACGTTCGACGCGGACGCAGAGGGGATGTACTCGCTTCCCTATTTGGTCGGCGGCTCGACGAGCGGCAGCAAGTACGCGGGAATCCTGAAGCCGCTGAACAGCGGGACGGAGCTTCGAGTCGAGTTCTCCGAGGAGATGCCCGTGAAGATCTACTACGACTTCGCGGACGAGCTCGGTCACGTGATGATGATGATCGCGCCGCGGATCCAGAACAGGTGATGACGGTGTGTCGACCTATCATCACGGTTCGAACCGCGTACAGCGGTACGCCCGGTTCGAACACGCGAAGCCGGGCCACGGGAGCGGAGCAGGCTACGAGCGGTGGCGTTCCACGGAATACCGCCCGCACACGCCGGGAGAGCGACGCGAAGATGTCTACGTCGCACACCATCGACTGCTCGCGGTCGTCGAGTGTTACCCGCTCGAGGAGCCGATCGAGTCGATCCTCGACGATCTCGCGGAGAAGGACGTCCATCACCGCAACGGGGTCAAGTGGGACAACCGGGGAGAGAACCTCGATCCGGTCGACCACGCTCGTCACGCGTCGATCACGCAGAAGGAGGTCCGAGCGTGGGCCGAAGACGAGAAACGCCAGCGAGAGCGCCGTGCGCCCGGCGTCGACGACGACGATGTCTGCGACGGCTGCGGCGAGGTCGCGGAGTTGCTCGCGACATCGCCCGGCTTCGCCGGCGAGCGGTGCCTGGAGTGTGCGAAACGAGAGTGCGGCGGAGAGCCGATCGAAGTCTGAGAGAGGTGAGCTATGACGGTCTACGAGAACGTGAAGGTCCACTTCGACGAGGGCTACGCGAGCGTCTACGAGGAGGTGAAGATCCTCTCGAGCGGCTGGGTCCGCTGCGGGACGGAACCGTTCGGGCCGATGCTGTTCCCGGCCCATCGGATCGAGGAGGTGGATGCTGGCTATGAAGGGTGAGAACGACGATAACACCGACTTCCGTCGCTCGGGAGAGTGGCTCGGAGAACTCGAGGGAATCGGTATTCGGGATCCCGGCCCGGACGCAGATGGCCCGATCGTGGAGTTCCACGGGTCAGAGAGTATGGCAGCGGTGGAGGTCACCTCCGAGGAGTTTGTCGATAAGTTGAGCGAGGCGGCCGCCGAGGTACAGCTCGCTCTCGACGACCAGGAGGACGGAGATCTCCGTACCGACGGCGGTGAGGAAGTCGACGGAGCTATTGAACGGCTCTACAACCGCGAGCCGCAGGTCCGGTGTGGCCTGTGCCGGGAACGCTACCCAGACCTTCGGCCGTGCTGCGTCGAGAACCGCGTAGAGATACCGCTGATGTGCGACGGATGTTACGTCGATCTCCGGGATGCGGGGCGACTCGACTTAGAACGCGACGCGGAGGTGTTCGGATATGCCGACCTCGTCTGATGGAGACGCCGATGGGATCGATCAGTGGAATGAGTGCCCCGACTCGGACTGTCCTAACTGCGGTGCCCGCGACTGGACTCCGCTTTGGTATGGGTTCGGCGGCAGAGAAGATTATCGCGGCGTGACCTGCGGTAACTGTCACGCTAACCTGATCCGATCTCGGGAGGATTCCACAGAGATAGCGGCCGTCGAAGACTCAGAGGTGATCCCGCATGGCGAGTAAGCGGTTCTCTGTGTCGCTTGAGGATTCGTTCGGAACCGTGTGGTCAGAGACGGTGACGGCTGACTCACCCAAGGCTGCGTTGAAAAAAGCCGAACGAACAGTACCGGGCGAGGGAGACCCGACGGCGATCTACGCTGTTGACTCCGAGGGGGAGAAACACTATGCCGAGTGATCGATCCGGAGACGAACCCGGTCATACGATTAGCTGCGACGGGTGCGGGACTACCGACTGCGATAACTGGAAGTGGTCCTGTTGGCACGCGCTGACGCTCTGTGGTCCCTGTGCCACCTACTGGCGAGAGAACGACGGTGAACTCCCTGACTTCGAACAGCAGAGACTCCTCACAGACGGAGGAATACCTCAGTCGAAGCCACCGTGTGATGGATGTGGAGAACAAACGTGGGAGGTTTGACTAGTTGAGGTAGAGAATCCGGACGGTGTCATTACGACGTGCGATGACTGTGAGGACAGTCTGAACTCGGAGATCGTCGAGGTGTTGGCGACCTATGAGTGAGCAACACGGAGGCGAGACCGAGCAGTCCGACGGTGGGATCGATCGGTTCGAAGCGTACGAGAGGAAGACCGACGAGGTGTGGGAGGGTCTCGAAGAATCCTACGCGGCAGGCTTCTCGAAGGCGATCGAAGTGTTCGACATCGAGACCGATGCCCCTAGGGACCCGTCGAGACTCAAGGAGACCGAATTTATCGGTGAATCGCATTACTACTACTGGGAGGGTCGGACGCTCCCGTTGGAGTCCTACCTCCAGGAACAGTTCGGTGTTGGAATCGCCGCCACGGAGGGGACCGATGACAACGAGTGAGGAACTCCCGGAGGCGTTCTTCGGGATCGTGGACGGCGTACGCTGCGATGTCGCGCATTTGCGGAGCGAGTGGCGGAAGCGGACGGCCTACGGCCGGGTTCGGCTCACGCCGCTACTTGTGGTGTATCCGTTCCTCGCGACGTTCTACCTCGTAGCGGCAGGGTTGATGTACGGACTTTTCCGAGGAGCAGAGATCGCAGTGGCCGTCTGGCAGCGACTGTGCGACACACGAGAGCGTCTCGAGCCGGAGGTGTACGATGGCGAGTGATCGACCCGAAGACGGTCGTCTCACTGCTATCGACCTGTTCTGTGGAGCAGGTGGGGCGTCGTGTGGGATCGACGCTGGCGGATTCGACCTCGTCGCCGCAGTCGACAAGAACACCGACGCACTCGACACTCACGCGGCTAACCTTCCGGGGTACACCGTTCGCCACGATCTCAATGATGTCGACCCGTCGATCCTTCCTGAAGAAGCCCGCTCACCCGTCTACGTTCATGGAAGCCCGCCGTGTAAGGGATTCTCAACCGCCAACGATACGCGCTCGAGAGACGATCCGCGGAATTCGTTGGTGTTCGATTTCATCGATTGGGTCGACGCGCTCCAACCGCGTGTCACTACGATGGAGAACGTGACAGGGATGACGAACATCTCCAAGAATTTCATGGACCGCCTTACTGCGGCGTTCCAAGAAGCCGGATTCCGAGTAAAGTGGCGGATCCTGAACGCGGCTGACTACGGAGTTCCACAGACTCGACGTCGAGGTCGGCTCGGGTGACCGGTCAGCGAACGGATCGACGAGGGAAAACGAGCGGAACTACAGGTCGGCTTTCGAGGCGGGAATCGAGCGGCCGGTCGATCGCTTCGGCTTCGAGGAGTCGTCGTCGGAACCTCCGGGGATCGGACCGACGGGCCGGACCTCGATGGCGTCGTCAGCTTCGTGGATGTGGAGGTGGGCGTCGACCAACTCGTCGTCGTCATCGATGAGACCCCAACTTCGGAGCGTGTCGCGCGGGATGGTGACCCCGCCGCTTCCGTTGCCGAGATCTCGCAACTTTCGAATCTCGCTCGACATCGACTACACGTTGTCACGACCGAACTTGAAAATACGGGGTTAATGTGTTTATTCGGTGTATTCACGTTCGAAAACACGACAACAAACTTGATTTTTGATTCTTCGATCGGTGGTTCGGCGGTGGGATGACTTCCGGGAGGTTCGACAACCACGCCTCGAGCGAAGAACGGTGGAGCGATGTTTTATGCCTCCTCAGGTGGTTCTCGCGGGTATGGCACAGTCGTCGGTTCGGATCGTGACCGAGGTTCACGACGAGCCGCATATCGAGGGGCGGCGCGTGACCGTCCGGCGGATTCAGGGGCTCGTCGAGGAGGCCGGGAAGTCGGCCGAGGAGGTGGCCGACCAGCTCGAGTTCGACGTGGCGGACGTGTACGGTACGCTCCAGTACTACCACAGCCATCCCGACGAGATGGCGGCGGTCGAGCGCCGGCGGGCGGAACGCGAGGCTGCGGCGCGGGACGCGGGCGCAGTGTCGCTGTCGGAACTGAAAGGCGACGACAGTGCGTAACCGGATGGAGTACCGGGTCCTCGTCGACGAGGCGGACGAGCAGCACAAGCGCGAGCAGGTCGAGACCGACCTGATCGGCGCGCACTGGGTAGCGACTGAAGCGGCACCGCGGGATCAGTTCTAGTCGCCGTCTGAGAGTTTCGACTCGGTATCTACTCGCGAAAATTCAGAATCTGTGAGTTTCTCCGTCATCTATTTAATCACGCTGACGTGTGGATTTGTTATTACATGAGCCAAGCCACGCTCGGGAGTGGCCCCTACCGGAACTCGAACCTCTTCTCGGGATACTATCTCGACGAGCGCGTTGCCGATCTCGACGCGTGGGACTGCGACGAGGAAGCAGCGGCCGCCTTCGAGGAAATCCGTGACCTCTGGGAGCGAGAGGGGTCGTTGCTCCCGTCGTATAAGGAAGACGAGCTGATCGACACGTGGATCGCCGAGGTTCTCGACGCCCTCGGATACGGCACGAGTTCGGAGGTGACGCTTCCGGACGGCGGCGGCTACGTCGACCGGCTACTCTTCGAGAGCCCGGACGTACGCCGGGAGAGCGCCAAGCAGGCGCTCGACAGCGGCACCGAAGGCCACTTCTCGCGGGCGTTGTCGATCCTCGAAGCCAAGCAGTGGGATGCCGACTTCGAGCAGTTCTTCTCTGAGCAGCGGTCGTATCGCGACGCCTCCCACCAGATCAAGTACTACCTCGAACGGACGCCGGGCGACTTGCGGTGGGGTGTACTCACTGACGGGAAGAAGTGGCGGCTCTACGGGACGAAGGACTACGAGACACAGACCTACTACGAGGTCGACCTCCCGGAGATCCTCGAAAGCGGGAATCTGGAGGCGTTCAAGTACTTCTACGTCTTCTTCCGTCCGGAGGCCTTCGTCGAAACGGCCGGCAGTTCCTTCCTCGATGACGTGTGGACCGAGTCGGAGACGGCCGCACAGGAACTCGGCGAGGATCTCCAGGACAACGTGTTCCGAGCGTTGCGGGTGCTCGGGAAGGGGTTCGTCGAGTCGAACGATCTCGAGATCGATCCCGACGACGAGGACGGTCTCGACGCCAACGAACTGAAAGAGCAGTCGCTCGTGCTGCTCTACCGGCTGATGTTCGTCCTCTATGCGGAGTCTCGCGGGCTGATCGATCCCGACGATCCGGCCGCCAGCGACGAGTATCAGGAGTACTTCAGCCTCGAAGCGAAACGTGAGGAGATCATCGACGAGGTCGACGGGCTCGACGTCGAGTCGGGTGCGGCGTTCGAGCGCGAGTTCAGCCAGTACTCGTCGTCGATTTGGGGCCGGCTCACGGAACTCTTCGAACTGATCGATGAGGGTGAGAAAGACCTCGACATCCCGCCGTACAACGGAGGGCTGTTCAGTCGGGACGATCACGCGTTCCTGACCGAGAACGAGGTGAAGGACCCGTACATCGCCGAGGTCATCTACTGGTTGTCGACCACGGAGAACGAGGCGGGCGAGCACGTGCCGGCGGACTACGCGGACCTCGACACGCGGCACCTCGGGTCGATCTACGAGGGACTGTTAGAACACGAGTTCCGGATCGCGGGGCCGGAAGGGGTCGCGGCGGTCGCCGAGGACGGCGGGCAGGTGTGGAAGTCGGGCGACGAGGTATCTGTCGCCGACGCGGTCGAGACGGTCGACGAGGGTGGATTGTACGTCGTCAACGACGAGGGCGAACGGAAGGCCACGGGGGCGTACTACACGCCCGACTACGTCGTGACGTACATCGTCGAGGAAACGGTGGACCCGCTGCTCGACGAGATTCACGAGAACCTCCGTGAGGAGGGGTACGAACCCGAGACGGTGGAGTACGCCGCGGAGTTTTTCACGCGGGTTCAGGAACTGAGCATCCTCGATCCGGCGATGGGATCCGGTCACTTCCTCACGAAGGCGACCGGCTACCTCTCGAAGCAGGTGATGGACGAAGTGCGGGCACTCGACGAGCAGGCCGGATTCTTGGACGAGCAGCACATCCGCCGGACGATCTCGAAGGAGGTCATCTACGGGGTCGACATCAACGAGATGGCCGTCGAACTGTCGAAGCTCTCGATGTGGCTGGAGACGCTCGCGGCGGACCAGCCGCTCGCCTTCCTCGATCACCACCTGAAGGACGGAAACTCGCTCGTCGGCAGCGACATCACGGAGGTCCTGAGCGATGACGGCCCAGATGGCGACGACGGGCAGATCACGCTGACACAGGCGTTCGCGAGAGTCCGGCAGGACACGCTCGAACACGTAATGGACCTGATGTCGGATCTCTTGGCGTACGACAACGACTCGCTAGACAGCGTGAAATCGATGGAGGAGCTGTACGAAGAGATCCGTGAAGATCCACTGTACACGCGACTCTTCGAACTCGCGAACGTCCACACTGCCGAGGAGTTCGGCTGTGATGTTCCCGAGGGCTCCTACGAGCAGATGGCGGGCGCGATCGAGGACGAAGACGACTGGGCGGAGATCCGCGGAGAGGACTGGTTCACGGCGGCACAGGCGACGGCCGACGAGCAGGACTTCTTTCACTGGGAACTGGAATTCCCCGAGGTGTTCTTTGATTCGGAGGGGGAGAAGATGGGCGAGGCAGGATTTGATGCGGTTGTCGGGAATCCTCCGTATATGCGTATTCAAACCATCAATGAACACTCACCAGAACTAGCGGATTACCAGAGATCCAAATTCAAGTCAAGCACAGGGAATTTCGATATCTATGTGAATTTTACTGAACAGGGATACCACCTTCTCGCAAACGATGGGTTACTTGGGTATATTGAACCACACAAGTTCTTTAATGGTGATTTTGGCGAGGGTCTTCGAAGTCATATTTCTGATGAGAAATCAATCCACAAGATAGTCTCATTTGAACACCATCAGGTATGGAAGCAGGCATCTGTTTATACCTGTATTCTCATACTTCGGAAATCAGAATCTGAAGAATTTGGTTACGCAGAGACGGTTCCGAGTAACTTGACAACTGGAGAGGCCCTATCATATAGAACAATTAGTGAAGATTATGGCTCTGACTCGTGGGTCTTTCTCTCAGAAGTGCTCTGTTGAATCCGCAGAAGGCAGCAGGATAGCGTCGCTCTGAAGGCGGAAGCGAAGCGGAAGAGCCGAATGTGTCCAAACTCCTCTTCCGCTTCGTTAAGCAAGCCGCGTCGCTGGCTCAAAAG
>NZ_JANHDM010000011.1 GCF_024494685.1 Halorubrum rubrum | reverse complement strand
TCAGCGTCGAGTCCTTCCCGCCCGTCCACATCACCGCGGGGTTGTCGTACTGCTCGAGACCCCGCCGCGTGACCTCGACCGCCTTCTCGATCTTGTGCTGGAGCGACGGGTAATCGCCCGGACCCTCGCCCTCGCCGTCCGCGTAGTCGACGTCGATCGCCTCGGGGAAGTCGCTCATTCGCTTGGGACGCGGCGTGCGAGGAAGAAGGGTTTTGTGTTTTCTCGCGGGTAGCGCCCGTGAACACGGCTCACACGGAGTGTGGGCGAAACGCAAACGGGACGAGTGCTGAGTCCTCAGAGGTTCACGGTGGAGCGTGACGAATCCGATCCGGGACGCCTCGCCGCACACGTTTTTGTACGATCGCCGTGATGTCGTGTCAATGGCAACCAGGACGGACGGAGCCGCGACCGGCAGCGTACCGAGCGAGATGCGTCACCTGCTTCGGGTGGACCTCTCGGAACGAACCGTCGAGACCGAGGAGATCCCCGAGTCGTACCGGAACGCGTTCGTCTCCGGGAAGGGACTCGGCGCCGCGATGCTCCTCAACGAACTGCCGCCCGGAACGGATCCGCTCTCCCCGGAGAACCCGCTGTTCTTCGCCTTCGGTCCGCTCACGGGACACGCACCGGGAACCTCGAGGTACGGCGTGGTGACCAAGTCGCCGCTGACCGGCGCGTTCGTCGACTCGTACTCCGGCGGACACTTCCCGTCGATGTTCCGCTTCGCGATGCCGAGCTATCTCGGCGTCGTCTTCGAGGGCAGCGCCGACGAGCCGGTCCTGCTCCGCGTCGACGACGGCGAGGTTTCCATCGAGGACGCCGACCACCTGTGGGGGAGCCACGACGCCCGCGAGACTGCCCGAGAGTTCGCCGACCGCAACACCAAGGTCGCGGCGATCGGGCCGGCGGGGGAGAACCGGGTGCGGTTCGCGACGATCTCGAGCGACGAGGCCTCGCACCACGCGGGTCGCGGCGGGGTCGGCGCGGTGATGGGCAGCAAGAACCTCAAGGCGGTAGTCGCGAGCGGAACGAAGCCGGACGACGGCGAGCTACAGGACCTCCGGATCGACCACATGCGGCGGCTCGGAAACGACGCGGAGGTCGAGTGGGCACGGGAGGGAGGCACGCAGCTCATCGTCGACTGGACCCAGGAGGTCGGCGCGCTCCCCTCGCACAACTGGACGGAGGGGACGATAGACGACGTCGAGACGCTCAACATCGACGCCTTCGAGCCGGGACATCGACGACCCGACTCCTGTTACAACTGTCCGGTCGCCTGCGGGCACGTCACCGACTTCGCCGGCACCGACGTCGACGGCGCGTTCCCGGACGCCAGCGTCGCGTGGGGGCCGGAGTACGAGACGATCGGGATGATGGGCGCGAACACGGACGTGACCGACGTGACGGGCGTGACGGAACTCGCGGACCGCGCCGACCGGCTCGGGATGGACACGATCACCCTGGGGAACGTCCTCTCCTGGTTGATGGAGGCGAGCGAGCGCGGCTTCGTGGAGTTCGACATCGAGTTCGGCGACGCGGAGACGGCCGCGCGGGTGGTCGAGCAGGTCGCCCACCGAGAGGGGATCGGCGACGCGCTCGCCGAGGGAACGGTCGGCGCGGCGGAGCGCCTCTGTCCGGACGCTCCGGAGGCCCGCGAGGCCGCAGTCGAGGTGAAGGGGATGGAGCTTCCGGCGTACGACCCGCGCGCGTCCCTCAGCATGGCGCTCGCGTACGCGACCTCGGACCGCGGCGGCTGTCATCAACGCGCGTTCCCGATCGGCTCGGACGCGCTCGGCGGGGAGCGCGACCCGTTCGACACCGAGGGGCACGCGGCGACCGTCGTCGCAGAGCAGAACGAGAGCGCGCTCTCGTTCAGCATGGTCGCGTGCGACTTCACCGCCTACAACTACGAGCGCGTCGCCGAGTGGCTCCGCGAGTTCGGTTACGATCTGACCGTCGACGACCTCGAGACGGTCGGCGAGCGGGCGTGGACGATGACCCGCCTCTTCAACCTCCGCGAAGGGTTCGGCCGCGAGGACGACAGCCTCCCCGAACGGTTGACGCGGCCGCTGGAGTCGGGCGGCCCCGCGGACGGCAACCGGGTCACCGAGACGGAGTTCGAGACGATGCTCGAGGAGTACTACGACATTCGCGGCTGGACCGACGAGGGCGTCCCGGAGGCGGAGACGATAGATCGGCTCGAGCTCGAGGCGTTCGTCCCGGACGAAGTCGAGATCGGGAGGTGATCCCGACGCCGCGGAGGAGTTCTCGCGCGCGTTTCCGAACCCATTAGTCGCTCGAGCGTCCACCTCCATTCATGCCTTCTTCCGAGCAGTCGTCCGACGGCGTGACGCGAGCGAACGGGATGCCGGTCCTCGGACTCGGCACCTGGGAGAACGAGGACCCCGAGCAGTGCGCCGAGAGCGTCAGGGCCGCCCTCGAGGCCGGCTACCGTCACATCGACACCGCGCAGGCGTACGGCAACGAGGCGGCCGTCGGCGAGGGGATCGCCGCGAGCGACGTCGACCGCGAGGACGTCTTCCTCGCCACCAAGGTGTGGATCTCGAACCTCGCGTACGAGGACGTCATCGAGACGACCGAGGAGAGCCTCGCGAAGCTCGGCGTCGACGCCGTCGACCTGCTGTACGTCCACTGGCCGGCCGGCGCGTACGACCCCGAAGAGACGCTGCCGGCGTTCGACGAGCTCCGCGATCGCGGGCTGATAGACCGGGTCGGCGTCTCGAACTTCGAGCCCGACCACGTCGAGCGGGCCATGGACGTTCTCGACGCGCCGGTCTTCGCGAACCAGGTCGAGACGCATCCGTTCTGCAAGCAGACGGAGCTGCGCGAGCACGCGGAGGAACACGGCTACGAGATCGTCGGCTACTCGCCGCTCGCGCGGGGAACGGTGTTCGACGACGACGTGATCGGGGAGATCGCCGCCGACCACGACGCGAGCGCGGCGCAGGTCAGCCTGGCGTGGCTCCGCGAGCGGGGCGTGACGGCGATCCCGAAGGCCACGAGCGAGGACCACATCGTCGACAACTGGGCGAGCCGGACGCTGGAGTTGACGGGCGAGGAGCTGGATCGGATCGACGGGATCGAGCGGTACGACCGGCGGGTTCACCCGGACTTCGGCCCGGACGCCTGGGAGTAACGCCGCCGAAGCGGTTCCGAACGCTCGGGTCGATTATCGCGTTTCGTCGGGCGAGACCGAGCAGGTGTCGATCCCGAGGAGTGAGTACAGTCCGCACGTCCCGGTCGCGGCGGTGACGAGCATGGCGAGCGAGGCGATACCGAGGATCGGTGCCGCGATCGCCGGAAGCGGAACGGATCCGGCGAGCGTCGCGAGCGACGCGACCCCCAACGCTGCGCCGACGGCCGTCCTGACGCGTTTGTCCATAGCTCCCACGTTCTTGTCCATACCACACACTACTACCGCGGGAGACTAAAGGCTATCGGCGATCGGATCCGGACGGCGATCGCCGGAAGCGGCAGCGATCGGCGGCGAGTCGTCTCGGTCGTCGTCGCCGGATGTCCGTCGCCGGACGACCGTCACCGAATGACCGTCACCGGGACGACCGCCTTGTCGACGACGCTCTTCGCGACGCTGCCCACGACCTGTTCGCGCTCCTCGGAGAGCCCGCGGTGGCCGACGTAGATCGCGTCGGCCGCGGTCTCGCCCGCGAACTCCGTGATCGCGTCCGCGGGGCGGCCGGTGAGAAGCTGCATCTCGACGTCGATCTCGACGTCCTCCTCGTCGGCGAGGTCGGCGGCGACCGACCGCGCGTTCTCGAGGATACGCTCGCCCTCCTCGACGGCCGCCTCCTCGCCGGGGAGGACGAGCGTGCCGTCGATCAGTTCGGAGTCCGGCGTCAACACGTGGGCGATCACGAGCGTGGCGTCGAACGCGATCGCCTGACGTGCGGCGTACCGGACCGCTTCGTCCCCCAGCGTGGACCCGTCGGTGGCTACGAGGTAACGCATATCTGGAGGTTTCGCCGCGACCCACATAACTCCTGTCGGGCGTTCCCGTGTCGTGGCTCTCCGGGGACCGTGGAGACCGCCCGCTACTCCCCGTCCCAGTAGTCGACGCCCGCGTCGGCGTCGTAGTACCCCTCCAGCGACCGCTCCTCCCGGCCGCCCGGCGGCGATCCCACGAACACTCCGAACGTTCCCGAGTCGGGGTACACCGTGACGTCCGGCTCGACCATCGTCGAGGTCGCGAGGTATCGGAGGGGGTCGTCGGAGTCGTTGATCACGCGGTGGCCTCCGGACGCGTCGGCCGGGAGCGCGACGTACGCGCCCGCCTCGATCGGACGGGTCCCGTCGGCGGAGCCGTCCTCTCCCGTCGCCAGTCGGATCGCGCCGGTGCCCTCGAGGACGTAGATCGCCTCCTCGTTCGCGGTGTGGTAGTGGTACGGCCACGACTTGTGGCCCGGCGGAATCTCGTACAGGCTACACCCGAGCGCGTCGCTGCCGGCCGCCTCGCCGAGCTGCTTGCGTTTGAACCGGGCCTCGCCGCGGTCGGTCTCGATCCACTCCAGATCCGTCTCGTTCACGTGCCCCATGGGCCGTCGACGGAAGCGGACGCCATAGTTCCGGGGGGCGGGGGGCCGCTCGCGGCGTCGTGGACCTTTATGAGCCGCCCCTCCGAACCGTGCGACGTGATCCCCTCCACGACCGTCACGACCGAAACGGCCGGATCGTCCCCGCGATCGTCCGCGACGACTCGCTCGAACTCGGCCGCCCCGCGTCGATGTATCTGACCCTCTTCGGAGCCCTCCTCGTCGGGCTCGGCCTCGCGATGGCGTGGTACGGGCTCCGCCCGCTCGCGGTGCTCCCGCGCCTTCTTCGAGCCGAAGTCCGGCATCCCGACGCGGCGAGGGAGGCCGCGGACGGCGAGTTCGTGGCGGTCCGCGGAACCGCCCGCGCCGCGGGGGAGACGCTCTCGGCACCGTTCACCGGAACCGACTGCCTCGGCTTCGAGTTCGAGGTCACGGAGCGCCAGCCGTTCGCGGTCGGGCTCCCGTGGCTCGACGCCCGCCTCGACGACGGCGTCGCGACGAGGTCGTTCGTGCTTGAGGGTCCCGGCGGCGACCTCGCCGTCCGGCCGTCGTCGCGGCGGTTCGCGCTCGACACGGCGTCGACGGTCGTCCGCGTCGGCGCGACGGAGACGCCGCCGGACCGGATCCGGCGGTTCGTCGACACCCGCGAGGGGCTCGATCCCGTCGCCGGCTGGGTCGCGGCGATCCCCCTCTTCGGCGCTCGTCGGTATATCGAGCGGCGGATCGACCCCGACGGGACGTACCTCGTCGCCGGGCGGGTCGATCGTGGGGAGGGGAGAGATGGTCTCGCGCTCGCGGGCGACCTCGTGATCACGGATCGCTCGATCCGCGGATTCGTGCTCTCGCGGCTCCGGCGGGCCGCGTTCCCGCTTCTCGTGGGGATCCTGTTCGTCGCTATCGGGCTGTGGGGGATCGCGGCGTGAGTGTGCGTCCGGCGGAAGGGTTCGATCGTCCGTCGTTGAGGCGGCGACACCGCCAAAGCCCCAGTCGCCCGCCCGTACGCAGCAGAAGCCGCGACTGTGAAGGAGCCTCCAAACCCCCATCCCGCCCGCTACCGCGCCTCACGCCTCCCCAGCCTCGTCACCGGACTACGTCCGGCTGCAAGCGAGAGCCTCGCTCTCTCCCTGTCATCCGCCCTCCGCTTCGCTCCGGTCGGCCGATTCCCTCGCGCGGTTCGTTCGCGGCCCGATGGGGCGCTCACGGCACGCGCCACCGCATCGAGAATCCGTCGTTCGGTGGGGTGGTCTCGGTTGAGTCGGCTTTAGTGAAATTCTCGGTCAGTGATGGGTTCTGACGGGCTTGCCGGATACACGCCGGTGGCTGTGTTTAGACGCTAAGAATATTGCCTGAACGGCGTGATTTCGAGGAAGTGAAGCGAGCAGAGTTCGATGTGCCTTCGAAACTCGCCCGCTTCACCGACCGATGTGTGGCTTTGTCTCAAAAATCTGTCGGGAGTGACGGAAATAAGCCTGTCAAGAAAGGGGAAGGTGGCTACGCTGACTGGGTGATCATCACTCTCCACGGACTCCGTGAATATCTCGACCTTCCGTACCGCCGACTCCTCGATATCCTCCGTGAAATGCCTGATATCGTGGAGAAACTCGGGCTGTCGGTCGAGGAGTTGCCGGACTTCACCACGGTTTGTGCTCGGAAGCAAGCGCTGAAGATGCGCGTCTGGCGAGTGCTGTTGCGGCTGTCGGTGAATCTATTTGATACTGGAGAGATTCAGGCCATCGACTCCACCAGTCTCGCTCATCGTTCGTCCAGCCACAACTACGCGAAGCGTGTCAAAGGCACGTTTGAGTCGGTTAAAACCACGCTTCTCGTGGATTGCTCGACGAGAGCAATCCTCGATGTTCACTGTTCAAAGAACCTTCCACACGACACACAGATCGCGTGGCAAGTCCTCACGAGAAATCTCGAACAGCTAGGAACTGTAGTCGCCGACAAAGGCTTTGACTGGGACGAACTCCGTCATATGCTGCGTGAAGAAGGCATCAGACCGGTGATCAAGCACCGTGAATTCTACTCGCTTGATGCCGCTCACAATGCTCGGATTGATGATGAAACGTACCATCGACGATCTATTATTGAATCGATATTTTTCGCGCTGCGCAAGCGATTCGGCTCGACGATTAAAGCCAGAACGTGGTTTGGTCAGTTTCGAGAGATCGTCCTAAAGGTCGCCATCAGAAACATCGAGCAGTCTCTCACCGCCTGAAACACGTGAATTCGAGCGTCTAAACAAGGCCCTGGGCGCGTATGTAGCACCGAAGGAATTCGTGAGTACTCGACGATCAAGGTACGCGTTCGTGTATACCACTAGTGAAGAATTAACACACTGTCGTTAGAAGTACCTACATGGATATCCGACGGAACCTCTACGTCGCTGCATTCGTTGGTGCATCGTTGTCGTACATTTTCAACGTCCTTGCATTCACTGGCACCTTCGATGTGTTCCGTTGGTTCGTGTTCGCTGTCGTCTTTCTCGGCTTTACTTTTGGGTTTGAGAGGTTCATCGGGTGGCAGACTGGATAGCAAGAGTCTCGATTGAGGCGAGTTGTCATTCAGTGCTGCAGACATGCTCTATATTCAGCAAGTCCTTGAGATCGTATCAATGGAACGATGGAACAGAAAACCGTCGCCTCATCTTGCTCGCCATGCGAGTCGCGCTGTGTATGCAGCACGCTCGCATAAGTATCCATCCGAAACTGGTGATTTCTCTAACGAGAAGTCCCACATCTGCATAACGACTACTCCGGCAAGAAAGGTATCGAGAAAATAGGATTTCAACAGAGCCACAGAGACGATTCTCCCGATCGGCAGCGTCCTGTACATCGTCGCCGCGCTGGGATGCGCCGTCGAGGGCGTGGGCTACATTCTCTACCAAGATTGGGCAGTGAGAGTACTCGTCGCTACCGCCGTCCTATCGACGGTGGTCCTCGTCGTGATGTGGGACCGAAAATCGAATCTGTTGGTAGAGAAACGGATACTGGGCGAACTCATCAATCTCGCTATCGTGTACTTGCTCGTCCTACGGTGACGGCCGACCTTCCTCCAACGATACCGACGGAAGGCCGAACGAGGTGGTTCGAACTGTATGCAGTAACGGGTCCAACGATGCTCCTCACGTTATGTCTGCTGAATCCGCGATTCGCTCGTACACTCGTCGCTGGCATCGTTGGCTTCCTCCCAGCAGTGCTCCTGCAGTTGGTCGCCGGAGAGGATGTCGGAGTGCTCTCGGATGCTTCGACATGGTTCCACGGTATCGGGACAGCTGTGCAGTCCGTCAGCGGTGAGTCGTTCCAGCTTGTCGGTGGCGGTCTGCTCGTCGTCGGTGCAGTTGTCATAACTGTTCTTTCGTATCGACTGGCTGTATGGAGATTTGACCGATACTCACCCTCTTTGTAGCATTATCGGGGATGATCTCAATTATCCAGAAATTGAGGAGACTACTCACAACCGGTGCAGGTGCCGGGTTGGTGATTGCGCTCGTTTCCGGGGCTGTAGTCTATCATACCGCAACGAGTGGGTGAGCGCCTCATCAGACCGAACCGGATACCCAGATAGTCCACAATTTGATGTTGTGTTAGCCTCCAAAGTGGTCTATTCTACAGGAATTCGCTTTTCATTGGACTGGTCAGACTATCTGTCGGATGAAAATCGCGGAGGTCGTTCAATGCGGCTCGGTGTGTGCGAACGGGACGTCAGTCACGGACCTGGATGTCTCCGAACACCGCGATGCCAGTCACGATCAGGTCTGGATCGCCATCTCCTGTTTGGGCGTCGGACCGTTTCGGACGCCGGTCGGTCGTCTCGCCGAAGATGCTGAGTGTCTCGATCCGGACGTCCCAGTCGTTCGGAACCCGGATTTCAGCGTCTCCAAACACCGATATCGTCTCGACGATGGCGGGACGCGTCCGAACAGTGGACTCGCGGAGATCGATGAGGGCATCACCGAACACCGAGACGAGTTCTGCACCGGTAAACCGATCAGTGGAGACGCGCCGTTCGTCAGTACCGAAGACGGCGATGGCGGTCAATTCACCGGCAGCGCTATGGCCTTCAAGTCGGATACGTTGGCGTCGCCGCGAGCGATTGACCAGTATCAAGAGCCCAAACAGAACGACAAACAGCGGCCACCAAGTGCTGATCGTCCCATCCGGTAGGGTACCGACGTTGCGAAGGAAGAACGTTCCCGCGATAGCGATGATCATCACCGGGCCGACGAGGTTCCGGAACTCACTTCGAAGCAATGCCCAGACACCAAGGAGTACGAACAGCAGCGGAACCCACTCCCAGATAGATCGAATTTCGAGAACGCCTGTCGTTGAAAGGAGCAAGAGCAGACCGATGAGGACAATGAGGCCGCCAGTAGTGAGTCGTCCAGAGAGATTTCGAGTCATAGATCGTGCTTGTCCAACGAGCACATTAAATATGAGCCACCTGATGGTCGTGCTCAAGACAGGAGCAGGCCGTACGCCAAGCGGATCGAGTTCTATCAGGAGGACTGGAGCGTATTAACTGATTTGTGAACCGTGAACTTACGGGTTCGGGTTCCACTCACGCACCTGTGTTACAAAGAATTCGTGCGTGTAAGATGGAGGGCGCTAATCAGTTGGTTTTGCGTTCGAGATACCACCCGATTCCTCCACCGACTAAGTCACCCAAGAGAACACCAAACGGACCACCGAGCATCAGACCGAATAGAATTCCGAGTACCGCTCCGACGGCGGCATATCCGCCTTCAAGATCGGGCATAACGAGAGAGAATGAGCGTCAGTAACTCGTACCCACATAGCTTCGTCCTCTCGGTTTGTCAGATGTTACACTCCGAAAATCGAGAATCCACTCCTCGGTAGTTGCTAAACTCATCCTCTATATTCAGCACGCCGTGTCTATCAATTCAGTACTATTCCAGCGGAACCGTTGGGGTTGGAACGTCGCTCGTCGAGATCTCGACGAAGCACTCAGTGAGTGGACAATCACGGCCCGACCGGGACCCCGTCACCCGACCTCACTCCGCCGACGACACCCGCACGACCTGCTTTCCGACGTTGTCCCCGGAGAAGAGCCCGAGGAAGGCATCCGGCGCGTTCTCCAGTCCCTCGACGACGGTCTCGCGGTGGCCGATCTCGCCGTCGGCGACCCAGCCCGCGAGCCGCTCCGCGGCCTCCCCGAACCGGGTGGCGTAGTCGCTCACTAAGAGCCCCTGGACTCTCGCTCGCGGGGCGATGAGGAGCGGGAGCTTCCGCGGCCCGGTCGGCGTCTCCTCGTCGTTGTAGTGGGCGATCTGGCCGCAGACGGCGACCCGCGCGTCGAGGGTGAGTTCGCGAAAGACCGCGTCCGTGATCGGTCCGCCGACGTTGTCGAAGTAGACGTCCACGCCGGCGGGGGCGGCCTCCGCGAGCGCCGCACCGTAGTCCTCCGCACGCCGGTAGTTGATCGCGGCGTCGAAGCCGAGATCCTCGGTGAGCCAGTCGGTCTTCTCGTCGGTACCGGCGAAGCCGACGACGCGACAGCCGTTCAGTTTCGCGATCTGACCGACGACGGAGCCGACCGCGCCGGCCGCACCGGAGACGACGACCGTGTCGCCCGGCTTCGGCTCGCCCACCTCGAGCAGCCCGAAGTACGCCGTCCGTCCGGGCATCCCCAACACGCCGAGGTACGCCGACGGGTCCGCCACCGTCGGGTCGACCGGCGCGGCGTCGTCGGCGTCGAGGAGCGCGTGGTCGGCCCACGTCCCGTTCCCGGTGACGAGGTCGCCGGCGTCGTAGCGGTCGTCGTCGCTCGCGACGACCTCGCCGACGACGCCGCCCCTCAGCGCGTCGCCGACCGCCCACGGCTCCGCGTACGACTCCGCGTCGCGCATCCGCCCGCGCATGTACGGGTCCACGGAGAGGTAGCGGACGCGGACGAGCACCTCGCCGGGGTCGGGCTCCGGGCGCTCGCGCTCGCGGAGGTCGAAGCAGTCGAGGTCCGGTTCGCCGCGGGGCCGTTCGGCCAGGATCCACTCGCGCGTGGTGTCGGTCACGCCCGCCCTTCTCGGCCGCGAGTCAATAGCCTTCGGGCGGCGGCGATCGGTCGCGGTCGGGCCCCGCCCGCGCTTCAGTCGAGGTCCGTCCCGACCGGCCGGGCGACCATCTCGCCCCAGTGTTCGAACCCGTGGCGCGCGTAGAAGGCCCGCGCGCGCTCGTTCGCCGCGTCGACGTCGAGCACGATCCGGTCGAGCGGGAGGTCCTGGTCGGCGGCGAGGTCGACCGCGGCATCCATGAGGTCGTCGGCGACGCCGGTTCCCCGGTGGCCGGGCGCGAGGTAGAGCTCGTTTATCACCGCGGCGTCCCAGACGAACGCCAGCCGCTCGGGGAGACAGAAGACGTAACCGACGAGGGAGGCGTCGGCGTCGTCGCCGTTCCCCGCGGATCCGTCCACCGCGACGGTCACGCAGCGCGGCTCGTCGGCGACGCAGCGGTCGACCCACGCGAGCCACGCCTCGCGGTACTCGTCGGTGAGCTTGCCCTCGTAGGTCGTCGCCTTCTCGTCGCCGCCGGTGTTCTCGCCGAGCCCGCGCTCGAAGGCGACCTTCAACTCGTAGAGCGCGTCGGCGTCGGTCGCGGCGTCGTAGGGGCGGAGCGCGACGCTCACGCGTTCTCACCCGCCTCCGCGACCGCCGCGTCCTCCCCCTCCAGCACGAACTCCGCGAGCGTGGGCACGAACGTGCCGATGTCGGTGACCATGCCGACCGCCTGCGCGGAGCCGCGGTCGAGCAGCTGCGTGACGGTGGCGGGGTTGATGTCGACGCAGACCGTCTTCGTCGTCGACGGGAGACAGTTCCCGACCGCGACCGAGTGGAGCAGGGTCGCGAGCATGAGCACGATGTCGGCCTCGTGCGCCTGGTCGCGGATCGCGTCCTGCGCCTCCACCGCGTCCGTGACCGTGTCCGGCAGCGGACCGTCGTCGCGGATCGACCCCGCGAGCACGGTGTCGACGTCGTTTCGCACGCACTGGTACATCACGCCCTCCGTGACGATCCCCTCCTCGACCGCGGCCTCGATCCCGCCGGCGCGGATGATCTCCGAGATGGTCCAGATGTGGTGTTTGTGGCCCTTCCGCGGGTGTTCGAGCGTCTCGACGTTCATACCGAGCGAGGTGCCGTACAGCGAGCGCTCCAGGTCGTGGGTGGCGAACCCGTTGCCCGCCGACAGCGAGTCGACGTAGCCGGCCTCGACGAGCTCCGCGAGCGCGTCGCCCGCGCCGGAGTGGATCACGGCGGGTCCGGCGACGACCATCACGTTCCCGCCCGCCGCCTTCACGTCGCGCAGCTCCGTGGCCACCTCGCGGATCGTCGACTCGGAGGGCCGCTCGGAGGAGACGCCGCCCTGCATGAATCCGAACGCGCCGCCGGAACCGCGGGGTCGCTCCGGCGGGTTCACGCGGATCCCCGACTCGTCGGTCGCGACGAGGTCGCCCTCCTCGACGCCGTTGAGCACCTTCGTGTACGCCCGCGGCTCCCCGTCGGGGCCGTCGGGGTCGACGATCAGCGCGCAGTCCATCTCGATCCGCTCGACGTCGATCCACTCGCCGTCGTAGCGCACCTCGGTCGGGTGATTCGTCGTCGAATAGAAGTCGGGGGGGACGACCTTGTCGTCGGGGGCGGCGACGAGCGTCACGTCGGAGGGGTCCTCCAGCACCGCGCCGTTCTGGTGGAGCTCGTGGAGGATCGCCTGGAGCGTTCCCTCGTCGTCGGCGGAGACGCGCATCCGGCAGTACGACTCGGCCTCCTCGTGGGTTCCCACGTCGAACTGCTCGACGTCGAAGGAGCCGCCCAGATCCATCACCGCGCCGAAACACCGCTGCATCGTCCCGCTGTCGATGATGTGTCCCTCGATCTCGACGGTGCGCGAGTGGCTCATACCTCCCCGTGTCCCCCCGCGGAGAAACCGGTTTCCCCTGCGGCGGACGTTGCTGTCGGCGGGGGCGTCGGCGGACGGCGAAACGGGTCGACGGTCCCCGCGGCGGCCGGTCAGCAGCATGAGACAAGTGGAACCTCCGACCTCAAGGAGCAAGCGGAGCGAGCGAGTAGGTCGGAGAGGGAACCGACCCGGCACTACACCAGCCACGTTCGATGGTTGGTCGACTCCTCACAGAACCGTTACTAATTTAAAAACAAGAAAATACATCTGAGTTACGGATGGAGGTCCGTCGCACCATTCCTGTCAAGCTCGATGTGGCCGACAGCGACGCCGACCTCCTACATGAAACCATCTCCGAGTTCCTGTGGGCCGCCAACTACGTTGTAGACCACGCCTGGCAAGGCGAGTATAAAACGACAAGCAAAGCCCAACTCCAACGTGAAACCTACGACGACGTACGGACTGAGACACGGTTACAAGCGAATCTCGTTCAGAACGCTCGCAACAAGGCCGCCGACGCCGTCCAGAGCGTCGTCGCCCGCTGGAAACAAGGCGACTACGCGGGAAAGCCGCACTTCTCCGCCTCCACACTCGTCTACGACAAGCGGTGTGCCACGTTCAACGACGACCACGCGACGCTCTCAACCGTCGAAGGCCGCATTACGGCCGAGTACGTCCTTCCGGACGAGAATCGCGAGACGCCTCACTCGGAGTACCTGTTCAACGACGACTACGACGTGACGGGCGCAGAACTCCACTACCGCGACGGCGAGTTCTACCTTCACGTCCGCACAAAGGCGGACGTGGAGTTCGAGACTGCCGACGACGGCAACGCCGAGCACAGCACAGTCCTCGGCGTTGACCTCGGCATCGAAAACGTCGCCGTCACGTCAACAGGCACGTTCTGGAACGGCGCAGAGCTGAACCACTGGCACCGCGAGTTCGAAAAGCGACGCGGGTCGCTCCAACGGCGTGGGACGCGGGCGGCCCACGAAAATATCCAATCGGTCGGACGCACGGAGACGGGACGCTACGACCACTTTTTACACACCGTCTCGAAGGAACTCGTCGCGGAAGCAGTCGAACGCGACTGTGACGTGATCGCGTTCGAGAACCTGACGGGGATTCGTGAGCGGATGCCGAACGCCAAGAAGTTCCACGCGTGGGCCTTCCGACGCCTGTTCGAGTACGTGGAGTACAAAGCCGAAGTCGTCGGTGTCTCGGTTGAACAGGTGAGTCCCGCCTACACCTCCCAGCGGTGTTCGAAGTGCGGGTTCACTCACGAAGACAACCGCCCCACTTCGGACGGACAGGACGTATTCGAGTGTCTGAAGTGTGGATACTCTCCCCACGCAGAGTACAACGCGGCGAAGAACATCGGCCTGAAGCATCTCCGCTCGGCGCAAACGTCGTCGGGCGGAGGCGCACCCGTAAACGTGCGCTTGAATCGCGGGACGTTGAACGTGAACGGCGATTATGAGCCTGCCAGCGATGGCCAGAACGGGAGTCCACGCGAAAGCCCCGCCCTCAACGAAGCGAACGGCGAAGCCGTGAGCGAGTAGGGCGGAGTAGTTTACATCAGTCCGAGCGCCGAGAGGATCTGGTTGCCGAACACCATCGACACCAGCCCGAAGAGCATGACCAGCCCGGAGGAGACCGTGATCGTCCGGACGGCCGCGTGCCGGTCGCCGATCGGGAGCCGGCTCACGACCGCCTCGGCGACCATCCGGAGGATCCGGCCGCCGTCGAGCGGGAACGCCGGCAGACAGTTGAACAGCGCGAGCTGGATGTTGATCCAGCCGGTCCAGAAGAGCAGGTTCGCGAAGAGGAACGCGCCGCCGCCGAGGAACGCGAGCCCGCCTTCGAGGACGTAGAAGTTGGTGATCCCGCCGGCGAACCCGGCGAAGTTGAACGGGAGCCCGAAGAGGCTCCCGAGCGGAAGGATCAACGTGACGAAGACGAGCCCGAGCGCGGAGTTCGCGAGTCCGCCGATCGGAACGCCGTCGAGCGCGTCCTCGCCGCCGTCGCCGCCGAGCAGTTCGAGGTACGCGCCGGCCGGGTACTCGGAGACGCCGACGTCGTCGAGGGCGAGCCCGCTCGTGCCGGGGAAGACGCTCACGCCGATGAACCCGCCCTCGCGGTTCGGGTGGGGATCGAGCTCGACGTCGTAGCTGACGCGCTCGTCCGCGGCGGTGTACGCGATCACCTCGACGGTCGTCCCCGGCTCCCGCTCCTGGAGGGTCGCCGCGAGCGCGTCGTCGTCGCGGATCCGGTCGCCGTCGATCTCCACGATCGTGAGCGGCTCGCCGACCGCCGCGCCGGCGTCGGCGATGGGGCCGTCCTCCTGGACGCCGACGACGTACGCGCCTATCGGCACCTCGCGTTCGGTGACGTTCGCGCCGTCCGTCGCCTCGGTCGTCACGGTCGCGCGCTCGTCGTCGCCGACGGCCCCGAGGAGTTCGCTCTCGGTCCGAACCGGCTCGCCGTTCACCGCGGCGACGACGATCGGGTCGTCCTCGACGGTGACGCCGAAGGGGTTGCCGCCGGCCGATCCGATCGCCTGGAGCTCCCGTTCGACCGTGACCTCGCGCTCCCCGTCGCCGTCGTCGACGAGCATCGAGACGTCGGCGTCGGCGTCGGCGTCGGCGAGCGCGGACTCGAACTCGGCGGCGTCAGCGACCGGCTCGCCGGCGACCTCGACGATCCGGTCGCCCCGCGTCAGGTCCGCGTCGGCCGCCGGCGACCCCGGATTCACCTCGCCGACCGCGTAGCCGGGCGCGACGCTCATCGCGCCGACGACGGGACCGAAGAGCAGCGCGAAGACGACGACCGTGAGGACGACGTTGGCGGTGACGCCGGCGGCGAACATCCGAGCGCGCGCGCCGCGGGACGCCTCCTGGGTCGCCTCCTCGTCCGGCTCGACGAACGCGCCGACGGGAAGGATCGCGAGGAAGACCAGCCCCATCGAGTCGATCTCGATGCCCTCGACGCGACAGAGCAGGCCGTGTGCTCCCTCGTGGACGACCATCGCGATCGCGAGCCCGCCGACGATCTCGGGCGCGACCGACAGCGGGAGGAACTCGTTGACGCCGGGGATGATGAGGAAGTTCTGCGGCTGCTGGATCGCGGAGGGCTGCGTGGTCGACAGCGCGGAGAGCCCCGAGGAGACGATGAGGACGAACGAGCCGACCATCGCGACGAGCGCGCCACCGAGCCCGAGGTTCGCGACCGCGCGCCAGAACCGCCGCGGTCCGGCCAGTCGCTCGAGGAGCATCCGTCCGCGACGGGTGTGGAGGGTCGTGAGCGGCCCGGAGACCCGCACGGAGTCCGGGAGGATCCCCCGGTTCCGGAGCCACGTCATGGCCGCCGTGTACGCGAGGACCCCCGTCAGGACCCACAGCACCGTGTTCATGTCGAACCCGTCAGGGTCGGCCGGGTGTAAGGCGTTCGGTTCGGGGAGTCGGACCGGCCGCCGCCTCGCGAACTAAAACCCCAAGTACCCCCCCGACCAACGTCGATACATGATGGCGCTCATCGACTTCGTCTCCCGGCTGGTCGGCGACGTCGGCCGCTTCGTCGACATCTTCGCGAACGACCTGATCCTCGGCGCTGGCGACCCGCTCTCGGCGCTTCTGGTCGTCGTCGGACAGGCGTTGATCGTCGCCTCCGTGGCCGTGCTCGGCTACGCGGCGGTCGGCGCGCTCCTCGGCGAGATCGGCGTGAAACTCCCCTCGCTCGGCGGTCGCGGTCCGAGCGAATAGACGTCTGGAAGCGCCCGAGCCGCCGATATCGGGCGACCCGCGGGCGTCGATTCCCGGTCCGTTTCGACGGACGCGCGCCGATCAGTCGTCGCTCGGGGTCGACTGTAGCTTTCCTTTCTTCGTCGTCTCCGCCGCCGCGGTCGTCGCCTCCGGTTCCGTCGCCTCCACGTCCGCCTGCTCCGTCACCCCCGCCCGCCCCGTCGTCCCCGCCGGAACCGTGAACTCGTCGAGCGTCGACAGCAGTTCGGCGGATCGATCGGCGAGGGCGTGGACGTGTCGGGTCACCTCCGAGACCGTCGCGGTCTGTTCCTCGGCCGCCGCCGCGACGGTTTCCGCCTCCGTCGCGGTCTGTCCGCTGACCGCCGCGATGTCGTCGACCATGTCCACGACCTCCTGTGTCGTCCGAGCCTGGTCGTCGGTCGCGTCGCTTATCTCCTGGACCGTCTCGTCGACCGTCGTCACGCCCTCGACGACCTCCTCGAACTCTCGGAGGGTGGACTCGATCGTGTCGACGCTTTCCGCCACCTGCGACTCCATCGCCTCCACGTCGTCGGCGGTCTCCGAGGAGGCCGCCTGGACCTCCTCGATCCGCCCCGAGATCTCGGCCGCCTCCTCGCGGGTCTCCTCCGCGAGCGACTTCACCTCGTCGGCGACGACCGCGAACCCGTTCCCGGAGCCGTTCGCCCGTGCGGCCTCGATCGAGGCGTTGAGCGCGAGCAGGTTCGTCTCCTCCGCGATCCCGTCTATCACGGAGGCGATCTCGTCGATCTCGCCGATCCGGTCGACGAGGTCCGCCACCGCGGCGGACACCTCCGCGATCCGCGCCTCGAGCGTCTCCAGTTCCGCGATCGCCTCCACGGCCTCCTCGCGGCCGGTCCGCCCGCGGTCGGCCGCGCTACGGGCGGTTTCGGCGGCGTCGTCCGCCGACGCCGCGATCTCCTCGACGGTCGCCGACAGCGTGCTCATCTCGCCGGAGACCGCCTCCAACTGGTCGGTCTGTGCGGCCGCACCGTCCGAGATCTCCTGGACCGAGCGGGCGACCTCCTCGCTCGCGTCGTCGACCTCGTCCATGCTCGCCCGAACGTCGTCGCTCGCGGCCGCGACGTCGTCGGTGAACGACTGGACGTCGCCGACGGTCCCGCCGAGCGTGGCGACGAGCCGGTTGTAGTTCCCGACGATCTCGGCGTACCGGTCCCGGTCGGTCGCCAGCGAGTCGGCGTCGATCGTCGCCGTGAGGTCCCCGTCCTGTGCGCGCTCCGCGGCGTCCCCGAAGGCGTCGACGAGCGACTCGAGCTCCGTCGTGTACGCCTCGAGGTTCGCGGCCATCTCCGAGAGCGACTCGCCGAAGGAGCCGGGAACGTCCTCGTCGAGCGCGGGATCGTCGAAGGTCTGTGCGGCGAGCGCCTCGGCCTGCGACGACACGGTCCCGAGGTAGCGCTGTACCTCGGTGAAGGAGTTCACGAGGCTGCCGATCTCGTCGGGCTGGTCGCTGCCCGCGAGTGCGGTGCCGGCGGTCTCCCCAGTCCTGCCGGTCTCCATCCCTGTCGAGTCCCCTCCGACGTTCCCCGCCGCGATCGCGTCCGCGCCGGCCTCCAACTTCCGAACCGGGACGACGAAATCGCGCCGCACGATGAGGAGGGTGTTGTAGATCGCCACGATCGCGCCGAGAAACAGGACCCCCGAGACGACGTACGAGAGCCGGCCGGCGAACAGAAACGGCGTGAGGAAGATCGCGACGGTGACGAGAAACTGGATCCCGACGGCGGCGACGATCTTCCGCTCCATCGACTTCGAGATACCCAGCCGGTCCATCGTTCCCCAGAGGAGCGACTCGTACCGCCCGCGGGCCCCGGCGTGTCGCTGTCGTGCGGTCGACATACGCGACGTTCGACGGAACCGAGTAATGAACCTCACCCCGAGGTTATCAGACGCGATTCTCGATTTTCGAGTCGCGAGAATTCGGCGGGATCAAAACAGGCCGTCGACGGCGTCCGCGGCGAGGTCGACGCCGGCCTCCAGGTCCGGGCCGAGCGGCGATCCGACGACCAGTCCGTCGGCGTGCTCGGCGAGAGCGCTCGCGCGCTCGCGGACGGTTTCGGGCGTTCCCGCCATACAGAACGCGTCGATCATCTCGGGAGTCACCCGGTCGAACGCGGCCGAGAAGTCGCCGGCGGAGACGCGCTCGCCGATGGCCGCGGCGGCGTCGACGTCGATCCCGTGGCGGTTCAACACCGGCGGAGGCGCGCCGCCGGCGATGAACGCGACCGGAGGACGGGCCGCCTCGCGGGCCGCCTCGTCGTCCTCGGCGATCGACACCGCGGCGTAGGCGATCAGGTCGAACGCCCCGCGGTGATCGGGACGGTCGGAGAGTCCGTCGTCGACCTGCTCGCGGGCCCACGCGAGGTCCTTCGGGTGCGAGCCGTTGTACAGCAGCCCGTCGGCGTGCTTCGCCGCCATCCGACACATGTGTGGGCCCTCGCCGCCGACGTGAACCGGAACGTCGGCACCCTGTGGCGGCTCGTAGTTGAGCCCCGCCTCGCTCGCCTCGAAGGTCCCCTCGTGGTCGACGCGCTCGCCGGCCCACAGCTTCTGAGCCGTCTTGAACGCCTCCAACACGGGGCGGAGCCCGCGCTCGTCTTCGAGTCCGAGGTTCCGCAGCGTCGAGGGGTCGCCGGGGCCGATCCCGAAGACCGCGCGCCCCCCAGACAGTTCGTCGAGGGTGGCGACCTGCGAGGCGAGGGTGACGGGGTGGGTCTCGTAGGGGTTGGCGACGCCGGGGCCGAGCCGGACCGACTCCGTGGCGGTCGCGAGCCGTGAGAGCACCGCCCACGGGTCGCGGTTGTTGTAGTGACACGTCGAGTAGACGGCGTCGTAGCCGGCGGCCTCGGCGCGGACGCCGAGGTCGACGATGCGGTTCGGGTCGTGTTCGGGGGTGAGTTCGATGCCGAGCATTGGTGGTGTCGTGTGGCTACGCCTCGTAGTTCCAGTCGCGCAGTGCCTGCCGGACGAAGTCGCCCTCGACCTCGCGGAAGTGCTCGTCCGAGCCGTCGTGATCGCCGAACGCCCAGTCGCGGACGACGACGACCGGGGTTCCGCCCGCGCCCTCGCCGGCGACGAGGTTCGCCGCCGACGCGAGCTCGTCGATCACGTTCTGGACGGTGACGCCCAGCTCGCGGCCGTCGCGGTCGCGCTCGCCGCGCCAGTCGCGGCTCGCCGGCAGCCCAGCCCAGCCGATCGCGACGCCGCGCTGGCCGTGGCGGAACGGCCGGCCGCAGGTGTCGCTGACGATCACGTGGTCGGCCGCGACGCCCTCGCGGATCCGCGCCGCGCTCTCGGAGGGGCGCTCCGGGAGCAACAGCAGGTCGCCGCCGGGGACGTTCGACCGGTCGATGCCCGCGTTGACGCCGACGTGGCCGAAGCGGGTCGCCGTGAGCAGGAAGGGAGCCTCCATGATCAGTTCGGTGGACTCCTCGAGGACCGCCTGCGCGAACCGGGGGTCCTTCTCCTCGCCGGCGATATCCGAGAGCCGGTCGGCGATCTCGTTGGCGCGCGGGCTCGGCTGGAACGCCGCGAGGTCGTAGGTTCGGCCCTCGGCCTTGGAGACGATGGTGCTGGCGACGACGACGACGTCGTCCTCGCGGAGGTCGACGCGCTCGTCGATCATGGCCGCGAGGTCGTCTCCCTCCCGGATCTCCGGGAGGTCCGGGACGGCGAACAGCTCCATACACGACCCTGCGCGTCGGCGAGGAAAAACCCCGCCGGTACCGGGCCGGCTTGACGGTACCCGACGAACCGGATCCGTCGACACGAGAACAGACGAACGGACGCGGTGGCGTGCGCCGGCGAGCACCGCGAAGCGGTGCGAGCCGCCCGCACGAGGGAGTCGACTGGCCGGAGCGACGCGGAGGGCAGTCGACGAGGCTGGGGAGGCGTGAGGTGCGGATGTGGGGCGGTGCGGTCGGGAGGGGTGGGACTCAAAGGGGCAGCCGGGAGGCGGGCGCAGGCGTTCACGAGAGCAAAGCTCTCGTGAGCCAATCAGAACGTTTTGCGTTCTGATGACGACGTAAGCACTGGAGGGAGTGAGCGAAGCGAACGACCGAAGCGCGCAGCGAGCGTGCGCCTCCCGGCTGGGGCTTTGGACGTGTTCTCCGCGCCAGCAACGACTTAGTAAAAGTAACAGACCGAAGCGACGATCGATCCGAACACGCTCTCCGTAACGACGTATACGTATCCGCGCTCGACCGCTCCGCACACCTTATAAACGACTCCGCCGATCTCGTACTTGTGGACCTCCACGTCCGGTACGAGGGCGACGACGACCCCGAGAAGTGTACGGCCCGGAAGCTCGCGCGGTTCGACCTCGCGGAACTCCACCGCTCGGACCGGGCCACCCCGTACGGGGTCGTCCTCAATCCGCACGCCGAGCGGGCGCTCTCGCCGGCGGATACGGAGGTGGCCCGCGAGAACGCGCTCGTCGCGCTCGACTGCTCGTGGGAGTCCGCCGGCGAGAAGCGGTTCACGATCGCGGGCGAGCACCGCGCGCTGCCGTACCTCGTCGCCGGAAACCCCGTGAACTTCGGCCGCCCGATGCGGCTCACGACCGTGGAGGCGTTCGCGGCCGCGCTCTCGATACTCGGCGAGCCGGACCACGCCGAGCGGGTCATGGCCAAGTTCACCTGGGGCGAGACGTTCCTCGAACTCAACGAGGAACCCCTGCGGCGGTACGCCGACTGCGAGGACTCGAGCGAGGTCGTCGCAGTCCAGCAGGAGTACCTCGACCGCGAGTGAGGTGGCGGAGTATTCGATGTCGCCCGACGGGACGAAACGAGAGGCGTGGTTACGGAAGGCGTTTCCAAAAATCCAGCCGATCGACTGTATGGGGTGAAACAAGCGACTGCGGAGAACGTCCCCAAAGCCCCAGCCGCGAGGCGATACGCGCCTCTGGAAGCCGGCGGCGGAGCCGCCGGCGACTGCCCCGTTGAATCCCACCCCGCCCCGCGACCGCACCTCACGCCTCCCCAACCTCGTCGCTCACTGCGTTCGCGACGTCCCTCGCGGTCGGTTCGCGGGTGCTGTCGCACCCGCTCACCGGCGCGCCACCGCATGAATCAATTTCGAAAGATCCGACGAAGCACCGTTCCGAACCTTACTCCCCGAGCACGCCGCCGATCGCCCCCGCGAGCGCGGAGTCGACCGCGAACAGGAACGTGAGGAGGAGCCCGACGACGAGGACGCCGGCGCCGCCCAGCAAGCCGCCGAGCGGGCCGCCCGCGAGCCCGACGAGGCCCCCGAACGCGGCGAGCAGCAGCGTGACGACGACCCCGCTCACGGAGCCGGCGAGCAGGCCGTGCCACGTGCCGGAGAGCAATCCGCCGCCGGCGACGTAGCCCGCGACGAACCCGCCGATCAACCCGGCACCCACGTGGCCGACCACGGGCGCGAACGTCGCCAGCAACCCGGCTATCACCGTGACGACGAACCCGTAGCCGACGGCGCGCCAGTCGGTCATACCCGCCGGTAACCGCCCCGTCGGTAAATACTCGCCGTCGTTCCCCCGACTGTGTTATTAAAATATCCCCCAAGGATACGAACCGCATATAAATATACGACGGATCCTGGCAGATGGATTAATAACCGTGGATCGGTTAGGGATCGCCAATGAGCGAACGAAACGGGACGAACGGCTCCGAGGACGACGAGCCCGGCGGTGCCGGTCCCGAAACTCACGGTTCCGAACTCCGGCTCACGGTCCCCGACATGGACTGTGCGTCCTGTGCGGGCAAGGTCGAGGGAGCCCTCGACCGCGCGGGCGTCCTCGCCGTCGACACGCGACCGACGTCCGGGGTCGTCGTCGTCACCCACGACCCGGCGGTCCTCGACGCCGACGGGATCGTCGCGGCGATCGAGGGCGCGGGCTACGCCGTCGCCGACGCGGACGCCGACACGGTGGCCGACGACCTGTGGCGGAGTCCGCGCGCGATAGCGACCGCGGCCGGCGGCGCGTTCCTCGTGGTCGGGCTCGTCCTCGAGTGGCTCCTCCCCGGAGCGAACCCCGTCTTCGCCACCGTCGGCGGTGGCGTCGGCGTCGTCGGCCCGTGGGAGGTCTCGGGCGCGTCGCTCGCGTACCTGCTGGCGATCGCGGCCGCGGCCCCGCCGATCCTCCGGAACGGGTACTACTCGCTGCGGGGGCTGAGCCTCGACATCGACCTCCTGATGTCGATCGGGGTGGTCGCCGCCCTGCTCATCGACCTCCCGTTCGAGGCGGCGACGCTCGCGGTGCTGTTCTCGACCGCGGAGCTCCTGGAGCGGTTCTCGATCGACCGCGCGCGCACCTCGCTGCGCGAACTGATGGAGCTCTCGCCCGACGAGGCGGTCGTGATCCGCGACGGCCAGGAGGAGACCGTGCCGGCCGCGGCGGTCGCGGTCGGCGAGCGGCTCGCCGTCCGGCCGGGCGATCGCGTCCCCCTCGACGGGATCGTCCGCGAGGGCGCCGGTACGGTCGACGAGTCCCCGATCACCGGCGAGTCGGTCCCCGCCGAGAAGGAGCCGGGCGACGAGGTGTACGCCGGCTCGATCAACGAGGCGGGCTACCTCGAGGTCGAGGCGACCGCCCCCGCCGAGGAGTCCACCATCGCGAAGGTGGTCGAGCTCGTCGAGGCGGCCAACGCCGAGGAGACCCGCGCCGAACGGTTCGTCGACCGGTTCGCGGGCGTCTACACGCCGATCGTCGTGACCGCCGCGGTCGCGACCGTCGTCCTCGGTACCGTCGTCGTCGGCGGCCCGGCGGAGACGTGGTTCGTCCGCGGACTCACCCTGCTCGTGATCGCGTGCCCGTGCGCGTTCGTCATCTCGACGCCCGTCAGCGTCGTCTCCGGCGTGACCGCCGCCGCGCGAAACGGCGTCCTGATCAAGGGGGGCGAACACCTGGAGGCCGCGGGCGACGTCGACGCCGTCGCCGTCGACAAGACGGGGACGCTCACGACCGGCGACCTCGCGGTCACCGACGTGGTCCCGCTCGGTGGAACCGACGCCGACGACCTCCTCGCGTGTGCGACCGCGCTGGAGCGCCGGAGCGAACACCCCGTCGCGGAGGCGATCGTGACGTACGGCGAGGGTGCCGGCGAGGACGCCGGCGAAAGCGACGACGACCGCGACGCCGCCGACGCCGACCGCGCCGATCCCGGCCGCGACGTGACCGGCTTCGAGGCGCTCGCCGGCGAAGGCGTCCGGGCCGAGATCGACGGCGAGACCCACTACGCCGGCAAGCCGTCGCTGTTCGAGGACCTCGGCTTCGATCTGGGTCACGCCCACGTCCGCGCCGACGGCGGGGCCCTCGAACGGGTGGACGGGACCGGCGAGGTCGACGACGCCGGAGCGTCCGAGGAGACCACCCGACTCCACGAGCCGGAGCCCTGCGAACACGGCGAGTACCTCGACCTGGCCGGCGAGACGATCCCGCGGCTCCAGGCCGCGGGCAAGACGGTCGTGCTCGTCGGCACCGAGGACCGGCTGGAGGGCGTGATCGCGGTCGCCGACGCGGTCCGGCCCGAGGCGGCGTGGGCCGTCGACCGGCTCCACGACCTCGGTATCGACCGCGTCGTGATGCTCACCGGCGACAACGAGCGGACCGCCCGCGCGATCGGTGAGACGGTCGGCGTCGACGAGGTGCGCGCCGAGCTGCTCCCGAAGGAGAAGGTCGCCGCCGTCCGCGAGATCGGCGACGCGAGCGACGGCGGGGTCGCGATGGTCGGCGACGGGATCAACGACGCTCCCGCCTTGGCGGCCGCCGACGTCGGGATCGCGATGGGTGCGGCCGGCACCGACACGGCCCTCGAGACCGCGGACGTGGCGCTCATGGCCGACGACCTGACCCGCCTCCCGTACGTTATCGACCTCTCGGCGCGCGCCGGACGAACGATCCGGACGAACATCGGCGCGTCCCTCGCCGTGAAGGCGCTGCTCGCCGCTGGCGCGCCGTTCGGGTACGTCTCCGTCGCGACGGCGGTGATCGTCGGTGACATGGGGATGAGCCTCGGCGTCACCGGCAACGCGCTCCGGCTCGGGAACGTCGAGCCGGCGGAGCCGCCGGAGCCGCCGGACTCGTCGGAGCCGACGCGGACGATCGACTCGGCCGAAGCGGCGGAATAGCCCCCCACGATCCCGAATTCGGTCGGATTTAACAACGCGCCGCGCCTACCGGAGACCGGGATGCCCTCCGAGAGCGGTTCCGCCGAGCCGGTCGAGACGGCCGAGTCGTCTGAGACGACAGAGCGGACCGAGGCCGCCGTCGAGTCGACGATCGACACGAACTCGGTGACGGCGGCCGAAGCGGGGTCGATCCCCGATCCGGTCGAGTGGGGACCGGTCCGTCACGACCGGCTCCGGTCGGTCGCGCTCGGCGTGACCGTCGTCGTCGGGGTCGCCCTCCTCGCCGTCGGCGGGATCGTCGCCGTCGGCGTGGCGGGCGCAGCGTGGACCGCGGCGACCGGCGGCGGGTTCGGCGGAGAGAGCGACCTGTGGGTGCTCGCCGTGCTGCTTTTCGTCGGCGGCCCGTTCTCGCTTCTCTACCTCCTGATCGCCTACGACCGGTCGACCGAAGGGGCACGAGAGCGGGTCCGGTCGTCGTTCGGCGACTACTCGCTCTCGCGGGAGTCGATCCGGCCCGCGTGGGTGCTCGCGGGCGCGGCTCCGTTCGGCGCGCTCTGGGTGTGGGGCCCCTCGCCGGCCGAGGTCGGGCTGTTCTACCTCTTCCCGCTCATTTGGTTCCTGCCGGTCCTCGTCGGTTCCAAGGGAACGTCGGTCCGACTCGATCCCGCGGAGCGCGTCGTCGAGCGGACGGACCACACGCACGACCGGACCCGATCCGACGACCTCGACGCCGTGATCCGGACGCGTCGGATCGAGCTGCCGTGGACGACGTTGTTCCTCCTGGCGTACCGGGGGAACGCCTGGTACCGGTCGACGCCGTGGCTGTTCGTCCCCAGCGAGCGGGCCGACGCCGTCGAGGACGCGCTCGACGCCGTCCTCGCGCGCTCCGACGGGCCCGACCGGGCGAGCGTCCCCGAGCGGGTCACCCTCGCGATCCTCGGGAGCAGTTCGCTCGTCGTCGGCCTGGCGATGTCGGCGGCGGGTGCCGACGGGGGTGGGGTCGCGTTGGGGCTGCTCTCCGCGCCGTTCACCCTGCTGTTCTTGGCGCTCGCGGCGCGGCTGTGACCCGGCGACAGAGCGGAGGACGACGCCCGACGGATCGCCCTCACCGGACGACTCAAATAGCCGCACGACCTATCCGAAAACATGGACCGCAAGCGGCTGGAGCGGACGTTGGCCGAGGAGTTCGGGGGTACCGCCGCGGAGCGGCGCGTGATCGCTCGGGCCGCCAGCGACCTCGCGGACTCCGGAAAGCCCTCCACCGACCGCGGACACGCGCTGACCGTTCCCGGCGTGGTCCGGCACCTCTCCGACGCGCCCGACGGCTCGTCGCTCGTCGAACGCTGGAACTGGTGGATGGGCGCACTGGAGACGGCCTACGGCGGCTACGACTACTTCACCGTCCGGTTCGTCGAGGACGACGAGGAAGCCGGTCTTCGGCGGTAACGGTCGAAGAGGCGACACGGCGTCGCCGATCACTGACGCCGGAACGGAGACGGCTCAGGACATCGGGTCCTGATTCTCGCGCCGCTCGCTGGATCTCCCTAGCCAGTGGCAGGCGATCGCGTGCTCCGCGGAGGACTCGCCGCCGGTGGAGATCGCCTCGACGCGTTCCGGCGGGGGGACGGTGCCGGACTCGCCGGCGACCGCCCGAAGCTCGGGTTCCGTTCCGGCACACTCGTCCCCGAGGTACTCCGGACACCGCGTCCGAAATCGACACCCCGACGGCGGATCGATCGGGCTCGGCGGGTTGCCCTCGAGCAGCGACTCGTGACGTTTCCGCTCGCCGTCCACGCGCGGTATCGAGTGAAGCAGCGCCCGCGTGTACGGGTGTTGCGGGTTTCCGAAGATGTCCTCCTTCCGTCCCCGCTCGACGATTTTCCCCAGATACATCACGGCGACGCGGTCGCTGATGTGTTTGACGACGCTGAGGTCGTGCGCGATGAACACGTACGAGAGGCCGTACTTGTCCTGGAGCCGCTTCATCAGGTTGATGATCTGCGCTTGAACGCTCACGTCCAGCGCGGAGACGGGCTCGTCGGCGATGATCAGATCCGGCTCGACCGCGAGCGCGCGAGCGATCCCGATCCGCTGCCGCTGTCCGCCGGAGAACTCGTGTGGATACCGGTCGAGGTGTGACTCCTGGAGTCCGACCTCGTCGAACAGCTCGGCGAGCCGTTCCCGTTTCTCCGCGCCGCTCGCGATGTCGTGGACTTCCAGCGGTTTGGCGACGATCTCGCTCGCGGTCTTCCGCGGGTTGAGCGACGACATTGGGTCCTGGAAGATCACCTGAACCCGCTTTCTGAGTCGCTTGAGTTCGTCGCCGCCCAGGTCGGTGATCTCCTCGCCGTCGAACTCGAGCGTCCCCGCCGACGGGTCGTACAGACGGGAGAGTACGCGGCCGAGGGTCGTCTTTCCGCAGCCGGATTCGCCGACGAGACCCAGCGTCTCCCGTTCGCCCACTGCGAGGTTCACCCCGTCGACCGCCTTGACGTGCGTGGGCTCCCCGAGGAATCGATCGAGGAGCCCCGTCTCGGTCTGGAAGTACTTCCGTAACCCCGTGGCGCGGAGCAACGGTTCATCGGTCGATTCGGCGGCCGGCGCCGTTGACGTCTCGAGTGAATCAGTACTCATCGCGATCACCTCGGCGTTCCGTTTCGTCGAAACCGCCCGTCGGACTCCCTCCATCGGCTCGGACGGTCGACTCCGCTACGGTGGCGTCGTTCGAGCTCCCGTCCCCGGCCTCGATCCGCCTCTCGAGGGCCGCGACGGCTTCATCGGGCACGTCGGTGACGTGGCCCGACTCGTCGACGCGAACCCGGTCGTTTTCTCGATGACAGCGCACCGCGTGCCTCGCCCGTCTGTTCGAGTCGAGTTCGTACTCGACGAGCGGCCGGTCACAGAGGTCGAACGCGTACTCACAGCGGTCTTGGAACGGACACCCCGGCGGTTTGTCGATCAGATCCGGGACGGTCCCCTCGATGACGCTGAGCCACTCGCGGTCGTCGTCGATCCGCGGAATGCTCGCAAGCAGTCCCTCGGTGTAGGGATGATGCGGATCCTCGAAGAGATCGTCGACGTGGCCGGTCTCCATGAACTCGGAGGCGTACATCACGGCGACGCGGTCGCAGGTCTCCCGGACGACGCCGAGGTCGTGCGTGATGAGCATCACCGAGATGCCGAACTCGTCGCTCAACTCGAGGATCTCGTTGAGGATCTGCGCCTCGATGCTCACGTCCAGCGCCGTCGTCGGCTCGTCGGCGACGATCAGCGACGGGTCTCCGGCGAGCGCCTGCGCGATGACAACGCGCTGGCGCATCCCGCCGGAGAGCTGGTGTGGGTACTCCGTCGCCCGCTGTTCGGGCTCGGGGATCCCGACGGTCTCGAGCAGTTCGATCGCCCGCCGCCAGGAACGGCTCTCCGTCGAGGTTCCGGTGACGTACTTCCGGCGCATCTCGCTCCAGAACCCGGTCCGCTCGCCGACGTCGCCGTGGTGGCGAACGACCTCGGCGATCTGCTCGCCGATCGTCATCACCGGGTTCAGGCTCGTCATCGGGTCCTGGAAGATCATGCTGATCTCCCCGCCGCGGACCGAGCGCATCTCGGACTCGCTCAACGAGAGCAGGTCGGTACCGTCGAACCGCACCTCGTCCGCCTCGACCGTCCCGGCGTCGTCGAGGAGTCGCATCACCGACAGCGCCGTGACGCTCTTTCCGGAGCCGGATTCGCCCACGACGCCGAACACCTCTCCCTCCTCGATGCTGAAGGAGACATCGTCGACGGCGGTGAGCCGCCCCTGTCCGGTCTCGAAGGACGTCGTGAGTCCGCGTACGTCCAACAGCGGTTCGCTCATTCGCTATCCACCTCCCTCACGTCGAAGGCGTCCCGTAAGGCGTCACCGAAGAGGTTGATTCCGAGAACGGTTATCATGATCAGAACTCCGGGAAGGATCGAGATCCACCACGCCGTCGTGATGAAGTCGCGACCCTGTCCCAACAGCGCGCCCCACGTCGGCGTCGACGGCTTCACGCCGAGGCCGAGGAACGAGAGCGTCGCCTCCGCGAGCATGGCGCGGGCCACGAGCACCGTGAACTGGACGATGATCGGGGCGACGGTGTTCGGGAACACCTCCTCGAAGACGATTTCGAGGTCGCCGAGACCGACGCTCTCGGCGGCGAGCACGTACTCCTCCTCGCGGATGGAGAGGACCTCGCCGCGGGTGATCCGGGCGAAGTCGTCGATGTAGGCGAACCCGACGGCGACGATGACGTTCCAGACGCCCTGTCCGAACACCGCGACGAGCATGATGGCGATCAGAAGCCAGGGGAACGCCCACATCACGTCGACGCCCCGCATCAGGAGGTCGTCGATCCAGCCGCCGTAGAACCCGGCGATCAGTCCGAGGAGAACGCCGCTGATCGCGCCGAACAGGACGGCTCCCAGCCCGACGCCGAGGCTGATCCGCGCCCCGTACATCAGTCGGGAGAGGAGGTCCCGTCCGAACGAGTCGGTTCCGAGCGGCGTCTCGCTCGACAGGGCGGGCGCCTGAAGCGGAGCGAAGTCCTGTGCCATCGGGTCGTACGGCGCCAGTTCCGGCGCGAATATCGCCGCGATGACGAACAGCGTGACGATGACCACGCCGAGCTTGGCTTTCAGGTCCCGGTTGACCGTGCCGATGAACTGTTCGATGAGGTCGGTCCGGAGGCCGAACACGCGGCCGCCGTCGGTGTCGAATCGACTCGACACGGTCACTCACCACCGCCGTACTTGATGCGTGGGTTTATCATCGTATACAGGAGGTCGACGACGATGTTCGCGAGCACGAACACGAAGGAGACGATCAGCACGGTCCCCTGGATCAGCGGGAAGTCTCGTCGGTTGATCGAGCCGATGAGCAGCCGACCGATGCCGCGGATCCCGAAGACGATCTCGACGGCGACGACGCCACCGAGTACGACCGCGAGGAAGATCCCCGCGAGCGTAACGACGGGGATCAACGCGTTCTGTAGCCCGTGTTTGAACAGCACGAGGTTCGAGGTGAGCCCCTTCGCGCGTGCGGTCCGCATGTAGTCCTCGTTGAGCACCTCGAGCATCGACGACCGCATCATCCGCATCAAGATCCCGCCGTACGGGAACCCGACCGCGATCGCCGGTAGGAGGATCGACCTGAGCCACGGCCCGACGCCCTCGTTTATCGGCGTATACCCGAACGTCGGGATCGCGTCGACGTTCACGCCGACGACGAGGATCAGGACGATGCCGATCCAGAAGGCGGGCATGCTGATCCCGAAGAACGCGATCGTCGTCGAGAGGTAGTCCTCGATCTCGTACCGTTTGACCGAACTGACGATCCCGGTCGGAATGGCGATCACGAGCGCGATGACCATCCCCAGCATCGCGATGCTTAGCGTGGGACCGGCGACCTGAACCAGCGATCCGAGGACCGGCTCCCCGGTGCGGATCGACTCGCCGAAGTCCCCCGTCAACAGCCGTCGAAGCCACTGGAAGTACTGGACGTACAGCGGCTCGTTCAGCCCCAGTTCCGCCCGAAGCGCCTCGAGCGCCTCCGGGTCCGCGTCGCCGCCGAGCATCAGCCGCGCCGGGTCGCCCGGGATCGATCGGACGGCGAAGAACACCACGGTGACCACGAAGAGCATGACGAACACGGAGTGGACCAGCCGCTTGAGTAGGTACTGTCTCAGGCCCATCCGCGCTCACCCCCTTCGGGTCGGGACGCCTTCCCGGCCGTGAACCCCCTGCGGGCGATCGGCGTCGGTCGTACGCTACTCATCCAGCGAGGCGCGGTGGAAGTTGCTCAGTCCCGCCTGGGTGCCAACGCCGCCGAGCTCCGAGACGAGCGCCTTCGGATTCAGCGGGAACATCGTCGGGATGAACGGCACGTTCTCCACGAACATCTCGTTGATATCCTGGTACACCTCGGCGCGGTCCTCGAGGTTCGGCGTCGTGTTCGCCTCCGCGAGCAGGTCGCTGTACTCCTCGTCGAACCAAAGCGAACGCTGCCAGGCACCCTCCGTCGTCTCCTCGTTCGGGTAGCCGAACTGCTTGAAATCGGACATCCACGGGTCGACGTCGGACGCGCCGCCGTACGCACACAGGAGCTGCTCGTACCGGTACGTGTTGTCCCAGTACGACGACTGCTGTTGGATGTCGATCTCGATCTCGACGCCGATCTCGCTGAGCTGCTCTTGAACGACGGTGAGCTCCCGTTCGTCCTCCGTGAGCGCCAACACCGTCGCCTCGAGCCGCGGCTCGCCGGTGTAGCCGGCCTCGTCGAGCAGCTCCTCGGCGCGTTCGGGGTCGTAGTAGAAGCCCGGATCCGGCTCGCCCTCGCCCAGTTCGTTGTACAGCCACCCGATGGCGGGGTTGTAGAGCGTGTGTGCCGGTTGGCCGTAGCCGAACGCCGCCCGTTCGACGATCTCCTCCCGGTCGATGGCGATCGCGAGGGCCTCGCGAACCCGCGGGTCGGCGGTCGGGATGTCCTCCCCGTTCCACATCTCCGTCGGCTCCTCGCCGAGCCCGCTGATCCACCGCACCATCTCCGGGTTGTCGTCGGGGTTCGAACAGAGCGGCGCTATCCCGCTCCACTCGCCGGCGCTCGCCGTCTGAACGGTGAGGCTGCCGGTCCCCTCCGCTTGCTGTGCGAACTCGCCCGTGAGGAGGTTCGCGTAGTCGATCTCGCCGCCCTGGAGGGCCGACCACATGGTGCTCGGCTCCGGGATCAGCTCGATGTCGATCCCGTCGAGGTACGGAAGCGAGTTCCCGTCCGCGTCGGTCTCCCAGTAGTCGTCGTAGGCGTCGAGCGTGAGCGACTCGCCCGCGGTCCGTTCGGTGAGTTCGAACGGGCCGCTGCCGATCGGCATGCGCGCGTACTCGTCGGGATCGTCCGCGGCGCTCTCGTGAACGATCGTCCCCGCACGCCCCGGTCCGCGGAGCATGAACGAGACGAACGGCGCGTACGGCTCCGTGAGGTTGATCGTCAGGTCCAGCCCGTCCGCCTCGATGGAGTCGACGTTGGAGACCTTCCCGGCGTGGGGAGAAGTGTCCATTCCGGCGAGCCGTTCCAGCGACCACTTGACCGCCTCGGCGTCGAGCGTGTCCCCGTTGTGGAACGTCATCCCCTCGTGGAGTTCGAACTCGTACGTCGTGTCGTCGGGGAGCGACCAATCGGCCGCCGCGTCGCCGACGATCTCGATGTCCTCGTTGAGCTTCAACAACCCGTTGAAGAGGTTCGAGTGGATCTCGATCTGGATCCCCAGATCGACCATGTGCGGGTCGAGGAACTCGATCTCGTCCGTGAGCCAGCCGGCGCTTATCCGACTTCCGGAGGCACCGCCGCCGCTTTCACCGTCGTCGCCGCTTTCACCGTCGTCGCCGCTTTCGCCGTCGCCGCCGTCCCCGCCCGAGCCGTCGCCGCCGCCGAGACAGCCCGCCGTCCCCCCGATACCCGCGGCACCGAGCAGTTTTACCGTCGTTCTCCGGTCGATCTTCGGTCCTTCCAGATCCGATCTCTGTATGTCGTCCATGTCGACGATGGCAGAAACAGAATCGATAGATGAAAACGCTACGTATTCAGTAAGGTAATGTCCTAATACGATACTCATATGTCCAATTATTGTGTCCGTTGAAGGTGATCCACAGTCTACCGTATTCCTTTAACATTTGGTCCTCTTCGGCGTGTCTAATCGACGAACGCCGAGCAGAATTTCAGTTATGCGGAGATACGGACATAACGGAGGGAAAGCCCTATTTGTTCGCCCTCTGTCTCCCTCCCTAGATGGACGACCGAACGATCGACGACGACTTCGACCTGTTGGAGACGACGGTCGGCGAGATACACGACGCCTTCGAGGCGTCGACGCTGACCGCGGCGGAACTCGCCGAGGCGTACCTCGACCGGATCGCAGCGCACGCGGACGACCTCAACGCGGTCCTGACGGTGAACGAGGGCGCGCTCGCGCGTGCCAGGGAGTTGGACGAGCGGTTCGAGGCGGACGGCCCCGTCGGCCCGCTCCACGGGATCCCGACGGCGATCAAGGACAACCACGACACGGCCGACATGCCGACGACGGCGGGGTCGAAGCTCTTCGCGGAGTTCGTCCCCGACGAGGACGCGTTCGTCGTCGAGCGGCTCCGGGAGGCGGGCGCGGTGATCCTCGCGAAGACGAACCTCCAGGAGCTCTCGTTCGGGGTCGACTCCGTGAGCTCGCTCGGCGGCGAGACGCGGAACCCCTACGCGCTCGACCGGCGGCCGTCGGGCTCCAGCGGCGGGACCGCCGCCGCGGTCGCGAGCAACCTCGCGGCGGTCGGGACGGGGACGGACACCTGCTCGTCGGTGCGATCCCCGCCGGCGTTCACGAGCCTCGTCGGCGTCCGGCCCACGCGGGGGCTCGTGAGCCGCACGGGGATCGTCCCGCTCTCGGCGACGCAGGACACAGCGGGCCCGATCACCCGGACCGTCGCCGACGCGGCGCGGACGCTCGAGGCGATGGTCGGGTACGACCCCGCGGACCCCGTCACGGCGCTCGGCGTCGGCGAGGTGCCGGAGGAGGGGTACGCGGCGCACCTCGACGCCGACGGGCTCGAGGGCGCGCGGATCGGCGTCGCGCGCGACCTCTTCGAGGTGTCCGACCCGGAGAACCCGGCGGCGGACACCGCCGAGGCGGTCGAGGCCGTCATCGAGGACGCGATGGAGGACCTGACGGCCGCGGGCGCGACCCTCGTCGACCCGGTCGAGGTCGTCGACGCGGAGACGTTGGACTCCGCGCGGGTCGTCGGCGAGGAGTTCGAACGCGACTTCGACGCGTACCTCGCCGCCCACGAGGACACGCCGGTCGACTCGCTGCGGGAGCTGGCCGAGAGCGGGACGATGGCCCCGAGCGTCGAGGAGCGCGTCCTCGACGGCGGGATCCTCGGCGTGGCCGAGGGAGTGGACGACGACCCCGAGTACCAGCGGGCGCTCGCGCGGCGCGAGACGATCCGGACCGAGACGGTGAACCGGCTGGTCGCCGACGATCTCGACGCGCTGTTGTACCCGCCGTCGATGGCGCTGCCGGTCGAGATCCCGGAGCACCAGCCGTTCTCGGAGATGCGCTGTGAGCTTTCGGCACACACCGGACTCCCCTCGATCGTGTTGCCCGCCGGGTTCGCCGCCGGCGAGAACGGCGGGGACCTTCCGGTCGGGTTCGAACTCCTCGGCCGACCGTTCGACGAACCGCGGCTCCTCGAGCTCGGGTACGCCTACGAGCGGGCGGCCGAACCCCGCCGGCCGCCGGAGCGGTTCGCGTAGGCGGCGGGAACGGCGACCGGGTCTCGGCGACCCGCTCGGCGGCGGCCCGATCGTCGGCGGATCGCGCGGGGGATCGCTTCACTTTCAGTTTCACTCCGCGGTTGGCTCGGTTATACGGGCGTTCCGGTCGAACCCGCAGGTATGAGCGTGTCATCGGAGGACCGGCCGCGGTACGCGTCGCCGACGCGCGTGGACGTCACGGAGTGTCGAACCGACCGCATCGCCGACCGGGTCCGGTCGAACCGGGTCGCCGGCGGCGAGGTTCACCTGGAGCGTCGGGGCGGCCGGACGTACCTCGTGGCGACGCCGACCGAAGGGGCCCAGTCGCGGTAGGGCGAGGAATCGAATCGAGAGAGGAGCCCGTCCCGAGAGTCGGGACCCGTCAGTCGTCCGCGGTGATCGGATCGCGGGCGTCGCCGCCGGACAGCAGCAGGCTCTCCAACCCGACGCCGAGCGCCTCGTTCGTTCGCTCCACCGACTCGGCCGCGGAGAGGTCGGTCGTCAGCGCGCGGATCGCGTCGACGTTCTCGGGGACCACGTCCGCCTCCTGGTGGACGTTCTCGAAGAGGTACAGGTCGCGGCCGGAGACGTTTATCGACTCCTCCCAGACGCAGTTCTCCCAGAGGTCGCCACGGGGCCGACCGCGGTCCATCGCGTACTCCTTCAGTTTGCCGGCCCCGTCGATGCCGGCCGCCTCGGGGATGGTGAAGATCCGGGACTCGTCGGCGAGCAGGTCGCGGACCGCCTCGGTGGTCGGGGGCTCACGGAGCGTGACGTTGACGCTGTGAGTGTGCATCGTCGTCACCGGAGCCTTCAGCGCGGCCGTGTCGACGTCGACGCCCGACAGAACGGTGTTGACGTCCGGGCCGTGGTGAGAGGGGACGGTCGTCGGATCGGGCACCACGTCGTTTATCGGGCCGCGGCCGGTCTCGCTCGGGTCACCGCCGCGGCGGACCAGCGTGACGCGGGCCTTCTCGATCCCGTAGGCCGCCTCCAGCGGCGCGAGCAGGCGGGCGAGCCCCGTGGTGTTACACGAGACCACGCGCAGGGTGTCGGCCCCGCGGCTGGCCTCGAAGTTCGTCCGAGCGTTGAAGGAGGCGTCGGCCACGTCGGCGCCCTCGCCTCCCTGGAAGATCGCGGGCGTGTCGTGGGCCGCGTACACCGACCGGTTCTGCGCGCCGATCCCGGAGGGCGCGCAGTCGACGACGACGTCGACGGACTCGAGCAGATCGGGGAGGGTCCCGGCGATCCCGACGCCCGCGGTCTCGAACTCGCCGGCGCGCTCGGCGATCGCCGCGTAGAGGTCGTAACCGCGCCGAATGGCTGCCTCGGCCTCGTAGTTCGGCTTCGTCTTCGTGACGCCGACGAGTTCCATGTCGGGCTGGGCCGCGACCGCGTCCGCGACGCGTTTCCCGATCGTCCCGTAGCCGTTGACGCCCACGCGTATCATATCTTTACGTCCACTGTGGCACCCTATAATCTTTTCGAGGAAATCAATAAGAAATTAACTACTTCATGAGTAATGACTCCGTTAATTCGCGCCGGAGGAACGTACAACCTTGTTCCGTAATCCAGTAATAATAGAGTTGTTCCGTCAATGGATCGCGTGCGTGGTCGGTCACCGTCCCGGATCGGTCGGATCGGGATGGTAAGGACTAACGCCCGTGGCGATCCACGGGGCGACATGAGCGATCACCTCGCGGAGGCGGCCCGAACCGCCGTCGACCAGTGTCTGGACGTGAAGGCGGACGAGTCGGTGGTCGTCGTCACCGACGACGAGCGCGAGCCGATCGGGGAGGCGCTGTACGCGGCCGCGACCGCGGCGACCGACGACGCGACGCTGCTCCGGTACCCCCCGAGCGAGCAGCACGGGACCGAGCCGCCCGCGCCGGTCGCGGCCGCGATGGCGGAAAGCGACGTCTTCTGTGCGCCGACGACGAAGAGCCTGAGCCACACCCGCGCCCGCGGGGCCGCCTGCGAGGCCGGCTCTCGCGGCGCGACGCTTCCGGGGATCACGGAGGACGTGTTCGTCACCGGGCTCGACGCCGACTACGCCGCCATCGACGCGGCCTGCGACCGGGTGCTCGACGCGGTCGGCGACGCCGAGGAGGTCCGCGTCACCTCGCCGGCGGGGACGGACGTCACCTTCGGGATCGGCGACCGCGAGTGGCTCGCGGACACGGGGATGGTCCACGAGCCCGGCGACTTCTCGAACCTGCCGGCCGGCGAGGTGTTCGTCGCGCCGGAGACCGCGACCGGGACCTACGTCGTCGACGGGACGATGATGCCGCACGGCCTGCTCGACGACGGCGAGGAGCTCGTCTTCGAGGTCGAGGACGGGCTGGTCACCTCGATCGAGGACGACGCGATCCGCGCCGACGTGGAGGCCGCCGCCGAGGCGGTCGGCGACGCCGCCTACAACCTCGCCGAGCTCGGGATCGGCACCAACGTCGGCGTCGAGGAGCTCGTCGGCTCCGTTCTCCTCGACGAGAAGGCGGCGGGAACGGTCCACGTCGCCATCGGCGATAACGCCGGGATCGGCGGGGAGACCGACGCGCCGCTCCACCTCGACGGGATCATCAGGAATCCGACCGTTTACGCCGACGGCGAGGCGGTCGCGCTGCCGAGCGCCTGAACGAGCGTCGTCGAGTTCACTCCACGACCGCCAGCGCGATCCCCGCGACTCCGGAAACGCCGAGCGCCTGGTGTCGCCAGCCGTCGCCAGCGTCGACGCACAGCGTCCCGGCGTCGGTGACCGCGACCGACACGCCGGGGCCGTATCCGAGCGCGGCCGGCCGCTCCTCGACCGGGAGGTCCGCGACGCGCCAGGCGTCGGCGGCCCAGCCGGCGTCGTCCGCGTCCCGGTTTTCACCGTCGCGAACCAGGAGATCGCCGTCGACGGCGGCGAGCGCGTGGCCGTCGCCGTCGGCGGCGACGGCGGTCGCGTCCCCGTCGCTCGCGGACATCCAACCGTTCCCGAGCCAGTAGAGTCCGTCCGCGGTCGCCGCCAGGGGGACTCCCGCGCCCGCGACGTCGCGGGCGTCCGCGAGCCCGACGGACTCGAGCGCGGAACCGTCGTCCCCGCGGATCGCCGCCCCGCCGACCCGATGGACCCCGTCGTCCGCGGCGACGAGCGGCCCGTCGACCGCGCGCGCGCCGTTCACCGTTCCGATCCGGGTCACGTCGGTCGCGGAGGGCCCGTACCCGCCTCCGTCACCGTCGACCCGGTGGATCCCGCCCGCGGCGTCGGCCGCGAGGAAGGCCCCGTCGTGGACGCCGACCGCGACCGCGGAGTCGATCCCGACGGGCGAGAGTGCCGGATCGTCGCCCGCGACCCCGCCGTCCACGGACTTGCCGCCGCGGCCGTCGCCGATCGGACCGACGAGGAGGTCCTCGTCGGTCGCGACCGCCAGGATATCGGAGGCGTTCGACCGTGCGAGGACGGCGACGTCGCGGGCGGGATCACGGGTCGCCAGCTCGAACTCGCCGACCTTGTCGCCGGAGATCGCGACCCGGACGACGCCGGCCCCGGTCGCGACGTAGGCGTCCGTGCGACCGGCGGAGCCCGCGTACACGCGCTTCTCCTCGATCGAGATGTCGTCCTCGGCGGGTGCCATCGCGAGGGGGTTCTCGGCGGGAGACTATAAGCCGCGCGGCGGCGCGACCGGCCAGTCCCCCGCCGTCGGTGTCGTCCGGTCGCGACCGGTTCCGACGGTCATTTGCCGGACCGGGACGTACCGTCGCGAGTGCAATCGGTCGTCGCCGAACTCGCCGGGTTGGTCGCCGAGGTGCTGCCGCGGCTCGCGCGGATCACGTTCTTCATCGCCGCCGGGGTGTTCGCCGCGAACGTCGCGGTCGCGTTCGGGCTGATCCGGTACGTGGCCGGACTCTCGGGATACCTCACCCGACCCGCGAACCTCCCGGACGAGGTGGGCACCGCTATCCTCACGACCGCGGCGTCGACGACCGCGGGGTACGCCACGCTCGCGGAGTATCGCGAGTCGGGGCTGCTCGACGACCGCGCGACGCTCGTCGCCGTGGTGATAAACACGTTCTTCGGGTTCGTCCAGCACGTGTTCACCTACTACGTCCCGGTCCTGATCCCGATCCTCGGGGCGACGACCGGCGTCCTGTACGTCTCCGCGCGCGCCGGCATCGCGCTCGCGATCACGGTCACGGGCGTGCTCCTTGGGGGGATCCTCGTGTCCGAGCGCAACGTGGACCGCTCGGCGCTCGCCGACGTCGACGCCGCCGGCCCCGAGGGCGACGACCGGACCCGCTCCGAGCGCGTCCGCGAGGCCGCCGCGAAGTCGTGGTCGACGCTCCGGCGGATCGTCCCCCGGCTGGCGGTCGTGTACACGCTCGTTATCGCGTTCGTGGCCAACTACGACGTGGAGTCGCTGACGGCGGTCGCGGAGCCGGTCACGGGGGCGCTCGGACTGCCGAGCGCGGCCGTTCCCGTGATCGCGGTGTACACCCTCGATACGACCGCCGGCGCGGTCGCCATCCAGCCGCTTCTCGACGGGACGTTCACGCCGCGGACCGCGGTCGCGACCCTGCTCATCGGCGGAATCCTCTCCTTTGCCGTCTCGACGTTCCGGCGCTCGATCCCGTTTCAGTACGGGATCTGGGGGGCGTCGTTCGGCACGAAGGTGATCGCCGTCAACACCGCGTTGAAGCTCGTCTTCATCTCGCTGACGGTCGCGCTGCTTCTCGTCCCCGCATGGTGAGGGAAGTCGTCAGGATCCCTGCTCGGCCGCGGCCGCCGCCGCGCCGTCTCGGATCCCGTCGCGGTAGCGGGCCACGATGACGACCGTCGCGACCGCGGCGAGCACGGCGAAGACGCCGACGAGCGCGAACGTCCCGCGGTAGCCGCTCGACTCGATGAGCGCGCCGAAGAGCGGCGGCGCGACCGTGTTCCCGATCATGATCCCGATCGTCACGACCGCGAAGTTCCGCCCGATGTCGCTCCGCGCCGACAGCAGGTCGGCGAGCTTGTCGCGGGCGGGGAGCCCGATGCTCCCGAGGCTGCCGGCGAGGACGCCGATCCCGACCGCGACGAGCGGCGGGGCGAACTCCGAGGCCAGCGCGAAGACGGCGACGCCGACGAGCAGGTACGCGGCCGCGAGGATCGGGCCCGGCCGGAACCGGTCGGCCAACACCCCGCCGGCGAGTATCAGCGCCGCGCCCGCGACGAACATCGCCGTGAGCGAGAGGCTCGCGATCCCGGAAGCGACCCCGTAGCCGTTCTCCAAGAACACCGCGAGATACGAGGAGACGCCCCAGAACGCCGTCGACGCGAGTAGCGCGACCACGCCGAGCCCGAGGATCGGCCGCGACGCGCCGAGCGCGCGGATCTCCTCTCGGATCCGGGCGAGCCGGGAGGTCGCCTCCGTGCGCGCGTCCCCGACGTCGGGGTTCGGCCGCGTCACCTCGTCGCTCACGTGTCTGGCGAGCACGTAGCAGGCGATCGCGCCGTAGACGGCCCCGACGACCGCGATGAGGCCGAAGGCGTGCCGCCACGTCGCGCCGGGCAGCGACGTGACGCCGAGGATGACCACGGGCGGGGCGGCGAACCCGAGGTTCCCGGCGAAGCCGTGGGCGCTGTAGGCCTTCCCGCGGAGGTCGGCGCTGCTGGCGTCCGAAAGCAGCGGGAAGTGCGACGGGTGGTGTCCGGCGATGCCCGCGCCGAGCACCGCCTGCCCGACGAGGAGGGCCTCGAAGGTCGGCGCGACCGCGAGGATCCCCGCGCCGAGCGCGCCGAGCCCGAGACAGAGCGCGAGGGTGATCACGCGGTCGTAGTTGTCCGAGAGGTAGCCGTACGGCAGCTGGAGGGCGGTGTTGACGAACGCCTGGACGCCCATCGCGACGCCCAACGCCGCGAGCCCCACGTCGAAGTCGGCGGCCAGCGTCGCCAGGATCGGCGGGAACAACACGAGATACAGGTGGTTCACGACGTGTGAGCCACTCACGAGCCCGACCACGACGGCGGTCTCACGGGGCACGGAACCGAGCCCGAGACGTTCGAACATCTACCGGTCCATCGCGAGATCCGGGCAAAACGGTACGTCAATCGGCCGGCGTTGCCGAGGAGTGGTCCGTCGGCTACGGACCCCTCACTCGAGGTCGAAGCGGTCGAGCGTCATGACCTCGCTCCACGCGTCGGCGAAGTCCCGAACGAACTTCTCCTCGCCGTCTTCGGCACCGTAGACCTCTGCGACGGCGCGGAGGCGGGCGTTCGACCCGAATATCAGGTCGAGGCGCGTCGCCGTCCAATCGACCTCGCCGGTCTCGGGGTCGCGGAGCTCGAAGACCTCCTCGTCCTCGTCGACCGGCTCCCAGTCCCGATCGAAGTCGAGCAGGTTGACGAAGAAGTCGTTCGTCAGCGTCTCCGGCTCCTCGGTGAACACGCCGCGGTCGGAGCCGTCGTAGTTCGCGTCGAGGACCCGCATGCCGCCGACGAGCACCGTCATCTCGGGGACGGACAGCTTCAACAGCTCGGCCCTGTCGACCATCTCGTGTTCCGGCTCGTGGGGCAGGTCCTCGCCGAGGTAGTTGCGGAAGGCGTCGACCTCCGGCTCGAGCACCTCGAAGGACTCCACGTCCGTCTCCTCCTGCGTGGCGTCGACGCGCCCCGGCTCGAACGGGACGTCGACGTCGTGGCCGGCGGCCGCGGCGGCCTCCTCGACCGCGAGGTTTCCGCCGAGGACGATCAGGTCGGCGAGCGACACCCGCGTGTCGTCGTCGCGCGACCCGTTGAACTCCGCCTGGATCCCCTCGTAAGTCTCCAGCACGGACTCCAGCTCCTCGGGGTCGTTGACCTCCCAGCTTCGCTGGGGCTCGAGGCGGATCCGCGCGCCGTTCGCGCCGCCGCGCTTGTCGCTGTGGCGGAACGTGGACGCGGACGCCCACGCGGTCTTGACCCGCTCGGAGATCGACAGATCGGCGTCGGCGATCAGCTCCTCGAGGTCGGCGATCGCCGCCGCGTCGACGACGTCGTAGTCGGCGTCGGGAAGGGGATCCTGCCAGAGCATCGTCTCCTCGGGGACCTCGGGGCCGAGGAACCGCTCCGGCGGGCCCATGTCGCGGTGGATGAGTTTGTACCACGCCCGCGCGAACGCGTCCTGGAACTCGTCGGGGTCGTCACGGAACTCCTCGAGGACGGCTCGGAAGTCGTCGTCGTGTTTCAGCGCGACGTCCGTCGTCAGCATCATCACGTCCTCCTTGTCCGCGGGGTCCTGGACGCCGGGGGCGGCGTCGTCGAGCTCGTCGTTCTTCGTGGTCCACTGCCACGCGCCGCCAGGACCCTTCTCCGGCTCCCACTCGTAGCTGAGCAGGTTGTTGACGTAGCTTAGGTCCCACGAGGTCGGCGTGGCGTTCCACGGCCCCTCGATCCCGCTCGTGATCGTGTCGGGGCCCTTCCCCTCGCCGAACTCGTTGTCCCAACCGAGCCCCTGCAGATCGATGGGGGCGTCCTCGGGCTCCGGCCCGAGGTTGTCGCCGGAGTCGGCGCCGTGAACCTTGCCGAAGGTGTGGCCGCCGGCGATGAGCGCGACCGTCTCCTTGTCGTTCATCGCCATGTGGCTGAACGTGTCGCGGATGTTCGCCGCGGACCCCTCGAGATCCGGCTCACCGTTCGGGCCCTCGGGGTTCACGTAGATGAGGCCCATGACCGTGTTTCCGAGCTCGTCGTCGAGGCGTCCGTCCTCCTCGAAGCGCTCCGCCGAGGTCGACTCCCACTCGTCCTCGGGACCCCAGTCGACGGCGTCGTCGGGCTTGAAGTCGTCCTCGCGGCCGCCGGCGAAGCCGACCGTCTCGAAGCCCATCGACTCGAGGGCGACGTTCCCGGTGAGGACGATCAGGTCGGCCCACGAGAGCTTGCGACCGTACTTCCGTTTGACCGGCCAGAGCAGTCGCCGCGCCTTGTCGAGGTTGACGTTGTCCGGCCAGCTGTTGAGCGGCGGGAGACGCTGTCGGCCGCCGGCCGCGCCGCCGCGGCCGTCGTGCGTTCGGTACGTCCCGGCGCTGTGCCACGCCATCCGGATGAAGAGCGGGCCGTAAGTGCCGTAGTCGGCCGGCCACCACTCCTGTGACGTCGTCATTACCTCCTCGATGTCCGCCTTCACCGCGTCGAGATCGAGCTCCTCGAACGCGTCGGCGTAGTCGAACTCCTCGTCGAGCGGTCCGGGGTTGCCGGCGTGTTCGTCGAGGACGTCCAGGTCAAGCTGGTTCGGCCACCAATCGGAGTTGTCTCTTGGCATTATGGGTGAGATCGTGATTGCGTCGTCCGTGTTCGTCACCGAACGCGTCCGTACGGGGACTCCGCCCGGTGGGGACGGGACTGCCGAAGTTCGCCGCCAGTGCGAGAACGCCCGGCCTGGCGATCCATGAGGTACCCGTCCCGGAAGCGGAGTGGTCACGCGTTCGGCGTCGTCCGTGTTTTTCTTACCTCGAATAAAAATCTGGCCACTCTTCGCAGTACCGTGCATAACACGGAACTCTTATTCTGAATTCGTAAACGATAATTTAAGACGCGGGAATTCGGCGAGTCGGTCCGTGGCTCCGGTTCGTCCGGAGTCGGGAGCGGGATCGGTCTCGACGCCAGCACACACTAAAGGTCCCGCCGCGAGACGGACCTCCATGGACACCAAGCGGTTCCTGTTCGTCTCCGCCGACGCCGCGTTGATCACCGACCTGGCCTGGCAGGTACATCGCGAGGGCCACGACGTGAAGTACTACATCGAGGCCGAAAGCGATCGGGAGGTCGGCGACGGCTTCGTCCCGAAGACGGACGACTGGCGCGCGGAGGTCGAGTGGGCGGATGTCATCATTTTCGACGACATCTGGATCGGTTCCGACATCGGCACGGGTGAACTCGCCGAGGAACTCCGTGAGAACGGGAAAGCTGTCGTCGGCGGGACGCCGAACACCGATCATCTCGAAGAGGACCGAGGGTACGCGATGGAGATCCTCGAAGAACACGGCGTGAACACCGTCGAACACCATATCTTCGACAGTTTCGACGCGGGGATACAACACGTCCAGGAGAATCCTGCCCCGTATGTGATCAAACCACTCGGCGAAGTCCAGAACGTCAAGCGCTTACTGTACGTCGGGAACGAGGACGACGGGAGTGACGTCGTAGACGTGTTGAAGGCGTACAAGAAGGCGTGGGGTCACCGGATGAAGGGCTTCCAGCTACAGCGCAAAGTAGAGGGTGTCGAAGTCGCTATCTGCGGGTTCTTCAACGGGAACGAGTTCATTGACCAGGTCAATTTCAATTTTGAGCATAAGAAATTGTTCCCAGGGAACATCGGTCCCTCGACCGGCGAGATGGGGACCTCGATGTTCTGGGCCGGCCAGAACAAACTGTTCAAGGAGACCTTCGGGAAACTCGAAGGGTGGCTCGCCGACGAGGGCTACGTCGGGAGCATCGACATCAACTGTATCGTAAACGAGACCGGGATCTACCCGCTGGAGTTCACGCCGCGGTTCGGCTACCCGACGATCGCGTTACAGGAGGAGTCCATCGAGTCCGCGACCGGCGAGTTCTTCTACGACCTCGCGCACGGTAACGACCCCGACCCGGAGGTACACAGGGGGTATCAGATCGGCGTGCGGGTCGTCCTCCCGCCGTTCCCGTTCGACGACGAGAAGACCTACGACGAGAACTCCCGGAACGCCGCCGTCGTCTTCGAGACCGAGAGCCGCGAGGGCGTCCACCTCGAGGACGCGAAGCAGGTCGACGGCCAGTGGCGGGTCGCGGGCGACAACGGCATGCCCGTCGTCGTGACCGGCAAGGGCGACACGATGCAGGCGGCGCGCGAGCAGGCGTACGACCGCATCGACGACCTCGTGATGCCGAACATGTACTACCGCGACGACATCGGCGAGCGCTGGATCGACGGCGACGGCGACCGACTCCAGGCGTGGGGATACCTCGGCCCGTAGGTACGTTCTCCGTCGGAAGAACGGACGTCTCAGCCGTCGGCCCGCTCCGCGAGACGCTCGACGCGACGTCGGTCCAGTTCAACGACCGCCGACGGCGACACTCCTACCCGCGGTTGGACGACCGGGGGTACCGCCACGAGACCGTCGAAGACGGCGGGAGGGTCGTGACCGTGATCTGGCCGAGCCGTCCCCGCCTCAGATCACGCGATTCACGAGGGGTTCGCCGGCGATCGCCCGTCGGCGGTTCTCGCGGACGACGTCGGCGATCCGCCGATAGTAGTCGCGGGTCGCCGCCGCGGCGTGCGGCGTGACGATGACGTCCTCGCGGTCCCAGAACGGGGAGTCCTCGGGCAGCGGCTCCGTCTCGAAGACGTCGAGGGCCGCGCCCGCGAGCCGGTCGGTCTCGAGTTCCTCGAGCAGCGCCGCCTCGTCGACGACGCCGCCGCGCGAGACGTTCAACAGGTAGCCCGAGTCGGGCATCGCCGCCAGCACGTCGGCCCCGATCAGGCCCCGCGTCTCCTCGGTCAGGGGAGTCGCGACCGCGACGAACCGCGCGCCCGCGACGGCGGTCTCGATCGCTCCCGGCGTGTACACCTCGCGGACGTGAACGACGGGGGTCGGCGTTCGCCGCACGCCGACGACGTCCATCCCGCAGGCGTCGGCGCGGGCGGCGATCCCTCGCCCGAGCGTCCCGAGCCCGACGACGCAGAGCGACTCCCCGTCGAGGGTGAACGGTTCGTCCCACTCCGGGGGGCTCCACTCGCGCTCCCGTCCGCGATCCCGGTGGTGGTGGAGCCGGCGGGCGAACGAGAGCATGTAGCCGAGGACGGTCTCCCCCACGGCGTCGCCGTGGATCCCGGTGCTGTTGGTGAGCCGGATCCCTCGCGATTCGAGCTCGTCGAACGGGAACCGGTCGACGCCGGCCTGGATCGAGTGGATCCACGAGAGGCCCGCGGAGAGGAACGCGTCCTCGTACGCGAAGGTCACCAGCGCGTCGCACGCCTCGAGTTCGGCCGCGGAGCCGACGACGCGAACCTCGGAGCGATCGGCCGAGTCGGCGGCGTCAGCGCCGGCTGAATCCGCGTCCTCGTCCGGGTCGAGGGCGTCGCACAGGACGGTCGGCGGAAAGATCAGGTCGACCGACTCGTGGACGCCGAGAGTGAACGCCATGCGACCGGCTACCGACAGCGGGGACAAATAGGTTGCTCCGGCGTCGGCGGATCGCTCGATACAGTCGAAGGAGTGAGCGATCCATGCGGTGGCGCGCCGGTGAGCGCCCGGAGGGCGCGAACCCGACCGCGAGGGACGCCACGAGCGCTTGAAAAGCGCGAGTGGCGAGGCTGGGGAGGCGTGAGGTGCGGTGCGGCGCGGTTGGGGTGGGATTCAAAGGGGCAGTCGCGAGGGCGACGGCGGCCGACGTAAGCACCACAGCGAGTGAGCGTAGCGAATGAGCGAGGAGCGCAACGAGGCCTCCGAGCCGTCGCGACTGGGGCTTTGGCGGTGGTCACCGCGCCAGCAACGATCCCGTTCTATTCATCCCGATCAGCCTCAATATATCCACCCTATAAGCACCGCTCGACGTACCGGATCGCGCCCTCGTCGGACGGTGAACGGATCCGGACCGCCCGAAACGATCCGATCGAACCTCCTCATGCCGATAAGTTCTCTACGACGGGAGTGATACGGCGTGGCATGGACGACGTCGATCACGCCGCGGAGCGCCGACGGCTCGTCGAGCACCTTCGGCGGCGAACCGACGCGAGCGAGCGGACGCTGTCGGCGATCGCCGCCGTCCCCAGACACGAGTTCGTCCCCGACGGGGATCGAGCGCACGCGTACGCGGACCGGCCGCTGCCGATCGGCCACGGACAGACGATAAGCGCGCCGCACATGGTGGCGGTCATGGTCGACCTCCTCGAGGTCTCCTCGGGAGACCGGGTGTTCGAGGTCGGCACGGGCTGTGGCTATCACGCCGCGGTCGTCGCCGAGATCGTCGGCCCCGGAAACGTCTACAGCGTGGAGTACGTCCCGGAACTCGCCGACGCCGCCCGCGACCGGCTGGACCGGCTGGGATACGACGTTACCGTTCGAGCCGGAGACGGACGGACCGCGTTCGCGGAGCGTGCCCCCTTCGACGCCGCCTATCTCACCTGTGCGGCACCGGGAGCCGTTCCCGACGAGATCGTCGAGCGGACGCGGGTCGGGGGGCGCGTCGTCGCCCCCGTGGAGTCGAACGACGACGCGGGCGGCCTCCTCGGCGGCGTCGGAACCGGTCGATCCGCCGCGAGCCAGCGGCTCGTCCGGCTGACCGTCCGCGACGACGGCGTCGACCGCGAGGACCACGGCGCGGTACGGTTCGTGCCGATGCGGTGAGTCGCGAACCCCGGCCGTCACGTCACCCCGCGCGGAGCGTGCGGTTTTAGACCACGGACCGCCGAGAACGGGCATGGACGAAGCGGCGCTCCGGACGGACATGATCGAGGGGCTCGAACACCAGCTCGGCGAGCCCCTCGGCGCGTCGGTGCTGTCGGCGCTCCAGACGGTCCCCCGCGAGGCGTTCGTGGACGACGCCCCGTACGCGAACGACGCGAGCGAGGAGGCCGGAACGCGAGCGCTCGCGCCGGCGACCGTCGCGCGGATGCTCACGGCGATGGACGCCGACGAGGGGGACGACGTGCTCGTCGTCGGGGCCGGGATCGGCTACACGAGCGCCGCGCTCGCGGAGATCGTCGGCGCGCGCCACGTCCACGCCGTCGACATCGACCGACGCGCCGTCCACCTCGCCCGCTCGAACCTCGCGGACGCCGGATACGGCGCCGTCCTCGTCGACCGTCGCGACGGCGCGGGAGGGCTCCCGGAGTACGCCCCGTACGACAGGATCCTCGTCGAGGCGGCCGTCGTGACCCCGCCGCGGTCGCTCCGCGATCAGGTCGACGCCGACGGACGGATCGTGTACCCGCGCGGGGCGGGCGACCAGACGCTCGCCGCGATCGAGCCGACCGATCGCGTTGACGGTTCCGGACCGAGCGACGACCCCGCGCCCGACGGCTTCCGAACCGTCGAGGAGGCGGGTCCCGCACGGCTCCGTCCGATGCTCGTCGACGGCGAGCAGGCCGGGATCGAACGGAACCGGACGCGACGCGAGGACGCCGAGTTCGCCGAACAGGGGTACTTCGCGAGAAGCGGCTGGGAACAGGAGTGGATCGACTGGGACGAGCGGATGTGAACTGCGAGGCGGATGAGCGAAACGCCGCACGCCACGCATCTTGGTGTCGACTCACTCCGCGACCACGAGCACCTCGGTGTTGGCGCGTTCGTCGACGAAATCGCTTCCGGCGGGCGGTTTGACGTCGATGGAGAGCGTTCCATCGAGCTGGTTCGCACCCAGTTCCGGAGATACGTCGACGCTGGCTATCCCGTCCGAGCCGGACTTCGCGGTGGCGAGCCCGTCAAGTCGTGCGGAGCCGCCGCGGACGATCACCGTCGCGTCCGAGACGCGGTTTCCGTCCGGGTCGACGACCGCGACGTCGAGCGTCTGTGACCCCGGCGTCGTCACCTCCGGCTGCGGCTGCGCGTCGATCTCCGTCGACGAAAGCCCGTCGATGTCACCTATCATCCCCATCATCACGCTGAGGCTCGCGACGCCGACGACGAGGGCGATCACTAGCCTGACCGGCAACCCCTCGATCGCGCGGCGGTCGTCGAGAAACGATCCGACACCGGCCTTCGAGTCCGACGTGTCCGACTTCGAGTCGAGCATACGACCGGTGGCCGCGGATTAGTATATAAGCAGTCGGTCGGGATCGAGAAGAGCGGCTCCGCTGAAAACAGCCGCTATGTTTCGAGTGCTAATTGGACGGGTGTTTCAGTAGTGATCGGGGTGATGAGAACGGGATCGTTGCTGGCGCGGTGACGACGTCCAAAGCCCCAGCCGGCTCCAGTCGAGGGCCTCGCTGCGCTCCTCGCTCACTTCGTTCGCTGCGGTGCTTGCGTCGGCCGTCTTCCCGGAGCCGGCTGTCCCTTTGAGTCCGCCCGCAACCGCCCCGCAACCGCACCTCACGCCTCCCCAACCTCGCCACTCGCGCTTTTCAAGCGCTCGTGGCGTCCCTCGCGGGCTCCTCGCGTCCCGATGGGACGCGAGGAGGCGCGCCGACCGTTCGGGCGATCGCTCGTTGCTTAGGCTGTACTGAGGATCTCGACAGAGCCGAGTGAGCGGTCCGCCGCTCACGTCTCGTGCGACGGCTTTTATTCGATACCGCACGATCCCGCGTATGAACGTTCTCGGGCGGGACGACGGCGGAGGCGGAGCGGATGACGGGAGGAACTCATCGCCGGCGAGCGTCCGCCTCGGCTCCTTTCTGGCTCGGGACGGGAGCGACGGGGCGGCCGTCGGGATGGACGCCGACTCCCCGCACGCGGCGGTGGTCCTCGGGAAGCGCGGCACCGGGAAGTCGTACACGCTCGGCGTCATCGCGGAGGGGCTCGCGGACGCGGTCGGGGTGGCTCCGGTCGTCGTCGATCCAATGGGCGTCTTCGGCGGACTGACCGATATCGGCGGGCGGGTCGTCGATCCCGCGGTCCGCCCGGCCGATATCCCGGCCTCGGTCTGGCCCGACCTCGTCGGGCTCGACCCCGCGGACGGCCCCGGAAGCCTGCTGTGGCGGGTCGTCGCCGACGCGACGGAGCGGAGCGGGCCGACGAGCGACGTCTCCCCGTCGATCGAGTCGCTCCGGTGGGCCGTCTCGGAGGCCGACGCTCCCGACCGGACGCGTCGGGCCGTCCGGAATCACCTCCGGCTGGCGGAATCCTGGGGCGTCTTCGACGCGGCGGCCCCGCCGGTCACCGCCTTCGCCGCGGGCGGCGACCCGACGGTACTCGATCTGTCCGGAACCCCCGAGGTCGCCGCCGGGGCGGTCGTCCGCGCGGTCGCCCGCGGCCTGTACGACGCACGAGTGAACGGGACCGTCGACCGACTCCCCTGGCTGCTCGTCGACGAAGCACACGCCTTCTTCGACGGCGTGGCCGACCCGGCGCTGCGGACGCTTCTGACGCGGGGACGCGCCCCAGGGGTGTCGCTCGTCTGTGCGACCCAGCGTCCGAGCGCGCTGCCGGACGTCGCCGTCTCGCAGTCCGACCTCCTCGTGGCACACCGGCTCACGGCCGGCCCGGACGTGGACGCGCTGGCGACGGCGGAGGCGACGTACCTCGCCGGCGACCTCGTCGCTCGGCTGCCGACGGGCACCGGCGAGGCGCTCGTCGTCGACGACGCGAGCGAGACGGCCCACTCGGTCCGCGTGCGAGAGCGACGAACGCCACACGGCGGCGGCGATCCCCGTGCCCGCGACACGGAGGCGGCTCGGAGCGAACGGGCGGCACGAATCGAGGAGGCAGCACGGGACGAGGAGCCAACGCGGACCGATAGATCGTCGGGGGGCGAACGGGTCGTCGGGACGGCCGGCCGCGGTCCGTGAGCATCGGAACGCACAACTCGGTCCGCCCGCAGGGACGGTCATGGAACGGACGGCCTCGGGGGTCGGACTCGTCGCACTCGGCGGATTCGTCGGCGCACTGGCTCGATACGGCGTCGACGTCGCCGCCGGCGACGTGACCGGGGCCGGAACGCTCCTCGTGAACGTCGTCGGGTCGTTCGCGCTCGGATTCCTCGTCACGCGAGCGGTCGGTCCGCGGACGCGGCTCTTCGTCGGCACTGGCGTGATCTCCTCGTTCACCACGTACAGCACGTTCGCGACCGACACGGTCGCGCTCGGCACGGTCGGCGGAACGGCCTACGTCGCCGTGAGCTACGGACTTGGGTTCGCGGCCGCGCTGGCGGGGCTCGCCGTCGGGAGGCGACCGTGACGGCGGCGAACCCGCTTCTCGGAGCGGTCGCGGTCGGCCTCGGCGGCGCGGCGGGCGCGACGTGTCGCCACCTGATCGGCCTCACCGTCTCCGGTCGTCGCTCGCTCGCCGCGGTCAACGTCCTCGGGAGCCTCGTGCTCGGGGCCGTGCTCGCCGCTCCGGTCGACTCCGCCGTCGCGCTGGGGGTCGGCGTCGGCTTCTGTGGCGCGTTCACGACGTTCTCGTCGTTCGCGGTCGAAACGGTCACGACGGCGGAGAGCGGCGAGGCCGACGTCGCCGTCGGGTTCGCCCTCGGAGTCCTCCTCGCGGCGATCGGGGCGGCGCTCCTCGGGTCCGCGGCCGTCGCCGTGGCCACGTGACCGCGGAGAGAGCGACAGTTACAGGACGGACGAGGCCGTACGACGCGACGTGAACGACGACGCCGACGCACCGACGGAATCTCCGAGCGCGGACGGCGGATCCGGCGTCACCGACGCGAGCGAGACGGACGCTCCGAGCGAGACGGACGCTCCGAGCGAGACGGACGCTCCGAGCGACGTCGCGGACGTGGACTTCGCGGACCTCTCGCTGCCACAGCGGGTGTTCGTCGCGGCCGTCCAGAACCCGACCCGCGGCGTCGTGGTCGCGGTGCTTCTCGCGTTCGGGTTCTCGTTTTACATCGCGCTCTGGATGGCGTTCCCCCGCGTCGCCGTGCTGTTCTCGGTGGTCGCCGTCGTCGTCGTCCTCGTCCTACTCGGGCTCTACTACCTGTCGACCCGCGTCCTCGACTGATATCGGCCGGTACCCGACCGGAGGGGCGGACCTCACGGGTGCGGCTCGTAGAACTCCCGGAGCCCCCTCCCGAAGCGGTCGGCGAGCGTCGCCACGGCGTCCCCGACGAGCACGTCCCGGTCCGCAAACGCCGGCTCGATCTGGGCACCGAGGGCGATGTCGGCGGCGGCGTCGCTCTCGAGGTATCCGCGGACCGTGGTGAACTCCCGCTCGCGCTCGACGACGTACCGGTTTCCGTCGATGAAGGGGCCGTACGTGTCGGGATCGACGTCGTCCGCGTACGACTCGTAGAACCGATCGGCGTGTTTCCGCACGGCGACCGGCGGCCCCTCGTGGCGCTCGACCGCCGGCCGTGTCGCCGTCTCGACCTCGACGTACAGGGCCGCTCGACCCCCGCCGTCGCCGCTTCGGTCGCGACCGCTTCCGTCGCCGCCCACACCACGTCCGCCGCCGTCCCCGACCATCGCCCGAGCGCGGAGCGCGTCGAAACCCCGTTCGTTCAGCCCGCGAACGACGCCGTCGAGCGATCGGCGGAGCTGGGGCCACAGCTGGTCATCGACGACGTCCGGGGCGTCGAAGACGACGGCGACCGGGGTCGTCTCGCGTCTGTCGAGGTGATCGCGGACCGCCCCCGCGTCGAGCGGTTCGGGAGTTCGCGGCTCGAACAGCTCCTCGCGGGGGGTCGCGAGCAAATCCCTCGCGTAGTGTTGAAACCGCGCCAGGTTCGCCGCCGATAACACCGCCGCGACGTTTCGCGTCGGGTCCGTCGGATCGACGACGACGAGCGGGTCCTCGAACGTCCGTTCCGCGTGTCCCTCGGGATCGAACTCCACCGGCGGGTGCCAGCTCCGGGCGGACTCGACGAGCGGGACGAACCCGCCGAGTTCGGCGACGAGTAGCTCGGTGAGGTATCCCGAAAAGCCCTCGGTCCGGAGGTCGCTGCCGTACGCGCCGATCCCCTTGAGGAACGCCTTCGCGAGGACCACGTCGCCGGCGAGGTCGTCGTCGAGCCGCTCCGAGAGGTACGCGTCGTGGAACGGCGTGCGGTCCACGGCGGAGATCAGATCGCCCGCCTCCGCGACGTCGTGACAGGGGACCAAATCGACGTCGAACCCCCCGAAGACGCCCTTCACGTAGGGGTGCTCGGCGTACTCCTCGTGGCCGTCCGGCAGGACCGCGTGGCCGACCGCGAGCCCGTACTCCTCGAGCTCCTCGCGGTCGAGGTCCGCGGGAAACCGAACGAAGAGGTCGATGTCGCGGTCGCCGGAGACCCACGTCCCGCGTGCCGTCGAGCCCACCTGGACCACGTCGGCCTCCACAGGGAGGTCCGCGATCGCCGCCCGAGTTCGATCCGTCAGCTCGGCGGCCGTCGTCCGCAGCCGCTCGCGTTCCTCCACGTCCGGAAGGGCGTGCTCGCGGACGCGCGACAGCACCGCGTCGAGGTCGGCCATACGCGGGCTTCTCGCGGTCCGGCCGAAAGCGTGTCGGTCGTGGGGAGGGGTGACCGGGGGTTCCCGGACCGGGTCGGGCGGAAACGAAAGCCCTATCAGATCCAGTCGAGTACGATGAATCGAGCCGAAGTAGCTCAGTTGGTAGAGCGCCTCGCTGTTACGACGATCGGCGGTTTCCCCCGACCGTCGCAGTCACGAGGCGGTCCCAGGTTCGAGTCCTGGCTTCGGCGTCCTTCCTACGCTTCCGGTACCGATCACGCGTTTTGTACGATGACGACACAACGTGTCACATGTCGCGTTTCGAGCAGTACGATCGGCTCGGAGAACCACAGAAGCGTGGACAGGCCACGGAAGCGATCGTCACGGCGGAGCTGATCGCCCGCGACGTTTCCGTACTCACGCCGGCGTACGACAACGAGCCGTACGACCTCGTCATGAGGATCGACGATGAGTTCTATCGGCTCCAGATCAAAACGGCGTACGACGGCAAAAACGATGGCGCGGTGGAGTTTCGGACCCGAAGCGTCCGGACGAAAAGCGGAGGATACGAACGAGAGGGCTACGACGGGAAGATCGATTACTTCGCCGTCCTGAACGTCCGAACAGAGGAAGTGTATCTCGTTTCGATCGAAGACGCCGGAGCGGCAGCGACCACGATCCGGTACGAACCCGCCGCGAACAACAACCGAGCGAACGTTAACGGGCACGCGGAGTACCGACTCGATGCGGTTCTCGACCGGATCCGATCGGAGTAATGCGGTAATCTAAAGAACGTCCCTCGTATACCGGATATCGACGCGGGCCTTTAGCTTAGTCTGGCTCAAAGCCCTCCGCTCATAACGGAGTGATCGCCGGTTCAAATCCGGCAAGGCCCATTCTCACGGCGAACATCCTCGCGAGCCGCTGCCCCGATCGCGACGCTACTCCAACAGGTCCACCAGCCCGTTCACGTCGTCGAGGACGGCGTCGGCTCCGGCCTCCGTGAACGCCCGCGTCCCCGCCTCGCCGGTCAGCCCCCCCGTCAGGACGCCGACCGCGTAGTAGACGCGCGAGTCGTCCTCGCGGTCCGCGTTCCGGGCGGTTCGCACGTCGTCGAGGGTGTCGCCCGCGAACGCGATCCGCCCGGCGTCGAACCGCTCGGCGAGTTCGACGAGCGCCCGCGGGTGCGGCTTCCCCTCCTCCCAGTCGTCCATCGTGAACCGGTGGGTTTCGGAAACCTCGAGCCCGACGCGGTCGAGTGCGATCTCAGCCTCCGCGGCGGGCCGCCCCGTCAACACGCCCACGTCGAAGCGGTCGGTCAGGTCCGCGATCGTCGCCGGACCGACGAGCGTCGGCTCGTCGTGGATGTATCCCGTCGTCGACACCGGCGGGTCGCCGCCCTCGAGCTCGCGGTACAAGTCCTCGCCGAGGTACAACGCCTGGAACACGTCGTGGAGGCGGTCCGTGTCCCACTGGTCGCGAACCCGCGCTTGCGCGACGTTGGGGAGGTCGGCGACGACGCGTTTGGCCGCCGCGAGGCCGCCGCCGGCCTCGTCGGCCGCGATCCGGTCCGTGAACGCCTCGACGTCCATCCGGAGCCCCTCGCGGCGGGCCAACACGAAGAGGGCGGCCGCGTACGTCAGCTCCCAGTCATTGTTGAAGCCCCCGGCGTTCTTGAACGCCTGGATCGCCTCGCGGCCGATCGTCTTGCCGCAGACGCGGTCGACCGACTCGATGATCGCCCGGCGGTAGGAGTCCGCGACGTCGACCAACACCCCATCGATATCGAGCACGACGGCGTCGACCTGCATACCCGTAGGCCGGCAGGGGGAAAAATGAACGTTCGGGTTCCCGCGGTTCGGTCCGCTGAGTGAGGTGGATCCGGTTCGCGGGAAGCGGCTTCGACCCACGGAGCCGACTCACGAGGCGGTCCCGGAGGTCTTCTCAGGCGGTCTCGGAGATCTCACGGGGAGCGATCCGTGACCGATCGCGCGACGTACAGCGTCGTTCCGGGTCTCGACCGGCGCTCCACGGGGACGACCGGCTCCTCGAACCCGAGCGTGGTGAACAGACAGGCGGCGTCGAGGCGGGTCGCCAACTCGAGGGCGGGGCGTTGAAGCTCCGCCGGGAGGCGGCGGGCGTACACCGCGTCGATCCCGGTTCCGTCCTCGCTCCCGACCCCGAGCGCCGACGACGGGTCGGCCGTGTCCGCGAGCGCGACCACGTCGCCGTGGCGGACGCGGAGCGAGCCGTCGGGGGCGGATCGCTCGTCGGCCGACCCGTCGGCTCCGTCCGCCCGGTCGTCCCACTCGTCTGCCCCGTCGTCGCCGTCGACCGCGACGTCGATCGCGATCACGTCGCGGCCGCGGTCGGCGAGGTCGCTCGCGACGCCGAGGCGGTCGCCACAGCCGACCTCGAGGAGTCCGTCGAACCGGTCGAGTTCGGTCACGAGCGCACGACGTGAGGGAGATGCCACGGCGGGGGGTTTATGACCGCGGCGGTCAAAAGCCGTTCCATGCTCGTGGACATCGTGCCCGTCGGGGAGGTTTCCCCGCGAGTGAAACGGGAGGCCTCCGCCGTGCTGCGGTCGGTGTACGACTGTGACGTGACGGTCCACGACGACCAGGCGGTTCCGGACACCGCCTACGACGACGGACGGGGACAGTACCGCGCGGAGGACCTCATCGAGGTCGTCAGCCGCGTCGGCGGCGGCGAGAAGAACATCGGGATCACCCCGCGAGACCTCTACTACCGCCGGCGGAACTACGTGTTCGGGCTGGCGTACCTCAACGGCAGCGGCTCCGTCATCTCGACGCACCGACTCCGGACGTCCTCCGACGGCGGCGTGTCGACGAAACCCGCGATCGACGTCTTCGCCGACCGCGTCCGCAAGGAGGTCGTTCACGAGGTCGGCCACACCCTCGGGTTGGAACACTGCGACAACAGCAAGTGCGTGATGTCCTTTTCACCCACGGTCCGCGAGGTCGACGTGAAAGAGGAGAACCTCTGTGGGACCTGCTCGCGGCTCGTTCGGTGAGTCGAGCGTCACCGGTGAGTCACCCCGCCCGTCGCGCCGGTAGAGGTAAACCCCGTCCGATCCATATTGGAGACATGGCCGCAAAGTCGGAGTACCGCGACCGGCCGGACGTCCAGGTCGCGTTGCTCGACGCGCTGGTCGACCGCGGCGACGAGGGGATGACGGTGTTAGAGCTCCGGGCGGCCGTCGACGCCGACATCGACGCGGTCGAGGACGCCCTCTCGACGCTGAAGGAGGACTCCCTCATCACCGTCGAGAGCGGTGAGCGCGTCCGCGTCTACCCCCACGATCGGGTCGTCCCGGACCCCGACCCCGACGAATCGAAGCCGCCCGGCGGGCTCCTCGAGAGTATCAGAGAGCGACTCGGGCTGTAGGGCGTCGAGGGCGATCCGACGGATCCGTCACCCGCGAACCGCGACCTTTTGCCCGTGCCGCGACTGGAGGGAGCCATGACGCTCGTCTCCGACGCCCACGACGGTCACGGCGCGCGCTATCGCGACCGCGGCGGCAGACAGGTCGTCGACCACTACGGCAAGCCCGCCCGCGTCGGGAAGGCCGTCCGGAACGTCGTGGGCGCGATCGAGATGGGATACGGCGTGCTCTCGGTCACGGGCGAGGACCGCGTGGAGTTCGTCGACAACGCCGTCAGCAACCGCGTCCCCGCCGAGGACGGTCGCGGCGTCTACGCGCTGCTCTGTGACCCGCAGGGCGGGATCGAGACGGACATGTACGTCTACAACGCCGACGAGCGGCTCCTCGTCTTCGTTCCCCCCGAGCGCGCCCAGCCCGTCCGCGAGGACTGGGCGGGGAAGGTGTTCATTCAGGACGTGGAGGTCGCGGACGTCTCCGCGGAGTTCGGCGTCTTCGGCGTCCACGGCCCCAAATCGACCGAGAAGATCGCCTCGGTGCTCGGCGGGCCGGGCGCGCCGGAGGAGCCGCTGACGTTCGTCCGGGGATCGATGGTCGACGCCGGCGTCACGGTGATCGCGAGCGACGCGCCGCTCGGCGAAGAGGGGTACGAGGTGGTGTGTGCGGCCGCGGACGCCCCCGACGTGTTCGACACGCTCGTCAACCGCGGGCTCAACGCAGCCCCGTTCGGCTACCGGACGTGGGACGCGCTCAGCCTCGAGGCGGGCACGCCCCTCTTCGAACACGAGCTCGAGGGGACGCTCCCGAACGTCCTCGGGATCCGCAACGCACTCGACTTCGAGAAGGGGTGTTACGTCGGCCAGGAGGTCGTCTCCCGCGTCGAGAACCAGGGGCGACCCAGCCGCCGGCTGCTCGGGCTCGCGCTCGACGGGCTCTCCGAGGACCTCGCCGGGATCGACGGCGACGCGGACCCCGACGGCGTCACGGACCGCCTCCCCGACCCCGGCGCGGCCGTCTTCGCGGGCGACGCGGCGGTCGGCGACGTGACCCGCGCGGCCGTCGGCCCCGCACTCGAGGAGCCGATCGCGTTCGCGCTCGTCGACTTCGACGCCGCTGCGGAGTCGGTCACCGTGCGCGTCGACGGCACCGAAACGAGCGCGACCCGGACCGCCCTCCCGTTCGTCGAAGGGAGCGCCCGATCCGGGCGGTTGCCGACCTATCCGAGCGACTGAGAGGAGATGGAACGCGGTGGCGCGCCGGTGAGCGCCCACTTGGGCGCTCACCGACCGCGAGGTCGCCGGCGGCTTCGCCGCCGGCTGCCAGAGAATCTTTGATTCTCGCTGGACGCTGCGAGCGCTCGAAGAGCGCGAGCAGCGAGGCTGGGGAGGCGTGAGGTGCGGGTGCGTTCCCGCGAGTGGAACGAGCGGGAGCATGGAAGTCGCAGCCCGCGCAGCGAACGAAGTGAGCGCAGGACCGTCTTCCGGTGGTGCGGTCGGGCGGGGCTCAAAGGGGCAGTCGCGAGGCGGGCGCAGGCGACACAAGGACCGCAGGGAGCGAGCACCGCGAGTGACCGAGGACCGCAGCGAGCGTGCGCCCGCCTCGCGGCTGGGGCTTTGGAGGTGTTCACCGCGATCATGACGCCGCTTTCGTACCGACGACCGAAGACATGGATACCGATCAGAGAGATACGGCCGGGATCTCACGCCCGCGATCACAGGAGAGATCTGATAACCTCCTACAACGCCAACCGGACGACCGAGTAGACGCCGAACCCGAGCACCAGCGACCCGACGAGCGACGCGATCCACGCGAGCACGGTGTACCCCATCTTCGACCGGCTCACCCCCGAGTCCCCGGCGGCGTACCCCGCGCCGACGATCGCCGAGACGATGATCTCGTTGAACGAGACGGGGATCCCGAACGCGACCGCGGTCTGTGCGATGGCGAACGACGGAATGAGCGCCGATATCGACCGCCGCGGCCCCATCGAGGCGTAGTCCTGTGAGATCGCCTTGATCATCCGCGGCGCGCCGGTCCACGACCCGGCGAGCAGGCCGACGCCCCCGCCGACCAGAAGCGCCCACAGCGGCACGCCCACCTCGGAGAAGATCGGCACGAGCGGCCCGATCGCGAGGCCGACCTGCGAGCCGCCGGCGGAGAACGCTACGAGCCCGCCCATCGCGAGCAGGAAGCGGCGCTGTGCGCCCGCGCGGCCTCGACCGATGTCGACGTACACCGCGAGCGCGACGAGCGTGGCCGTCGCCGCCGTGACGGCGACGACCCCGACCCCGCCGGGGACGCCGAGTTCGGCGGAGACCGCCTCGGCGATCGACGCCTGTTCGCCCGCCGGACCGAGCAGCGCGAACCCGACGTTGGCGACGATCGCGCCGACCACGCCGGCCAGCGCTGCCGTGAGCCCGCGTTCCGGGAGGCGGTCGCCGATCAGCGTTCGGGCGACGCCGTAGGCGATCCCGCCGCCGACGAACGGGGTGAGCACCCACAGCGTGAGTATCTCGGTGTACTTCGGCCACGCGGGGTCGCCGCCCATCGCGAGGCCGACGCCGACGACCGCGCCGGTGACGGTGAACGCGGTCGCGATCGGGTAGCCGGCGAAGACGCCGATCGCGACGAGCACCGCGGCGGTGACGAGCGCGATGATCGCGGCGGTGGCGGTGAGCGTGATCCCGCCGATCAGCTCCGTGCCGACCGCCTCGGTGACGTTCGCCCCCTGGAGGACCGCCCCGAGGAGGCCGAGGACGCCGACGACGAGGCCGGCGCGCATCACCGAGATGGCGTTGGCTCCGACGGCCGGGGCGAACGGCGTCGACCCCGAGGAGCCGGCCCCGATGGACCACGCCATGAAGAGGCTCGCGATGCCGGCGACGAGGAGCGTGAGGATCGTGACGGCAACCATCGCTATCGCCGCCCGTCCTCGTACCCCTCACGCAGCCCCATCAGGGTGCGCCGGACGAGGAGGAAACCGAAGAAGAACAGCCCGAGCAGGCCGACGAGAACGAGCACGAACAGCGGCTCGACCGATATCATACAACGGATCTCCGTCGGCACCGAGTTAGGCGTTTCGACCCGACGGCCGAGCGAACACGGACCACGAGTGCTCGGCCCCGTCGGTCACTAAAACGCATTTTTGTGCCTCGGACACCTATAATACGGTACCGGGTCGATACACGAGTGCGACCCCCGCTTCGGCCCTCCGCCGAGTACCGATCGATGCCGGTACCCGGGATTCCACCGCGACCGAGGCACACGTCCGCCCTCCGTCCGCCCGGACGATCCCCCCTCGTCCGGACGGTCGACGCCTCCGGACCGACGGCCGCCTCCCCGACGGCCGCCCGTCCGATCGGGCCGAAGCGGGGAGTCGTCGCCGTCCGTCCCCACCCGTCCGACCGATCCCCCCTCCGTCGAGACGCGGGACGGACGCGTGCGCTCTTCCTCTCGGAGGTCGTCCGATCGACTTCGACGGTCGTCGTATCTATCCCTCGATCCGGAACCGCTCGAAGACATCGCCGTCGGGCGTGACGAGTCTCCCGTCGAGCCCGCCGTCTATCGGATCGAGTTCCGCGTGGGCCGGACGGTTTCCCCGCGGCTGAGCGTGGCTTCCCGGATTCAGGATCGGAACCCCTGTCGAGTCGTCGAAGCGCGGCCGATGCGTATGTCCGCAGATAGCGGCGTCAGCGTCGCGGCCGCGAGCGAGCATAACGAGGCCGGTATCGCCGCTTCGATGTCTGTGCGTCACCGCGAGGCGGACGCCGTCGAACTCGACGGTACGGACCTCAGGGAGCCGCTCGCGGATCGCCGCCTCGTCGTTGTTGCCGAACACGGCGCGGAGGGTGCCGGCCGCGGTGCGCTCGAACGCGTCGAGGACCGGCTCGCGGTAGAAGTCGCCCGCGTGGACGACGACCTCGGCCGCCTCGACCGCCTCGCGAGTCCGACCGCGGAGCTTCGGGTCGTCGGTGCTGTGGGTGTCCGAGACGACGACGAGCATGTCTCCGGGTTCCGGCGCGTGGCGGTTAAGCGTCGCGGGTGAAGGCGTGGGAGCGACGCCTCGTCACCGGACCGTCAACAGCCGGCGGAGGATGTCGCCGTAGGCGGGCCGCGTGATCAACACGCCGATGAGCACGCCGAGGATGGTGAAGATCGCGAACCCGGAGAGGTCGCCGAGGCTCAACACCATCAGCGGCGACATGGCGACGATGGTCGTCGCCGCGGCCGCGCCGATCACCCAGAACGCCCGGCGGAACCGCGAGTCGAACACCGTCCGGGAGTTGACCTCGCCCTCGCTCATCACCTCGTCGGCGATGATCACGAGGTCGTCGACGCCCGTCCCGACGACGGCGATGAAGCCGGCGATCACTGCGAGTTCGAGCGGGTATCCCACGAGCGCCGCGAACCCGAGCAGCGCGTACACCTCGGCGAGCGCGGTGACGATCATCGGGAGCGCCACCTTCGGCTCGCGGTAGCGGAGGAACACCACGCCGGCGACCGCGAACACCGCGAAGACGCCGGCGAACGCGGAGTAGAGCCGGAAGTTCTCCCCTTGCGTGGCGGAGATCGTCGAGGAGGTCCCCTGTCCGCTGATGTCGAGTTCGGCGGGGAGCGCGCCCGCACGGAGGTTGATCGAGATGGTCTGTGCGTCGGCGAAGGAGGTGGTCGTCAGCCGGAAGTTCCCGCTGTCGGCCCAACTCCCGCTCGCCATGCTCCGCGCGAGGCCGTCGTCCATCCCGAACGCGTTGACGACCTCGCCGTCGACGACGAGCAGCAGACAGGAGTCGCTGGACTCGCCGAGCGAGTTCGTCTCCATGTCGTAGTCACAGCGCGCGCCGCCGGAAGCGCTCGCGACGCCGTACTCCACGGCGGCGTCCTGGAACCGGACGGCCGGCGACCGCTCGCCCTCGGAAGCCTCGTTGACGACGGAGACCGGGACGTACGCACCGGAGCCCGACTCTCGCCTGCTCGCGGTCCCGATGTTCTCGAAGTCGCCCTGAACCAGGATCCCGTCGCTTCTCGCGGTGTCGTTCGTGGCGTTCGAGTCGGGGTACGCGATGGCGATCTCGACGGTCCCGCGCTCCTCTAAGAGGTCGATCACGTCCTGGCGACCCTGGCCGGGCACCTCGACGAGGATGAAGTACTCGCCGGTGATCGACTGGACCTGTTGGACGCTCCCGCCCGAGAGGCCGGCCTCGTTGATCTTCCCCTGGATGACCTCGACAGCCGCCTCGCGGGTCTCCTGGGTCACGCCGCTTCTGATCCCCTCGTACTCGTACCCCGAGGCGTCCATCGCCTCGCGGAACTCCTCCTCGCTCACCGACGTGTCGGTGACCTCGACGGCACCGGTGCCATCGGTTCCGGTCCCCTCGTCGTCGAGGGCCGCGTCGACCTCGCGGGTCGAGACGCCCTCCAGTTCGGCGGCGACGTCGCTCGCGACCTGCGTCGGAGTCTCGCCCGCGAAGTCGACGCCCGTCGCGGTGTATCCGACAAGCGGCGCGCGGATGCGGGTTCCGCCCGCGAGGTCGAGGCCGTACTGGAGGTTCGTCACCCCCTGCGTCGCGTCCTCGGCCGAGCCGCCCGGCGCGGTCTCGGGGGCGAACTGCGGGGCGAAGAGCGCGACCGTCGCGCCGAGCACGACGACGACGAGGAGCAGCACCCGCCAGTTCTCCTTTATCGGCTCGAACATCAGCGTTTCACCCCCTCGAACTTGTACCAGCGCAACAGCGCCACGTTCAGCAGGTACGTGTTCATCAGGTCCGCACAGAGCCCGATCGCGAGGATGATCCCGATGTCACGGAGGAGCCCGACTCCGAATATCGTCGCGACGATCGCCATCACGAGCATCGCGGCGATGGAGGTGACCGTCATCGTCACCCCGGTCCGCATCGCGCGGCTCACCGACTCGTAGAACTCGCCGGTCCGGCGCAACACGGAGTTGTTCAACAGGATGTCCGAGTCGACGCTGTACCCGATGATCATGAGGAGGGCGGCGACGATGCCGAGCGTCATCTCGATGCCGAGGAGGTTCATCGCGGCGACGGGGATCACGAGGTCCGAGAAGGCGGAGGCGACGATCGCCACGGAGGGGACGAACGTCCGGAACAGCGCGAAGACGAGCACGCTCATCCCGAGGAACGCGAGCGCGAGCCCGAAGATCGTCGTCCGCGCCGTGTCGGACGCGAAGCTCGGCGACACCTGGTCGATCGCCTCGACCGACAGCCCCGCCGCGTCCGCCTGCGTCTCCAGATCGCTCGCCAGTTCGCCAGGGTCGTCGTCGGCCGCGCGGAAGGTCACGACGTACACGTCGTCGGCCGGGATGGAGCGGACCGAGTCGGGCTCGCGGTCGAACGCCGTCTCGATCCGTTCCTCGACGTCCCCGCTCTCGTCGTCGGCGATGCGGAGCTCCACGCCGCCCGTGAACTCCAGACCGAGCGTCGCCGGCGCGCCGGTGGCGACGTACCACCCGCCGATCACGAGCACCGCCAGCGCGAGCACCGCCAGCGGCACGAGCACCAGCTGGCGGTTCGAGTACTCGGTGTAATCGACCTCCGGTACCTCGATCGCTGTCATGAAACCGATTCGTCCGTGAGCCCGAATAAGCCTTCTCATCAACTAACCGTTACGCACAGATACATAAACACACGAACAGTACTCGGAGGGTAGAACGATTCTCGGCGCAGACGCTATTGGGGATGAGTGAGAACGAGCGTTCGTGTATGGGTTCCGAGCAAACGGCGGCGGATGTGTTCGCGCTGCTTTCGGACGAGAGCCGGGTGGAGATCCTCCGGGCTGTCGCCGTGGCCCAATCCGAGCAGGCCCCGTCGAATTCGGGGTTTGCGCCGTTGTCGTTTTCAGCGATCTACGAGCGCGTCGAGATCGATAACACGTCGAAGCTCTCGTATCACCTCGGCGAGCTCGCGGGGACGTACCTTCGGAAGGTCGAGGGCGGCTACACGTTCACGCACGCTGGCGAGCAGATCGTTCGGTTCATCCTCGCCGAGAACTTCACGCAACCGCCCGACGTCGACGGTATCGAGACGGAAGGGATGTGCCTGTTCTGCGGGGAAACGCAGCTTGAGGCGGGGCTGGACGACCAGTACTTCATGGTGCGGTGTCCGTCGTGTGATCGGCCGGTGACCGGCTACATCGTGACGCCGGCGCAGGCGCGTGCGCGTTCGGGGCCGGCGTTGCTGGAGTCGCTCAAGCGGAAACAGGCGACGGAGTTCGGCCTCGTTCAAGAGGGGATCTGTCCCGAGTGTGCCGGGGAGATCCGGACCGAGGTTCTGGATGCGAGCGAGCAGTCGCTGCCCGGCGATGTACCGGTCTCGCATTTCACGGTCGACGAGTGTGAGGCGTGTCTACGCCGGTATAGCGGACCGCTGACGTACAGCGCGGCGTTTCGTCCCCCGTCGATCGCGTTTTACTGGGAGCACGGCGTCGATATTCTGGGGAGCGGGTGGTGGGAGCTCCATCGATATCTCAGAGAGGGCCGGTGGAGCGCCGAACGGATCGCTACTGATCCGGTTGAGTACCGAGTCGAGTTGCGTCACGAGGGTGCGGTGCTTCGGGTGTTCCTCGACGACGCTGCTCGGACGACGCGGACCGAGCGCGTGCGCGGTCGGGATCTCGATTGAGCTGGATCCGTCAATAGAGTTTCAAAATCGCGGTTGAGCGTTTCGGAGGTGTGGGCGCTGTTGTGCTTCGTTGTTCGTGTTTTGGCTGTTGAATACGGGCAGGCGCTTAACCGTGGTTTTGAAACCGGTCTGAAAATATATCAATTATTCGATAATATTTATCGGGCACGTTGTCCTCTCTTCGGATGAAGACCGAGGTGCTCACCGATGGCCAACAACGACACGATCAACACGTCGGACTCCCCCCGACACTCGACGGATCACGGAACGAAATCGTCGACCGACGGTCAGATGACCGTCCAGGACATCCAGGACGCCTACGCACGCTACGCGAGATGGATCGACCGGCTCGGCTGGCTGAATCGCCTGGTAACCGGGCGACATCGCCGCCGCCAGTTCTCCCACGCCGAGGGACGGGTACTCGACGTCGCGTGCGGAACGGGTGAGAACTTTCGGTACCTCCCGGAGTCAACCGAGATCGTCGGCATCGACGTCAGCGAACCGTTGTTGGAACGCGCCAGATCCGAGCTCGAGGCCCTCGAACGGGACGGGACCGTCACGCGGATGGACGCACAGGACCTCGAGTTCGAGGACGACAGTTTCGATACGGTCATCTCCTCGTTATCGACCTGTACGTTCCCCGATCCCGACGCGGCGCTTCGAGAGATGGCGCGCGTCTGTCGGCCCGACGGACGGGTCCTGTTGCTCGAACACGGTCGAAGCGACAACGGCCTCATCGCACGGTACCTGGACTGGCGCGCCGACGCCCACTACGAGAAGTCCGGCTGTCGAGTGACCCAAGAGCCGCTCTCCGTGGTCCGTCGAGCCGGGCTCTCCGTGGCTGAAGCCGAAACCGCGCAACTCGGCCGGATCACCCGAATAGCGTGTGACCCGGTCGTAGACGAGCCCGCGGAATGAGCGACCGGAACCCGAGTCGACGAACCAGCGATGCCGGGTACACATCCCGGCGAGCGGTTCTCGCCGGGCTCGGTACCCTCACCGTCTCCGGGCTGGCCAGTACAACGGGCAGAGCGACCGTCGGTGTCGAATCCATGGCTGAACCCGTCTCATCCCCTGAGAACCCGTTTCCTGACGCCGATGAGGTCGAATCGTTCGTCGATGACGTGATGACGCAGCGAGTCGGGACGACGACGCCGGGCGCGGCCGTGGCTATCGTTCGACGCGATGGTCCCATCCTCATCAAGGGATACGGCGACGCTGCTGTGGACTCCGGCACACCGGTTCGAGCACCCGAGACCGCGTTTCGCGTCGGTTCAGTCGGCAAGCTCGTAACGTGGACGGCCGTTATGCAAGGCGTCGAACGGGGCGTCCTCGATCTCGACGAGGATGTCAACCGTTATCTCGACGGTTCTGCGATCACGGTTCCGGAGACCGACGCGGAGCCGGTGACGCTACGCCACCTCGGAACTCACACCGCGGGGTTCGAGTCGGCGATCGATCCTGACGTGGTCGCTGACCCGAACGGTATCGAGCCGCTGGAAACCGTTCTCGCCGATGGGAAGCCGCGTCGCGTGCGCCCGCCGGGTGAACTAGTCGGGTACTCGAACTACGGGGCGGCCCTCGCCGGACACATCGTCGCGGAAGTCCACGATACCACGTTCGAGGAGTACGTCCAGTCAGAGATTTTCGAACCACTCGACATGAGCCACAGCACGTTCTCTCAGCCCGTCCGGGACGACTATTCTGGAACCCTCGCCGTAGGCCATACCCGAGATGGAGACGACTTCCAGTCCGCTGAGCCGGTGTACATCAATATGCGTCCGGCGGGGTCGATGACGGCGACGGCGCGTGATATGGCGGCGTTCATGTGCGCACACCTCGGTGCCGGTACGGTCGACGACACACGGATCTTACAGGCAGACACCGCACGAGTGATGTACGACCACCATCACGTGCGGCATCCCGCCGTCACCAACTGGCGGTACGGCTTCCACGAATACGGGAACCCGGACGCTGGAGTAATCGGTCATTCAGGCGCGACGGTTCACTTTTCGAGCCATCTCGTCCTCGCACCGGCAGCTGATATCGGGATCTTCGTGAACTACAACAGCAACAGCGGTGCGTCACCGCCACCGGGTGACGTGATCGACGAACTTCTTGTTACATACGGGCTTCGATCACCGTCGACTGACCCCTCACCGACACCACAGTCGGGGGGCCGGGAACGCGCGGAAACCGTTGCCGGCGAGTATAGCCTCTCCAGCCTGCCACGCCGCGGTCCGCTCCAACTGATCGATGTGCTGGAACACGTGTCAGTCGACCCCGCAGCCAACGGCCGTCTCCGCACGACGACGCTCGACGGCGATCCGCGGCAGTGGATCGAGACCGATCCGTACGTCTATCACGAGGTTGACGGGAACGATGTCCTGGCGTTCGAGGTCACGGACGGTGAGGTCGAGGCAATGCATCTGGCAAGCGAGCCGATCGGCGTCTACCGGCCAGTTCCGTTCCACGAACGCCAACTCGTCACCGGGAGCGCTCTCGGAGTACCCCTCGCCGGATTCGGCCTTTCGCTCGCCGGATGGGGCGGACGGCGCGTTCGGCAGCAGTGGAACCAGTACCGCACGGAGACGGATTCGGTCACCGAGAGGAAACACACCGAATGACGGACCACTCCAGAGCGACCGCTTCCCAGCAGTCAGGCGACCCCACCGAACACACGGACGGTGACGAGAGAACGGGAGATCTCACCCCTCGAGGGCGTCGTCTCACGTGGCTCGCTCGTACGGCCAGCGTCGGACTGAGTGCCGTTTCCCTCGGATTTGTCCTGCTCCTGGTAGTCGTCATTGAGAGGGGCGGCGAACTCGCGCTCATCACGCGACCGGTCCCGATGCAAGTCGCGCTCACACTCCCGTCCCTCGTCGTGTTTTTCACGCTCGTGACGACTGCCGGCGCACTACTCGCGTGGTGGAATCGGTGCTGGTCACGGAGAGCCCGTATTCACCAAACACTACTGGCAGTTCTCGGACTCGGGTTCAGTTGGCAACTCGTCAGGCTCGACTTCATCACGTTGTCCACCGTTTTCTAGTTTCTCTCAGTCCGATACTCGGCATGGAGAGAGGATCGCATCCCTTCTTCTCTCTCCAGAACCGCGAAACGGCGCTCCGAACCGCTCCCGAACTCAGGGCAGGTACCGCACGCTGAGCACGCCCGGCTCCGCCCGGACCTCGACGCGGTTCACCCCGAGCCTGGCGGCTCTCGAGAGCGTTCCCTCGCGATCCGAGAGCACGTCCCCGGCCGCCTCCTCGGTCGCGTCCTCCGGCGGCGACAACACGTGGATCTCGCCGATCCCGGCGCGCGGTTCGCGAGTCAACTCCCCCGTCTCTAGGTCGGCGGCCAGTTCACGCTCGTGAACCGTCGGGGGCTCCTCGCTGCGCTCGAGCGAGAGCGACCGTCGCTCTTCCAGTTCGATCACCCGGTAGGTGACCTCCATCGGCGGGTCGGGCGCGACGGTCGCCTCGACGGCGTCGTCGACCGCCAGCCCCGGATTCGAGCTCAGCGTGTGGACTTGGCCGTCCTCGGCGTCCTTGAGCACCGCGGAGTCCTCCTCGACGTGGGTGACGAGGAACGTTCCCTCCTTTTCGTCGGTCATCGTCGGCGCTAGGCCGCCGAGCCATTTCCGGGTTTCGAGCCGTCCTCGTCGTCGTCTCGGAGCCGGTAGTGTGTCCAGAACACGACCGCGGCGGCGAGAACGGGGAAGAGCGCTCCGGCCGGCCGGGGGAGCGCGTACAGCGCCGACAGCAGCACGGACTCGGTCGGGTCGCGCAGGTCCGCGGGCGCGGTGACGATAAGCCCGAGGTACAGCGAGGCTAAGAAGAGAAAGCCCGCGTACGCCAGCTTCCGGTCGTAGCCGGCCGCGACGGGAAGCTCCCGACGGTGCCGGCGGGCGACGAAGAGCAGCGGGGCCAGAAGCGGGGCGACGGCGGCGAATCCCAAAACCACGTACAAAGAGCGCGTGAACAGGTACGTCCCGCTCGGGACGCCGGCGGTTTCGGCCATCCAGACGACGAGGGCGAGCGCGACCACGAGCGCGATGGCCGCGGTCGCCAGCGTGCCGATAACCCCGTAGACGCGCATCGTCCACGAGTCGGTGTTGCGGATCGCGTACGGGATCGCGCCGAACACCCCACGGTAGCTGTCGGTCATCACGCGCCCTTGGAGCGACGGGCGATTAAACCTCTCGTCCGCGAGGTTTTACACCCCGCGGGGCGATCGGCGACCGTGGGACTCTACGACGCGTATCTCACGGTTCGCCACCGCCTCCACGAGGGAGACCCGCCAGAGCACGTCGCCATCGTCATCACCGAGCGCGACCTGCTCGCGGACGGCGCGCTCGACACCCTCGCCGCGGCGCTCGGCTGGGCGTTCGACTACGGGGCGGAGCGGGTGACCGTCTCCGTCTCCGTGCTCGACGAGGCGGTGGTCCCCGCGCTCGTCCGAGAGTTCCGGGAGCTGGACGCGCCGCGGCCGATGTCGATCCGCGGTCCGGGCGACACCGAGTCGGCGGGCGCTCCGATCCGCGTGAACGTCGGCCTCGGTGGAAAAGCCGAGTTCGCCGCCGCGGTCCGCGACATCGCCGCCGACGTCGACGCCGGCGAGTTGCGGCCCGAAGAGATCGACGAGGCGGCCGTCACGGACCGGTTGGTGTTCCCGACCGAACCCGATCTGGTGATCAAGACCGGCGCGGAGCGGCTCTCGGATTTCGCCATCTGGCAGTCGGTGTACGCCGAACTCTACTTCACCGACGTGAACTGGCGGGAGTTCAGGCGGCGAGACTACCTCCGTGCCGTCCTCGACTTTCAGGACAGACAGCGACGGTTCGGCCGGTGAGGCTCGGGCGAACGTCAACCGAACCGCATTCGGCCTCACCAGACGAACCGGAAGAGGAGTCCGAAGGCGGCGAGCGCGCCGAGCGTCGAGAGCAGCGGGACGACGTTCTGTAGGACGACGATCCGGGCGGTCGTCGACGGGTTGAACAGGTCCGCCGCCGCCGGGATGTCCGCGGGGTCCTCCTCGCCGATCCCCTCGGGCTCGTCGCCGGGTTCGTCGGCCTTCAGCGCGCCGACGGAGACGTTCGTCTCCCCGCCGCCGCGGATCCCCTCGCCGACGGTGACCGTCCGGGTCGCGCGGCCCCATCCGAGTCCGACGATCGACATCGTCGCGATGATGACGAACGACGCGGGGATCCCGATGGCCGAGAGGCCGACGACGATCCCCGAGGAGACGACGGCGACGACGATCGCCGCGGTGAGCGGGAGGTCGGTGATGTCGTTGCCGAGGGTGTCGAGCGTACGCCGTGCGATGGTGAACGCGCCGACCGCGACCGCGGCGCTCCCGAGAAGGATCATGGGGTTCATCTCGACGACGCCCGCGCCGACGAGCGGTGCGATCGCGTTCGCGATGTTCGAGGTTCCCGAGGAGAACGCCATCAGACAGCCGATGGCGACGACGATGATCGCGCCGCCGACCTCCCGGCGCGTCGTCTCCGGTCCGAGGCCGGGACGCGGAACGGTCCCCGACTGGTCGAACTCGAGGAGCGGACCGTCGGTGCTCTCGATCGCGATCCACTGGTTGATCCGCGGGTAGAAGTACCGGCCGATGACGCCCGAGACCCAGAATCCGATGATCGGCGCGACGATCCACCAGACCGCGATCTCGCCCATCACGCCCCAGTCGAGGCTGCCGGTCGCGACGCCGAGGCCGGCTATCGCGCCCACCGCCGTCATCGACGTCGACGCCGGAACACCGTAGTAGTTGCCGACGAAGAGCGCCCCGCCGATGAAAAACAGCACGACGATGCTCGTCTCGAGGGTGAACACGTCACCGCGCGTGACGAGTTCCCGTCCCAGCGTGTCGACGACGCGCCGGCCGAGCGTTCCCGCACCGATGAAGAAGAAGACCGACATGAGCGCCGCGGCTCCGACCTTCGAGAGGACGCCGGAACCGACGGCGGGACCGAACGCCGGCCCCGTCGTCGAGCCCCCGACGTTGTATCCGACGAACACCGTGACCGCTAACCCGACGACGAGAAGAAGTTCGACCATATACCGATCGGAGTGTATTCTCACGGTTAAGCCGTCCGTTTCCCGGAAAGATACGCCGCCGAAACGGTGCGGACGTGAGCGTGAAACGCCCGTCTCGGCCGTTGGAGTCGATCGAAAACCGCACTGATCGAGATCGTCGCGAGCGACGCCAGACGTTCGCTTCGCTCACACCTCGCTCCGCTCGCCGCACGACTGATAGCGTTCAAATCTCTCGGCGTATCTCGCTCACTTGTTCACAGAAAGCACCGGCCGAGACTCCCGCTCGTTTCACTCGCGGGAGTCAGGCGGGTGCACGACCGAAGGGAGTGCACCGGCCGAGATTTGAACTCGGGTTGCAACCATGGCAAGGTTGCGTGATACCACTACACTACCGGTGCGTGCTTCGCAATAGAGGATGGTCGGGTCGGATATTTAAATCTGTCACATCGAGACGGCACGCGGATCGTCCCCGGTTCGCTCCCGAAACGGTCGGACGGGCGTTCGACGATGGAAGGGCGGGGGAGCAGGTCGATCGGGCGGGCTGTGACCCGGATCGTCGCCGTCGCGTGGGCGGTTTCCAAAGGTCTTTGCCCTTGCCTACCGAACGGATCGGTAATGGACGATGTCGCGCGGGCGCGTGATGCCGCACGCGAGGCGCTCGCGAACGTCGAGCCCGAACGCCTCCGTGAAACCCTCGACGACCGGCTCGCCGACGCCGCGGTAACCCCCGGTGTCCTCTCGCTCGTCACCGCCCGCGCGCTCGACCCCGACGTCGACCTCGAGGGGGTCGTCGACCGGGCCGCCGGCGTCCAACTCATCTACGAGGGGCTCCGACTCACCCGGTGGCTCGCTCACGAGGAGCCGTGGGCGACCGCCGCCACCCGCGAGTCCGACATCGACGCCGACATGGACGTGCTCGCCGCGGACGTGCTCGTCTCCCGCGGGTTCTCGCTTCTGGCACACACCGGCGCGGCGGCCGCGGCCGTCGAGGTCGTGCGCGCGTTCGGCCGCGACCAGACCCGACGCGCGGAGGAGGGACTCGATCCCGCCGAGGCGACGGCGCTCGACCGGAACCTGGAAGTGGACGCGCTCGAGCTCGCGGTCGTCGCGGGCACCACCGCGGTCGGCGGCGATCCGCCGGCGGAGCTGCTCGAGTACGCCCGCGAACTCGCCGCCGACTGCGACCGGGAGTTCCCACCACCGGGGCGGGCGCTGCCCGAGGCGACTGCCGACCGCATCGCCGACATCTCCGACCGGGCCGTGAGCGCGACCGACCGATAGCCGTGGAATCCGACGACACGGACGGTGTGGATCGAAACCCCTAAAGTCGGTTCCGGTCAACGACGTATTGCGCGCCTGGGTAGCTTAGCGGTAAAGCGCGTCCTTGGTAAGGACGAGACCCCGGGTTCAAATCCCGGCCTAGGCTCTTTCTGCCGTACACTTCTTGTGCGCAGACTGTTCCGGCTACGCTCGTCTGAACGAATCCCGTTCAAGATTCGCGTCTCGCGCTAAACAGGGCATCCCTCGCCGTACTGCGATTCGATGAAGTGTCAGTACACATAAACAAACACACAGACAGCGGCGGGATAGACCAGAAATCGACCGAGGGCGCGTCCCCTCAGGGACACTCTTGATTTCGCTAATCCGCGCTCACAGAGAGAGGGATGAAACGTAGTCAAGAATGTGATATAAAAATCCCCTCGATGCGGCTATCCACGTCGGTTACGCGGTGAGTGAGCCTCCGCCGAAACGACTATTGGTAAGACCAGCGTATTACGTCTATATGTCCGAAGCGGCCACAAACGACGACGGCGAGGACGACATCGCCACGGTGAACTTCAAACTCACCGAGTCGTTCCTCGAACAGGTAGACGATACGTGGCAGGGACGCGGGTTCAACAGTCGGAGCGAGTTCATCCGGTACACGCTTCGGGACGCCGTCGAGTTCCCGACGTTCGACCGCGACGAACTCGTCGCCCTGCTCGAAGCCGAGGAGGACATCCGCGAGGGACGGACGACGAGCGCCGAGGAGGCCCGCGAGCGGTTCGGCACGAGCGATGAGTGACGACGGGTAGACGTGGGAACTCTCCTCGACGGCCGAAGACGACCTCGACGGACTATCCCCCGCCGACCAAGACCGGATACTCGACAAGCTCGACGAAATCGTCTCCTCGCCGTGGCGCGACCCGCCGGACTACGGCGAGCCGCTCCAGAACAGCCCGTACAAGAAGATACGCGTCGGGGAGTTTCGGCTCTCCGTGAGCTTCCGGCAGGACGACGGGCGGCTCGTCGTCGCACGTATCAAGCGTCGGGGCGGCGCGTACACCGCTGACGACGACTAAGTGACGAAAACCCCTCGATGCGGCGAGGGACGGGTAGCGGATTCGTTCGTCTCCCTACGGCGCCAGCGCGACGACCGCGAACGTCTCCGTGCGGGTCGTCCCGTGGACGACATCGAAGCCGGCCGCCTCCAGCATCGCGGTCGCGTCCGCCAGGCCGTACCGCTCCCCGGTCGGCGGTCCGTCCTCGCCGCTCCCGTCGGCCGACCAGTCGAAGACGGCGAGCCGGCCGTCGGTCCGAAGCACCCGACCGAGCTCGGCGACCGCGTCGTCGTCGGCGAACTCGTGGAACGTCATCGTCGAGAAGGCGGCGTCGAGCGCACCCGCGTCGAACGGCAGATCGGCCACGTCGCTTTCGACGAGCTCGACGTTCTCGGGAAGTCCCTTCTCGCGGTAGCGATCGTTCATCTCCGCTTGAACGTCGACGCCGTACACCGTCCCGGCGTGGGGGGCGACGTCGTCGGTGTAAAAGCCCGTACCGCTGCCCAGGTCGACGACCGTCCCGTTCGGTGCGGGATCGACCGCGTCGACCAGCTCCTCGCGGGAGACCCAGGCGTAGCGCTCGGGGTCTTCCAGCTTCGCCGCCCGGTCGGCGTCGAACGTGTGAAATCCCATACGGCTGTATTGTGTCGACCGCGCAAAAATCGGTCGATCCCGGCTTCGTCTATGGGACGGCGGTCGTCCCGTCGACGCCTACGGCTCCCCGGAAAGCGCCTCGACGACGTCGTCGATCTCCCGCTCCGTCGAGACCGCGTGGACCGACACGCGGACCGCGTCCGGGTGCGGGAGGTCCCGGATGACGATCCCCCGATCGAGGAGGCGCTCGACGGTCGCCTCCGGCTCCGCGACGTCGACGGTGACGAGCCCGGTCTCGTACTCGCTCGGGCTCAGCAGCCGCTCCTCGTCGAGCCCCGCCTTCAGGCGATCGGTGAGGTCCGCGATCCGGTCCGTGACCGCGTCGAGGCCGATCGATTCGATCGCGTCGATCCCCTCGAGCAGCCCGACGTGTGCCGCCGGCGTCGTGGTGCCGACCTCGAAGCGCTTCGCGCCGGGCGCGTACTCGATGTCGTGAGCGGTGGGCGTCTCCACCCCGCGGTAGCCGACGGAACTCGGCGTCATCTCCTCGGCGACCGCGCGGTCGACGTAGAGGAAGCCCGCCCCCCACGGCCCGAGCAGCCACTTGTGGCCGGCACCCGCGACCGCGTCCGCGCCCCACGCGTGGAGGTCGACGGGGACCTGCCCCGGCGACTGGACCGCGTCGACGAGCGTGAACGCGCCAGCGTCGTTCGCGACCTCGACGAGGTCCCGGACGGGCAGGCGCGTGCCATGCGTCCAGGTGATCGCGCTGAAACAGGCGAGCCGCGCGTCGGCGACCGCGTCGGCGAAGGCGTCACGGTCGATCCGGCCGCCCTCGGTCTCGACGACGCGGACCTCGATTCCGACCTCCTCCTCGAGCTGCCGCCAGGGGAGGACGCCCGCCGGGTGTTCGAGGTCGGTCCGGACGACGACGTCGCCGGGCTCCCAGTCGATCGCGGCCGCGATCCGCGCGATCCCGTCGGTCGTGCTCTCCGTCAGGGCTATCTCCTCGGCGTCGGCCCCGAGGAAGTCGGCGATCCGCTCGCGGACCGTCTCGTAGGTCCCGAACGCACGCTCGTACGGATCGGTCCCGGTCGGGTCGTACTCGTGGTCGGCGAGGAAGTCGGCGGCGGCGTCGACGACGTACTTCGGGCTCGGTCCGTGCGCGCCGTAGTTGAGGTACGCGGTGTCCTCGTCCAGCGCCGGAACGTCAGCCCGCAGCTCTCGCGGCGTCATGCCCGCGGCCTCCGCGTCGAGCCGTACATCACTCGAGACGGCCGGAGACGGCCTCCCGGAGGGCGTCCTCGGTCTGCGCGCCGACCATCCGGTCGGCGACTTCCCCGTCGGCGAACACCAGGAGCGTCGGAATTCCCTGGACGCCGTACTCGCCGGCGAGTCCCTGGTGCCGATCGACGTCGACCTTGAGGACCGCCGCGTCCGTCTCGGCCGCGACGGCCTCGACCGCCGGCTCCATCATCTGGCACGGCCCACACCAGTCGGCGTAGAAGTCCACGAGCACGACGTCGTGTTCGGCGACGCGGTCGTCGAAGTCGGCCGCCTCCTCGAGCCCGACGGGTTCGGTCGGCACGGATTCGCTGGTTTGTGTCATCACCGAGAGATACGCACCCCACGCTCATAACGGTTTTGGATGCTCGATACAATACTCCGTCCTGGGGGGAGAACGGTTTGCCGCCGGACGGGCCGCTCACTCGCCTCGCTGGGCCGAGCCGGGGACGCCGCGGGTCCGTCGCACCGCGAGCGCACCGTGATAGAGGATCATCGTACAGACGAGCAGCGCGGACCCGATCAACAGGACGAAGCTGAGCCGGTCGAGGATCGGCATCGCGAGCCACGCGGAGAGCTCGCCGATCCCTACCGCGGCGCTGGCGACGAGCAGCATGAGCCCGAAGTAGATCGTCACGTCCTCCTCGTCGACGTAGGCGGTCGCGCTCGAGCCGATCCGTGCGCCGAGCGCGCTGCCCACGAGCAGCGCCGTGACGATCCCGAGGTCGATCACGCCCGCGCGGCCGTAGGTGAACGCGCCCACCGCTCCGGACATGAGCCCGCCGAAGAGGCTCGTCCCGACCGCGGCCGCGAGCGACGTGCCGATCACGTAGTAGATCGCCGGCATCCTGACGAACCCGCCGCCGACCCCGAGGAAGCCGGAGACGAGTCCGACGCCGCCGCCGACTCCGGAGATCGTCCACAGCGACGCCCGGCTGCCGTCCGCGAGGGTCATCATCGGCGGTATCTCGTACGACTGGATCTTCCGGGCGATCGCCGGGACCTCGTCGTCCGCACTCTCGTCGTCGACGTCGCCGCTTCCGTCGTCGACGCCGTCGTTCTCGTCGCCGTCGGCATCCGTGTCGTCGTCCTCGGTATCGAGCGCGCTCCGCGTGAACAACACGCCGATCGCCGCCAGCAGAAGCACGTACGCGACGCCGACGACGACGTTCGCGATCCCCAACACTTCGAGGCCGAAGACGAGTCGGCTCCCGAGCTCGATGCCGACGGTGATCCCGACGAACATCAGCGCGCCGAGCTTGTAGTCGACCTGCCCGGCGTCGTGATGTTTCATGGTCGCGATCGCGGCGGTCCCGAACACGAACGCCATCGAGCTGCCGATGGCGACCGGGGCCGGGTACCCCAGGATCAACAGCGCGGGCGTCACGAGGAACGACCCCCCCATCCCGAAGAACCCGAAGAACACGCCCACCATGAAGCCGAAGGCGACGAACAGGCCGAAGATCTCCGGGCCGAGACCGAGGAGTTCGGTCGTTGCGAGCGAGCCGATCATCTCCCGTTCGCGAGCCGATCCAGGACGGCCGGCCCGACCGTCTTCTCGACGGCCCCGTACCCGACGTAGAGGGCGATCGCCTCGAGGAGGACGATCCCGATCACCGCCAGTGCCTGTACCGACGGCGACGCGCCCGCGAGGAGCCCGGCACCGGTCATCGGCTCCCCCCGTCTCGCGCCGCCCGCGTCCCGTTCCGAGTCGGCCGATCGATGTCGGTCATGTACCCGAAGGTAGCCGGCAGGGAGATATAACGGTTTTGGGTTAGTTATACAATACTATATTCGCGTGAGAGACGGGGAACGATGGATAACGTACGGATATTATTTTCGGAGACCCAAGCCGAAAGCGACGATCCTCGGATCGGGAGCCGATCCGTCCCGACCGCTCGTGATCAGTCCCGTGACTGGATCCCGACCGGCGATCGCAGCATCTCACCGGCCCATCTCGCGTGAGTTTTTCCGTGGGATCTCTCTACACAACCATCCTGATTTCACGCCGACGTGTTCTCCGCACGTGAGAATCCACACCCGGTCATTTATGTACCGAACGCGTATATGGAGGTATGAGTCACTCATCGCGTTCTCCACGTATCGACCTCGACGCGGCGTTCAAAGCGTTCGGCGCGGTGACGATCCTGATCGGGGTCGGCCTCACCGTGGGCGTGATCGCGCTCACCGACCCGTTCGGCGAGTACGTCACGGCCACGCCAGCCGCGACCGGAAGCCTGCTCTTCACCGGGCTGCTCGCCGCGGTCGGCTACGCGGCGTACGCGCTCCGCCGCCGCTGAGCCACGTTCTCGTTGAGCCACGTCCTCGTTGAGCCACGTCCTCGTTGAGCCACGTCCTCGTTGAGCCACGTCCTCGTTGAGCCACGTCCTCGTTGAGCCGCGGGCCGACGAGTCGATCCGGACACGAGCCGGTTCGATTTCAGGGTATTGGCCTCGCGTGACGACAGTATTATTTAATATTGGGAGTATAAAACACACATGTCCGACACGCTGGACGACGACGTGGAGCAGTTGGGTATCGTCCTCGAGACCGCCGACCCCGAGCGGGCGTGGAACGCGTTTCGGCTCGGGATCACCGCACTCGAGGACGGACTGGACGTCTCGGTGTTCCTTCTCGGCGAGGGCGTCGAGACCGAGGAGATCACGGACGACGAGATCACGGGCGACGGGTTCGACGTGCGCGAGCGCATGGAGGCGTTCGACGACGCCGGCGGGGAGCTGCTCGCCTGTGGAACGTGTCTGGAGATACGGAAGCGGGACGGAAGCGAGGTCTGCCCGATCTCGACGATGAGCGACCTCCTCGAGGTCGTGACGACGTCCGATCGGGTCCTCACCGTCGGGTGAGTCGCCGTCGACGTCGGTTCTCACGATCCGTCCGATCGGGTCCCGATCACGCGTCGTCGGGACCGTCCCGGTCCGCGTCGACCTCCCGGTCCACGTCGGGCTCTCGGTCCGCGTCGGTTTCCGCGACCGCCCGGATCGGTGCGCCGTCGGCGTCGATGGCCAACGGGTAGGCGTGGAGGATGACCCGTTCGGGGAGCCGCTCGAGGCCGGTCAGGTTCTCGATGACGAACCGCTCCGCGCCGAGCAGCGCGCGGTGGGCCGGCACGCCCGAGGGCTCGTCCGGACTCGCGCGCTCGGTCGGCGTCGGGTCCGGGTTGAGCGTGTCGGTGGCCACGTGGTGGCCGGCGTCGACGCAGCGTCTGGCCGTCGCGGGAGCCAGGTAGGGATGGTCGAGGTACCGGTCGGTCCCCCAGTGGTCGTCCCAGCCGGTCCGAAACGCCAGCAGCTCCGCGTCGGTCTCGGGAACCGCGTCCGGCGGGATCGCCTCGCGTGCGCCGACGCCGCGACAGTCGACGAGGCGCGCGTCGAACCGGAACTCGTCGACGGCGTACGCCCCGAGCGTCAGCCCGTCGGGCTCGGTGTGGCGCGGGGCGTCGACGTGCGTCCCGGCGTGGCTCCCCAGTTCGAGGGCGGTGACCTCGTACCCGTCCGCCTCGTGGGTCGCGTGGGGCGAACACGACACGTCCGGATCGTCGGGATACGTCGGCATTCCGGTCTCGATCCGGTGTGTACAGTCGTACAGCGTCATGGTTCACGTCCCGGTACGTCTCGTATAATCCTGTCCCCGACCGTGTGGGTTCGTTGAACCGTCGTCCGCCGTACGGATACGTTCCCGTCCGAAACGCTTGGTCGCTGAACGGTGTATACTGCTCGTATTCACTCTCGGGTAACTACGTCCTAACCGATACGAATTTGAAGATTCGCCGAACAATCTCAGTATGGAGTTACGAACGTTGCTCTCCGATCACCTTCCAAACGCCGTCGTTGCTGCGGCCATATTCACGCTCTACAACGCCTATACTAGCGGTTTTTCTGACCCAGTCACGATTGGTTTCGAATTCAGTTCCTACGTTATTGCGATCTTCATCGGATTCGTGGTTATCACTCCGATTTTGGACAAGGCATTCGACAGCGCTACAACATGAATGGCCTGTACTGAGCGAACCGAGTCGACCCGTCTCACCCGCTCGAGGATCCTAACGAAGTCGACGAAAAAAAGCGACTCGGGGGTGGACCGGTTCGATCCGGCGCGGGTCGGATCAGCTCGAGGCGGTCGCCGACTCGGCGCTCTCGTACTTGTCCTCGAACTCCTGGATGAGCTGGCCCATCTTCGCGTACCAGTCGTTCAACATCCGCTGCATCTCCCCCGAGATCTTCTCGGGATCGGTCGGCTGGTAGACGTGGTAGTAGCCGCCCTGGTCGTAGTTGATCTGCTCTTTACTGATGAAGCCGGTCTGGAGGAGCCGCTGGACCGCGCGGTAGGCGGTCGATCGCTCCCGGTCGACGGCCTCGCCGATCTCGTCTATCGTCAGCGGCTCCTCGCTCTCGACGAGCACCTGGAAGCACTCCCGGTCCAGCGGTTTGAGCCCGTGAAAACACTCCAGTAACCCCTCACACTCCATGTCGCTCCGGAGCTGTTCGGCCAACGAATCTGGCATGATATTACCTGCGAGTACGGCCCGTGCGCCTAAAAGGCTTGTGTATAGAACACACAATTCCGTGCGAGGAGGGATCGAACCCGTCGATGTTCCGTTCTCCGGCCGAACGTTCGGCCGGGAGTTCAAGCCGACCGCGGCGGCGGCACCAAGAAGACGTTGCCGGCCGCGTTCACGACGACCTCCTCGCTCACGCTGCCCAAAAGCAGCCGCCGCAGACGGCTCCGGCCGCGCGATCCGAGGAGCAGCGTGCTCGGCTCGTGTTCGCGCTCCGCGGCGAGGATCTCCGCCGCCGGATCCCCGCGTCTGACGTCGGTCCGGGAGTCGAGTCCCCACGCGTCGAGCCGATCCTCGAGCTCGCCGAGCCGCGCTTCCACGTCGCCCTCGTCGCCGGTGTCGTCCTTCGGCGAGCGCACGTGGACCAGCGTGACCTCCTCGGTCGCGTGTCGGAGGTACTCGAACGTCTCGAAGGCCCGTTCGGCGTTCTCCGAGAAGTCGGTGGCGAGGAGCGTCCGCTTGAACAGGTGTCGTCGCACCGTCTCGGGGTCGTCGACGCCGCGCTCGATCCGGTCGACGAGCAGCGGCGCCACCGTGGTCCGGGCGAGGTTCCGCGCCGTCGATCCGATGACGCGGTTCTCGAGCGGGCTCTTCCCGCGAGAACCGACGAGGATCAGGTCCGCGCCGACCGCGCCCGCGATCCCGTTGATCCGACGGTGCGGCGTCCCCCGAACGACGTGCGTCTCGACGTCGAACCCGGCGGCCTCGACCGTCTCCCGGTAGCGGCGAAGCCCGCGCTTTCGCCGTTTCTCGAAGTCGATCCCCGGCATCCCGGAGTGGACGTTGGAGGGGACCACCGTCACGAGGTGGATCCGGTCGACGCCGATCCGCGAGAGGCAGTTCAACCCCGTCTCCGACTCGATCATCGTCTCGCTCGCCGTCGAGAGGTCCGTCGCGAGCACGGCCGACTTCCCGCTCATCGGTCCCGCCCCCGTCCCCGGTCCGCCGACCCTCTCGGCCACACGGTATTCTCCATATCGCACAATACTCTCGCTCGGAGATAAAACCCGCGGTCGAACGGTATCGGGGGATATACCCGGCGGCGGGCGTGTTCTCGGGCATGACCGACGACGAGACTGCCCTCGCGGAGGCGGTCGACCGCTTCCTCGAGGACGCGGACGCGGCGTTCGACCAGTACGATCAGGGATACGCCGACGCCGACGCGACCGTCTCGGTGCTCCGGAGCCACGCCGACGACCTGCGGGACGCCCTCGAAGGGGATCGATGAGAGAGCGAGCGCGGCTCGGCGAGCGGATCACCGACCGGGTCAGGGACGTGCGCCGATCAGCTCCCGCACGCGGGCGACGCGTTCGCCGAAGGCCGGATCGCCGCGCTCGCGCGGCCGGTCGACGTCCACGTCGACGACCTCGCGGACGCGTCCCGGCTCGGCGGCCATCACCACGATCCGGTCGGCGAGCGTCACCGCCTCGGCGACGTCGTGGGTGACGAAGAGGACGGTCTTCCCCGTCGACGCCCACACGTCGAGCAGCTCGCGTTGGAGCATCTCGCGGGTCTGCGCGTCGACCGCGCCGAACGGCTCGTCCATTAACAGGAGGTCCGGGTCGACCGCGAGCGCCCGCGCGATGGCGACGCGCTGTTTCATTCCGCCCGACAGCGACTTCGGATACGACCCGCGGAACTCGCCTAGCCCGACGAGGTCGAGCATCTCGTCGACCCGCGCCGCGCGTTCGTCGGCCGACCGGTCGCTCCGTTCGAGCCCGAACCCGACGTTCTCCTCGACGGTGAGCCACGGGAACAGGTGGTACTCCTGGAAGACGACGCCCATGTCGGTCGTCGGACCCGTCACCGGCGTCCCGTCGAGCCGGACCTCGCCGTCCGTGGCGTCGGCGAGCCCGGCGATGACCCGGAACAGGGTCGTCTTTCCACAGCCGGAGGGACCGACGAGACAGACGAACTCTCCCCCCTCGACTGAAAAGGAGACGTCGTCGAGCGCGCGGACCGGGTCGCCGTCGCCGTCGTAGGTCTTACCCACCCGGTCGACGACGACGCCGGAGTCGTCACTTACGCCTGCCATACCAACACCCGCCGTTGGGCCGAGCGGAACGCCACGTCGACGAGGAGGTACATCAGGCTCAACACGAGGATGTACGCGATCACCTTGTCGACGAGCAGGTTGTTGCTCGCGCGCAGTATCTCCCTCCCGACGCCCGGCACGCCGAAGATCTCGGCGGCGACCACGAGCATCCAGCACCGTCCGAGCCCGGTCCGGATCCCGGTCGTGATCCCCGGCAGCGCGGCCGGGAGGACGACCGACCGGATCATGTCGAGGTCGCCGCGCACCCCGAGCGTCCGCCCCACGTCGAGGAGGTCCTCGGAGACGCCCTCGACCGCGCCGTAGGCCGCGTAGAAGTTGATCCAGAACGCGCCGACGGCGATGATGAACGCCGCGCCCGCGTCGTTGATCCCGAACCACGCGATCGCGAACCCGATCAGCGCGAGCGGCGGAACCGGTCGCAGGGTCCGAACGAGCGGCGCGGTCACGTCGTCGAGGGTCACACTCCAGGCGAAGGCGACGCCCGCCCCGACGCCGAGCCCGGTCCCGACCACCGTACCGGGCAGCCAGTGACGGACGCTCGACGCCAGCGCCGCGGTCATCGTGCCCGCGGCGAGCTCCTCGAGGAACCGGACCCCCACCGCCGCGGGCGAGGGCAACACGTACGCCGGCTGCGTGAGCGAGACGAGATACCAGAGCCCGAGGAAGCCGGCGACCCCCGCGACGCCGCGGAGCAGCCGCGTCGGATCGGCGAGTCCGAGGACGGCGTACACCCCTGCGTCGTCCCTCCCGTCGAGCCGTCCAGAGGTGTCGGCGGCCATCAGAGCGAGTCGTAGACCCCGAGATCGAAGATCTCGTCGGTCGAGAGCCGTTCGTCGATCTGGCCGTCGTCCGCCGCGAACTCGGAGAACACCGGCGTCGCCTCGGTGATCTCGGCGGGGTCCGTGACGAAGTTCGACAGCGGCGAGTCGAGCGCGCGCCGGGCGCGGTCGGCGGGCATCCCGATGCCCTCCTCGACGTGTCTGGCGGTCACGTCCGGCTCCGCGCCGATGAGCTCGGTGGCGCGGACGTGTCCCTCGAGGAACTGCGCGGCGAGCGGCGACTCGCGGACCTCGTCGCTCATCAGGGTGACCGCGGCCGGCTGGCCGGGGAGTATCTCCGCGGCGGTCCGGAGCATCGTGACGGACGACCCCTCCGCCTCCGCGATCGTCGGCACCGGCTCCATGATCGAGGTGCCGTCGATCTCGTCGTTGGCGATCGCCTGCCAGACCGCGCTCGCGCCGCCGATCTCGATGATCTCGACGTCGTCGTTCGTCTCGGGGTCGACGCCGACCTCCCGGAGCCAGTACCGCAGCAGCACGTCCGGCACGCTCCCCTGCGGGAACGTGCCGAACCGGAAGGGACGGTCGTTCTCCGCCGCCCACGTCGCGAACGCCTCCGCGCCCTGTGCCTCGAAGACGTCGTGGAACGATGACTCGGCCATGATCCCCATCGGCTCGCGGATGTTCGCCGCGGTCACCTGCGCGGGGATCCCGCGGTCGATGACGATCATCGCGGGCACGATCCCGAACATCGCGACGTCGATGTCGCCGCCCCCGAACGCCTGGACGATCGCCGGGCCGTCGGTGAACTCCTCGCCGGTGACCTCGGCGTCGATCCCCTCGAGATACCCCTCCCCCTCCATCACGTACCACTGGAGGTCCGGGTAGATCGGCATGTGCGCGACGGTCAACTCGTCGAGTCCGCCGCCGTCGCCGCCGAGACATCCGGCGAACCCGACCGTCGCCGTTCCACCCGCGGCCGCCAGAAACGACCGCCGCGAGCCTCCCGCGTTTCGCTGGTTCATGTCGATCCAAGGGGATCGGGGATCAATACCCTCGCGCCACCAGCAATCGCCGACCGTACCGCCGACGCCACCGTGCGCCGATATCGGACGGGAGACGCCGCTCGATCGGGGTATCCACCGATCGCCTCGTCGGTGCCGCGTCCCCGATAGGCGTAAGCATTGCCGGTCCCGGAGGTCGATCGGCCCGCCGTCGATCCTCCCGCCTCGACTCGCCCCCGTTTATGTCGCCGCCGCCCGACCCTCCGACATGGTCTCGGAGATCTTCGACCCCGACGCGTGGGAGCCGGTCACGGACGAGTTCGAGGACGTGACGTACCACCGCGCCCGCGACGCGCCGGTCGTCCGGATCGCGTTCGACCGCCCCGAGGTCCGCAACGCGTTCCGCCCGGGGACCGTCGACGAGCTGTACGCCGCGCTCGACCACGCCCGCAAGCAGGCCGACGTCGGCTGCGTCCTCCTCACGGGCAACGGCCCCTCGGAGAAGGACGGCGGCTGGGCGTTCTGCGCCGGCGGCGACCAGTCCGTGCGGGGCGGCTCCGGTTACGAGTACCGCGACGACGACGAGGCGGGCGAGGCGGACGACCCGCTCGTGCGCGAGGCGAAGGCCGGCCGGCTCCACGTCCTCGAGGTCCAGCGGCTGATCCGGTTCATGCCGAAACCGGTGGTCGCGGTCGTCCCCGGCTGGGCGGTCGGCGGCGGCCACTCGCTTCACGTCGTCTGTGACCTCACGCTCGCGAGCGACGAGCACGCGAAGTTCCTCCAGACCGACCCCGACGTGGCCTCATTCGACGGCGGGTTCGGCTCCGCCTACCTCGCCAAGCAGGTCGGCCAGAAGAAGGCCCGAGAGGTGTTCTTCCGCGGGAAGACCTACTCCGCGGCGGAGGCCGTCGACATGGGGATGGCCAACGAGGCGGTCTCACACGAGGACCTGGAGTCGGTCGCCCTGGAGTGGGCCGAGGAGATGACGAGCAAGTCGCCCACCGCGATGCGCATGCTGAAGTACGCGTTCAACCTGACCGACGACGGGATGGTCGGCCAGCAGGTGTTCGCGGGCGAGGCCACCCGGCTCGCGTACATGACCGAGGAGGCCCAGGAGGGGAGAGACGCCTTCCTCGAGAAGCGTGAGCCCGAGTTCGACGACTACCCCTGGCACTACTAATCGAACGTCACGACTTGTCACGCGTTCCGCCGCGGTGGCGCGCGCCTCCGAGCGGCCGGAGGCCGCGAGGAGCGCGTGCGAGGGACGCGGTGAGCGCTCGAAGAGCGCGAACCGCGAGGCTGGGGAGGGGTGAGGTGCGGGGCTGTGCGGGGCGGGTGGGGCTTTGAAAGTGTTCACTGTGCCAGCAACGATCTACGTCCGAGAAGCCGGGGCTTCGTCCGCCGTGTTCCGGCCCCGTCGCTCACGGATTGCTCGCCGCAGGCATGCGGGGGAAGGGATTCGAACCAACGAAAGACGGTCCGGGCATGCGGCTCGCTCCGCTCGCCGGTCCGGGCTGCGACTTTCTGGGTTCGAACCCTTCTGATCAGATACCTGCGGCTCGCGAGTTGCTCGCCGCAGGCATGCGGGGGAAGGGATTCGAACCCTCGAACCTCTACAGGAGCGGATCTTAAGTCCGCCGCTTTTGGCCAGGCTCAGCCACCCCCGCGCGGATCCGGGTACCGCCGGCGGGGTCAAACCCCTTTCGGAAGCCGGCGTGGGGATCCCGCCGGCTCGTCCCGCTACCAATCGACCGACAGCGTCCCGTCGCCGTGCGGGTTCGGTGCGATCTCCTCGTCCGTCCGCCGGTCGACGACGTGGATGACGCCGCGCTCCTTCTTGGCCGGACACACCTCGGCTGCCCGGACGTTCTCGGCCAAGTCCTCCTCCCCGATGTAGTAGGTCCGCGGCTTCGCCATCCCGCTCATCACGTCCATCTCCCAGTTGTCGGCGACCTCCGCGCACTTGCCCGCGCCGAAGCACTTGTTCGCCTCGAAGACGATCTTGTACGGTTTCTCCTCGATCGGCGGCCCCTCGCCGCCGAGGTCGCTCGCAGCGAGGACGCCGTCGTCGCTTCCGTCCTCTCCGTCGGCCTCGTCGGGTTCGGTCCCGCGCGCGTCGCTCATACCTGCCGATCGGTGACGGCGGGACTTTCGTCTGTCGGTCGCGTCGGCCTCGACGCTCCCCTGGCGTCTCCCGGCGCGGTCCGAATCGGTCCGGATCGGCCGCGAGACGCCGCTCGTCCGGAGTCGAACGGTTCAAGTATTCGCTGGCTGTTCGTAGGGACATGAAAGACCAGGGACGCTCCACGCGCAAGCGAACCGGCGGCCGACTGAAGCACGCCTCGAACAAGAAGCGCCACCAGCTCGGCCGCGAGCCCGCCGAGACGACGGTCGGCGAGACCCGCGTTCAGTACATCGACTCCCGCGGCAACGAGCGAAAGGTTCGCGCGCTCGCGACGAACGTCGCGCAGGTCGCCGACGGCGACGAGGTCGTCGAAGCCGACATCGAGGACGTCGTCGAGAACCCCTCGAACGTCAACTACGTCCGCCGGAACATCGTCACCAAGGGTGCCGTCATCGAGACGAGCGAGGGACGCGCCCGCGTCACCTCCCGACCCGGCCAGACCGGCCAGGTCAACGCCGTCCTGATCGAGTAGAGTCGATTTCCTCGGTGTCCGTTTTTTCGCTCTCGTGAGGCCGTAGTCTCGACCGTCATCACCGATCCGGGCTCCAAGCGTGGTGAGCTGCTGGCGCGGTGAACACCACCAAAGCCCCAGCCGGGAGGCGGACGCACGCTCGTTGCGCGCTTCAGTCGCTCACGTCGTTCGCTCCTTCCAGTGTCGCCGGCGGCGGAGCCGCCGGCTGCCCCTTTGAACCCCACCCTACACCGCCCCGCACCTCACGCCTCCCCAGCCTCGTCGGTCGCCCTCCGCTTTGCTCCGGCCGACCGACTCCCTCGCGGGCTCCTCGCGGCCGTTGGGCGCTCGGAGGCGCGCCGACCGCCCCGACGACCATTCGGCCGACCGATCTCAAGCTATTTGTCCCTCCCATCCCCCGATCCGGTCGTGTACGTCGGCGTCGACGAGGCCGGCAAGGGGCCCGTGCTCGGGCCGATGGTCGCCGCGGCGGTGCGCGCGGACCCGGAGAGCCTGCCGGCCGACGTCGACGACTCGAAGCGCGTCGCCCCCGAGCGACGGGAGGCGATCGCGGCGGAACTCCGCGCGGGCGCGGTCGACGTCGCGGTCGCGACCGTCGAGACCGCGGAGATCGACGCGCCCGACACGGACATGAACACGCTCACGGTCCGCGGGCAGGCGCGGGCGGTGCGAGCGGTGGTGCGGGCCGGCGACCGCGTCGTCGCCGACGCGGGCGACACCTCCGAGGAGCGGTTCGCGCGGCGGCTTCGCGAGTTCGTGGCCGACCCCGAACCCGTCGAATCCGTCGACGTCGACGCCGCCCACGGCGCGGACGAGTCCGACCCCGTCGTCGGCGCGGCGAGCGTCGTCGCGAAGGTGGCCCGCGACGCGCGGGTCGCCGCCATCGACGCGGCGTACCCCGACTACGACGGCGTCGGCAGCGGCTACCCGAGCGACCCGACGACGCGGGCGTTCCTCCGCGCGTACGTCGCCGACCACGGCGACGTCCCGCCGCACGCCCGGCGGTCGTGGTCGACGTGCGCGGACGCGCTCGCGGCCGCCGAGCAGTCGGGGCTCGACGAGTTCTGATCTCGTCTCTACGCCGCGCTCCTACGCTTCGCGCAGCGCCAGCGCCGCCAACAGCGCCTCGAGTTGGACCTGCTCGTTCGCGCCCTCGGCGATCCGGTAGTCTGTCTCGCCGATCCGCTCCATCAGCCGGACCGCCTCGCGCTCGTGGAGGTCGAAGTCCCACACCGAGCGGTGGAGCTGGTCTATCACGTCGCCGCCGGCCATCCCGGTGTCCGTGAGCAGGGTGTCGAGCGTCGCGCGCGCCTTGGTGAAATCGCCCGCCAGCGCGTCCGTCACCATCGACTCGATCTCCTCCGGGCGGGCGGTCGCCGTGATCGCGTACACCGCCTCCTCGTCGACCACCTCCCCGGTCGTCGCCGCGGCCTGAAGCGAGTTGATCGCCCGGCGCATGTCGCCGTCGGCGGCGTAGACGAGCGCGTCGACGCCGGCGTCGGTCACCTCGATCCCCTCCGCGGCGGCGATCTCGCGGGTCTGGGCGGCGATCGCCTCGTCGGAAAGGGGGGAGAAGCGGAAGACCGCACACCGCGACTGGATCGGGTCGATGATCTTCGAGGAGTAGTTACACGAGAGGATGAAGCGGGTGTTGTCTGAGAACTGCTCCATCGTGCGGCGGAGCGCTGCTTGGGCGTCATCGGTGAGCGAGTCCGCCTCGTCGAGAAACACGATCCGGAAGTCGCCGCCGAACGACGACCGGGCGAACCCCTTGATCCGGTCGCGGACCACGTCGATGCCGCGCTGGTCGGAGGCGTTGAGCTCGAGGAAGTTCCCCCGCCAGTTGTCCTCGCCGTATATCTCGCGGGCGATGGCGGTCGCTGCGGTCGTCTTTCCTACACCGGCAGGACCACTGAAAAGAAGATGGGGGACGTCGTCCTGGTCGATGTAGCTCTGGAGCCGCTCGACGATCTCCTCCTGGCCGTGGACGTCCTCGAGCGTCTGCGGTCGGTACTTCTCGATCCAGATCTCGCGTCCCGTCGCGGTCGCCGCCGGCGAAGACCCCTCGCTCATACACGGATCGAGGGGTCGGCGGGGTGATAAACGAACCGAGAACCCGACGGCGGGCGGTCGGTCACTCGTCCGCTCGCTCGTCCGGCACCGGCGGGGGCAGCCGTCGTTCGAGTTCGTCGCGGAACGCGGTCAGCGTCAACACGTCGTCTTCGGCCTCCTTCAGCGCGCTGCGCGTCTCCGGGTCGATCCGCGGCGCGAGAACGATCGCGGCGGCCCCGGTCGAGGCGGTTCGGGTCCGCCAGCCGACGTACCGCTCGCCGAGCCACGCCGGCAGGTCGGCGAGCAGCACGGCGTTGCGCCACGCGAACTCCCGGCTTCCCTCCAGTCCGAGGAGCATCAGTCGGTCGTCGATCGGGCTGAAAAGCGCCTCCGCGGCGGCGACGCCCGCGGCGTCGTACACCGCGACGAGCGCCTCCTGGACCGCCGCGACGAGGCGGGCGAGGACTGCGTTGATCCGGTCGTGGTCCGTCCGCTTGCGGCCGCGGTCCGGGTCGATCCCCACGTCCCGAAGCGTGTACGTGAGGTCGTAGGTGATGTGGGCGTTGATCCCCGAGAGGGCGTCCTGGAGGACGAGCCCCTCCCCGCGGACCGCGGCCGCGAACCCCAACAGCCACGCGCGGGGAAGCGCGTCGAACTCGCGGCGCTCGAAGGCGACGAGCGCCCGCCGGTACCGCTCCGCGAACGCGACGAGGTACGCCTCGACCCACTCGTCGTCGGCGAAGAAGTCGGCCTCGATCGCGTCCCCGACCGCTCTCGTCATCCGGGCGTACACCGTGAGGAACACCGCGCGGCGGTCGTCGCGCTCGCGGAGGTACGCCTCGGTTCGAGTCAGCCGGTCCGCGACGTCCGCCACGGAGGCGAACGGCTCGGCGAGCGGATCGAGCAGCGTCGCGTCCGGCTCGTCGTCGAGTTCCGCGGCGAGCGCCTCGGCGTCCACGTCGGTCGACCGCCTGTAGGCGGCGAGTAGCGCCCGAAGTTCGGCGGTCGTCGGGACCGTGGCGCGGATGGGAAGCATGTGATGTGAGAGATCGTGACGTGATGACGAGAACCGTCCTCGACGTCGGATACACGGCCGGACGCGAAAACGCTGGCGGCGGTGGCGGTCGCGGCTCCGGCCGCCGGTGTCCCGTCAGAGCCGCTGGAGCTCGTAGGCGAACACCCAGACGCCCATCAGCACCCCGACGGGAACGACGACCTCGGCGACCTCCTCGGAGATCGGCAGGCCGGCGACGTCGACGAGGAGCCGCGTCGTCGTCGCAGCGAGCTGCGCGAACAGTTCGAACTCCGCCCGGATCGTGTTCGTCAGCACCGACCCGACGACGAGCGTCACCATCGCCGCGACCCCGTGGATCGTCCCCCGAACATGTGGCATACCCAAGGGATCTGCGACGGGGAGTATAGGGCTTTCGTCGAGAGGAAAGAACGAGACGCGCTTCGCCGCGGGCCGCCGACACGGGCCGCCGATACGGTTCGTCGGGTCCGTCCGCGCCGGCCTCACTCGAACTCGGCGACGAGCTCGGGGACGACGTCGAAGAGGTCCCCGACGATCCCGTAGTCGGCGATGTCGAAGATGGGCGCGTTCGGGTCGGTGTTGATCGCGACGATGGTGTCGGAGCCCTTCATCCCGGCGACGTGCTGGACCGCCCCGGAGATGCCGACCGCGATGTACACGTCGGGGGTGACGACCTTCCCGCTCTGGCCGACCTGTCGGTTCTTCGGGAGCCACCCGTTGTCGACGATCGGTCGCGAGGAGGAGAGGGTCGCGCCGAGCGCGTCGGCGAGGTCCTCGACGAGCTCGAGGTTCTCCTCCTCGCCGATCCCGCGCCCGACGGAGACGAGCACGTCCGCGTCCGCGATGTCGACGTCGCCGCCGCCGACCTCCTCGAAGCCCTTGACGCGCGCGCCCGACTCGGGTGTCTCGACGTCGACGGACTCCACCTCGGCGTCGCCGACGCCCTCGGCGGGGGCGAACTCGCCGCCCCGCATCGTGAGACAGAAGCGGTCGCCCTCGACGGCGACGCTCGTCTCCACCTTCGAGCCGTACATCTCGCGGGTCACCGTCAGGCCGTCGTCGTCGTACTCGAAGCCGAGCACGTCGGTGACGAGCGGGAGGTCCAGCCGCTCCGCGACCGCGGGTGCGTAGTCGAGGCCGTTGACGGAGTTGGGCGCGAGCACGGCGGTCGGGTCGATCGTCTCCACGAGCGCGTCGACGGCGGCCGCGTAGACGGTGTGGTCGAACTCCTCGCCGTTCGCGACGGCGTGGATCCGGTCGACGCCCGGCCGGTTCAGATCGTCGGCGAACCGCTCGACGTCGCCGGCGACGACGGCGACGTGGAGGTCCCCGCCGAGGGCGTCCGCCAGCTCCCGGCCGGCGGTGAGCAGCTCGAGCGAGACGTCGCGAAGCTCCCCGCGGCGGTGTTCGGAGACGACGAGCACGTCGCTCATCACGCGTCCACCCCCTTCTCGCGCAGGACCTCGGCAAGGCGACCCGCGGCCTCGCCGGCGTCGCCCTCGATGAGCTCCGCGTCGGACTCGCTCTCGGGCTCGTACATCTCCGTCAGCGTCAGCGCGCTCTCGACGTCGGCGGGGGAGAGCCCGAGGTCGGCGAGGTCCGTCGCGGCGATCTCCTTGCGCTGCGCCTGTCGGATCCCCCGAAGGCTGGCGTACCGCGGCTCGTTGAGCCCGGTCTGGACGGTCAACACGGCGGGCAGGTCGACCTCCGTCAGCTCCTCGATCCCGCCCTCCAGCTCGCGGTGGACGTTCGCGACCCCCGCCTCGGCGTCGAGGTCGAGGTCGTTGACGACGGCGGCGTGGTCGAAGCCGATCCGCTCGGCGAGCGCGACGCCGGTCGCGCCGAAGGCGGTGTCGGCCGCCTGGACGCCGCTCAGGACGAGGTCCGGTTCCTCCTCGTCGACGATCGCCTCGAAGACGTCCACCTTCGAGGCGACGTCGGCGAACGATCCCTCGAAGGCGTCGTCCCACACCCGGACCGCGCGGTCGGCACCCTTCGCGAGGGCCATCCGAATCGTCTCCTCGGCGCGCTCGGGCCCGATCGTGACGGCGACGACTTCGTCCGCGATCCCGGCCTCCGCGAGCTGGACGCCCGCCTCGACGGCGTAGTCGTCCCACTCGTTGAGATCGTACTCGAGGTCCGACGCCGCGATGTCGGTCCCCTCGATCTCGAAGTCGTCGTCGGCCACTCCGACCTCCTTCACGGTCACGAGGACTTTCATGGACGTTCCTCCGGGGGTCGTGGTGTAATGGTTTTCGGAACGCGTCCCGCCGCGACGCCGACGCTCGCCGGCGGGGAGCGATTCCGATCCGGGGCCTGCTCAGTCGTCCGCGCTCGCGGGGTCGCCGTCGCCCCCCGTCCGGCTCGGGAGCATCGGGGTGCCGTCGGCGCGGGGGCCGAGCCGCGGCCCGTGCGGGGCGTCGTCGGGGTCGATCCGCCGGCGCGTGCGGTAGTCGGTCGACCGCTCGACGGGGGTCCGGCCGATCGCCGTGATCATCTCGACGTAGTCGTCGAACGAGCGGTACTCGCCGTACTCGCCGCCCGCGCGCTTCGTGATCTCCTCAGAGAGGATCGTCCCCATGAAGTCGTCCGCGCCGCAGTTGAGGAGTTTGAGCCCGTGTGCGTCGCCGGATTTCACCCACGACGCCTGGACGTGCTCGACGTTGTCGAGGAAGAGCCGGGCGACGGCGACGACGAGCTCGTCCTCGTCACGGGAGGGGCCGGAGTCGACGACGCCCTGCCGGTACAGCGGGGTGTTCCGATGGATGAACGACAGCGGCACGAACTCCGTGATCCCGCCGGTCCGGTCCTGGAGGTCGCGGATCACCGACAGGTGTTTCGCGCGGTGCTCGACGGTCTCGACGTGGCCGTACATCATCGTCGAGGTCACGTCGAGCCCCGCGGCCACCGCACCCGCCATCGCGTCGACCCAGTCGTCGGTGCGGATCTTCCCCGGACAGATCACGTCGCGCACCTCGTCGACGAGGATCTCGGCGGCCGTGCCGGGCGCGGAGTCGAGTCCCGCGTCGGCCAGTTCGCGGTAGACGGACTCGTAGCTCCAGTCGGTCCCCCGCCTCGCGTGATAGGCCTCCTCGGGCGTCATCGAGTGGAGGTGGACGCCGCCGACCGACATCGCGGCCATCTGCTCGAGGTAGGTTCCCGGATCGGTCGCGTACGCCTCGGGCGGCTTGTAGTTCACCGCGCTCGCGGGGTCGTCGTGAGCGGCGAGGATCTCGTGGTGCTCGTCGTTCAGCGCGAACGCGGGATGGAGCCCCGAGACCGAACACACCTCGTAGATCCCCATCGAGAGGGCGTCCTCGACCACCGCTCGCGACTCCGCCGGCAGCTTCGTGAACCCCGCGTGGTCGACGTCGCTGTCGGCCTCGAAGGCGTGTGCGGAGTCCTTGAAGTTACAGAACAGACAGCCGGTGTTACAGGCGGTGGTGACGTTGTTGTTGAGGTTGGCGACGAAGGTGACCTCGTCGCCGACCTCCTCGGCGCGGCGGCGGTCGGCGGCCTCCAGCACCGCCTCCTTGCGGACCGGGTCGATCCCCTCGCGGTCCGTGCCGGTCGCGAGCAGCTCGGTCGCGTCGTCGACGGAGAGCCGGATCCCGTCGCGGGCCTTCGCGAGGGCGTTCTCGAACGACTGGTCGGTCGCCGGCTCGGCGAAGCCGAAGTCGTTCGGGTCCAGGTCGGGCTCCGTCGTCATCCCCCTACCGTCCCCGCCCCACGAATAAAAACGGGGCGGTCACGGGAGCCGCGTTCGGAGCGACAGCGGTCACGGCACCCCCGGTCGCCGCCGACCACGTCCCCGACCGCCGCCCGCTCACCGAACCGGCACGCCGGTCCACCCCTCGCGGCCGCGCCGGTCGGACTCCGCTCCGGCGCGTTCCCGAAGCCGCCGGATCCGGTCGGCGGTCGGCGGGTGCGTCGAGAGCCAGCGCTCGATCGGGTCGCCGGTGTCGCGGTGGGTCGAAAGCGGCGCGAACGGCCAGGTGGGATCGGTCGCGCGCTCGATCCGACGCAGCGCCCGAGCCAGCGCGAGCGGATCGCCGGTCACCTCCGCCGCCCGGTCGTCGGCCGCGAACTCCCGCCTGCGTGAGCGGGTGCGCGCGAGCAGCGTCGCGAGGACGAACCCGGCGACGAGCCCCCCGGCGAGGAGGCGATGGAGCCGCGCGAAGACCCCCGAGCGGTCGCCGGGTCGCCCGCGGATCCACGCCGACCCGCCCGCGAGCCCCGACAGCGCCAGCAGGGCGGGAAGCGTCGCGAGCGCGACGAGGCCGACGGCGGTCCGCGCGAGGCCGTCGATCATCGCGGCCGCGAGCCCGTCCCGCGTCTCGAGGTGCGCGAGCTCGTGTGCGAGGATCCCCTCGAGTTCGGGCGGCGACAACAGCCGGAAGAGCGACCGGTCGATCACGAGCGCGCCGCCGCCGGCCCCGCCGACCGCGAACGCGTTCGGCGCGCGGGCGTCCGCGACGTACAGCGTCGGCCGGTCGACGTCCATCCGGGAGACGAGCGCGTCGATCCGGCGGTGGAGCTCCGGAGCGCGCGAACGGGGGATCGGGTCGGCGTCGACGGCGTCGAGCAGTCGCGCCGTCCCGAACCGGTAGCTCAGGTACGCGGACCCGAGCGCGGCGGCGACGAGCAGGACGACCAGTTCGACGGTTCCCGGCCGAAGCGCCCAGAGCGCGCGGAGCGTCCGGAGGACGACGAGCGCCGCCGCGAGGTACCCCGCGAGGAGAACGACGCCGACCGTCGCCGTCGCGAACCGGAAGGCGAGCCGGACCATGGGCCCCCTACGGGCCGCAGGGTCAAAACCCGTCGCGTCGCGACGGGAGAGAGCGGATTTAATCCCCCTGGGTGAGAAGCGGATCGTCATGGACCCACGCGTACGCGAGCACGCGGAGACGATCGCGAACCACTCGACCGGCATCGAGGCCGGGGACGACGTCGTCATCCAACTGCCGAAGGAGGCCGAGGACCTCGCGGTCGCGCTCCACGAGATCTGCGGCGACCGGGGGGCGAACCCGGTGTACCTCAACTACTCGAAGCGGGCGGACCGCGCGTTCAAACGCGCCGCGGACGGCTTCGAGGAACCCGGCCACCGGCGCGCCCTCTACGAGGAGACGGACGTGTTCGTGATCGCCCGCGGCGGCCGCAACGTCACGGAGGACGCGGACGTGGACCCCGAGACGAACGCCGCGTACAATCGCGCCATGGAGGAGGTCAAGCGGACGCGGCTCTCGAAGACGTGGTGTCTCACGCAGTTCCCCACCTCCGGACACGCCCAGCTCGCGGGGATGAGCACCGAGGCGTACGAGGACTTCGTGTGGGACGCCGTCTCGCTCGACTGGGAGGCCCAACGCGAGTTCCAGGCGGAGATGGCGGCGATCCTGACCGACGCCGACGAGGTCCGGATACGCTCGGGCGAGGAGACGGACCTGACGCTCGACGTCTCCGGAAACGCCGCGCTCAACGATCACGGCGAGAAGAACCTCCCCGGCGGCGAGGTGTTCACCGCGCCCGTCCGCGACGGCGTCGACGGCGAGGTGTACTTCGACCTCCCGCTGTACCGCTACGGTCGTGAGATCGAGGGGGTCCGGCTGCGATTCGAGGACGGCGAGGTCGTCTCGCACGCCGCCGAGCGAAACGAGGACTTACTCGCCGGCATTCTCGACACCGACGAGGGGTCGCGCCGCCTCGGCGAACTGGGGATCGGGATGAACCGCCAGATCGACCGGTTCACCTACAACATGCTGTTCGACGAGAAGATGGGCGACACCGTCCACATGGCGGTCGGGTCGGCGTACCCCGACACCGTCGGCGAGGGGAACGCCGTCAACGAGTCGGCCGAACACGTCGACATGATCGTCGACATGAGCGAGGACTCCGTCATCGAGGTCGACGGCGAGGTCGTCCAGCGCGACGGCACGTTCGTCTTCGAGGACGAGTTCTAATCGTCCTCGTCCGACTCCCCGGTCGAATCACCGTCCGTCGGCGTCTCGAGCAGTCGAGGCCCGATCCCGACGAGACGGGCGTACGGGAAGGAGGCGAACGCCAGCGCGCCGAGCGTGTCGTATCCCAGATCGGCGAGGGTGTCCGTGAGGTATCGTTCGAAGCTCCACCGGACGTAGAACTCGCGGAAGGCGTACTCGTACACCTCGAAGACGGCACCGATCGTGAACACGAGCGCGGGCAGAAGCAGGAACAGCCGTCTCGGGGTCGCGAACGCCGCCGGCCGCGACAGGTAGACGATGCCCGCGACCCCGAACCCGGACAGCGAGTGGGTGATCGCGTCCCAGAACCAGTAGCGCGTGTACGTCCCCCACGCCAGCCCGAGAAAGTGGAAGACGGTGACGGTAAGCGAGAGGAGGGCGACCGCGATCCAGGCGATCCGCCATCCGGGACCGGACGCGACCCCCGAAACGAGCCACGACAGGGGCGTCCGTCCCGCGTGGTCCCGCGTCGCGGGCGGCGGACGAGCCTCGCCGAGCGTCCCGGTGCCGGCGGCGAGGACCGAAACCGTCGCTCCGAAGACGATCGTCGCACCGACGACGACCATGACGCCGCCGTGACCGGGCGTGTACGTGACGAGAAGCGAGCCGGTGCCCCACAGCGAGACGAGCAACGCCAACGCCAGCCAGACGTCGTACCAGCGGCGGTCCGGAACGGTGTTCAACAGTCCGAGCAGCACGAGAACGCCGAGCAGAACCACCTCGGAGACCACGCCGAACGGAGCGATCCCGAGAAGCAGGAGTCCGCCGGTCGCCGCCCACTGGAGCCGTCGATCGTTGCGCCACGCCCCGACGGCCGCGATCGACGCCACGATCGGGATCGCGACCACCGCGAAGGCGAGCGCTATCGTCCCGACGGGAGCCGACGGCGGTCCGTCGGCGGCCGTCGTCGTCCCGGAGACGAGGGTGGCGGACAGGAGGACGGCCATCGGGATCGCGAGCAGGGTCGGGAGTGTGCGGAGGTTTCGACGGAGGGAACCCGGTGCGTCGACGGTTTCGGACACGTCTCGGATTTATCAGACGCACTACTAAACCTTGATCGGCGACCGGCACATACGTTTATCCGGCGAGGCCGCCAACGGGACGGTATGCCAGAGGAAGTCCTCTTCGAATCGGAGAGCCGTCGCAGCCGCGAGGAGATCGCCTCGTACCTCCGAACCGTCGCCGACTCGCTGGAGTCCGGCAACGCGATCACGCTGACTCGCGGCGAACAGTCGGTGACGATGGAGCCGCCCGAGCGGCCCACCTTCGAGGTGAAAGCCGAGCGGGAGGGCCCCGCCGACGGTCCCGGCGAGTTGAGCGTCGAGTTCGAACTCGAGTGGGGCGAGGACGGCGGCGCCGACGGGAGCGGGAACGACCTCGCGATCGAGTAGCAGTCGTCTCGGGAGGGATCCGGGACCGCCCAGCGGTCGATCCGGTCGATCCGCGACCGATCCGCTCGCCCCGCGGCCGGGCCGGTCGGCCTCTCAGGAGGAGTTCGTCGATATCTCGGCGAACGCGTCCGCCGCCGAGAGCCGATCGAGGGTCTCGTCGACCTCCGCGCGGACCGCTTCCATCCGCTCGACGAGGTCGTCGTACTCCTCGGTGTTCGTCGCTCCGGAGGCCTCGAGCGCGGCCTTCTTCGAGGCGAGCGCGAAGAAGCGCTGGCTCCGCTCGTCGAAGGCGGCGCGCTCCAAGAGCACCTCGACGAGCGCGAGGAGGTCCTCGCGGGTGACGGGCTTGGTCTTGTAGTCGTCGAACGGCATGTCGACGATGTCGACGTCGGGCTCGACCGCGGTCAACATCGCCACCCGGGCGTCGTACCCCGCCGCCCGGATCTCGGAGAGCACCTCGTGGCCGGAGAGGTCCGGCATCCGCCGGTCGAGGAGCACCACGTCGACGTCGTCGTCCATCGTCTCGAGGGCCCCCTCGCCGCTCGTGGCGACCCGAACGTCGTAGCGGCCGTCGAGGTAGACGCGGTACAGCTCGGCCAGGTCGGGCTCGTCGTCGACGGCGAGGACCGTCGGCGTCGATCCGTCGGGTGACGAACCACCAGGAACCGAGCCGTCGGTCATGGTCGACCGGGCGCGACGAGGCGGTCCCGCTCCGTCTCCGACGACGTGCCGCGCCGTGATCCGGTTCGTCCACTCATGCTCGACACCACGGACGGGAGTGGTATAAAACTCGTCGGGCGGGTATCACGACGGATAACCGGGGCCGAGCGCGGAACCCCCTCCGGATGTCGCCGTCGGTCCGCCGTGACCCAAAGGCACATTTACGCGCGTGCCGTATCGGGGCCAACGAATGTCTCATAGCCCCTCACTGCCGGACCGCCCCCGTCTCGAACTCGATCCGGAGATGAGCGAGGCGGAACGGCTCGAGGCGATCCGGCAACACTACCGGCGGATCGTCCATGTGAACGACGAACTCGAGGACCGCCTCGAGGACGCGCAGGGACGCCGGGGCGACCTCAAATCCGACGTCGACGAGCTGAAACGCGAGAACGAAGTGTTGAAGACGTCCTCACTGTACATCGCCTCGGTCGAGGAGATCACCGACGAGGGCGTCGTCATCAAACAGCACGGCAACAACCAGGAGGTGCTGACGCAGGCGGCGACCCGACTGGACGCCGACCTCCGTCCCGGCGACCGCGTCGCGATCAACGACTCGTTCGCGATCCAGCAGACCCTCGACGACGAGACCGATTCCCGCGCGCAGGCGATGGAGGTCACGGAGTCACCCGACGTGGAGTACGCCGACATCGGCGGGATCGACGAGCAGATCCGCGAGGTGCGCGAGGCCGTCGAGGACCCCCTCGAGAACCCCGAGCAGTTCGAGGCCGTCGGCGTCGAGCCGCCGAGCGGCGTGCTGCTTCACGGCCCGCCGGGAACCGGGAAGACGATGCTGGCGAAGGCGGTCGCGAACGAGTCGGACGCGACGTTCATCAAGATGGCCGGCTCGGAGCTGGTCCGAAAGTTCATCGGCGAGGGCTCCCGGCTCGTCCGCGACCTCTTCGAGCTGGCCGCGGAGCGCGAGCCCGCGGTCATCTTCATCGACGAGATCGACGCGGTCGCCTCGAAGCGGACGGACTCGAAGACGAGCGGCGACGCCGAGGTCCAGCGGACGATGATGCAGCTGCTCTCGGAGATGGACGGCTTCGACGAACGTGGGGAGATCCGCATCATCGCCGCCACCAACCGCTTCGACATGCTCGACGAGGCGATCCTGCGTCCCGGCCGGTTCGACCGCCTCATCGAGGTTCCCGAGCCCGACGTCGAGGGCCGCGAGCGTATCCTCGAGATACACTCCCAGGAGATGAACGTCGCGGACGACGTCGACGTGAGCGAGATCGCGGCGGATCTGGAGGGATACAGCGGCGCGGACATCGCCTCGATCGCGACCGAGGCGGGGATGTTCGCGATCCGCGACGACCGCACCGAGGTCGTCCAGGAGGACTTCGAGCGGGCCCGCGAGAAGCTCCAGGACGTCGAGGGCACCGACGAGCAGGTCATCCACTACCAGTACTGAGTCGGCCGTCCGTCGTCGCCGGCGCGGCCCGTCTCCAACGCCCCCAGCCGCTCGGCTGTACGACTTGGAGAATGCGATTGCGGAGGCTACCTCCAAAGCCCCACCCCGCACCTCACGCCTCCCCAACCTCGCGGGCTCCTCGTGCCCCGTTGGGGCACTCGGAGGCGCGCCACAGCGAAGGAGCGGTAACGGATCTCCATCGAGACGATCCGGTTCGTAACACCTTCCATCGAGCGGCGTCGATTGCGGTCCGATGAACACCATCCACGTCGCCGGCGGCGTCGGCGTCGCCGACACGGCGATGGCCTCCTACGACGCCGCGCTCGCGGACGCGAACCTCCACAACTACAACCTCGTCGCCGTCTCCTCCGTGATCCCCGCGGACGCGACGGTTCGGGCGGTCGACGCCGTCCCCGACCTCGGTCCCGCGGGGAACGCGCTCACCGTCGTGGAGGCCCGCCGGACGGTCGGGCCGGGAGACGAGGTCGACTTCCGCGAGGGCGGTCGCGCGGGCGCGGAGGACGCGGCCGACAAGCGCGCTCCCCGGCGTCGGCCGGACGTCGCCGCCGGACTCGGCTGGGCGACCGGACCCGGTCCGGGGATCTTCTACGAGGTGACCGGCGAGGACCCCGAAGCGGTCCGCGATCGGATCCACGCCGGGCTGGACGCCGGATCGTCGCTACGCGAGTGGGACCTCGTCGATCGGGAGACTCGCGTCGAGACCGCGACCGCCGAGCCCGACCGGTACACCACGGCGGTCACCGTCGCGGCGTACGGCGAGTCGGAGCCGATCCTCTGACCGTCCGATGTCGTCACGATCGATCGAGGTCGACTCCCTATCCGGGTTCGACGGGGACCGATGGTACTCGACGACGTGAGGCGGTACGACCCGGAGGCGGTCTCGACGCTCGGAGACCGGGCGGTCGTCCTCGGGGGGAGCGTGGCCGGGCTGTGCGCCGCGCGCGTCCTCGCGGACGCCTTCGACGAGGTGGTGGTGCTGGAGCGGGACCCGATCCCGGAGACGCCGCGTCCCCGCGACGGCGCGCCCCAGACGAGCCACCCGCACGCCATGCTGGAGGCCGGCCGGGCGACGATCGAGGACCTCCTCCCCGGCTTCGGCGAGCGTCTCCTCTCGGCCGGCGGGCTCCTGATCGACGCCGCCCGCGAGATGCGCTACTACGACGGCGGCGATTTCCTCGCGGAGCCCCCCGAGCGGCTCCCGATGTACTGCGCGAGCCGGCCGCTGTTCGAACACGCGATCCGCGAGGGGATAGCGCGGCTGCCGTCGGTCACCCAGCGCGGGAACCGTCACTTTTCGGCCTACGAGACGGACGCCGCGAGCGACCACGCCGTCACCGGCGTCGAGTTCCGCGACGAGCGCGGCGACCCGACGACGCTCCCGGCCGACCTCGTCGTCGACGCGACCGGCCGCACGAGCCGGACCCCCTCGTGGCTCGAGGAACACGGGTACGAACCGCCGCAGACGGAGTCCGTCGAGGTCGACGTGACCTACAGCACGGTCCGGGTCGACCGGCCCGCGTCGGCTCGGCACGCGCTCGTCGTCCCGCCGGACCCGCCGCGGACGCGCGGGGCCGCTGCGATCCCGATCGAGGACGGCCGATGGGAGGTGATCCTCCAGGGACTCCACGGCGACGACGCCCCGACCGATCGCGAGGGGCTCGTCGCGTTCGCGGAGAGCTTCCCCGTCGCCGAGGTCGCCGAACTGGTCCGCGACCGCGAGTGGGCGGATCCGGAGATCCACCGCTACCCGTTCCCCTCGAGCGTCCGCCGCCGGTACGACCGGCTGGACCGGTTCCCCGACGGACTGGTCGTCACCGGCGACGCGGTAGCGAGCTTCAACCCGATCTACGGCCAGGGGATGTCCGTGGCGGCGCTGGACGCGCTTGCGCTCCACCACGCGCTCGCTGGCGGCGGCCTCGACGACCTCGGACGCCGCTTTTTCGACCGGACGGCCGACCTCGTCGAGGCCGTCTGGCGGGTGGCCGTGGGCGCGGACTTCGCGTTCGAGGCGACCACGGGGCCGAAGCCGACCGGGACCGACGCGTTCAACCGGTACGTCGACCGGCTGGTCTCGACCGCGCACGACGACGGGCGAGTGACCGACGCCTACTACCGCGTGTTCCGGCTGGAGCGGGGGCCGACATCGCTCCTGCGGCCGGGCGTGTCGTGGCGCGTGCTGACCCCGTGAGCGGTTTCACCGCCGCCGACGCCTTTTTGAATCGGCTCCGCGTACACCGGGTGTCTTCGATGAACGGCAACAATCCGTACGCCGGACCGCCGGGCGTCACCGACGCGGGCTCACCCGCGCCGGTCGACCTCTCCCCGGAACAGGAACGGCGACTCAGGCGGACGGTGGCGGGGATCGTCTCCCGCACCGAATCGTATCTCCCGGACGGCTACGCGGTCGGTTCGGAGCTCTCCGTCGGAACCGACGGCCCCCAAGCGACGGTCGCCGTCAACCCGCCGGCCGGCCACCCCGTCACCGCCGGGTTCACGCCGGACCTCGACGAGCTCGAGGCCGGGATCGCCGAGTCCGACGCCGACGAGGTCGCTCGCGGACTGGCCGCCAGCGCCGCGATCCAGGTCATGGACGCCATCGGCGACGTGACGCCGACCGCGAAGTGACCGGCTCGACGGCGCGACGTGGTCGCCGACCGATTCGACGTAATCGACGCCTCCACGGTACGGCAGAGACGGAAAGAGCCTTGAGATAGCTCGAGAAACGTCCCGACGTGAACGGCCTCGAGATCGGTCTCCGACTGCTCGCCGGCGTCCTGCTCATCCTGGCAAACGGCTTCTTCGTCGCGATCGAGTTCGCCCTGACTCGCGTCCGCCAGTACCCCGAGTCGGCGTTCGACACGCCGGGGTTACAGCGGGCCTGGGAGATGACCGAGGACCTCGAGATCTACCTCACGAGCTGTCAGGTGGGCATCTCCGCGACGAGCATCGCGGTCGGGATCGTCGCTGAGCCGGCGCTGGCGACGCTGATCGAGCCGGTCTTCGAGAACACGCTTCTGGCCTCGATAGGGGCCGGCGGGATCGTCGGCTTCCTGATCATCAACCTGCTCCACCTGACCCACGGCGAGCAGACGCCGACGTACCTCGGCGTCGAGCGGACGCGGTTCGTCGCCCGCTACGGCGCGACTCCGCTGTACTGGTTCGCGAAGGCCATCTCGCCGATGATCGCGATCGGCGACGGCGTCGCCAAGTGGACGCTCGGGCTCTTCGGGATCGAGATGACCGGCGCGTGGCTCGAGGCGGAGTCCGACCGGATCGAATCGCGAGCGGACCTCAGACACCGGCTCGGATCCGTCCTCGACCGGGGCGGTCTCCCGGAGGAGCGCAAGACCGAGATACTCAACGCGCTCACCGTCGGCGAGCGTCCCGTGAGCGAGGTGATGACCGCCCGCGAGGACGTCGTCTTCCTCTCGACGACCGCGAGCGTCGAGGAGAACCTCGACCGGATCGGTGGCAGCCCGCACACGCGGTTCCCGCTGATCGGCGACGACCCGGCGGACTTCCGGGGGATCGTCTACGTGCCCGCGGTCGTCGACCGGATCGACGCCCTGCGAGAGGGGTCGACGAGCTTCGAGGAGGTCGCCGCAACGCCGATGACGATCCGCGAGGACACGCCGATAAGCGAGGCCGTCGACCGGTTCCAGGAGGAACGTCAAGAGCTCGCGCTCGTGTGTGACGGCGGTGACGACGACGGCGGTGACGACGACGGCGGTGACGACGACGGCGGGAACGTCGTGGGCTTGGTGACCGCCACGGACGCCCTCGAGGCGGTGATGGGCGAGATCGAGGACCCGCTCGACGTCGCGCTGGGCGGACGACCGGAGGGCGACGGGTCGGGAACGTGAGCCTCAGCGCAGCGACGCCGCCCGGCGCGTGAGCACGCCGAGCGCGAAGGCGAACGTCCCGCACACGAGAACCGTCGGGATCCAGAACGCGACGGCCCCGTGACCGTAAAACGAGAGCGGCAGCGCCACCGGGGCGGCGTCCTGCCGTGTCGTGAGCCACGTGTAAAACGCGAGCGTCCCGGCGACCGGAGCCGACACGAGCGCCCAACAGACGAGTAGGCCGGCGTTCCGGAACCCGTGTACGACCGCGAACCCGATCCCGACGACGACGAGCAGATACTGGAACGGACCCCCGGCGGATACGGAGAGCAGGTGGGTGACGGAACTGGACGCGAGCGCGACGACGAACAGACCGACCGCGACGACCCCGGCACGGACCGCGTCCCGACGGTCCCGTCCGAGCACGGCCGCGCGGACGTCGGTTACGGAGACCATACGAAGGGGACGGTCGTCTCACACAAAAGGGTGAGGCGGTGGCCGTGAGAGTTCGACCTCCTCCCGCCGTTCGGCCTCGTTCCGGTCGCCGAAATACATCACACATCATACCCTCTACGAACTCCGTGGGTAATAGTGGGCAACACATATCAACGACGGGTCCGTACCGTTCCTCGATGAAAGTCGACGCAACGGACCTCAAAACGACCGAGACGGACGACCGGGGTCGCGTGTATCTCGGCACCGAGTACGCGAACAAGCGCGTGACCGTCGCCGTCGTCGAGGTCGAGTCCGACAGGCCGGACGACGAGAAGCTGGCAGCCGCCTATCGGGAGGCCTCCGAGAGCGCGGAGGCACTCGCCGAGGAGTGGAGCGAAGCCTCCGACGAAGCGTGGGAACGCCTCGATGAGTGACGGGACGGACGTGCGACGGGGCGACGTGGTTATCGTTCGACTCGACCCCGCCGAAGGACACGAGATGAAGAAGACGCGGCCGGCCGTGGTCGTTCAAAACGATATCGGAAACCGAAACGCCAGTACGACCATCGTCGCGCCCGTCACGGGAACCTACCGCGAGTATCCGTTCGAGGCGTTCGTCGAGGCGGACGGGTCACCGCTCGAAAAGGATTCGTCGATCCGGCTCGACCAGATTCGCACCGTCTCGGTTCCGGAACGGATTCACTCGGTCATCGGTTCACTCGACGGACCCACGATGGCTGAAGTCGACGAGGCGTTACAGCTGAGTCTCGACCTCGATTGAGCTACCGACTCTGCCGCTGTTCGGCCTTGTTCAACTCGATCAGCAGCCGGAAGATCGCCTTCACGAGGTTCACGTCGACGTCGAACTGCTCTGCGTTCTCGCCGGCGCGGTCCATCACGCGGGCCTCCTGTGACTCGTCGGTGGTCGGGAGGTTCCGCTTCTCTTTCACCTGCGCGACCGTGTCGGCGACGTACGTTCGGCGGGCGATCAGTTCGACGATCTCGTGATCGATGTCCTCGATCTCCTGACGGAGTTCGTCGAGGCTCATCTCTTCGGGGTCGGATGTGTCAGTACTCATGGTGAATCACCGGCGTACGCGCCGTCGTTTCGCGTCGTCGTCCGCCGAAGGGCTCCGGGTCGGTCGCCCCACACCTCCGCGAGGGAAGCGAGGTCGGCGTCGGGGTCGGCCGCGTCCGCGACGGCGACGACGCTCGGCCCGGTTCCCGAGAGCGACACCCCCGACGCGCGGGGCATCGCCTCGACGGCGGGGTCCGTATCGAAGCCGAGCGCGGCCGAGAAGGCGAGCCCGTTGACGGTCATCGCCTCCGCGTACCGTCCCTCGGCGGCCAGGTCGGCGACGAGGTCGGCCATCGGCGCGACGGCCCCGCAGCGCTCGACGTCGGCGTCGGCGCTGTAGGCCCGCTCGGGGGGCGTCCACACCAGCACCTCCCAGTCGACCGGGTCGCGGGCGCGGAGGCGGTCCTCGCCGTTGTCGGTGAGACAGACGCCGCCCAGCATCGACGCGGTCGCGTCGTCGAACGCGCCGGTGACGGTGACGCCGGCCTCGCGGGCGGCGCGCACGCCGAGCCGGCACGCCTCGAGTCGGGTCACGTCGACCGCCGAATCGTCGGCGTCGTCGCCGACGGCCAGTCCGAGCGCGTCGCAGGTCGCGAGGACGGTCGCGTTGGCGGCCGCGCTGGAGCTTTTGAGCCCCGCCGCCAGCGGCACGTCGCTGTCGGTCCGGACGACGCCGCCCTCGCCGTCTCCCCATCGATCGGTCGCGAGCGCGACGCAGCGTTCGACGAGCGCCGTGTCGCCCTCGGGGTCCTCCGCGATGGTCCCCTCGACGGCGTCGGCTTCGGGGTCGAGTTCGACGGTCGCGCGCGTCTCGACGTCGAGCCCGAAGGCCGAACCCGTCCCCGTCGCCAGGGCGTTCAACACGGTTCCCGCGCCGAGCGCGGCCGCCCGTCCCTCCATACACGCACTCGCGCCGAGGGCCCTGAAAGGGTTAGCGGTCGCGGCGAGGCTGTCGAGGGGGCGACGCTCCGTCCCGACGGCTCGTCCCGTCGCGCCCGCGAGCGCGGTCCTTTTCACGTCGGCGGCCGGAGCGACCGACATGTCCGCATCCGCACCCGGCGACGTCCCGCCGACCTCGATCGGCGTCGACCTCCGCGAGGAGGGCGTCGTCGTCGAGTACCTCGACGGCCGAACCACGCTCTACCGCGGCGTTCCCGACTCGGTGGAGGGGACGGTCACCGCGGGGCCGGGCAAGGAGACGCACGTGCTCGTCACCGACCCGACCGAGACCGAGGGCGTGATGACGTACGTGAACGACTACAACACCGGCGAGGAGATCCTCCGCGACTCGGGCGTGGGCCGAGTCGTGGTCGATTCCGGCGAGACCGACGAGGTGTTCCCCGGCGTGATCGTCGGCCGCGACGGACAGCGAAACCGGGTGATCGCCGACCCGGAGGTCGCCGGCGGCCGCGTGTTCGTGTTCGTCGAGGACGGTTGGACGGAAGAGAGCTACGAGATCGTCTCCGGCCCCGAGGAGGGGCTCGACGCCCACCGGTGAGGGGACGACCGTGAGCCTCGCGAAACCCTGGCGCGACCTCGATCGCTCGACCGTCGGGCGCGCCCCGAACCGATACGGCCTCTACGAGCTCGGCGACGACGGGAAAGAGACCGTGGGGTTCGGGACGGGCGTCCTGCGCGACGAGCTGAAGGAGGCGCTCGCCTACGGCGACGCGACACGCGTCCGATGGGAGGTCGCCGACTCGGAGGCCCACGCCGAGCGCCTCCTCGCCGAACACGTCGAGGAGTGAGAGCCTCGCTACGACGACTCGGCGTAGATCATCGCCCGTTCGACGTCGAGGCGGACGGATTCGACCCGCCGGCCGACCGCGGCGACGCCCGCGAGGACCGGATACGTGACCGACAGGTCCTGGTAGAGGTACGTCTGGACGTCCGAGGCGCCCTCGCCGACGTTCGCCCACTGCTCTCCGTCGATGCGCGCCCGCTGTCGCCGCGCCGCCACCTCGTCGCACTTCTCGGCGAGGACGTTCAGTCGCGCGCGGTACGCGTCGAGCGCGCCGAACCGTTCGGTCTCGAACTCCCGTCGTGAGAACGACCCGATCTCCTCGACGATCGACGAGAGGGTCTCACGAGCGCGCGAGACCGACGCGGATTCGGACTCGAGCCGCTCGAGGAACTCCTCCCGCCGACGTATCGCCTCCGTCGTCTTCGTCAGCAGCGACGAGCGAGACTGCTCGCGGAGCGTCGGCTCGCGGGTGAGCGCGACCGCGAGTTCCGGGGTGAACTCCTCCGCGAGGCTGCGTTCGTAGGTGTCGTTGTACTCCTCCTCGTAGTGGGGGACCGACATGACCGTCTCCGCGTAGGCGTTCCGGATCGCCACGAGGCCGGGGCCGGTCCCCCCCGTTCCGCCCCTGAGCCGCGACGGATCGGCTCTCGCCGCCGACGCCGTCGCCGCGGAGGCGGCGAGAGCCGATCCCGCCGTCGGCGTCGCCTCCGCTGGGATCCGCCGGACGCGCGACCGGAACGCCTCGAAGGCTTCCCGTTCGTCCACGGTTCGCCGCCGTTCGACGCGGAGGGCGTCGCCGGCGTCAGCCAGGGCGGAGTCGGCGCTACGTAGTCCCTCCCCGATGCCGGAATCGGACCCGTTGGCTGGATCGGTCGTCGCCATATCTCACGGAATACGTCGATGCGTCATAATCGATTATATGTGCCGTATATCTCCCGTTAGAGTCCCTTGTACGGATATATATCGTCGATCTGAAGACGAGATGAGGCCCATCTCTCCGATATATTCACCGCCAGTATTCCAATCTATATAGTATTTATAGTCCTACATAGGACTATCGTTCACTACGCCCCGTCGTATATCCATCATAGCATGGTATTTACGTGCTCTTCGTCCACGATCCGGTGATGGCACCCAGCCAGAACCTGGACGCGGAGGGAATCACGCGGCGGCAATCGCTCGCGGCGCTCGCCGGCGCCGGCGCGCTCGGGCTCGCGGGCTGTACGCAGAGCACGGGTAACGGCGGAGACGGCGGCGACGGTTCCGGTGACGGTTCGGGTTCGCTCTCCGGCTCGATCAACATCGCCGGGTCGAGCACGGTGTTCCCGTTGATGAGCGCGATCCTCGAGGACTTCGCCGAGCAGCACCCCGACGTGGACCCCGACATCAGCCAGACCGGGTCCGGTGGCGGGTTCTCGAACTACTTCTGTGTCGGCGAGACGGACTTCAACAACGCGAGCCGGCCGATCCAGCCCGAAGAGGAGGAGCTGTGTGGGGAGAACGACGTCGAGTACATCGAGCTGGTCGCGGCGACGGACGCGCTCACGATCGTGGTCAATCCGGAGGCGGACTGGATCGACTCGCTCACGATCGAGGAACTCGCGTCGATCTGGCGGTCGGACGCCGTCGAGACCTGGGACGAGGTCCGCGACGACTTCCCGAACGAGGAGATAGAGCGGTTCGGTGCGGCCGACACGTCGGGGACGTACGACTACTTCATCGAGAACGTCATGGGAGACGAGGGCCACACCGACGACTACTCGGCGACGGAAAAGGACAACGCGATCGCCGAGGGCGTGGCGGGCAGCGAGTACGCGATCGGCTACTTCGGCTTCGCGTACTACTTCCAGAACCCCGACCAGCTGAAGGCGCTCGAGATCGACTCCGGCGACGGCCCCGTCGAGCCGAACCTCGAAACGGCGGCGAGCGGCGAGTACAGTCCGCTCTCGCGCTCGCTGTTCACGTACCCGTCGATGGAGTCGCTCGGCGAGGAGCACATCGCGGAGTTCGCCCGGTACTTCGTCGAACAGACGACCAACGAGGACCTCGTCGCCGGCGACGTCGGGTACGTTCCGGCGACCGAGGAGACCCAAGAAGAGCAGATGCAGAAGCTCGAGGACGCGATCGAGGAAGCGCAGGGCTGACCCGGCAGGATGAACCGGTGTATTGATTTACGACAACGTGCGATACCCTATCGCTTGTGACAGATAGTACCGAGAGTCCCGATCTCCAGCGACGAAACGGGCTCAGACGGCTGAAAGAGGGGACCTACGGCGGCCTCTTCGCCGCGTGCGCGGCGATCACTCTGCTCACGACGGTCGCGATCTTCGTGACCCTCCTGTCCGACGCAGTGGTGTTCTTCCAGGAGATCCCCATCTCCGAGTTCCTGACGGGTACCAGCTGGAGCCCGAATCCGTCCGGAGGCGGACAGGCGTTCGGCGTCGTGCCCCTGCTCATCGGGACGATCGTCGTGACGATCACGGCGGCGTTCGTCTCGTTGCCGACCGGGACGCTCACCGCCATCTACCTCAGCGAGTACGCGACCTCGAACGCGCGCTCGATACTCAAACCGCTCTTGGAGATCCTCGCCGGCATCCCGACGGTCGTGTACGGCTACTTCGCGCTGGTGTACGTCACGCCGGCGCTGGAGGCGACGCTGTTTCCCGAGATCGGCACCTTCAACGCGCTGTCGGCGTCGATCATGGTCGGCATCATGACGATCCCGATGGTGTCGTCGATCTCCGAGGACGCGATGAGCGCCGTGCCCGACGAGCTCCGGCAGGCCGGCTACGGGCTCGGCGCGACGAAGTTCGAGGTGTCGACGGGGATCGTCGTTCCGGCGTCCATCTCGGGGATCGCCTCCTCGTACATCCTCGCGGTCTCCCGCGCCATCGGCGAGACGATGATCGTCGTCGTCGCGATGGGTGCACAGGCGCGGATGCCCGCGGTTCGGGAGGCGGCGTTCGGCGTTCCGTTCATCAACCCCGCCGACGTGCTCCTGGAGTCCGGGATGACGATCACCGTCGCGATGGTCCAGATCGCCGGCGGCGACCTCACGGGAGGAACGATACCGTACGACTCGATGTTCGCGCTCGGTCTCGCGCTGTTCGCCGTGACGCTCGTAATGAACGTGATTAGTGACATCATCGCGGAACGCTACCGGGAGGAGTACTGATGGCGACCGACAACGCGAACGCGGGCGGGTTCGGCGAGGTCAGCCGAGTGCGGGGGATCGTCTTCGAGTACCTCTCGTTCGGCGCGAGCGTGTTCGGCCTCGTCGCGCTCGGCGTCCTGCTCGTGTACGTCTCGATCGACGCCTTCGACCTGGCGAACGCCAGTCCCGAGTGGCTGTTGACCTACTTCCTTACGCTCGTCGTTCCCTTCCTCGCGTTCTGTCTGTACAGCGCGAACGACTCCGAAGTCACGCGCCGCGCGCTCGCCGCGCTCGGCGGCGGACTCGTCGCCGTCGCCGCGCTCTTCACCGCGATCGAGGCGGTCGTCGCGCCGATTCCGCGACTCAACTGGCAGCTCGCGTACCTCTTCGTCGTCGCCGCGCCCGTGGCCGCGTACCTCGCGTACGTCGGCAGTCGCGGGCGCGTCGCCGCGGTCGGGTTCGGGCTGCTCGGCCGGCTCGTCGGCGGGGCCGCGATCGGCCTCGCGGTCGGGACCCTCTTTTTAGTGTTCGACGAGCTGGTGTGGTTCCTCGCGTACACGTTCGGGGTGGTCCCGGCCGCGGCGCTGTACGCGTACGGCCGCTGGCGCGCCGCGGACCGAGCGGCGACGGCCGCGATCCCGGTCGGGCTCGTCGGGCTCGTCACCGCGGTGTTCCTCCGCCGCGTGGTCACGGTGTACCCGTCGGATCTCGTCATCTACCTCTGGACGATCGCGATCCCGGTCGCGGCCGTCGGTGCGTTCCTCGTCGTCGACCGCAGCGGTCGAACCGTCGGGATCGTCGTCGCCGGTCTCCCGCTCACCGTCGCCACCGCCGGGGGGTTCCTGGCCGCCGGCGCCGGGCTGTCGGCCCCCACCGTCCTCCTCGTGCTCGTGTTGGCCGGCGTGCCGACGGCGGTGTACGTCTCCCGCGTGATCGAGGTCGGCGACGGGATCGTCGGGCTCGGCCTCCCGATCCTCCTCGCCGCCGGCGTGGCCGCCGGAGCGCTGATCGTCGAGGCGTGGGGAGTCCCGGCTCCGGACCCGTGGCTCGACCTGGGCTACGTCACGGAGGCCCCCTCGCGAACGCCGGAGGAGGCCGGGCTCTACCCGGCCATCGTCGGATCCGTCATCATCATCGCGCTCGTCGCGGTGCTCTCGTTCGTCCTCGGCGTCGGCACCTCGGTCTTCTTGGAGGAGTACACGCCGGAAAGCGGCGTTCTCGGCTCCCTGACGCGACTGTTACAGATCAACATCGCGAACCTGGCCGCCATCCCGTCGGTCGTCTACGGCCTCCTCGGGTTGGGGCTGTTCGCCAACCTCCTCGGGTTCGGCTTCGGTACGGCGGTGACCGTCGCGTTGACGCTGTCGCTTCTCATCTTACCGATCACGATCATCTCCGCACAGGAGGCGATCCGGTCGGTGCCGGACGACCTCCGTCGAGGGTCCGACGCCATGGGCGCGACGCGCTGGCAGACGACGAAGAACGTGGTCCTCCCGGAGGCGATGCCGGGCATCTTCACCGGGACGATCCTCGCGCTCGGCCGCGCGATCGGCGAGACCGCGCCGCTCATCATGGTCGGCGCGGCGACGACCGTGTTCAGCGCGCCGAGCAGCCTCTTCAGTCGCTTCAGCGCCATGCCGATGCAGATCTACGCGTGGGCGAACTTCCCGCAGGCCGACTTCCGGTACGGCGTCGTCGCCGCCGGCGTTATCACGCTGCTGGTCATCCTCATCGGCATGAACGGGACGGCGATCCTGCTGCGGAACCGTGCGGAACGGGGGAACTAACATGAGTAACACATCATCCGACACGACGGGAGACGAATCGCTCATCACCACGGAGGTCGAGACCGGCTCGACGCAACGGACGCCGGCCCGAACCGCGGTCGCCGCGCGCGACCTGAACGTCTACTACGGTGACGAGCAGGCGATAGACGACGTGACGATCGAGATCCCCGAAAAGCGCGTGACCGCGCTCATCGGTCCCTCGGGCTGTGGCAAGTCCACGTTCCTCCGGTGTATCAACCGGATGAACGACATGATCGAGGTCTGCCGCGTCGAGGGCGACGTGGAGTTCGGCGGGAAGAACGTCTACGACGACGACGTCGATCCGGTCGCCCTGCGCCGGAAGATCGGGATGGTGTTCCAGAAGCCGAACCCGTTCCCGAAGTCGATCCGCGACAACGTCGCGTACGGCCTGAAGATCCAGGGGTACGACGGCGACGTCGACGAGCGCGTCGAGGAGTCGCTGAAGGCCGCGGCGCTGTACGAGGAGGTGAAAGACCAGCTCGACTCCTCGGGACTCGACCTCTCGGGCGGCCAACAACAGCGGCTCTGTATCGCCCGCGCCATCGCGCCCGACCCGGAGGTCGTCCTGATGGACGAGCCGACCTCGGCGCTCGACCCCGTCGCGGCCTCCAAGATCGAGGACCTGATCGACGACCTGGCCGAGCAGTACACCGTCATCATCGTCACGCACAACATGCAGCAGGCGGCCCGCATCTCCGATCGGACCGCCGTGTTCCTCACCGGCGGCCGGCTCGTCGAGTACGACGACACGCCGAAGATCTTCGAGGACCCCGAAGAACAGCGCGTCGAGGACTACATCACGGGGAAGTTCGGGTAGATGCCCAGAGAGAACTACCAGGAGCGGCTCGCGGACCTCCGAACCGGGGTCGTCGGCATGGGAGACCTGGTCCTCGAGCGGTACGACGCCGCGCTCGAGGCGGCCGAGACCGGCGACGACGACCTCGCCCGCGAGGTGATCGAGGGCGACCACGAGGTCAACGAACGGTACCTCGGGCTCGAGGAGGAGTGTACGGAGCTGCTCGCGCTCCAACAGCCCGTGGCGGGCGACCTCCGACTGGTGACGGCCTCCTTCAAGGTCATCACCGACCTCGAACGCGTCGCCGACCTCGCGACCAACCTCGCGGGCTACGGCGGCGACGACGGCGGGCTCCACCCCGCCGTCGACTTCCGCGGGATCGGCGAGGAGGCGGGCGGGATGGTCGCCGACGCGGTGGCCGCCTACGAGTCCGGCGATCCCGACGCCTGTCGGGCGGTCGCGGCCCGCGACGACGACCTCGACGAGCGGTGTCGGCGCGCCAGCGAGGCGGTCGTCCGGGACCTCCTGGAGGCCGACCGCGCACGGGTCGAGGCGGCCGGCGGCGACCGGGACGTCGAGGCGGACGCCGACGAGCTCGCCGCCGCGCTCGACGAGGTCTCGCGCGCGCTGCTCGCGGTTCGCGACCTCGAGCGCGTGGGCGACCACGCCGTCAACATCGCCGCCCGCGCGCTGTACATGATCGAGAACGACGACGAGCTGATCTACTGAGTCGCGGACGGCCCCCCTTTTTTCCCGGACGCGACGCGAACCGGCTACTCGCCGGCCCGGACGACCCGCGTCCCCGCGACGTGGTCGCCGACGCGTCGGTCCTCGTCCGTGAGGACGACGACGGCGAGCCCGACGAGGTAGAAGACCGCGCCGTCGACGACCCGGAGCGGGTTCCGGACGAGCGCCGACCGGGGCCCGCACGGCGACCCGTCGGCCTCGAGGACGACGAGCCCGAGAAGTCGCTTTCCGGGCGTTCGCCCGAACGTTCCCTCGAAGGCGACGTAGTAGCCGAGGTACGCGACCGGGAGGAGCCAGCGCCCTGCGGAAGGGAGGGATCCGGCGAGGAGTCGAAACGCGATCGAAACGAGGCCGAACAGCGTCGCGACGAGCAGCGCGTCGGCGACCAGCGCGCCCCCGCGCCGGAGGAGCAGTCCAGCGTCGGCGTCCGTCTCGAGTCGGGGGCGGTCCATGTGGATCGCCAACTCAGGTCGGGGATAAAACGTCTCTGGAACGGGACCTCACGCGCCGTCCGGCTCCGCGGATCCGACCGTCCGCCGCCCACCGGACCGGCCGTTCCCGGCCGACTCGATCGAGAACCCGAGGTCCGCGTAAAACGGCGTCAGACCCGAATCGAAGGCCGCGGTGATCGCGTCGACGCCGGGGCTCGACCGTGCGTCCCGGACCGCGCGCGAGACGAGCGCGGACCCGATCCCTCGGCCGCGTCGCGCGCGCCGGACGGCGACCGCGTCGACGTGGCGGACCGCCGGCTCCGGGCGGGTCGCGACCAGCGCTCCGACGACGGACCCGGTCCGCTCGAAGCGGGCGACGAGCACGTCGCCGGCGTCGATCCGGGCGGCGATGTCGTCGGCGTCGGTCTCGAGCATCGCGGCGTCGAGCACGCGGAGGACGTCGAGCCGGTCGGCGGGGGTCGCCGACTCGATCGCGATCCCCTCGGGGAGCGGGCCGCGGTCCCCGGAGTCCGCGGGGTCGCGGTCGCCGTTCACGCGGTCCTCAGGGGCCGTCACGGGCCCACCCGCCGGTTTCGGGCAGCGTTCGACCCACCCTGGATCAGCCGGAGCAGCCGCACTCGGTCGGCGTCGACCGGGCGGTCGCCGGGGACGGGCGAGCCGTCGACGAGGACGGACGCCTCCTGTGGGTGAAAGCCCGCGGCGCGTATCAGGTCGGCGTAGGTCGCGTCGTCGTCGACGCCGTACGTCTCCGTGTCGCCGCCGACGACGTCGACGGTCACGTCCATGCGACTAGCCGTCCAGCTGCTCGCGCAGCAGCCCGTTCACCTGGCCGGGGTCGGCGCTGCCGCCGGTCGCCTGCATCACCTGACCGACGAGGAAGTTGATCGCGCCCTCGTCGCCGTCGTGGTAGTCGGCGACCGCCTCGGGGTTGTCGTCGATGGCGGACTCGACCGCGCGCTCGACCTCGCCGGCCTCGGCCTTCCCGAGCCCCTCGCGCTCGATCACGGCGTCGGGGTCGTCGCCCTCGTCGAGCATCTCGCGGAGGACGACCTCCTCGGCGTTCTTCACCGTCAGCTCCTCGGCGGCGACCAGCTCGATCAGGCGTTTGAACTCGTCGAGCCGGCCGGCCACGTCGGTGATCTCCAGCTCGCGGTAGTTGAGCTCGCCGAGCAGGTTGTCCGCAACCCACGTCGCCGCGAGGTCGGGGTCGTACTCGCCGGCGACGTCCTCGAAGAAGTCCGCGACCTCCTTCGTGGAGGTCAGCTTCGAGGCGGCCTCGGCGTCGAGCCCGTACTCGTCGCGGAAGCGCTCGCGGCGGGCGTCGGGCAGCTCGGGGATCGGAATCGACTCCTTCCAGTCGGCCACCTCCAGCGCGGGCAGGTCGGCCTCCCGGAAGTAGCGGTAGTCCTTCTCGGCCTCCTTCGACCGCATCGAGACGGTGACGCCGCGCGCCTCGTCCCAGTGGCGGGTCTCCTGTTCGATCTCGCGGCCGCGGCGGAGGACGTTGCGCTGGCGGGTGATCTCGTAGGCGAGCGCCCGCTCCGCGCCCTTGTGACTCGAGATGTTCTTCACCTCGGCGCGGTTGGCGTCGGCGAGGACCGACTCGGGGACGGAGCCGTCCGCTCGTACCTCGTCGGCGTCGACGAGCGAGACGTTGGCGTCGATCCGGAGGCTGCCGTCCCGCGTCGCGTCGAAGACGCCGAGGTACTCCAGCACCTCCTCGAGCTTCGCGAGGAACGCGCGGGTCTCCGCCGGCGACCGGAAGTCGGGCTCGGTGACGACCTCCATCAGCGGCGTCCCGGCGCGGTTGTAGTTCACGAGCGTGTGGGTCGCCGACTCGATGGAGCCGCCCGCGTGCTGGATGCTTCCGGGGTCCTCCTCGAGGTGCGCGCGGGTGATCCCGATGGTGCGGCGCTCGCCGTCGACGGACACCTCCAGTTCGCCGTCCGCGCAGATCGGCGCGTCGTACTGGGTGAGCTGGAAGTTCTTCGGCAGGTCGGGGTAGTAGTAGTTCTTCCGGTGGAACGTGGTCGTCTCGGGGATGTCGGCGTCGAGCGCCTTCCCGATCTTCACCGCGCTCTCGACGGCGGCCTCGTTGAGGACCGGTAGCGCGCCCGGCAGCCCGAGACAGGTCGGGCAGGTTCGCGTGTTCGGCTCCTCGTCGTCGGCCGGCTCCGTCGAACAGCCACAGAAGACCTTGGTGTCGGTCTCGAGCTGGACGTGGACCTCCAGCCCGATCACGACCGCCCGCTCCTCGCTCGCGGCCCGTGTGCTCATTGGCGGGTCGTTGCGGGCGGGTCACCTAAATCGTGTCGACACGGGTGGCCGCACTTCCACAAACCCTTATGCTCGCGCGGGCGACTCCCGACGTATGGGCGAACTCCCGGACGACTTCGACTGTACCGTGACCAACTGGGAGTACATCTACGGGCTCTGTCGGAACGTCTCGAACGCGGTGAAGCGTGCCGACTTCGAGCCGGACGTCGTCGTCGCGCTCGCCCGAGGGGGCTGGTTCGCCGGTCGCTGTATCTGTGACTTCCTCGGGCTCGACGACCTCACGAGCCTCAAGATGGAACACTACGTCGGCGCGGCAGACAAGAGCGACGAGCCGCAGATCCGCTACCCGATGCCGGAGGGGAGCGTCGAGGACAAGGACGTGTTGATCATCGACGACATCGCCGACACCGGCGGGTCGATCCGCCGTGCCGAGGAGTACGTCGAGGAGCGCGCCGCCGGCACGGTCCGCACCGCGACGCTCCAGCTCCTCTCCACCTCCGAGTTCGAGCCCGACTTCGTCGGCGAACGGCTCGAGACGTGGACGTGGGTGGTCTACCCGTGGAACTTCATCGAGGACATGATCGACATCATCGCCGGTGCGATGGACCGGGCCGACGCGACGACGTTCGACCGCGAGGCGGTCCGTCACCACCTCGAGGCCGACCACGGCGTCGGCCGCATCGAGATGGAGGTCGCCCAGCCCGGCCGGCTCGACGAGGTGCTCGCGGAGATGGAGCGCCGCGGCGTGGTCGAGGCGATCGACGAGGAGACCTGGGCGCTCGCGGAGTGAGCGATGGACGCGGACGAGTCCGGGAGCGAGGGCGCCCCGAACACGGGGTCCGAGGTCGATCCCGTCATCGACGCCGTCCTCGACGCGTACGCGCTGAAGGACGAGGGGCGGACCGGCTGGCAGCTCCGCGGCGTCGACGAGCCCGAGTCGGTGGCCGCCCACACGTGGGGCGTCGCGTACCTCGTGTTGGCGCTCGGCGACCGCTTTCGAGCGGATCTACCCGACGTCGACCTCGACCGCGCGCTCCGGCTCGCGGTCGTCCACGACGTCGGAGAGGCCGAGACGGGGGACGTGGCGACGCGGGCGGACTCGACGGCGGCGTCGGTCGACCGCGAGCGGAAGGAGGCGGCCGAGCGCGCCGCGATGGGGGACCTCGCCGGTCCGCTCCCCGACGGCGTCCGCGAGGCGTGGGAGGAGTACGAGGCGCGCGAGACGCCGGAGGCGGTCCTCGTCAAGGAGTGTGACCTCCTCGACACCTGCCTCCAGGCGATCGTCTACGAGCGCGACGACCGGTACGATCCCGGCGACGGAACCCCGGAGACGTTCGCGGAGTACGACGCGCTCGAGGAGTTCTTCGCGACGGCGGAACCGCGGCTTCGAACCGACGCCGGACGTGCGCTCTTCGAGCAACTCCGGGAGCGGTATCGGACGTTGCGATCCTGATCTCGCGTCGGCGGAGACCCCCTCGGTTCGACCTCCCGCGGGCCGATACTGGGACGATCGATCCCGACGGCGCGGAATAGGAAGTCAGTTAACTCCCAAGACGGTACTCTCCTCGAGACGGAGCCTCACGCATGTCCGACCACACCGACCTCATCGTCATCGGCGGGGGAATAAGCGGGGCATCGCTTCTGTACACGGTCTCGAAGTTCACCGACGTCGAGGACGTCACGCTGATCGAGAAGGAGCCCGAGATCGCGGCGGTGAACTCCCACCACACGAACAACTCCCAGACGCTCCACTTCGGCGACATCGAGACGAACTACACGCTCGAGAAGGCCGAGGAGGTCAAGGAGGGCGCGGAGCTGCTCGCGGGGTACCTCGAGAACGTCGACCCCGACCGCGAGATGCACAGCAAGCGCAGCAAGATGGTGCTCGCGGTCGGCGAGGAGGAGGTCGCGGAGCTGGAGGCACGCTACCACGACGAGGGGTTCGGCGAGCTCTTCCCCAAACTGGAGCCGATCGGCCGCGAGGAGATCGCGGAGATCGAGCCGAAGGTCGTCGAGGGACGCGACCCCGACACCGAACTCATGGCGCTCCAGACGCCCGACGGCTACGTCCTCGATTACGGCATGATCGCGGAGTCGTTCGTGGAGGCCGCCCGCGCCGAGGAGGGCGTCTCGGTCCACCTCGGAACGACGGTGACGAACGTCGAGGAGGGGCGTGACGGCTTCACCGTCGAGACCGACGACGGCGACTTCGCGGCCGACGCGATCGTCGTCGCCGCCGGCTCGCACAGCCTTCAGTTCGCACAGCGAATGGGATACGGCCAGGACATGTCGCTTCTGCCCGTCGCGGGGAGCTTCTTCCTCGCCGACGACCTGCTGAACGGGAAGGTGTACACCCTCCAGATGAAGAAGCTGCCCTTCGCGGCGGTCCACGGCGACGCGGACGTCCACGACGGGAGCGTCACCCGGTTCGGGCCGACCGCGAAGCTCGTCCCCGCGCTCGAGCGCGGCGAGCTCTCGACGGTGGGAGACTTCGCGGACGTGTTCGGCTTCACGCCGTCGTCGTTTCTCAGCTACGCGAACATCCTCGCGGACAGGATCCTGTTCCCGTACGTGGTCCGGAACCTGGTGTACGACCTGCCGGTAGCAGGCAAACGCGCGTTCCTCCCGCACGTTCGGAAGGTCGTTCCGAGCGTCGACGTCGAGGACATCGACCGAGCGAAGGGGTACGGCGGGGTTCGCCCGCAGATCGTCGACACCGACTCGAAGGAACTCGACATGGGCGAAGCGAAGATCCGCGGCGACGGGATCCTGTTCAACATCACGCCCTCGCCGGGCGCGTCGACCGCGCTGAAGAACGCGATGCTCGACACGCGGACGGTCCTCGAGTTCCTCGGTTCGACGCACGAGTTCGACGAGGAGGCGTTCCGCGCGGAGACGATCGACAACTTCCCACGGCTCGATGGCACTGCGGACGGCGGCGACGGCGGCGAGGACGGGAGCGCCGACGAAAGCGACGACGCGGCGGCGGCCGAGGAGGCCTCGACCGCCGTCGAGGCGGACGACTGATCGACCCGACCGACCGAGAGGTCACGAGCGGTTTCCGGAGATCCTCCCGCCGAGCGACACGCGTAAGACGCCGACGCGCGGATCCGACTCCGTATGTCCGGGGAGAACGGCGACGGCGCGATCGAAGGTGACGTGGTCGACGACACGGACGTCGCCGGTGAGACGCGCCTCGCCCGCCGCTGGCGGTCCCTCGACCGCGGCTGGCAGGCGCTCTGTCTGGGGCTCGCGATCGTCGCGATCCACCTCGTGGTCTACCCCGTCTGATGACGCTTCTCGACGACGTTCGGCCCTACGTTCCCGGATCGGTGCTGCTCGGCGGCGGCGCGCTGTTCGCGACGCTGCTGGGCGGGGCGGTTCCGGGAGTCCAGCCGCTCGTCGTCGCCGTCGCCGTCGGAGTCGTCGCCGCGAACACCGTCGGCACGCCGGCCGCCGCCGAGCCGGGCGTGTCGCTCCACAAGCTCGCCCTGGAGACGGGGATCGTCCTGCTCGGCGCGGCGATCGCGATCGAGGAGCTGGTGGCGGCCGGGCCGACGGTGGTCGGGCTCGTGGTCGTCGCCGTCGCCGGCGGCCTTCTGCTCTCGGAGGCGGTCGCTCGCGGTCTCTTCCGGCTCGAGGGGACGACCCCGTCGCTCCTGGCGGCGGGCGCGAGCGTCTGTGGCGTCTCCGCCGTCGTGGCGATCGGTCGGGTGCTGGAGGCGCGCGGGGCGGCGCTCACCTTCGCGGCCGCGACGGTCCTGCTCTTCGACGTGATCACGCTCGTGGCGTTCCCGCTGGCGGGCGAGTGGCTCGGGCTCACCGCGCGACAGTTCGGCGTGTGGGCGGGCGTGAGCATGTTCTCGACCGGCCCGGTCGCGGCCGCGGGGTTCGCACACTCCCCGGAGGCGGGCCAGTGGGCGACGGTCACGAAGCTCGCGCGCAACTCGCTTCTCGGTGGCGTCGCGGTCGCCTACTCGGTCGCGTACGCGGCCCGCTCGGCGACGGACTCGGAGGCCCGCGAGCTGTGGGCGGAGTTCCCGAAGTTCCTGCTCGGCTTCCTGCTCGTCGCCGCGGTCGCCAACGGCGGACTGCTCTCGCCAGCCGCGATCGAGTCCATCACCGCGGTGTCCGACGCCCTCTTTCTCGTCGCGTTCGTCGGGCTCGGGCTGTCGATCCGGGCGCGCGATCTGCGGGCGGTCGGCCTCGCGCCGGTCGGCGTCGTGTTGATCCACCTGATCGTCGTGAGCGCGCTGACGCTGCTGGCGGTGCGGACGCTCCTGTGACCCGATTCCGTCCGTGATGCGGGTGTACACGCCTCAGTACTCGTTTAATACCTCGGACGGCGTATAGTACCTCAGTCGCCCCGGCGCGATCGGACCACGAGAGATCACGAGAGAGGCTCTTTCCGACCGAACGCGTGGACCGGTTCGACGACCGAGTTGAGACCACATGACGACATTCGAACACACCATCGAGATCGCCGCACCCGTCGAGCACGTCTTCGCGTTCGACAGCACCCCCGAGAACTGGTCACGGACGATGGCCAGCCTGCGTGACCTCGAGGTCGTCGAGGAGACCGACCACGGCGCGCGGATGACCGGGACCTACGGCGTGTTCGGCATCGCGATGGAGATGGACATGGAGATGACGGTCGTCGAACCGAACGAGGAACTGCTCGTCACGATCGAGAGCGACGAGATGAGCGGCGAGATCCGGAACCGCTACTCGGGAACCGACGCCGGGACGAGACTCTCGCACCGGGCGACCTACGAGATGGGAGACTCCCTCCTGGATCGGATCCTGAAACCGGTCGCCAGCCGCTACAACGAGCGGCAGCTCGAGAACCACCTCCGGAACACGAAGGACCTCGTCGAGGCCGAGGTCGCGGCCGAGTCGGCGGCGCCCGCCTAGGTCGTCTTCCTCCGCGGAGGACGGGATCCGCGTCAACCCCTTTTTTCGGGCCCCATGGACGTCGCCGAGCGTCTCCGTCGATCGTCGCCGAACACTTCCGTCGATATAAGTAGCGAGCGGGCGGATCCGGAATATGAGCACCATCGGCTTCATCGGCGGCAGCGGGATCTACGAGGCGCTCCCCCTGAACGACGTGCGCGAGGTCGAGTACGACACGCCGTACGGCGAGCCCAGCGACGCGGTCACGATCGGCGAGTTCGCCGACACGGGCCGGGAGGTCGCGTTCCTCCCGCGACACGGCTCGAACCACGGCGCCTCGCCCACCGACCTCCCGTACCGCGCGAACATGTACGCCCTGAAGCGGGCGGGCGTGACCCACGTCTTCGCGTCGAACGCGGTCGGCAGCCTGAGAGAGGAGCTCGAGCCCGGCACGCTCGTCGTCCCCGACCAGATCTACGACCGGACCAAGGGCCGCGAGCTCTCCTTTTACGGCGACGGCGTCGTCGTCCACCAGCCCTTCGCGGACCCGTACAGCCCCGAACTCGTCGATCACCTGACCGCGGCCGCCGAGTCGGCCGTCGGCGGCGACGGCGACGACGCCACGCCCGTCGTGAAGGGAGGGACCTACGTCTGTATCGAGGGGCCGCAGTACTCCACGCGCGCGGAGTCGGAGTTCTACAGGGCACAGGGGTGGGACCTCGTCGGCATGACGGCGATCCCGGAGGCGAAACTGGCCCGCGAGGCGGAGATCGCGTACGCGACGATCGCGGGCGTCACCGACTACGACGTCTGGAAGGCGGACAGCGAGGTGACCCTCGAAGAGGTCCTCGAGAACGCCGAGCGGAACCAGGAAGCGATCAAGGCCGCGGTCGAGGAGGCGGTGCGGACGCTTCCGGAAGACCACGCGTGCGAGGCGCACACCGCGCTGGAGGGCACCGTCAACACGCCGACCGAGGCGATCCCCGAGGAGACCCGCGAGCGCGTCGAGCCGCTGCTCGGCGACTACCTGTAGACCGGCGACTGACGAGTTCCCGCAACCGAGGTTCTCGTTTCTCGCCAGTGCTCAGTCCGCGATCGCCTCGGTCTCGCCCGTCGCCGTCGCGGGATCGCGGATCCAGAGGTCGCCGAACAGATCGTCCTGTCGGAGCCGGACGCTTCCCCGGTGGGCCATGAACAACAGCGCGAGGAACGTCATGAACGGGCGGCCGCCGGACGACTCCACCTCGGCGAACAGTACCTCCGCACGCCCACCGTCGAAGTGCGGACGGAGGGCGGTCTCCACCTCCGCAATCACCTCCTCGATGTCCTCGTCGTGCGTGCGGTCCGTGGCCTCCCCGGCGGTCGGCTCGCCGTCGCGACGGAACTCGTCGCCCGCGTGGTAATCCAGGGTCTGGGTGCCCCGGCCGTAGCCGGTCGGCGACTCCGAAGTGTCGTACTCGCGGGAGTCTTTCCACCACGACCCGCGTTCGGCCTCGCGCAGTTCGCGGACCAGTTCGTCGAGCGTCTCCGGCGACCCACGGGTGTTCTTGCGGTCGAGTCGCCGGTCCATCTCGGCCTCCAGCCGGTCGACCGGGTCGAACTCCGGGTCGGCGGGGTCGGCGGCCCCGCCCTCCATCGCCACCTCCCACGGCTCCCGCTCGGGCTCGTCGTCCTCGTCGTCGTCGGCCAGCATTCCGTCGCTTTTCATCCGGAGCAGGACGCTCGCGTAGAACAGCGCGCGACCCGTCGTCCGGAGGTCGGTCTCGTCGAGCTTCTCGAGGAAGGCGTCGGTCACCCGGACGATGTCGATGTCCCACGGCTCGATCTCGCCCTCCTCGGCGAGCTGGACGAGCAGTTCGACGGGCTCGACCTCACCCTCGTCGGGGTCGGCCTCGGCGGTGTCGGGAGGGCCGGTCGCGGCCGCGGCGGGGCCGGCGTCGGCGGCGTCGAACGCCGGACCCTCGCTCGCGCCGTCGCGATCGCTCGTCAGGTCGAGGTCGGGCACGCCGCCGCCCGCCCCGGCGTCGGCCGAGCCGTCGTCAGTCATCCGCGCTCACCTCCGCCTCCTCGTCGTCGCCGCCGAACCGCATTCCGGTCACCGCCGAGAGGTTGTCGCCCTGCATCGTGACGCCGATGGCGCGGTCCGACCGTTCCAGAAGCGCCGAGCGGTGCCCGACCACGACGAACTGGGCGTCGGCGGCCAGCTCCTCTATCATCTCGCCGACCCGCTCGGCGTTGACCGCGTCGAGGAAGGCGTCGATCTCGTCGAGCGCGTAGAACGGGGCGGGGTTGTGCCGCTGGACCGCGAAGATGAACGAGAGGGCGGTCAGCGACTTCTCGCCGCCGCTCATCGCCTCCAGCCGCTGGACCGGCTTGTCCGCGGGCTGTGCCTTCATCGTCAACCCCTCCTCGAAGGGGTCCTCGGGGTTCTCCAGGAGGAGCTCGCCGCTGCCCGCCGACAGCCGCGAGAAGATGTCCCGGAAGTGGTCGTTTATTGACTCGAACGTCTCCATGAACGTCGCCTTCTTCTCGGCTTCGTACCCCTCGATCCGCTCGGTGATCGCGTCGCGCTCCTCGGCGAGCACGTCGCGGCGCTCCTGGAGCGTCTCGAGTTCGGCTTCGACCTCGTCGTACTCGTCTATCGCGAGCATGTTGACCGGCTCCAACGCCTCCATCTCGGACTCCACCTCCTCGATCCGCGACTCGACCTCGTCGATGTCGGGAACGTCCTCGGGGTCGTACTCGCCGACCTGCGACTCCAGCTCGTCGATCTCCCACTCCAGGCGGTCCCGGCGGTCCGTGAGGTCTCCGAGTTCGGACTCCGCGTCGGCGACGCGCGAGCGCTGTTCGTCGCGCCGCCGGGTCGCCTCCCGGATCTCCTCGCGGAGCGCCTCGCGGTCCTCCTTCAGCTCCGCGATCTCCGCTTCCAGCTCCGCGATCGACTCGCGTTTGACCTCCAGCGTCTCCTCCTTCTCGTCGATGGTCACCTCGTGTTCGGCGATCGCCTCCTCGGCCTCGCTCTTCTTGTTCTGTGCCTCCTCGACCGTGTCGTGGAGGTCGTCGACGGCGTCCTCGGCGTACTCCTTTTCGAGCTCCGACTCGTTCTGCCGGGCGTCGAGGTCGTCCATGCGCTCTTCCAACTCGGCGATCTCCTCGCGGATCCCGTCGGCCTCCTCGGAGAGCTCCGGAATCCTCGAGTCGGCGAGTTCGGATTCGATCTCCTCGATGTCCGTCTCCAGCCGCTCGACGTCCGCGTCGAGGGCGTCGATCGTCTCGTCGATCCCGTTCATCTCCTCGTCGACCGACTCGCGTTCCGCACGGAGTCCCTCGAGTTCCGTCTCCAGCCCCTCGATCCGAGTCTCGGTCTCCGCGAGCTCCTCTTTTGCGCGTTCGACGTCCCCCTCCAGCGACCGGACGCGGTCCGCGGCGTCCGCCTTTCGATCGCGGGCGTCGTCGATGTCGGCGTCCAGCTCGTCGATCTCGGACTCGAGCTCGCGCCGCTCGTCCTCCAGGTCGCCGATCGCCGCGGCGAGCCGCTCGAGCTTGCCGCCGCCGGACTTCGTGAACGCGTACCGGGATCCGCCCCCGGAGCCACCGGTCATCGCGCCGGACTTCTCGACGAGGTCGCCCTCGAGGGTGACCATCCGATAGTCGCCCATCAGATCGCGGGCGGTCGCCATGTCTTCGACGACGAGCGTCGACCCGAGCACGTACGAGAATATCGGCTCGTACCGCGAGTCGTACTCGACGAGGTTCCGCGCGAAGTCGACGACGCCCGGCATCGAGGGCTTCCGCGGCAGGCCGCGATCGTCCATCTTCGTGATGGGGAGGAACGTCGCCCGACCCGCGTTGCGCCGTTTCAGGTAGTCGATACAGGTCGAGCCGACGCCGTCGTCGTCGACGACGACGTTCGCGAGCCGCCCGCCGGCAGCCGTCTCACACGCTTCGGCGTACTCCGCCTCGACGGAGCCGAGCTCGCCGACCGCGCCGTGAACGCCGTCGATGCCGCCGTTTTTCACCTCGGTGACCGCCCGCGGCCAGGAGGTGTCGCCCCGTTCGCTCGCGGCCGCCTCCAGTTTCGCGTACTCGTTCTGTTTCTCGCGGAGGTCGTCCTCGACCGCCTCCAACTCCTCCTTCCGTTCGGCCTTCTCGGCGAACAGGTCGGCGACCACCTCCTCGATCTTCGACTCGTTCTTCTCGGCCTTGTCGAGCTCCCCGTGGAGCTCGGAGATCCGCGCTTTCAGGTCGGGGACCTCCTCGCGGGCCGCCTCGAGGTCCGCGCGGGTCTCCTCGACTGCGTTCGAGCGCCGGCGCGCCTCGTCGAGCAGCCGGTCCTTCTCGCGTTGGTGACGGTTCTTCTCCTCGCGGAGGGACTCGAGCCGCTCCTTCTTGTCGGCGAGTTCGTCCTTCAGCTCGTCGAACTCGGTGTCGACGCCCTCGATCTCGGCTTCCACTTCCGCCAGCTCCGACCGCTTCGTCGCGAGCTCGGATTTGAGCGACGCCTTCTCGACTTTCGTCTCCCGGATCTCCGACTCGAGGTCGTCTATCGTCTCCTGCTTGCGGTCGATCTGGACGAACGCGTTCCGCCGCTCGGTCTCGGCGTCCGCGGCGCGCTCCTCGGCCGCCTCGATCTTCCCCTCCAGCCGGGAGATCTCGCCTTTGATCTCCTCGATCTCCGACCGGATGGCGATCTGTTCGTCCTCGCCTTTCGTCTCGATCTCGTGGTTGAGATCGGCCAGGTCCTCCTCGAGGCGGGTGACCGTTCCCTGTCTGGTGTCGAGTTCGACGCGGAGCTCCTCGAGTTCCGCCTCGGCCTCCCCGATCTCGCGTTCGATCTCGGCGAACGAGTCGCGTTTGTCCTCCAGCTCCGAGGCCTTCCGGTAGCCGCGGTACTGTTCGGCCTCCTCGCGTAGCGACTGGTACTCGAGGGCGGTCTCGCGCTCCTCGGAGAGCCGATCGAGCCGTTCCTCTTTCTCCTCTATCCGGAGGTCGGCCTCGCCGATCCGGTCTTTCACCGTGTCGAGCTCCTCGAAGGCGGCCTCCTTCTTCTCGTCGAACTCCGCGACGCCCGCGATCTCGTCGACGATCCCCCGGCGCTGGTAGGGAGTCATGTTGATGATCTCGGTCACGTCGCCCTGCATGACGACGTTGTACCCCTCGGGGGTGACGCCCGCGGCCGCGAGTAGGTCGCGGACGTCGGAGAGGTTCACGGAGCGTCCGTTGAGGTAGTAGTACGAGTAGTAGTTGTCCTCGGTCTCCTTGACCCGCCGTTTGATCGTGATCTCCGAGACGTCGCCGACGTTCTCGGAGCCGGCCGCCGAGACGACCTGCGAGCGGTCGAGCGTCCCGTCCTCGTTCGACAGGACGACCGTGACGGACGCCTCCTTCGGACCGCCGGCGGTCTCGCCGTCGTCGTGGCCGGGGTTGTAGATGAGGTCGGTGAGCTTCTTGGCTCTGATCCCGCGGGTGCGCGCGAGCCCGAGCGCGAACAGGACGCCGTCGATGATGTTCGACTTCCCGGAGCCGTTCGGTCCCGTGACGACCGTGAAGTCCTCGTAGAAGGGGATCCTCGTGGTCCGCCCGAAGCTCTTGAAACCGTCCAGGACTACTTCAGTGATGTGCATGGCGGGATACGGACGCCGGGTTACGCGACGATGATGTCGCTGTCGTCCGACTCTCCATCCTCGGCGTCGCTCCCGTCAGCGCCGTCGGCGGCGGCTTCCCCGTCTCCCGCCGTCGTCTCGGGGGCGGGCTCCTCGTCGTCCGGGGCCGGCGAGTCGGCGTCCGAGCGTTCGGGGTCGCTCCCGGCCGCCTCCCCAGGGTTCGACGGTCCGCCGGTCCGTTCGACGACCTCGACGTGGTCGTCGGAGTGGGTCCGGCGTTCGCCCTCCGTCGGCGAGTCGGACGTGTCGGACGCGTCCGACGGTGACTCCTCGGGAGCGGTCGCGGCGGCCGCCGCCTCCGCGTCGACCGCCACCTCCTGTGCGTCCTCCACCTGTCGGACGCGCTCTTTCATCTCCACGAGCTCCTCCGTGAGCCCGTTGACCGCCGCCTGCAGCTCCGCGACCTGCCGTTCGAGGTCCTCGACGCGGTTACTCATGTGCTCACGTATGCCCGCGCGAGGCGTATAAACCTGTGTCAGACACACGTGTGATCACATGACACGATCCGCCCGCGGCGGCGGCGAACCCCGAACGCCGATCCGGCCGGATCGGACGTTTCGAGCCGCTGAAACGTGTCTGCCGCAGAGCGGACGAGGGGGGGAAGATACTTGTACTGGGATCGATATCGCTGCGGTATGAGCAAGATCACCTTCCGGGCCGACGACGACCTCGTCGAGCGGCTGGAAGCGTGTGACGCCTCGAAGAGCGAGGTGATGCGCGAGGCGCTCCGCGCGCACCTCGACGACCCGGTCGGCGGGACGGACGCGGACGCTCCCGAGGGGAGCGTGGACGCCGCCCTCTCCGATCGGATCGACGACCTGATCGCGGACCGGCTCGATGCCGCGTTGGACGATCGGCTCGGAGTCGCGAGTCGTCGCCGCCCTGAAGACGCGTATACGCCGTCTACACCCGGTGAGATCAACGTAAACGTCACGCTCGACGTCCCTGGAGCCGACGATGGGGACGCGCGTGTGACACGGGAAACGGAACCGGAGACCGAGTCGGATACGCGTAAGACACGCGCCGATCGCGGGATGCAAACGGACGACAGCGTCTGCGGCGGATGTGGCGAAAACGTCCCGGAGAATCACGTATACTGCCCGAACTGTGGTGAAAAGCAGTCCCATCGGGCCTTCTGTGAATGCGGCGACGAGATCCGGACGGACTGGGCGTTCTGTCCCGGTTGCGGTCGACGAACTCCCGCAGCGGACGTGCTGAAAGATTGACTATCGCCGAAAACGCTCGTTTCGAGCCGGTATACGCCAATTCTCGATTGTGTCTTACGACCGGCGTTAATTTTATAAGGGTAGCCTCGGTGACTACAATCGCGTAAGACGACCGTCTTACAGCCGCCGTCCGACGAAGGGACGTCCCCGCCGTCGGGCGGTTCGTGGCCGTAAGACGCGCGGCGTGTGTCGTGACCGTCGTCTTACCGGGGGAATACAACAAATGGAGCGTGTGACACTACGGATCCCGAAACAGCAGATAGACGAGGTCGAACAGATGGTCGAGACGGGTGAGTTCCCGAACCGGAGCGAGGCGATCCGATCGGCCGTCCGCGACATGTTGAGCGAACAGGACGGCGAGCGCGAGGAGCGCGGCCGCAACCGCAGTTGGGCCAAGGTGTAGATCGATGCAGGATCTCGTTCAGGATGCCCTCGACAACGCGGAAGCGGAGAAGCGCGAGATGGACGCCAACATGGACGACGACGAGTTCGGGGACCCCCGTATCGTCATCGTCGGTGCCGGCGGCGCGGGCAACAACACCGTCAACCGCCTGTACAACATCGGCGTCGACGGTGCCGACACCGTCGCGATCAACACCGACAAACAGCACCTCAAGATGATCGAAGCCGACACCAAGATCCTCGTGGGCAAGTCGCTCACGCAGGGGCTCGGTGCCGGCGGCGACCCCAAGATGGGCGAACGCGCGACGGAGATGGCCCAGGGGACGATCAAGGAGGTGCTCGGCGACGCCGACCTCGTCTTCGTCACGGCCGGCATGGGCGGCGGCACCGGCACGGGCGCGGCACCCGTCGTCTCGAAGATCGCCAAAGAGCAGGGCGCGATCGTCGTCGGGATGGTCTCAACGCCGTTCAACGTCGAGCGTGCCCGCACGGTGAAAGCCGAGGAGGGCTTAGAGAGCCTCCGCAACGAGGCCGACTCGATCATCGTCCTCGACAACAACCGCCTGCTCGATTACGTCCCGAACCTGCCGATCGGCAAGGCGTTCTCCGTGATGGACCAGATCATCGCGGAGACGGTGAAGGGGATCTCCGAGACGATCACCCAGCCGAGCCTCATCAACCTGGACTACGCCGACATGTCGACGATCATGAACCAGGGCGGCGTCGCCGTCATGCTCGTCGGCGAGACCCAGGACAAGAACAAGACCCAGGAGGTGGTCAACGACGCGATGAACCACCCGCTCTTGGACGTCGACTACCGCGGTGCCTCCGGCGGGCTCGTCCACATCACGGGCGGCCCGGACCTCACCCTGAAGGAGGCCGAGGGGATCGCGAACAACATCACCGAGCGACTGGAGGCGAGCGCCAACGTGATCTGGGGCGCGCGCATCCAGGACGAGTACAAGGGGAAGGTCCGCGTCATGGCGATCATGACCGGCGTCCAGAGCGCGCAGGTGCTCGGCCCCTCGACGCAGAAGCAGGCCGACAAGTCCCGTGCCGCGGTCGATGCCGACGACCTCGGCGACTCCCGCTCGCGGGCGACCGAGGCGAAAAACGGCGTTCAGGGATCCGGCGGCTCCGAGCGCGCCGCCTGGGAGTCCGACGGCGGCACCGAGCCCGTCGAGACGAACAACGGGCTCGACGTCATCCGCTGAGGCGGCACTCCCGAAGCCGTTCGCGGCACTCCGTTTTTTCGCGCTCGTCGACCCGCTCCCACGAGTTACGACGCCGCCTCGATCGAATCGAGCAGCCGGCACTTCCGGCACACCTCGCGGCTGGTCGTCGAGCCGCAACGCGTACACTCGCGCAGCGATCGGTCGTCGTTGCCGCCGCGGTCGGCCCCGTTTCCGGATCCGTCTTCTGCGTTCCCTTCGTCGCCCTCGCCGTCTCGATACCGCTCCGCCGTGATCCCCGATAGCTCCTCGTAGCCGGCCATGATCGAGTGGCGCGTGCCGGGGTGGTTCTCCTCGAGGTCGTGGATCACGGACTGGATCTCGCCGCGATACGCCTCGGCGGCGTGGGGGCACTCGGCCATGTGGACCGGGAGGTCCCGGACGTGACAGTAGAGCGCGACCTCCTTTTCGGGCACGTCCCGCAGCGGCTTGGCGCGCGGGACGAACGCGTCGGTCTCGCCGCGCTCGTCGAAGGGGCCGAGCGAGGCGTCGAAGTGTTTCGCGACCTGCCGGACGTCGCCCTCGAGGAAGTTCATCAGCGCGGTCTGGGCCTCGTCGTCGAGGTTGTGGCCGGTGAGGAGCTTGTCCGCGCCGAACTCCTCGGCGTACCGCTCCAGGACGTCCCGGCGGAACACCCCGCAGTACGCACACGGGGCCATGTTCTCCGGGTCCGTCTCGGCCACGTCGTCCATGCGGACGCCGAACTCGTCGTCGTAGGAGACGATCTCGTGGCGGATCGAGCGGGCCTCGGCGAGTTCGACGCAGGCGTCGAGGCTCTCGTCGCGGTACCCCTCGATCCCCTCGTGGATCGTGAGCGCGAGCATCTCGACGCGCGGGTCTCGCCCGAACACCTCCTCGAGGACGTGTGTGAGGACCACGCTGTCCTTCCCGCCCGAGAGCCCGATCACCCACCGGTCCGGGTCCTCGGGGGTCGCGTCGGGGTCGAGCAGTCCGTCCTCCCGTACCCGGCGTTTCACGCGCTTTTCCACCGAGCGACAGAGGTGCTCGCCACAGAGGTGCGCCCCCGAGTAGGCGGCGTGGTGGATCGCGTCGGCCCCGCACTTGTCACACTCCATCGGTGTCCGGTTGCGGACGCGCGGGGATACCGGTTTCGGGCGCTCGCGGGTCGCCGCTCGGATCGCCCCCGCGGACCGTGACGCCTCGCGGCAACCGGACGCGCGTTGTTTCGCGTTCCGATAGCGGTTTGTCGGCGCGGACGGCCGGGGTGGACGTGAGTGATTCCCCGACCGGGATCGACCGCGACCCGGAGCCGCGGCCGCTCGACCCGGATCCGCCGGCCGAGAGCCTCCGGACCCGCCTGTGGCGGCACGCGTTCAACCTGCTCCCCGCCTACCGCGGGACCGGCGGGCGGGTCGAGCACATCGGCGCGGCGTGGCGGTACGTCCGCGTGCGGGTCCCGTTCAACTGGCGGACGCGGAACGGGCTCGGCGTGACCTTCGGCGGGAGCCTCTACGGCGCGCTCGACCCGGTGTACATGACCATGCTCCGGCGGATCCTCGGCGACGGGTTCACCGTCTGGGACAAGTCGGCCGCGATCGAGTTCGTCGAACCCGGCCGAGACACGCTGTACGCGGAGTTCGAACTCGCGCCGGACGAGACCGGGACGCTCCGTGGGGCGCTCGCGCCGGGGGAGTCGACCGACCGCGAGTACGAGGTCTCGCTCGTCGACGAGGCGGGCACCGTCCACGCGACCTGTCGGAAGACCCTGTACGTGCGCCGCGACGGGTGAGCCGGCTCCGGCTCAGTCGCCGGCGCGGACGCCCGATCCGCCGTACTCCGACACCGAGATCAGGAGGCGGCCGTCGCTCGTCGTGCTCACCATCTTCGACTCCGGGAACGTGCTCCCGTCCGCCCGCAGCCCCGTGCTCCGTCCGGTCCACCGGTCGCCCTCCATTACGGCCGGGAGCACGTCGGTCCGGATGTGTTCGACCGCCTCGTCGGGGTGGAGCCGCTGCCAGCGCTCGCCGACCAGGTCGTCGGGGTCGTAGCCGTACAGCTCGCCGTACTCCTCACAGACGTACTCGAAAGTCCCGTCCGGCCCGACCGTACAGACGCCGTCGAGGGAGACTCCGCCCGCGTCGAACCCGTCGTCTCTCTCCTCGTCGTCGTCCATCGCGTGTTCGACCCGACGGATGAGCGTCGTGTACGCCTCGCTGCCGCCGCCCTTGCCCACGTAGTCGGTGACGCCGACGCGGACCATCTCGGCCGCGATCTCGTCGGGCTCCGTCGCCGAGAACAGCAGGAACGGAAGCTCAGGATGCGTCTCGCGGGCCGACGCGAGGAGTTCGACGCCGGTTCGGGCGGGCATGTCGTAGTCGGTGACGACGCAGTCGAACGCCTCCGAGCGGATCCGCTCGAGCGCCGCGTTCGGGTCGGTCTCGACGGCCGTCTCGCAGTCGAACCCGTCGTCGCGCTCGAGGTACGCCACGACGAGCTCCGCGAGTCCGGGTTCGTCGTCGACACAGAGCACACGAAACGGGTCATCGGTCATACTCCGCCTCCGCCGAGGCGACCTAAATCGTTTGCTCCCCGCTATTCAGTTCTGATAGCGGCGGCCGGGGCGGGAGAAGGAACGACCCGTCAGGCAGTCGCGCCCGCGACGAGGCTCTCGCGAACGGTCTCGAGGAAGCGGTTCGGGTGTTCGACGTGGGGCAACAGCGCGGCGCGGTCGAAGACGACGAGCCGCGCGCCCGAGGCGTCCGCGAGTTCGCGGCCGTCCGACAGCGGGCTCACCTCGGCCTCGCGGCCCCAAACGATGGTCGTCGGCACCTCGAGGTCGGCGAGCGCGGCTGCCAGGTCGACGTCGCTGTTGAGGTACCCCGAGACGAACGACGCCGGCGCGAAGCGCGCGTTCTCGACGTGGCTGGTCCGCCACTCGTAGTCGACCCACTCCTCCGTTGGATTCTCGGGATCGTAGTAGCCGTGGTCGGCGTTGAAATACCGGATGGAGGGTTTCGAGGCGATCAGGTTGAAGACCGCCGAGCCGACGAGCGGTGACCGGATCAGCTCCCGGAGCCAGGACTTCGGCGGGCTCGGCCCGGCGACGGCCGTGGGACAGACGCCGACGAAGCCGCTCACCCCGAGGTCTTCCCTCGCCGCGTCGCCCGCGATCGCCCCGGCCGCGTACGCCGCCGACAGCGACGAGGCGACCACGGCGGGCTCGTCGAACTCGGCGAGGAAGTCGCCGACGAAGTCCTCGTACAGCGCCGCGGAGTACCGGAGCGGCGGGCGGTCGGACCGGCCGTATCCCGGCAGGTCGGGCGCGACGACGTGGTAGTCGGCGGTGAGGTCGCCGAAGGTCTCGCGCCACTCGCCCGAGGAACCGGCGGCGTTGATCCCGTGGAGGAGCACGAGGTCGGGGTCCTCGGGATCGCCGCCCTCGGTGTACGCGACGTCCATGCCGCGCCAGCGGAAGGTGCCGTCGTCGCCGACGAGCGGCGATTCGAGATCGCCCTCGTAGCGGAGTCCGGCGTTCGTCGCCGCCAGCGCGCCGACGCCGAGGAGGACCGTTCCGGCGAGGTTCCTGAGTCTCATGGAATCCCGTTGGTTCGCCGGCGACTTATAACACGTGGAGTCGCAGCCCGCGAACCGGCCCCCCTGCCGCCGCCTACTCGTCGGCCGGGTCGTCGCGGTCCTCGAGACACGTCGCGAGCGGGTCGACGATCTCGGCTGCGAGGCCGTACGGGTCCGCCTCCTTCCGCCGAACGCGGTCGGCGAGCGCCTCGATCCCGCCGCGACGCTCGATCGCCTCGGACGCGAGCGCGCCGACGTCGGCGCGCACCAGCGTCCGGATCTCCTCTGCGTACCGTCGCCGCCGCGCGCGGGTCAGTTCTCCCGACTCCCGCAGGTACGCTGCGTGGGCGTCGAACACGGCGATCAGCTCCTCGACGCCCTCGCCGGTATCGGCGACGGTCTCCAACACCTCGGGGGTCCACTCGGAGGCGTCGTCGTCGGCTCCGTTCGGGTCGGGAGCGCCGGCCCCTCCCGACGCGTCGGTCGGCTTCCGTGGACCGTGGTGGCCGGTTCCGCGAGGACCCGCGGAGCCGTCGCGCCGATGGACCATCTCCTCCAACTCCGCGAGGGCGCGTTCCGCGCCGTCCATGTCGGCCTTGTTGACGACGAAGACGTCGCCGATCTCCAAGATTCCGGCCTTCAGCGTCTGGACGTCGTCGCCGGATCCGGGCTGGACGAGGACGGCGACGGTGTCCGCGGTGCGGACCACGTCGACCTCGTTCTGTCCGGCCCCCACGGTCTCGATCACGATCACGTCCTTCCCGAAGGCGTCGAGCGCCGTCACCGCGTCCGCGGTCGCCATCGAGAGCCCGCCGAGCTGGCCGCGCGCGCTCATCGACCGGAAGAACACGTCCATGTCGCCGACGTTCGAGGCCATTCGGATCCGGTCGCCGAGCACCGCGCCGCCGGAGTACGGCGAGGAGGGGTCGACGGCGACGACGCCGACCGTGTCTCCCCGGTCGCGGTAGGCCGCCGCGAGCTTGTCGACGAGCGTGGACTTCCCCGCGCCCGGCGCGCCCGTCACGCCGATCACGTCCGCCCCGCCCGCGTGGTCGTACAGCGCCGAGACGAGCCCGCGGTACCCCGGATCGCGCTCCTCGATCCGGGTGATGACGCGGGCGAGCGCGCGGTGGTCCCCGGCGAGGAGGCCCTCGAGGAGTTCGACGTCCCGGTCGCGGAGTTCGACCCGTCCCTCGGGGGACGCGGACCGCTCGCGATCCGGTCCCGTCCCCCCGTTCGCGTCCGGCCCTGGCATCTACCCGCGCTCCGGGGCGTTGTTCCGGACGAACTCGACCGTCTCCGACATCGGCGTCCCCGGTCCGAACACCTCCGCGACGCCGAGCTCCTTCAGTTCGGCCACGTCGTCCTCGGGGATTATCCCGCCGACGAGGATCAGGGTGTCCTCGAACGCGCCGTACTCTTTGAGCCCGTCGATGACCTTCGGCACGAGGGTGTTGTGCGCCCCCGAGAGGATCGAGATGCCGAGGACGTCGACGTCCTCCTGGACTGCCGCCTGGACGATCTCCTCCGGCGCGCGGTGGAGCCCCGAGTAGACCACTTCGAAGCCCGCGTCACGGAACGCCCTCGCGATCACGTGTGCGCCCCGATCGTGGCCGTCGAGCCCGACCTTCGCGACCAGACAGCGGACGGTCCGTTCCGTCCCTTCGACGCTCATACCGAAACCTGACACGCGTGACCGTTTGATTCTACCGGCCGTGTCGGGTCGGTCCGGTCGCGTTCGAGGACGCGGCCGGCCCGTCGAACCCCGCGATCGCTCCCGAACGACGCCGATAAACCGTCCGCGGGCCTACGGGGAGCAAATGAGCGGAAAGGACGACTACTACAACTACTCGGCCCGATCTGTTGTGATTACTAATTTCTAACAGCAGCAGTGTCGGTGACCACTATTGAGGAGGCAGGGATGATTGATCAGATGCAACTATCGGTTTTCCGGAGCCCCGGACAGTATTTTATGCTCGCTGGGAGAAGAGTTAGCATATGTCTTCAAATGAGCAGCTCCTCCGAGTCCTCCTCATCATCGTCGCGGTCGTTCTCCTCGTGCCGTTCCTCTTGATGGCAGTTATGATGCCCGCTATGGGGATGTGGGGATGGGGCCACATGGGTGACGTGGGAATGTGGGGCGGAGCTGGATGGATATTGCTCCTGATGTGGTTGATCGTCCTGATCGTCGCTCTCGGGCTCGGATACCTCCTGTACCGAGGGATTCGCCGAACAGGCGGTCAAAGTGAGGACGCCGCGCTCGAAGAACTGCGGGTCGCCTACGCCCGAGGTGAGCTATCCGACGAGGAGTTCGAAACACGACGTGAGCGACTACGACGGGAGGACTAACCGATATGTCCGACCGTCACGACCACCACGACGAACACGCGTCCCACCGTGAGAAGCCGACCGACCGCGAGTGTCCGTGCTGTCGCGTTTGCGAGTGTTATCGAGATGAATCCGACGAGGAGGCGTCGTCTCACGAAGGCCACCACGGGGGCGGTGGACACGACCACGGCGGAATGGTCGACCACTCCGGCCACGAGCAGATGTTCAAGCGCCGATTCGTCGTCTGCTTCCTGCTCGCATTGCCCGTCCTCTACTACAGTTCGATGCTGCAGGGCTGGTTCGGGTACACCGCTATCCAGTTTGCCGGCAGCGAGTTCGTCGGCCCTGTCCTCGGAGTAGTTATCTTCGCGTACGGCGGCGTCCCCTTCCTCCGGATGGGCGCGGTCGAAGCCAGAAACCGCGAGCCCGGAATGATGTTGCTCATCTCGCTGGCGATCACCGTCGCCTTCGTCTACAGTCTCGCCGCCATCGCCTTCGACATCGGCGAACCATTCTTCTGGGAGCTGGTCACGCTGGTCGTCATCTTCCTGCTGGGTCACTGGATCGAGATGCGGAGCGTCCGCCGGGCCTCGGGGGCGCTCGACGAACTCGCCGACCTGATGCCCGCCACCGCAGAGCGGATCGACGAATCCGGAGATACCGAGGAGGTCTCCGTCGTCGATCTCTCCGAGGGCGATCTGGTACTCGTCCGACCCGGGGCAAACGTCCCGGCCGACGGCGTCGTCGAGGAGGGCGAATCGAACGTCAACGAGGCGATGGTCACCGGCGAATCGAAACCGGTCGAGAAGACGCCCGGCGACGAGGTGATCGGCGGCACGACCAATCAGAGCGGCAGCCTCCGCGTTCGCGTGACCGCGACCGGCGAGGAGACGACACTGTCGGGGATTATGCGGTTGGTCGACGAAGCCCAACAGAGCAAGTCGCGAACGCAGGTACTCGCTGACCGTGCCGCGGGCTGGCTCTTCTACGCGGCGCTCGGCGTCGCGGCGATGACCGCGATCGCGTGGGGCCTCGCCGAGGGGTTCGGCCTGTCTGTGGTCGAACGGGTCGTCACCGTGCTGGTGATCGCGTGCCCGCACGCGCTCGGACTCGCAGTCCCGCTGGTCGTCGCGATCAACACCTCGCTGGCCGCCCGCAACGGGATGCTCGTCCGCGACCGGATCGCGATGGAGGAGGCCCGCAACCTCGACACCATAGTCTTCGACAAAACGGGAACCCTCACAAAAGGTGAACAGGGCATCGTCGACATCGCGACGACGGACGGCTGGAACGAGGACGACGTGCTCACGCTCATGGCCGCCGCGGAGGGCGATTCAGAACACATGATCGCCACGGCGATTCGAGAGGAGGCACACGACCGTGGCTTGTCCGTCCCATCCACGCGAGAGTTCGAGGCCCTCGAGGGACGGGGTGTCCGTGCCACTGTCGAAACCGACATCTCAGTGGGTACTGGCGAGTCCAGCGCCGTCCAGCAGGGAACGACGGTCTACGTCGGCGGGCCGAATCTCTTGCGGCATCTCGATATCGATCCCGGCGACAGCCTGACCGCCTTCGCAGACGAGGCCGGTTCCCGGGGGCAGGGAGTCGTCTACCTGCTGCGTGACAACGAGGCTGTCGGTGCAGTCGCACTCGCGGACGTGATCCGCGACGAAAGCCGCGAGGCAATCGACGCCCTCCACGAGATGGGGATCGAAGTGGCGATGTTGACCGGCGACTCCGAAGATGTCGCTCGTGCCGTGTCCGAGGAACTCGGCATCGACACCTACTTCGCCGAAGTTCTCCCGGAGGACAAAGACAAGAAAATCGTCGAGCTACAGGAGCAGGATCAACTGGTTGCGATGGTCGGTGACGGCGTGAACGACGCCCCCGCGCTGACGCGTGCGGACGTCGGCATCGCAATCGGATCGGGAACCGACGTGGCTGTCGAGTCAGCGGACGTCGTCCTCGTCGAGAACGACCCTCGAGACGTCGTGAGTCTCGTCCGCCTCAGCCGGAAGAGCTACCGGAAGATGCAGGAGAATCTCGTGTGGGCCGCCGGCTACAATGTCTTCGCTCTCCCGCTCGCTGCGGGAATCCTCGCCCCGATCGGGATCTTGCTTTCGCCCGCAGTCGGGGCCGTCCTCATGTCGGCGAGTACGGTCATCGTCGCGGTCAACGCGCAACTCCTGCGTCGGGCCGATATCACGGCGTAGGTTGTGATGCCCCTTCGAGAACCCACATCCGTGGGAATAGACGACTAGTCGCTAGTATACTCGCCAAGCCGATCACGAACCGCCGATTCGAGATCACGGTCACCTTCGATTGCCGCGAGGAGTGCCCGGAGAAGACGATTGTACGCAGACGGGCGTTCGATCATCGCGACGTGACCGGTGCGCTCCATCCGGCAGAACACGCCGTTAGGAAGCCGACGCGCAGTCCTACGTGCCGCACCGACCGGGACGATCCCATCGGCAGGGCCGTGGATGACGAGCGCGGGCACGTCGCTCCGCTCGGTATCGGAGCGTCCATCGTAGCCCCAGAACGCCTCGGTCACAGTCGTCCACGCCGAGCGGCGGCGCGGCAAGGGATTTGATTGCAGGAAATCCTCGACGACGGCCTCGGCTGTCTCCTCATGAAAGCCGACGCTGTAGGCCAGTTGACGGATGAGCGCGTCGTTCGCAGGCAGGTGATACAGTCGAAGCGCGAGGAACAGCCGTAACAGCGGTTTCTCCCACGCCGGTGTGAGGTCGTGATCACCCCCTGCGTGGAGTACGAGGCCAGCCGTCGGATGGCGTTTGGCGTATTCGAGCGCGATGGCGGTGCCGTAACTGTGGCCGTGGACGATTGGTCGGTCGACGTCAAGCGCATCGAGCAGATCTCGGAGGTCGGTGACGTGCCCGGTGAGCGACTGCTCGGGACGCGTCGTGGAGTTGCCGTTTCCGGCCAGCGAATACGTCACCAGCTCCTGCTCGCCCTCGAATGCGTTCAGTTGCGGATAGGGGTTCCACAGCGAGCCGAGACCGCCGTGAACGAACACGACTGCTGGATCCGACCCATCCACGTGTATCGTCTCTAATGCGACCGATTCGGAAACCTGCACCCGGCGTGGTTCCGGCATCGAGGTTCGGACGTCATCGAACCGGACGTACCCGGGAGGAAACGGTGACGTGGACATGGTCGATCAGAAGGGGAACTTGTCACGCGCCGATTGGAGGGCAAGACGGGAGAGCAGGCGGGCGGGCCCACGCTTGGGGAGGTCTCGGATCGTCTCGACCGACCCCGGTGGTTCACCGCCTCCAATGTCCAGTTCCCACCCCGTCTCGTCGGCAAAGCGTTTGACTGCCCCCTCCACGCGCTGCTGTACCGTGTCGGCCTCCATCGTCTCCGGTACCCCACCTTGCATCACGACTTCTCCGTCGACGATGACCGTCTCCACATCGGCTGGTGCGGCGTTGTTCACGACGTGGGCAGGCACGTTTGTCAGCGGCGTGAACTTCGGCTTGTCCACGTCGAGGAGGATGATGTCCGCCCGCTTGCCCGGTTCGATGCTTCCGATTTCGTCGCCGACACCCAGCGCACGAGCCCCGTCGATCGTCAGCATCCGCACCAGTTCCATCGAGGAGAACTGGCCGGTCGTCCGCTTGACGTTGGCCGCCAGACGGGCCTGTCGGGCCTCGCCGAACATGCTGTAGGAGTCGTGCCAGTAGTGATCGTCGATACCCAGCCCGACGTCGACATTCGCCTCTCGCAGTTCGGGGACGGGCGTCCACTGCATCTCGGCGTCCGGGTTCCAGTAGCAGAACACCGACGGGCAGTGTGCCACGGACGCGTCCGCCGCGGCAGTTCGCTCGATGTCCGCCTCGTCGGCGACGCGGAAGTGCGCCGCAACCAGCCGGTCGTCGAGCAATCCGACGTCATCGAGCAGATCGAGCGAGTCCTCGCCGCCGTTCGCCCGCGCCATCGTGTTGCTCTCCTCGAGTTCCAGTAAGTGGGTGTGGACGAGCAGGTCGGGATACTCGGCCGCGAGATCGGCCGTGCGCTCCCAGAGGTCGCGCGTACACGACCAGTCATCGTGCGGGCAGATCGTCGCCCGGATCCGGCCGTCGTAGGTATCGTGGTACTCGTCGATGAACGTTCGAGCGCGGTCGAACTGCTCGTCGACGGGGACGTCCCAGAACAGATCCGTGATTGTCGGGCCGAAGAAGCCGCGGAGGCCCGCTTCGCCGAACGTCTCCGCGCCCGCACTCGGCCGGACATCCATCGAGTTGATCGTCGTGACGCCCCCGAGGAGGAAATTCAGAGCGGCAAGTTCGTACCCCGCCCCGACCAGATAGTCGAAGTCACCCTCGCCAAGACGGCCATAGATGGCCGTCATACTGCCCATCATCTCCAGCAGGTCGAGATCGCTGAACGCACCGATTAGCGGCGTCAGTTCGAGGTGGGTGTGGGCGTTGACTAGCCCCGGCATCACCAGTTTTCCGTCGCCGTCGATCGTGTGCGTGGCTTCGATCTCCCCATCGCCGTCCTCGGACTTTCGCACCTCCGTGATACGACCGTTGTCGATGAGCACCGTCCCACGCTCGTACAGACGGTTGCGCTCGTCGACCGTGAGAACAAGCGCATCAGAGATAGCGGTGTCAACAGCCATATGTCCTCCCTGAAGCGGCAACCGCGTCAAAGTTGTCGGTAGTACTCCGGGGAGACCCTGTTGGAGCGATGGGACGAAGTGAAGAACGAGTGTCGTTCGGCGAATTCGGTGTTAAAAGCCCCAGCGGAGGCCGGACATCGTGGCGATGATGGCGATTATCAGAACGAGTTCGACCAGACTCAGCATTCCGTACTTCTAAGGAGTGTATAGAGATGGAGATTGAGTCACTTAGGTGATATAATGACGGTTGTGTCTAAGTCGTGGGTTCTCCCCGTCATATCCTTCTCAAATCCTAGAGGATTGCTGATTATATGTTCAGGATCGTAAATGAAGCAGATTAATTCGTCACAGTTCGGATGCTGACCGTACTGTTCTTTATCTTCAGCCAACTGGTTCTTCAGACGCTTTTCTTGAGTGTGTTCCTTGGCGTATTTGATCTCTATGCCGATGTCTTCCTCCTTGAGAACGAAATCAACTCGTGACCCACTTCCTGCATGACTTGGGGAATGTTCTTCGGCACGTATGTCGTCAAAATCTATCTTGAGTAGTGCATAAAACAGGTCTTGTACGTCGTGTTCATCCTCCATCTGCAGTGGTTCTTTGTCTCCGTAACGATTAGTGAGTTTTTCAGCGACCTTCGGAAACCGCTCGCAGAGTTGGGTGAGCCTATCATACACCGATGGAGAAAACTGAGACTCCCCGCTTGATGACGAAGATTGTGTTTCCTTTGTGGTGGACTCCTCTGGCGTGAATTCTTCTTGAAGATGCTTTGGGAAGTAGGGGAGACAACTTTCAATCAGTAATTTCAGCCATTGCTGCGGTCTAGCACCAATGTGGTGAGGGCGTGGAAGGATGATGAGACTACCATTCCCAGTGCCGTCTATTGACCGGAACGCAACTCCACCGGGTTTCCCATATTCGCCACGTCGAACTAACTCCGTACCCTCGTCAAAGTCGTGATCCTCGAATTTGAGGTAAGTACTCGTAGTGTTCGCAATCTTAAGGTACCCGTCAAGACTCTCGTTCTCAACGACTGATTGGCAACCGTACTCGCGGAAATTGACTGGATGTAACTGAATCCCCAGCTCTGTGAATATATTACTGGTATAAATCCCGTAACTGTCCCCATAGGACTCACCAGAGAGATGGAACGTTTTGTCGACAAGGGCAATTACTGTGCCATCCGAGCGGAGGAATCCATCAACTCCCTCTCGAATCCTCCAGAGCGAATTAACTGTATTCCCACTAGCCGAGTCAGTAGAACTGTTCGAAAAATCAAGGTCTACTATTAACAAATCATTATCGAGGTCGACTGTCCCTCGACGCCTCCAAGAATCCACCTTAACGTCTGAAAGATTGAAATCGGATTCCTCCACTCCATTACTGCGTATCTGCATCGGATTGTCGTGTAATTATCAGCAGTAGGTATAATACCAAATGTTTCTTTGAGACGCCCAGTACGACCTCTTTCACCTTGGATATCCTCGCTTGCTCCGCTCGCGGATGCTACGTACGCAGACCTACGGATCATTTGGAACTTCCGGTGAGTGGGCCGGCATTTATCCGAAGCCAGTGACGTCGGCGCCATATGCGAGGGCCCAAGTTCGACTCCAGCGAGGACGGCAAAGACACGCTGGCCACAGTTCATGGAATCAGTCGTGCGCTGATCGACAAACTGTTCGACAAAACCGACGAGGTCGCTCCCAAGCTCGTCGAAGAGTACGGTGTTGAAGACGAGGTCGACATCGATGTTGTGAGGGAGTACCTGAAGATTGGGCTCTGTAGTTTCGCTAGACGCGAAGCCGACGACTCCGTTATCTAGGTAGAAAGCGAAGAGACGGATCGGTGTGACATCCGAAATCCGTCTCTTCACGCGTGTTACGGTGGCGAAGGCTAAATCA
>NZ_JANHDM010000010.1 GCF_024494685.1 Halorubrum rubrum | reverse complement strand
ATTCGAAAGTGATAGACCGGCAAGATGGTGGCGAATACCCTTTTCAATGATCTCGCGGGGTGTCCGCTCTCGCTCCACAAATTCCAAGTCGATCCACTCGGTAGACTCGCTGAGGCGGTTGGATTCGAACATGGACATTCGAACTACCGACCGCCTCTTTCTTAACTTAACACCGCGCGCGTCCCCGCACCGAGTTTTAACATGCCGTCGACCGGAGTTCGACCATGGACGACGATCGGCGGACGGGCGAGTCGGTCGAGGGCCCGTCCCCGACCGCCGCGCGCCTCCTCGGCGCGGTCGCGACGCTCGCCGCGCTCGGCGGGATCCTCCTCGCGGTCCTCCTCGATCCGACGTTCTCGTGGACGGCGGACGCGCTCTCGGACCTGGGCGTCCGCGACCGGAGTGCCCCGGCCTTCAACGGCGGGCTGATCCTCGGCGGGCTCGCTGGACTCGGCTACGCCGCCGGGCTGTGGGTCCGCGGGCGGGAGAGCGCGTCGAGCGCCGTGGGCCGACTTCGGGCGATCGTCTTCGCGTTCGCGATGGTCGCGATGGCCGGCGTCGGCGTCTTCGACCTCACGCACCCGCTCCATGCGCCCGCGGCGGTCGGGTTCTACCTGCTCGTCACGGTCGTCTTCGGGATCGACGGGGTGACGCGGCGGGACGGCCGAACCGGCCGGACCGCGCTCTCGTTCGTCCCGGTCCACGTCGCCGTCTGGGCGACGTTCCTCGCGGGGGTCTGGCCGGTGACGGGGCTCGCGCTGCCGGAGCTGTCGGGCGCGCTCATGCTCGCGGCGTGGGTGTGGCTCGTCGGCCCCCTGCCGGTGGTCCGCCGGCTCTCCGTCCGAGATCGCGGCGACGGGACCGACGGACACTAAGCCGGTCGCGGGCTACGGTGGCCATGGACGTCGAGTTCCTCGGCGGGGCCCGCGAGGTCGGCCGGAGCGCGGTCCTCGTCGACGGCTCGCTGCTTCTCGACTACGGTCTGTTGACGGCCGACCCGCCGCGGTACCCGGTCCGCGACCCCGAGCCCGACGCGGTCGTGGTCTCGCACGGCCACCTCGACCACGTCGGCGCGGTGCCGGCGCTTCTGAAGGGCGACCGGCGGCCGCCGATCCACTGGACGCCGCCGACCGCCGACCTCGCGCGGGTCCTCGCGCGCGACACGCTGAAGCTCCACGGGAACAGTCCGCTGTGTCCGTTCTCCGAGGAGCACGTCGCCCGCCTCGGCGAGGCGGAGGTGCGCCACGGCTACGGCGAGTCGTTCCCGGTCGCGGGCGGGGTCGACGGCGGCGGATACGAAGTGACGCTTCGCAACGCGGGTCACGTCCCCGGATCGGCGCACGTGCTCGTCGACGACGGCGACACCCGGCTTCTGTACACCGGCGACTTCCACACCGACGACCAGCGGCTGGTGTCGGGGACGACGGCGCGACCCGACGCCGATATCGTGATCTGCGAGTCGACCTACGCCGACGTGAGCCACGAGGAGCGCGCCGCGGTCGAGGCGCGCTGGGCGGACCGCGTGCGGACGACGATCTGGGAGGGGGGCACCGTCGTCGCGCCCGCGTTCGCGATCGGCCGGACCCAGGAGCTCATGCTCGTCGCCGCCGCGAACGACCTGACGCCGTACGTCGACGGGATGGGCACGGAGGTGACGCGGCTGCTCCGGCGGCACCCGGAGTTCCTCCGCGATCCCGAGGCGCTCCGGCGGGCGAAGGGGGCGGCGCGGTTCGTGACGGGGCGGGACGGCCAGCGTGAGCGGATCGCCGCCGACAACGCCCTCGTGATCACCACGAGCGGGATGCTCGCCGGCGGGCCGGTCCGCTCGTACCTCCCGGCGATCCGGACGAACCCGACGAACGCGGTGACGCTGACGGGCTACCAGGTCGAGGGGACGCCCGGCCGGGAGCTACAGGAGCGCGGCCGGATGGAGCTGAACGGGCGGGTCCGCCCGGTGAGCGCGCGGGTGGACTCCTTCGACTTCTCCGCGCACGCGGACCGCGAGGGATTGGAGTCGTTTCTGGACGACTATCGCGACGCGCGGGTGCTCGTGAACCACGGCGACCGGTGTGTAGCGTTCTCCGAGGACCTGCGGGAGGAGGGGTTCGACGCGAGCGCGCCGGCGTTGGGGGCGCGGATCGAACTCTGAGTGTCGGAGGAGGATAGTCGCCGCCGGCGGATTCGGAGACGAGAGCGGTTCGAGAAGCGACGAGCCTCACGCCGTGACCGTGGATCCGCTCGCGTCGACGGATGCGGTGTCGTTCACAGCGGGCGAGTTCACGGAATCGTTCAGTACTAACAGGTCACGGAGTGGGCGCGTTCCAGCGAGACGTTGACCCCCGAGCCGTTTCCGGTCGCCACGAACGTGAAATGGACCGTCTCGCCGGACGAACAGGACTCCGTGACCCCGATCCGTTCTGCCTCTCCCTGCGTGAGCGTGACGCTCGCGTTCTCACGATCCTGTCCGTCGACCTCGACCGTGACGTCGAGCGTGAGTTCGCCGCTGAACTGATTGTGGTACGCCGCCTCGGCGGTGGCGGTAGTGGAGTTGTTGGCCGTTTCGGTCTCGGCGGTCATCTCGTAGCCGAGGTACGCGCTCTCGTCGTCGGTCACGTTGACGGCGAGCCCGCGGTCGGCCTCCATCGCCGAGAAGCCGGCGGTGCCGAACACCAGCCCGACCGCCGCCGCGAACGCGAGCACGATGCTCAGGGTACGCAGCGCGCTCACGCGGGCCGGCGGCGTTCGGGTGGTGGTGCTCATTCGTGGGGCGAGTCACTCGACCTTCCGGAGTTCGGGCGGCTTCTCCGTGTTGCCGAGGCGGGCGCGGCGGCCGACGACGTGGTGGACGACCGACGAGACGCCGAAGGCGGTGGCGGTGAACACCCCGACGTCGAGCGGCGTGAACGCGGCGAACCCCGGCGTGCCGGTCGCGACCGCGAGCAGCAGCGCGGCGGCGACGCCCGCGAGCCCGACGTAGTAGAGGCTCCACGGGATCTCCCTGCTTCCGAGGACTTCGACGTAGATGTCGAGGTTTCGCAGGGCGGGCGTGGCCCTGACGAGGTTCTCGTCGTCGACGGTGACGATGTCCTTCTCCTCCAGTTTCGGCAGGTGGGTGCGCTGGAGCGTGCTGTACACGTTGCGCCGGTCCTCGTACTCGACCTCCTCCGGGTCGACGTCGAGCTCCCACGCGGTGACGTGCGTGGAGAGTTCCGACACCTCGATCGGGTCCTCGCTGCGCTTGAGCGCGTGGATGACGAACCGTCGGCGTCGGTTCGAGAGCACGTCGAATACTTCGTCTTGAGACAGTTCACCCCCGTCCGAATTCCATTCCCCTCGTGTCGCGATGGCGGATAGCATGTGTTCGGGACCCTCCGTGACCGGCGACCGGCGCTCCCCCGTCCGGTATCCGGCAGGTTTCGCTTGTTTTGTGTGCGAGGTAATGACATAAAGCAGTTGGATACTTAATCTGTTAATACGGTTGACTTGAGAGGAGAAGGGATCCCTCGTCGGTTTCCGGGAGAACATACGTCCGTGTATAACGACCCCTTACGGATCTTCAGGACGTGCCCGATTCGATCGAGAACCGGCCTGTGAGGTCCGAGAGGAGGGTCTGAACCGTTCAGGCTCGGATCGTCGGCGGCGACGAGGGGCGCTCGTGTCGCATCGAGCCGCCCCCTGAGATCCGACGAGGCCGTCTCGGGAACATGTCGAGGATCTCATAACGAAGTACCTCCCCCCGCATGGGATAGCCAACACTTCCGGCCCGGCCGTCCGGGCGCGGGGGTGTGTGAACACAGGTGAGATACGACATGGAACGTCGCAAATTCGTGATCGGACTGGGTGCATTGGCTTCAGGAAGCGCGGCCGCGATGGGTACCGGGGCGTTCACCGCCGCGGAACTCGATGGTCGGGAAGCGAACATCGAGGTCGTGGATGACACGAACGGGCTGATCGGTCTCGAAGCAGGCGAAACCGAACTCGTCTCGAATGACGGCGGCGAGCTCGTCATCGATTTCGACCCCGACGACGCGGACGGAACGGGCGTCAATACGAACTCGAAGTACCAAGTCGGCGGACTCGGGGGAATCGGAAATCTCGACGAAGTCCCCGGAAACCCGACGCTGGACACCACCGTCGAGGACGTCGCGATCGACACGGACAGCGATATCGAGGACTACTTCGCGTTCAGACTGATGAACCAGTCCGGGTCGGACCAAGCGATCGAAGTGGAGTACGAGGCCAACTCGGACTTCCCGTCGGAAGCTGAAGTGTACATGGTCTCTCAGTACGCGGAGGGGAGCGGTGACTCGGAGCAGACGAGTTCGCTTATCGCGTCGGCGACGCCCGATGACCGGGAGGCGAGTATCATCTACTCCGACGACACCGAATACTCGACGGACGTCGATTCGGGGAAAGACGTCAAGGTCAGCCTCCTCGTCGTCGTCGACGACGCGGATACGGGCGACGATCTGGGTGGTAATATTGTTGTTCGCGCGGGGAGTCACGACGACTTCAGCACCGCTGATCAGGATTAGTAACTCCACCACAGGGATTCAATCATGAACCGACGTGACGTGGTAGTCGGGCTGGGAGCGCTGGTCGGAACGGGAGCGTTCGCTTCCGGCACCGGCGCGTTCAGCGCCGCGGAGGTCTCCCGGCAGGCGCAGATCGAAGTCGTCGACGACAGTGACGGGCTGATCGGATTGGTCGCGAACGAAGCGATTTCGGGCGTTCGAATGACCGAAGGCGGCGAGCTCACGATCTCGATCGGTGACGACGACCCCGGCGTGAACGTTAGTTCAGTCTATCAGTTCGGGGCGTTCGTCAGTGACGACGACGTAGAGGATATCACGGGAGACACGTTCTCCGTGGTCACGGACGACGATCCTGCCGATATGAGTGACGGCCAGGATTCCCTCGAATCCGCACTCGCCGTCGTGAACCAATCCGCGGAAGATCTCTCTGTCACGATCGACTTCGAACTGAACGACGACATCGACGGCAAGACCGAGTACGCCTTCGAGCTCCAATCTTCCCAAGGTGGAGACGGTACACGAGAGGGGATCGCGACGAGTCCGATAACCGGTCAGCTCGATACGGAACTGGCTACCGGTGAGTCGATCGGATTGTCCTTCATCGTCAACGCGCTGGAAGGCACGACGGCGGACGAGATCTCGGGGAGCCTGAGTCTCTCCGCGACCGCCGTCTAACAGACGCGTTTTATTTTAATCGAACCCCGTCTTCGAAATTCACTCGTTCTCAGAGGCGTCAGTAGCCGTCAAAGTCCCGCCCCCGAGACGATTACTGACTCCTCGACGAACACGATCACGGTCCGGACGATCGTGCCGACGATCGTCGCCATAACTACCACACCGACGACGCGAGATCTACGGATCTCGAGACGGCACTTGCTACGAATCACCGCGAGCATTCCTCGTTGCTCCATCGAGGACCGATTACTTTGGTACCCGTAGCGCGTTCTTTTTTGTAATGTCGCCCCGCGGGTCGACGACGCTGCTGGTCCTCGTCGTCCTCGGAGCGACCGCCCTGATCTTCTCCACCGGTGCCGCCTTCGTCGACGGCCCCACCGATCCTCTCAACGACGAGGTCGCCCTCCAGCCCGGCGACAACCCGTACACCTACCTCGACGAGGAGGGCGAACTCGTCGTCGACGCCACCGGGGACAACCCGAACCTCGATTCCGGGGGTGTCAACGTCGACGCGCTCACGGTCGAGGACGACCTCTTCTACGTCGTCTACAACGGGAGCGACCCCGCCGAGGTCTGGATCGAACACGACTCGCAGGCGGTGACCTTCGTGATCGAGGGGCAGCCGGCCGAGAGCGGCGAGGATCCCGCACTCCTGACGTCCGAGGACGAGCGCGTCCCGGTCGGCGTCCGGGTCGACACCCGCGTCGCCGACCTGATGCCCGGCGACCGGATCATCGAGGAGATCTCGGTCCACGTGCGACCCGCCGAGCCGGAGGCGATCACGCAGGAGGGTGACGGAGGCAATGGGGACGGCGACGACGACGATGGAGATGAGGACGACGACGACGATGACGACGACTCCGGCCCCACCGCCCTCGTCGACTCGCCGGAGCCCGACGCCCGCGAGGTCGAGGTGTACTCGGTCGCGGCGGAGGAGGAGACCGCGGTCGACCTGGAGGGCCTCCGCGTCGGCGGCCCCGCGGTCCGGCTCGACCGCCTGTCGTTCGTGCGGGAGCGCGGCGGCGACGTCGAGTTCTCGGTCGACGGGAGCGGCGAGGCCCCCGAGGGGACCGACCCCGTGGACCGGCCGGGCGTCGACCCGCTCGGCTACTACGCGGTCGCCTTCGCCGAGCCCGACCAGCCGATCGCGTCGGCGACCGCGGAGGTGGTCGTGGACCGCGACCGCCTCCGGGAGGCCGGCGTCGACCCCGCGAACCTCGCCGCCTACCACGAGACCGACGGGGACGACCGCGAGGGCGGGGGTGACGACGGCGACGACGATGACGCCGGCGACGAGGGCGAAAACGGGAGCGCCGACGACGGCTGGGAGAGAACGGAACTGCGGGTGACCGACGAGACCGACGAGACGGTCCGGCTCGCGATCGAGTCCGACGGCTTCTCCGCGTTCGCGCTCGCGGCGCAGCGCCCGGCGCTCGAGGCGGTCGACGCCGCGGTCCCGACCGACCGCGTCGAGCCCGGCGAGGCGACGACCCTCGAGGTGACGCTCGCGAACCGCGGGCCGGCCCCCGCCAGCGACGAGGCGGTCGCGGTCCGGGCCGTCGACGCCGACGGGGAGGCGGTCGACGCGCTCGCGGACGGCCCCCTCTCGGTGGACGTTCCGCCGGGCGAGACGGTCACCCGGAACGCGACCGTGCGCCTCGACGAGCCGGGCGCGTACGACCTCGTCGTCGACGGCGACCGGCTCGACGGCTCCGCGACGGTCGCCTCGCTCGCCGTGCGGGAGCCCGAGCCCGATCCGGGGGAGTCGGCTCCCGGCTCGACGGACGCCGATCCGGACGACGGCTCCGCTCCGGATCCGACCCGCGGGACGGGATCCGACGGCGAGGAGTCAGCGTCCGACGGGGGCGCGAGCGCCGACGACGCCGGGTCCTCGGACGAGTCGGAGGAGGAACGAACGGAGCCGGCCACGTTCGACCCCGCGGACTTCGTCGGACTCGCGGTGCTCGTCGCCATCGTGCTCGCCACGCTGTTCCTGGTGCGGCGCGCCCCACGGTGACCGGGCGGAGACGCGACCGGGGCCCGAGTCGAGAACGGAGCGGAGCGCCGGCTCGGAGAAGAGTCGGGACGGGAGGCGATCGGAGAAACGGGTGGCCGCGGGACGGCTTCGGCGGCTACTCGCCGCCGTCGGTGTAGGCGCGGTCGGCGAGCACGCGCTCGGCCGTCTCGTTCGCCTCGGCGGGGGTCGGGCAGTCGCCACAGTCGACCGCGTCCGCGAGCTCGCCGGCCAGCGTGTAGACGGCCGCGCCGTCGGCGCGCTCGGCGACGCGCTCGAACATCGGCCGGTAGCCGGCGGCGGCGCGCTGGCCGATCTCGTCGAGCGAGGCGTCGATGGCGTACTCGAGCTGGCGGACCGCTTCCTCGGGTCTCATACGCGTTCATCCACCCTCTACGTACTTAAGTATACTCGGATTCGGAACTGAGTTAATACTGTCGCGGCCGCCGCTGCCGTCGCCGGATCGACGTTTATACGCGTGCGGGAGCCGGACTCGGGCGCATGACCGACGCAGACGAGCGCGCGGCCCTCGCCGAACGGGCCGCGCGAGCGGGTGCCCGCGTCGCGAGCGACGCCTTCCGCACCGACGTCGCCGTGGAGGCGAAAGGCGAGGACGACGTGGTGACCGAGGCCGACCGGGCCGCCCAGCGCGCCGCCATCGAGACGATCCGCGAGTCGTTCCCGAACGACGCGGTCGTCGGCGAGGAGGAGGACGCCCGAAAGCGCGTGCCCGACGAGGGGGCCGCCTGGGTGATCGATCCGATCGACGGCACGCACAACTTCGTCCGCGGGATCCGGGTGTGGGGGACCGCGGTGGCGGCCGTCGTCGACGGCGAGCCGGTCGCGGCCGCCACGGTCTGTCCCGCGCTCGAGGACGTCTACACCACCGACACCGACGGGGCGTATCGAAACGGCGCGCGGCTGTCCGTCAGCGACGTAACGGATCCCCGACGCGGGACCGTCGACCCGACGCTCTGGTGGGACTACGACTCCAGAGCGGAGTACGCGAACGCCTGCGAGGCGATCGTGACCCGCTTCGGCGACATGCGCCGGCTCGGCGCGGCACAGGTCGTCCTCCCGACGGTCGCGGCGGGCGGACTCGAGGGGACGATCTCGAACCTCCGGGCGAACCCCTGGGACTCCGTCGCGGGCGTCTTCATGATCCGGCAGGCCGGCGGACGGGTGACGGATCTCGAGGGGAACCGCTGGCGACACGACTCGGTCGGGCTCGTCGCCTCCAACGGGCACCTCCACGAGGAGGTGCTGGCCGCGGCGCGGGCGATCGAGGGCGGCGACGAGGGCTGAAGAACTGAACGGACTGACCCTACCGCCCGACTACCGTCCCAGGTCCGCGTGCGCCGACGCCAGGTGTCGCGATCCGAGCGCGGCGAGAAGCGAGAGCTCGCCCGCGAGCGCGCCGACCGCGATCGCCTCCGCGAGCGCGTCGGCGTTGCTGCCGGCGGGGTCGCCGCCGCCGCGGACGCCGAGCACGTCGAGGCCGGCCGCCTGCGTCGGGAGTTTCGTCCCGCCCCCGACCGTGCCGACCTCGAGGCTCGCGATCGACACCGAGACGTAGAGGTCGCCGGCGGCGGTCGCCTCCGCCGTGGTGATCGCGTTCGACCCCTCGACGACCTGCGCCGCGTCCTGGCCGGTCGCGAGGAACATCGCGGCGACCGCGTTGGCGACGTGGGCGTTGAAGCCGAGCGAGCCCGCCTTCGCGGAGCCGACGTGGTTCTTGCGCGTGTTGATCTCGGCCATCGCCTCGGGCGTCGTGTGGAGCCGCTCCTCGACGACCTCGCGGGGGATCTCGACGTCGGCGGTCACCGACCGCCCCCGCCCCTCGACCGCGTTGACCGCGGCGGGCTTCTTGTCCGAACAGAGGTTCCCCGAGAGCGCGACGAGCTCGGCGTCGGTCGCCGCCTCGACGACGTCGCAGGCCTCGCCCGTCGCGATGGTGACCATGTTCATCCCCATCGCGTCCTTCGTGTCGAAGCGGAACCGGAGGTAGACGTTGTTGCCGACGACGTAGGGGGTGACGCCGAGCAGTTCGCCGTGGCTCGTCGTCGACTCGGCGGCCTCCCGCAGGGCCGGCTCGTTGTCGCGGACCCACTCGACGAGCGCCTCCGCCTCGGCCACGTCGGCCACGCGGAAGACGGGCGCACGGGTCATCCCGCTCTTCGTGACGCGGGCGGTCGCGCCCCCCGCCGCGTCGATGGCGGAGCAGCCGCGGTTGACCGAGGCGACCAAGGCCCCCTCGGTGGTCGCCATCGGGAGGTAGCGGTCGCCGTCGAACGCGCCGCCGTCGACGGCCACCGGTCCGGCGACGCCGAGCGGGACCTGGACCCCGCCGATCATGTTGTCGATGTTCGGGTCGGCGTCGGCCGCGTCGAAGGCGTACTCGCCGACCGCGTCGAGGTCGGCTCCGGACTCGTCGGCGACCAGCCGGCGGCGGACGGTCGCGGCCGCGTCGGCGTCGACGTGGTCGTCCAGTTCGTGGAGCCGCACGTCGCCGTCGCGGACGCGCTCGAGGAGGTCCTCGACTGTGGGATCGGTCATGCCCGCGTCTCCTCGCGGCGGGTGCTAATGCGTGTCGGTTCGGGTGCTTAGGGGTGATCTACGCCGGAACCCTAGCCGCGGACGAACTCCGAGAGCCGCTCGCGGAGGCTGTTCGGCCCCAGCGTGAGGTAGTAGGCGTCCCCGCCGTCCTCGTAGTAGCCGTCGATCCGGCGTTTCACCTCGAAGCCGATGTGTTCGTAGAAGCCGAGCGCCCGCTCGTTCGTGGTCCGGGCGTGACAGGAGACGGACTGGTACTCGTCGGCCACGTCGGCGATCAGTCGCTCGGCCAGCCCGCGTCCCCGGTGGTCCGGGTCCACGGCGAGAAAGAGCACGTAGCCGTCCCGTCGGACCGAGGCGAACGCGACCACCTCGTCGTCCTCCAGTATGAGATGCGTCGTGGATCGACGGTACGCGTCGGTGAAGAAGCCGCGTCGCTGACGGAGTACGCCGTCGACCCGGTGGATCCGCTCTTTGAGTTCCCACGCCTCACGGACGTGCTCGGAATCGCCGGGCGGATCCGTCCGTCGCTCCACGTTGACGCTCACTGGGAAGACGTAACACGTCTGTGGAATATAACTCCACCGGCCGCGCGCCAGTCTCACGCCGTTTCGGTCGACTGACCGAACGTACCGAAGCGTTTTGACGGACTCCGCCGTGTCTCCGCCATGGCCGGCGAACCGATATCGGATCGCGGGCGACTCAGGGGAGCGTTCCTCACGGGCGTCGCGGTGATCGTCCCGCTCGTCATCACGCTCGTGGTGCTCACGATCGCGTTCAACGCGGTGTACGACTACCTCGACGCGTTCTCCTCGGCGCTCGTGGTCGTCTCTCCGGAGTTCGTCCTGCCGGTCGTCGGACGGGTTGGACGCGAGCCGTTGATCGAGATCGCGACGCCGGTCGTCTTCGTCGCCCTGATCCTCCTCATCGGTCTGGCCGTCGAGTCCACGCGGTATGGAGGGCTCGCCGTCGACTACGTCGACCTCGCGATGGAGCAGGTCCCCGGAATCGGCTCCGTCTACGAGGGGTTCAGACAGATGAGCGACGCCATGCTGGAGTCGGACGGCGGGAACTTCCGGGAGGTCGTGCTCGTCGAGTTCCCCACCGAGGGCACGTACACGCTGGCGTTCGTCACGAGCGAGACGCCCGACGCGGTCGCCGCCCCGACTGACGCCACCGCCGACGAGGGGATGCGGACCCTCTTCATGCCGATGGCTCCCAACCCGGTGATGGGCGGACACGTCGTCTTCGTCCCCGAGAGTCGGGTCGTCGAGATCGATCTGACGGTCGAAGAGGGGATCCGCGCGCTCGTGACGAGCGGGGTCGCCCTCGAGGGAGCGGCGGACGGCGTCGGGGGGTTCTCCGACGAGGAGCTCCGGCATCCGCCGATCCCTGACCGGCTGGACGGCTGGCTCGACTCCGCGGCCGACGACGATGACAACGCCGAAACCGACCCGACCCGAAGCGACGAACCGTGACGTACGAACTCCGCGACCACACGGCGGACGTCGCCGTCGAGGCGACCGCATCGACCCTCTCGGCGCTGTTCGCGGCGGTCGCGGACGGGCTGACGGCCGCGAGCTGTGAGTCGGTCCCCGCGGAGGGCGGCGAGCGGTTCACCGTCCGCGAGACAGCCGAGGGCCGCGAGGCGCTGCTCTTCGACTACCTCGACCGCCTGATCTACGAGCGCGACGTGCGTCTCGTCCTGCCCGCGGACCACGAGTGCCGGGTGGTTCCGCCCGGCGGGAACGACGAAGGTGACGCGCCCGCCGACGCCGACGCGCCCGAGTGGATCGTCGAGGCCAGCGCCCGCGCGGTCCCGCTCGACGCGGTGGCCGCCAGGGAAATCAAGGCGGTCACTTACTCGGAAATGACGCTCGAACGGCGCGACGACGGATGGTACGCCTACGTCGTCTTCGACGTCTGAGGCGGGCGAAACCGCCGAGCGACCGAAACCGTTATGATCTTTCGTGATTATTGTTACCGTATGTCACATACGGATCCCGACGAGCGGCGTGCGTGGCGGGCGGGCGCGACTGCCGGGCTCGTCGCGGGGGTCGCGATGGGCCTCGTGTTACACGGCGTCCTGGGCTTGATGCCCACGATCGGCGCGCTCGTCGGCGTCGAGACCGTCGCGGCCGGCTGGGCGGTCCACCTCCTCAACAGCACGGCGTTCGGCGTCCTGTTCGCCGCCGTCTTCGACCGCCCCTTCTTCGACGACCTCCGGAACGACGTCGGCGGGTGCGTCGCGCTCGGCGTCGCTCACTCGGCCGCGCTCGGCGTTCTCACCGGCGGGCTGTTGTTGCCCGCCTCGATCGCGCTCGCCGGCGCGACATCGCTTCCGATCCCCACCCTCCCGCTGCCCGGCGTCACCGCGGGCTTCGAGTTCGGCGCGATCATCGCGGTCGCCCACCTGCTGTACGGGGTGGTGTTGGGCCGCGTCTTCGCCGGGCTCGCCCTCGCGGACGACGACGCCGCGCGGCTCCCTAGCGACCCCGCGGACGGGTAGCCGACGGCGCGCCGACCACACGTAACGCCCTTCCCCCCCGGCGTCGAACCTCCGCGTATGACTACGCGCGAGTTCGACGGGATCCGCCTCGAGAAGCTTCGAGAGCACGTCTGGGAGATCCCGCGCGAGGGCGAGATGAACGTCCCGGCACGGGTGCTCGCCAGCGAGACGCTCCTCGAGGAGATCGGCGAGGACGACACGCTCCGCCAGCTGAAGAACGCCACGCATCTCCCCGGAATGGTCGAGCCCGCGCTGTGTATGCCCGACGGCCACCAGGGGTACGGGTTCCCGGTCGGCGGCGTCGGCGCGATCGACGCCCGCACCGGCTGTATCTCGCCCGGAGCCATCGGGTACGACATCAACTGCCTTTCCGGCGATTCGGAGGTACTTCTGTCGCACGGGAGGCGTCGGCGGATCGAGAACCTGTTCGGTCGTTTCGAGGATGAACGCGCACGAGTCGCGGCAGCCGACGGTATCTTCGACTCGGACATTCAACTGTTCTCGATGACCGACGACCGGACGGTGTACGAGATCGAGACTGAAACTGGAGATACGGTTACTGCGACCGGCGATCATCCTTTCCAGACGTCGAACGGGATGACCGAGGTCGACGATCTCGCGACCGAGGACGACGTATTCCTCCATCCATTCAAAGGGTTCCCGGACGACGAACCGCCGGAGTTCGTCGTCCTCGACGAGGACGACTTCGCCGACGAGGACCCACAGCTCGTCCGGGTGCTAAAGGAGCGTGATCTCCTCCCGTTACGCTCGACGGACGATGCGTTCCACCGTCTGCTGAAGCTCGTCGGGTACCACACGGGAGACGGGTCGTTCAGCAGGAGTCATACGTGTTTCTACGGCGATCCTGCGGATCTCGAGGCGATCCAGCACGACATCGAGGCCATCGGACTGACTCCATCGAAGATCTACGATCGGGAACGCGATCACGACATCGATGGCAACGAATTCACTCGAACGGAGTACAGCATCAACTCGGGATCGAACGCGTTCAAACAGCTCTTGATACGGCTCGGTGCGCCCGAAGGACGGAAAGTCGAATCGGAATTCACCGTTCCGGACTATCTCCATCGACTCACCGACTGGCAGCGCGCGCTCTACCTCTCCGCGTTCTTCGGTGCGGAGATGAGTAGACCTGACACGGTTGCGCCGAAGAATTCCTATGCGCCCAGCGTATCCCACAACCGCGTCGCCGACCACCGTGTGGACGGTGAGACGTTCATGCGCGATCTCATGCGTCACCTGAACGAGCTCGGGATCCGTACCAACGCCCTCGAAGAGGTGGAGCGTACCGAGACCACCGCCGGTGAGACGGTACGTCTCCGGTTCGGTATCAGCACTGATTCGGATAACCTCATTCGCTTTTTTACGCAAATCGGCTATCGGTACGCTCACGAGAAACAGCGACGCGGCCTCCTCGTCGCACAGTACCTGAAGCGGAAAGAACAGGTCATCAACGAGCGCGCTCGTGTCGCGGAGGAGGCACGTGCGCTCGCCGACGGTGGGATGGCGACACGTGCGATCAAGGACCGATTCGATCAGGTAAACGATCGGTTCATCGAGCGCAGCCTCTACGGTGGACGGAAAGGACGGCCACGACCGCCCGCTGACTTTCCCGATTTCGAGCAGTTCCGCGAGCAGACGACGGTTCGCAACAACCTCACGATCTCGTCCGAAGTCACGTCGATAACCGAGCGCGGGAAGATGGACGTCTTCGACATCGGTGTCACACACGACGCGCACAATTTCGTCGCCAACGGATTCGTCGTCTCTAACTGCGGCGTCAGGATGGTCCGCACCTCGCTGACCTACGACGACGTCCGCGGCTGCGAGGCCGAGCTCGTCGACGCGCTCTTCGAGGCGATCCCGTCGGGACTCGGCGGCGGCGGCGTGATCGACGGCGACGCCGACGCGATCGAGGGCGCGCTCGAACGGGGCGTCGAGTGGGCGGTTTCGGAGGGATACGGGATCGAGAGCGACCTCACGCACTGCGAGGACGAGGGGCGACGACCGGACGCCAGACCGGAGTACGTCTCCCGGAAGGCCACGGATCGGGGGCGCAACCAGATGGGCTCGCTCGGCTCCGGCAACCACTTCCTCGAGGTCCAGCGCGTCACGGACGTCTTCCGCGAGGAGGTCGCCGAGGCGTACCGACTTTCCGAGGGACAGATCGTCGTCCTGATCCACTGCGGGAGCCGCGGGCTCGGCCACCAGACGTGTAACGACTACCTCCGACGGATCGAGCGGGACCACGCCGACCTCCTCGAGTCGCTGCCGGACAAGGAGCTCGCGGCCGCGCCCGCGGGATCCGAGCTGGCCGAGGAGTACTACGGCGCGATGGGCGCGTGTATCAACTTCGCGTGGGTGAACCGCCAACTGATCACACACCGGGCCCGCGAGGTGTTCGGCGACGTCTTCGACGCCGACCCGATCGACGACCTCGGGATGGAGCTTCTGTACGACGTGGCCCACAACATCGGGAAGAAGGAGACCCACGAGGTCCCCGTCGGCCCCGACGGTCGTCCCGCCACCACGGAGGAGGCGGTCGATCGCGCCGACCGCGAGCTGTACGTCCACCGCAAGGGGGCGACGCGGGCGTTCCCCGCGGGCCGCGAGGAGGTCCCCGAGGCGTACCGCTCCGTCGGCCAGCCCGTGATCATCCCTGGAAGCATGGGCGCGGGCTCGTACGTGCTCCGCGGCGGGTCGGAGTCGATGTCGGTCTCGTTCGGCTCCACGGCCCACGGGGCCGGCCGGCTGATGAGCCGGACGCAGGCGAAACAGGAGTTCTGGGGCGGCGACGTACGGGACGACCTCGAGCGCGAGCAGGCGATCTACGTGAAAGCGCAGTCGGGCGCGACCGTCGCCGAGGAGGCCCCCGGCGTGTACAAGGACGTCGACGAGGTGGTCCGCGTCAGCGACGAACTGGGCATCGGCGACACGGTCGCCCGCACGTTCCCGGTGTGTAACATCAAGGGATAGGCGGACGGTACAACGGCGAACGGACGGGGACGAACCGGCTCAGTCGCCGTCCGCGTCGCCCGCGCGGTCGGCCTCGGCTGCCGGTCGCGCCTTCTGACCCGCCCGTTCGTTCCGATCGCCGGTCCGGAGCACGTGGCAGTCGCGACACCGCGCCTCGTAGGACTCCTCCGCGCCGACGAGGATGGTCGGGTCGGCCGTGTGGGCCGGCTCGCCCTCGATGAGCCGCTGGTTCCGAGTCGCGGGCTCGCCACACACCGTACAGATCGCCCGGAGCTTGTCGACGTACTCGGCGGTCGCCATGAGTTGCGGCAGCGGCTCGAAGGGCTCGCCACGGAACGTCTGGTCCGTGCCCGAGACGATCACCCGCGAACCGCGGTCGGCGAGCGCGTTACAGACCTCGAGGAGCGCGTCCGAGAAGAAGTTGGCCTCGTCGATCGCGACGACCTCGGCGGCGGGACGATCCAGTATCCCGAGCGGCCCGTCCCCCTCGTTGTCGACCACGGTCGCGTCCCACTGCCGGCCGTTGTGGGTGCCGATCGTGGTCTCGCCGTAGCGGTCGTCGACGGCGGGCTTGTAGACGGCGACCGACTGGCCGGCGATCTCCGCGCGCCGCAGCCGACGGAGGAGCTCCTCGGTCTTTCCCGAGAACATCGAGCCGGAGATGACCTCGACCCACCCCGACTGGGTGATCGCGTGCATGAACCCACCGGGTGGATACAGCGACTAAACGATTTCTCTCCGGGCGCGCTCTCCGCTCCGTGACCCAACCGGGAGACGCCGACGTCACGCCCGACGGACCGTCTCGCCGCCGAGCACGACCCGCGAGACGTCGGCGCTCCCGGCGCGGTGCACGACCGCCCGGACGAGGTCCCGTGCCCCCGCGAGGTTGTCGGAGTCGCCGTCGAGCACGAGCAGGTCGGCCCGCCGACCCGGCTCGATGGCGCCGCGGTCGAGCCCCGCTATCCTCGCCCCGTTCAGCGTCGCCATCCGGAGCACCTCGCGGGCGGGGAGGTCCGACAGCTTCGCCGCGAACTCCATCTCGCGGAACATCGACGGCGAGTCCAACATCACGTTGTCGGTGCCGAGCGCGACGGTCGTCCGCTCCGCGAGTTCGCGGATCGGCGGCACGCCGACGTTCGTCACGAGGTTCGACCGCGGGCAGACGACGACGGGCGTCCCCCGGTCGACGAGCCGGTCGAGGTGGATCGGTTCGGCGTGGACCATGTGGACGAGGAAGTCCGGGTCGAGGTCCATCGCGGCGTTGACGTCGTCGGCGTCGCGCTCGCCCGCGTGGATCCCGAACAGCTTGCCCGCCTCGCGGGTCGCGGTCCGCACCGAGTCGAAGTCGTCGTCGCGCGCGCCGGACGCCCCGTAGCCGTCGGCGACCGAGAGCACCTCGGAGTCGTCGCGACCGAGGACCACCGCCTCGAGGTCCCGCTCCGCGAACTCGACGCCGTCGCCGGCGAGCGCGTCCCGAAGCGCGCGGACCCCGTCGACGCCGCCCTCGCGGAACTCGAGGAAGGTTCCGGTGCCCGTCGACTCCATGTACCGGAGCGTCCGCGCCATCGCCGCCACCTTCTCCTCGTGGCTCGCGGACCGCAGCAGGCGGTGTTTCAGTCCGTTCGGCGGGGCGACGAGCTCGTCGAGCGAGAGCCCCGCACCGGCCTCCTTGGCGATGGAATCGCCGATGTGGGTGTGCGCGTTCACGAACGCCGGGAGGATCACGGCGTCGCTCTCGGTCGTCCGCTCCTCGACGTCGACGATCTCCGCTCCCTCGACGACGACGCGCCCCTCGACGGGCTCGAAGTCGGGGCCGCGGAGGACGGTCCCTTCGATCTCCATACGCCGGCGTCTCCGTCACGGACATAAAACGTGCCGAGACGGATCGGCGGTCGGCGGGGCGACCCGTCCCGCCGCGACGCCGCTTCAGAACTCGTCGAGCGTCGTCGAGATAGCCTTCCGCACCTCGATCACGAGCGCGTCGGGGTCGAGCCCGAGCACCTCGGCGGCCGCCCGTCCGACCCGATCGGTCGCCGAGTCGGGCGCGTAGACGCCGAGCCGCCACTGGTTCCGCTGGGCGACCCGCAACGCGGAGACGAGCGGCGACTGCCGTTCCAGCCGCCGCACCTCCCCGTTGACCGTCACGCGTGCGGTCGACTCGCGCATCGACGGCTCCGGGGGAACGTCGAGTATCACGTCCTCGCGGGCGACGTCGGCCTCCTCGGCGATCTCCCGTTCGAGGGCCAGCTCCGTCGCGTGGTCGGCGTCGTGGACGCGCTCGGGGACGTCGCCGTGCTCCGCCCACACCGCCCGCTTGTAGAGGTCGCGCTCGTCGTACCGCCGCGAGAGCTCCGCGGTCGCCGAACAGCCGCGGATCGCCGCCAGGAAGTCGTGGTCGTCCATCCGACGGAGCTCGGCCGCGGTCGTCGCCGTCGCGTCGAGCAGCCCCGCGGCCGCCCGGCGCAACGTCGCCTTCGAGATCCGCGCGACGTGGTGGGTGTACACGACCGGGTTCATCAGCGCCCGCGCGAGAAGCAGGCTCTCCGCCGTCTGGACGTTCCCCTCGTCGAGGACGAGCGCGGGCGAGCCCGCGCCGTCGGCGCGGTCGGCGTCGCTCGCGCGCTCGGCGTCGCCGCCGATCCCCTCGACGAAGGTGAGCTCCCGGACGAACCGCTCGGTGTCGATGGTGCCGTAGGGGACGCCCGTGTGGTAGGCGTCGCGCACGAGGTAGTCCATGCGGTCGACGTCCAGCTCCCCCGAGACGAGCCCGGCGTACTTGCCCTCGCCGGCGACGACGCCGGCCACCCGAGCGGGGTCGAGGTCGTGCTCGCGGAGGACCTCCCCCACCTCGCCGCCCTCGAGCAGCTCCGCGACGTCGTCGTGGTACTTCCCGGTCCGGCGGTGGGTGAGCGACTCGAGGTTGTGGCTGAACGGGCCGTGGCCGACGTCGTGGAGCATCGCGGCCGCCTCGATCCGGTCGGCCTGCCGCCCCTCGATCCCGAGGCCGTCGAGCGCCTGTCGGGCGAGGTGGTAGACGCCGAGGCTGTGCTCGAAGCGGGTGTGGTTCGCGGAGGGGTAGACGAGTTGGACGGTGCCGAGCTGTTTGACGTGACGCAGCCGCTGGACGGCGGGCGTGTCGAGGAGGGCGGCGGCGACGCCGTCGATCTCGATGTGGTCGTGGACGGTGTCCTTGACCGTGGTCATGCGGACCCTTCGTCGGGATCGGTTAAAAACGCGGGCGTCCGGATGCGCCCGTCCGGTGGCGCGTCTCGTCCCGAGGGTGCCACCGTTTATTATCCCACCCGATCGACCGTTCGATATGTACGACGTGCTCATCGCCATCGACGACGACGAGGCGCGAGCGACCGCCCAGGCGCGCGCGGTCGCGGACCTCCCCGGCGCGGAAGCGGGGCTGACCGCACACCTCTGTCACGTGTTCACCGACAACCCCGAGGGTGCGTCGGTCAACCAGCTCGCGGCGGTCAGGCGCGCCCGCGAGGCGCTCGAGGCGGCGGGCGTCGCCGTCGCCCACCACGAGGCGAGCGGGGATCCCGGCCCCGAGATCGTCGACGCCGCCGCCGACGTCGACGCCGACGCGATCTGCGTCTCCGGCCGGAAGCGCCGGCCGAGCGGGAAGGCCGTCTTCGGAAGCGTCACTCAAGACGTGATACTCTCGAGTGACCTCCCCGTGTTCGCGGTCCCGAAGCCGACGCCCGAGTGAGCGTCGCGAGCGGAACCGGTCGATCTCCGGTCACCTGGGGATCCGGAGACCCAACACGTCGCGGGCGGCCTCGCGGACCGCGTCGACGTGCCCGGCGGGACAGTACACGCCGAGCCGCCAGCGGCTGCGTTCGGCCGCCCGGATCCCGGCGACGAGCTCCGAGGCGTCCGACAGCCGCTGGGTGATCCCGTCGACGACGACGGCGGAGCCGGACTCCTTGAGCCCCGGTCGCGACGGGACGTCGACCACGACGCTTTCGGGGGCAACGCCGGCCCGCTCGGCGATCTCGCGTTCGGCCGCGAGCGCCGCCCCGTGATCGGCGTCGACGGTGCCCGCCGGAACCTCGCCGAGCCCGGCCCAAACCGCCCGCTTGTACAGGTCGCGCCGCTCGATCCGCCGGCCGAGGTCCGGAACGTGCTCGCGGAGGGCGACGAGCAGGTCGTGGTCGGCCATCCGCCGGAAGGTCTCGACGCCCGTCCCCGTCCGGTCCAGATAGCGCTCGCAGGCCCGCTCGAGCATCGCGCCGGCGACGCGGGAGACGTGGTGGCGGTAGACGACGGCGTTCATCAGAGAGCGGGCTAAAAGCAGGCTCTCGGCGGTGGCGACGTTCCCCTCGGCGAGCACGAGGTCGGCGCTCGCGGGGTCGGTGTCGCTCCCCCCGCCGTCCGGTCCGTTTCCTCCGCCGTCCCGTCCGTTTCCTCCGCCGTCCCGTCCGTTTCCTCCGCCGTCCCGTCCGCTCCCGTCCCCGACGAGCCGGAGTTCGTTCACCAGCCGCCCGGTGTCGACGGTGCCGTAGGGGACGCCCGTGTGGTGGGCGTCGCGCACGAGGTAGTCCATGCGGTCGACGTCCAGCTCCCCCGAGACGAGCGCGCCCACGCCGCCCTCGCCCGCGATCAGCCCCGCCACCCGCTTCGGGTCGAGGCCGTTGCGCTCGAGGACGCGGGTGACCTCCCGGTCGGGGTCGGTCAGGAGCCACTCGACGTCGTCGTGGTCGCGGCCCGTCCGCCGCCGGATGATCCCCTCGGTCTGGTGGCCGTACGGGCCGTGTCCGGCGTCGTGGAGCAGCGCGGCCGCCCGGACGTGCGCGGCGGTGTCGGGGTCCAGATCGAGTCCGTCGAGCGCCCGTCGGGCGAGGTGGTAGACGCCGAGGCTGTGCTCGAAGCGGGTGTGGTTCGCGGAGGGGTAGACGAGCCGCACCGTGGACAGCTGTTTGATGTGGCGCAGCCGCTGGAACGCCGGCGTGTCGATCAGCTCGGTCGCGACCGGGTCCAGCCGGACGTGGCCGTGGACGCTGTCCTTGATCGCGTTCATTCGTCGCTCATCTTCGTTCGACGCTCGCGTTCATTCGTCCCTCCATTCGCCCGTCGGCGGGCGTCATTCGTCGACGAGGGTCACGTCGAGACGCTCCGCGACCGCGCGAACGACGGAGCCGCCGACGCCGGCGGTCGCCGCCCGCCCGTCCTCGATCGCCAGCAGGTCGTCCTCGTCGATCCCGAGCTCCGCGGCCAGCTCCTCGACGGTGAGGCCCGCCTCCCGACGCGCCTCGGTCGTCACGTCGCCGTACCCCGAGACGAGGTACGGGAGCCGGTCCTCCTCGTAGTTCGTCCCCTCCTCCTCCCAGTGGGAGGAGTCGCCGGTGGCGGCGTCGTACATCTTCGCCTGCTTGTTGGCGATCTCCTGTTTGCGGCTGCGCGGGCCGTCACTTCCGTCCGCGCCGCCGGCGCTGCCGGAGCCGCCGGTGCCGCTTCCGCCGCGTCCGCCGCCACCTCCGGATCCCCCGCCGCCACCTCCGGATCCCCCGCCGCCTCCGCCCGACCCTCGCCGCGAGTCGTCGTGCGGGCGGCAGTTCGAACAGACGAGCAGGCGCGCGCCCGCGACGTTCGCCCGCTGGAGGTTCGCCGTCTCGCGTCCGCAGAGCTCGCAGGCGCCGCCGTCGTCGTCGCCGCCTCCGCCGCCCGTCGAGTACTTTGGCATACCCCACGTAGCACCCCCGGCGCGGTAAAACCTGGCGGGCCGGCCTCTGGCTCACCCGAGTCGCTCGAGCGCGGACAGGATCCGTTCGCGGCGGCGGTAGCCCACGACCGCGGACCCGACGAGCACCGCGAGCAGGACGAGCGACAGCCGGAGGTCGCCGTCCGCGAGACTCGACCCCGACAGGGTGACGACGACGTACGCCGGCGTTCGACCGACGACCATGACGACGACGAGCCTCCGGAGCCTGATGTCCGTCAGTCCGCCCGCGAAACAGAGCAGGTCGTCGGGGAGTCCGGGGATCAGGAACGCGACGAACATGCTCGGCAGTCCGGCCTCGGCGACGAACGCGTCGAAACGCTCCATGGCGTCCGTCCGGACGACCGCCTCGACGAACGGACGACCGTACCGACGCGACAGCCAGAACGCGAGCGAGCTCCCGACCACGACGCCGGTCAGGCTGTAGACGGTCCCGAGGAGCGCGCCGAACAGGTAGCCGCCAGCGAACCCGATCACCTGTCCGGGAATGGGTGCCACGACCACCTGCGCGGCCTGGATCGCGATGAAGACGAGCGGCGCGAGCGGCCCGTACCCCGCGATGAACGCCCGCAGTTCGGCGCTGTCGGTGAGGAACGGGGCGTACTCGCGCACGAGCACGTAGAGACCGACGACGGCGACGAGCAGGCCGACGCCGACGAGGATCGTCCGTCGGCGACTCTCGGGCGATCTGAACACTCGCATGGGGACGCGTGGTCGGAGGATTCGCTCGGCTCGTCATCAAACCGACGGTCGTCGGGTCGGAGATCGCCGGATCTCGACGAAGCTGCTCGGTCACCACGCTTCTCTTCAGGATCTCATCTCTGAAACGGCCGTTCTATCTCGAGTGCTTATAAAACGGATGTTTCGTGAGAGAACAAGGTGATGAGAACGGTGTCGTTGCTGGTGCGGAGAACGTCTCCAAAGCCCCAGTCGTGAGAACTCGCGCGGCTTGCTGCGGTCCTCAGTCGTTCGCTCCGCTCACTCCTTTCGGTCCTTGCTGCGCCGTGCTTCGTCCTCACGACTGCCCCTTTGAGTCCCACCCGACCGCTACCGCCCCGCACCTCACGCCTCCCCAACCTCGTTGCTCGCGCGTTCGCGCTCGCAACTCCCTCGCGTTCCGGTCGCGGGCCTCCGGCCCGCTCCCGGGCGCGCCACCACACCGCGAATCTCCCGCTTCTTCACCTGTACTGAGCGATCGGCGAATCGTTCGGCGAGGTCCGGATACCGGTCCGCACCACTCCTCGTTCGCGGACGGGTGCGTTATTCGATGTCGATCCGACGGCCGTCCGCGTGGTCGTCCCGCCTGCTGGGCAGGGTGACGGTGAGGACGCCGTTCCGGTACGTCGCCTCCGCGCCCTCCGCTTCCACGCCGGCCGGGAGGTCGATCGTCCGGGTCACCGACTCGTGACGCCGCTCGCGACGGAGGTACCGGTGCCCGCCGTCCCCGTCGCCCGTCTCGCGCTCCGCGTCGCGCTCGGCGCGGATCACGAGCCGATCGTCGTCGACGCGGACGTCGATGTCCTCCCGGTCGTATCCGGGCAGGTCCGCCATCACGACGATCTCGTCGTCGTACTCGGCCACGTCGACGTCGGCGGTCCGGAGGCCGCGACCGCCCGTCAACCCCTCGCCGAAGGGGCTTCGTCCGAAGAACTGCTCTATCTCCTCGAAGGGGTTCGATCTGTTCATGACTGTTCACCCGTACGAAGGTTCGCTAGGGTATTAAATAGAGATGGACGGTTGCTAACTGACGCCGCGCTACGCGTCGGTCCCGGTCGAAACCGGCCGGAGTCCCGCGATCAGTTGACGTCGATCCGGTGCCCGCTCTCGTCGGCGGCGGACCGCTTCGGCAGGGTGACCGTCAGCACGCCGGCGTCGTACGTCGCGCTCGCCGCGTCCGGCTCGACCGCCGCCGGTAACGGGATCCGCCGGGAGACCGATCCTCGACGCCGCTCGCGGAGACGGTAGCGTTCCTCGTCGCCCGCGTCGTCCGTGTCGCTCACGCCGCTCGCGTCCTCGCCGGCCGCGTCGCCCTCGCCGCTCGGCGTCGCCCCGACGGTGAGCGTCTCGTCTCTGAGTTCCACGCTGATCTCCTCCTCGGCGAACCCCGGCAGATCGGCGATCACGGTCACCGTCTCGTCGCCGTCGATCACGTCGACGGCGACGCTCGAGTCGGTGGGCAGGTCGAGGCCCGAGCCGATCTTCTCGAGTTCGCGGTCCATGCGCTCGAACAGTTCCTCGATCTCGCGGAGGGGATCGCGTCGGGTCATACGGGTCAGGATTCGGACCGGATCGACTTGAACGTGTGGGCGGCCGAGAACGAGGTGGTCGGAAACGAGGTGGTCGGAAACGAGGCGGTCAGAGTCGACGGGGAGTCGTCGTCGCTCTCAGAGGAACGGCCGCCAGTAGTACGGGCTGAAGAAGCCCTCGATGAGGGCGGCGACCGCGAGGAAGACGCCGATCCCGGCGGCCACCCAGAACGCGTTCTCGACCGCGTCGGCGAACCCGACGCGGCTCAGCCGTCCCCGGAACGTACGCCAGGCAACGACGCCCAGCCGGACCCCGAGCGCGCCCGAGACGACGATCGCCGGGATCTCGAGGAACCCGTGCGGGATCACGAACGCGACGAGCGCCGGCAGGTTCTCCTCCAGCGCGGCGATCGCGCCGAGGGCGACCCCGTTGAACGCGACCGACGAGAGCGCGGGGAGGACGAGCGCGACGCCACCGAACGCCGTGGCGATCGTCACCGTCCAGTTGTTCCCGAAGAACCCGACGGCCGCGGCCGGCGGGAGGTGTCCCTCGAGCCGCGCCTCGATCGAGGTGGGAACGATCCCGACGAACGGCTCGACCAGCGTCCAACCCGCGATCCCGCCCCCGACGCCGACGGCGGCGACGAGGAGGTGCGTGCCGGGCGTCCGCCGGGCGAACGCGAGCGTCTCGGCCACGCCGCGACGGACGCCGCCGGTGAACTGCGCGCGGACGCTCGCCTCCGGCGGATCGACGGGATCGACCGAGCCCCGGTGGTCGCCGTAGAGGACGGTCTTGAGGAGATCCAGGGCCGGCGCGGCGACGACCGCGCTGGCGAGCGCGACGAGCGCGCCGCCGCCGAGGAACGCCAGCGCGGACGCGGCCGAGGAGATCGCGACGAGGACGCCGACGGCGACGACGAGGTAGGCGATGGCGTCGACCGGGTTCGCGCGGACGAACCCGCCCGCCCCCTCGACCGCCTCGATCACGCCCGCGTCGTCGACGACGATCGCCGCGGGGGCGAACGCGAAGACGATCCGCACGAGGAGCAACCCGATCCCCCCGACGACGAACGCGACGAGCCCGACGAGCGCGCCGACCAGCGGCCCCCCGGCGATCGACGCGACGCCCACGACGACGCCCGCGAGCAGGATCACGCCGAGCCACAACAGCGTCTCCGCGACGTAGAGGCCGAGGAACGTGAGCCAGCGACCGCGGACGCCGGCGATGCCCGCGGTCAACCCCCGCTCTCCACGCAACCGGGCGATCACGGCACTCATCTGGCCCGCGGAGACGGCCGAGTACGTCAGGACTGCGAGGAGGGCGGCGGCGGCGCTCCCGGCGGTGACGAGCGCGACCGCCGTCGGCGAGACGAGCGGCTCGAGGGCGGGCGCTATCGCCTCGGTCCACCGCTGGACCGCCTCCGGGTCCTCCGCGTCCGGTGGCGTCAGGTCGGTTCCCGCGAGCGCGTCGCCGACGGCGTCGAGCCGCCCGGTGAGTTCGGCGTGGAGGTACGCGCCCGCGAGCGCGACGAGGAGCACGGTGCGGGCGATCACGGGGACGGCGGTCCCGAGGAAGTAGAACGGGAGGAGGTCCGCCGGTCGCCGTCGGAGGGTCGAAACGGTGGCCGTGACGGCCGTCGACAGGTCCATGCCTCCCGGTTCGGCCGTGTGACACTTAAGAACGCATGTCGCCGGGGAACCGCACGGCGCGACGAAGGGTGCCGGGAAGAGCCCGCCGGTTCACTCCTCGGGATACTTCGGCTCCCGGCGCTCGGCCCGCTCGGTCGCGCGCTCGATCACCTCTCGGACGGTGTCGTCCCCTTCGCTGGCCCGGTAGACGTCGCCGTGGCCGGGGTACATCGCCTCGACCGTGTCGGGGAGGCGCTCGAGGAGGTCGTGGAGGCTCTCGATCAGGCGCTCCCGCGACTGCCCCGCCATGTCGGTCCGGCCGAAGGAGCCGTCGTCGAACGCGCCGTCGTTGTAGACGACGACGTCGCCGGTGTAGACGCGTTCCTCGCCCACGAGCGAGACGTGGTCGTCGGCGTGGCCGGGCGTCTCCACGACCGTACACGGTTCGCTGCCGACGAGCACCTCGTCGCCGTCGCGGATCGCCACGTCCCGGCGCGGGTGGTCGGCGGCCGCCAGCAGCCGGGGCTCGAACCGGTCGAGGACCGCGTCGAGCTCGCCGACGTGGTCGTGGTGTTGGTGGGTGAGGACGACCCGGTCCAAGTCATCGACGTGCTCGGCGACGACGTCAGCGACCCCCGGCATCGTTCCGGCATCGACGAGGGTGGTCGCCTCGCCGGGAACCAGGTACGCGTTACACGTGAACGCCTCGGCGTCGGCGGTGACGGTGATCGGCTCCATGTACGCACTAGCCGTCCCGCCGGACAAAAACGTGTGTGACGGCGGCGCGGTCGCGAGCCGCCGACGAAACCACCGAACTACTGATCTGCCACGGGATTTATACGCTACGGTCCACTACTTTCGGGTACACATGGGCTTCGGAAGCTACGACGAATCCGAACAGGAGAACCAGGACCTGGATGCGGACTTCGACGACGACGACGGCGTCCGAGCGGCCCAGGAAACCCACGACGGATCCGTCGAGTACGAGCCCGGCGCGTCGAACGACGAACTGCTCGACCGGCTTCAGGAGATCAAATCCGAGGGGACGTGACGTATCGTGAGGGGACCCCGAACTCGTGAGTGAGCCGCCGAGCCGAACGCTCGGCATCGCCTTCTCCGACGGGGACCGCGTGAGCCGGGTCGCCGGCGCGGTCCTCAGAGCCGACGGCACCTTCGACGGGTTGGCCTACGGCGCGTGTACCGTCGGCGGCACCGACGCCACCGACGCGGTCGTCGACCTCGCTGTCGACCTCGACCGAGCGGACGTTCGCCACGTCTGCGTCGCCGGGATCGCGCCCGCGTGGTTCAACCTCCTCGACCTGCGCCGGATCCGCGAGGAGCTCGACCGCCCCGTCGCCGCGGTGAGCTACGAGGCGAGCCCCGGCCTCGAACCCGCGCTCCGCGAGGCGTTCGACGGCGACGACCTCGCCGAGCGACTGGCCGTCTACCGGTCGCTACCGCCCCGGCGGCGGGTCGCGCTCGGGGAGTCGAACCCGGCGGGCCCGCTCTTCGTTCGCGCGGTCGGCCTCGCGGACGACCGCGCCGCCGCGATCGTTCGGTCGCTCGTCCGCGACGGGTTCCGCCGTCCCGAGCCGCTCCGGGTCGCGTCGATCGCGGCGAGCGCCCACCGGGAGGCGGTTCCCGACGCCCCGTTACCCCCCTGAGTTCGGCGCGACCTCGAGGGTCTCCCGGTGCCACCCGGTCGACCCGCCCGGCCGCGGTCCCGTCCGCTCCTCGGTCTGGACCGTCCCGTCGCGTCGGACCGCGCGGACGACGACGTCGAACGCGGTCCGGTCGGGCGCGTCGAACGCGTACCGCCAGCGCCGCCACGCGTGCGGGGCGACCTGCGGCTCCAGCTCCCCCTCGTTCCACGTCTCCCCGCCGTCGACGCTGACCTCGACGCCCGCCAGCTCCTCGAGGCCGGTCTCCAGCCCGCCGAAGGCGACCCCGCCGACGACGACCCGGTCGCCCTCGCGGACGCCGGCCCGCACGTACGACATCGTGTTGGCGACCGCCTCCTCGTCCCAGCCGCGCTCCTCCCAGTACGCCTCGTGGTCGACGCCGGAGACCTCGATCCGCTCGATCCACTTCGTCATCTTCATGCCGTACCGGCCGGGGACGAGCAGTCTGGCCGGGAACCCGTGTTCGGTCTCCAGGGTCCGATCGCCCATCCCGTAGACGATCAGGACGTCGTCGCGCTCGACGATCTCCATCGGGATCGCCTCGCTGTAGCCGTCGGTGGCGTGCGTGACCACGTCGACCGCGCCCTCCGCCGGTCCCGCGGCCGCGACGAGGTCGGACAGCTGGACTCCGGTCCAGTGGGCCGTGCCGATCAGGTCGCCGCCGACCTCGTTGGAGATACACACCATCGTCGTCGTCTGCTCGAGACGCTCCTCGTGGCCCACCAGGTCGTCGTACGCGAGCGAGTACGGCTCCGCGACCGCGCCGTCGACGTCCAGGCTCCACGCCTCGGGGTCGACCACCGGCGGGTTCACGTTGACGTCGACGACGTAGTGGTCCGCCGGCGGGGTGACCGCGGGCGGCATCCCGCCGAAGTCGAAGTCGGGGTCCCCGCTCGGCGGCGAGACCGACCGCTCGAGCGGCTCGCCGACCCGCTCGCTCTCCTCCGGACCCCCGAGGCGACCGAACAGGAACCGGAGCCCGGCGAGCGGGAGGCTCCCCGCGACCGCGAGGCCGCCGACGCGCCGGAGGAACCCTCGGCGACCCCGCAGCCGGTCGGTGCCCGGAAGCCGGCGGGCGACGAGCGCGGGCGGCGCGACGGCGACGGCCACGCCGACGACGAGCGCGAGGGAGGGCCCCGCGCCGACGGCGAGAAACAGCGGGAGGGTCGCGGCGACGACGACCGCCGCGACCGCGGTGCCCGTCCGCGACCGGAGCGTCTCCCCGATCGAGTGGCTTCCCGTCCGCTCGATCGCGGATGGAACGAGAACCCCGCAGGCCGCGGCCGCGACGACGACGCCGACGACCACGGCGGCCACGAGCGTCGGCGTCGCGTAGAACCCGAGGAGATCGATCGCGAGCGTCGAGAGCCAGCCGGGCGAGATCGCGATGATCGCCTCCGCGACGGGTTCGACCCCGAACCCGCCGACGAGCGGCGCGGCCGCGAACAGCCCGGCGACCCACGCCGCGCCGACGACGCCCCCGCCGAGCGCCCGGCGGACGGCCGTCTCGCGGCCGATCTCCTCGCGGGCGGCCGCCCCACCGTCGACCCCCTCGCCATCCGACGCGTCGGATCCCATGACGAGCATCACCCGACGTCGTCGGTTCGGGACGAGCCGGGATCGGTTCGGGACGAGTCGGCGGCCGTCGCTCCGGGGCGCGCGTATCGCGTGAGTTGCATCTACTCCCTGTTGGGCTGTTCACACATAACGTATCGGGTCGAGGGGCCGGCTATTTGTCCCCCGCGGCCCACCGCCCCGCCATGAGCGGCATCACCTTCCGCGACCGCGAGCGGATCGTCGACACCCCCGAACACGGCGTCGCACTCGACTGTCTCGCCGCGGGGATCGAGGCGGCGCTCCCGGCGAACGTCGTCGCCGAGGCGGTCGCGGTCTCGGAGGGAACCCTCCGGATCGAGGCGGTCGACGGGGAGACGGGCGAGTACGACCTCGGCGCGTACGAGACGGTTCGGATCGTCGGGGCCGGGAAGGCGGCCGACGGGACGGCGGCGGCGGTCGCCGACCGGCTGGTCGGCCCCCTCGGCGACCGGTTCGCCGGCGGATCGGTGATCACCGACGAGCCGGAAGGATCGGAGGCGTCGGGGAGATCGAGGAAGTCGGAGGGGCCGGACGGACCGGGAGCGGACCGTCCGTTCGCGGTCCTCGCCGGCGACCACCCGCTCCCGACCGAGCGCGGCGTCGAGAACGCCCGGCGGGTCGTCGACGCCGCGGCGGCCGCCGGCCCGGACGACCTCGTGATCGCGGTCGTCACGGGCGGCGCGAGCGCGCTCCTCGCCGCCCCGGCCGACCCGATCGGCGTCGACGACTTACGCGTGGTCACCGACGCCCTGCTCGCCTGCGGCGCGTCGATCGACGAGATCAACGCGGTCAGGAAACACTGCTCGGCGGTCAAGGGCGGGCTGCTCGCCCGGACGGCGGCACCCGCGACGGTCGTCACGCTCGCCGTGAGCGACGTGGTCGGCGACGACCTCGCCGTGATCGGCAGCGGCCCGACCGTCCCGGACCCGTCGACCTACGCCGACGCGCTCTCGACGGTCGAGCGGTACGGGCTCGACCTCCCCGTCGCCGTCCGAGAGCACCTCCACGCGGGGGCCGCCGGGGAGCGTCCCGAGACGCCGGGGCCCGACGACCCCGCGTTCGAGCGCGCCCGGACGTTCGTTATCGGCAACGCGCGGACCGCGCTCGACGCCGCCGCGACCGCCGCCGTCGACCGAGGGTACGAGGGGGTCGTCGTCGCCGACGACGTCGCGGGCGAGGCGCGCGACGCGGGCCGGGAGCACGTCGCGCTCGCCGAGACGTGCGCCGCGGACGGGGTGCCGGTCTCCCCGCCCGCGGCGTTGCTCACGGGCGGCGAGACGACCGTGACGCTCTCCGGCGGCGCGACCGACGACGGGGGATCCGGCGACGATGACGGCAACGACGCCGACCCCGGATCCGGCGGGCCGAACGCCGAGTTCGTCGCGAGCGCGGGGATCGAACTCGATCGCGAGGGCGTCGTCGTCGCGAGCGTCGACACCGACGGGATCGACGGGGCGAGCGACGCCGCGGGCGGGATCGTCGACGCGACGACGCTCAATTCCTCGACCGCGCGGGACGCGCTCGACCGCCACGACGTGGCCCCGATCCTGGCCGAGGCCGACGCCCTTCTTCGGACCGGCCCGACGGGAACGAACGTGAACGACCTCCGGGCTGTCGTCGTCACGGAGGACGGGGAGAGAGCGAAGGCAGCGGAGATGGTGGAGGGCACGGAGATGGTGGAGAGCACGGAGATGGTGGAGAGCACGGAGATGGTGGACGGCGCAAAGAGAGCGGGGAGTGCGGAGATGGACGGCGCGGAGAGAGCGGAGTGATCGCGGGCTCGACCGGTCGTCACCGGCGGTGCTCCGTCGATCGTCCGGACTTATGTCTCCGGCCCCCGCAGTCGGTGACATGAGCGAGGACGGAGCGGATGACGGCGCGGTCGGGAACGGCGCGCTCGATTCCGACCTGCGCGTGGGAACCTGTCGGCGGTGTCCGGCGCTGGTCGAGTCGCGGAGCCGGATCGTCGAGGGCGTCGGGCCGACGGACGCCGACCTGCTGTTCGTCGGCGAAGGTCCCGGAGCCACCGAGGACGAGGAGGGCGAGCCGTTCGTGGGCCGGTCGGGCGACGTGCTCGACGAGGCGCTTCGGGACGCGGGGTTCGCACGCGCCGACGTTCGAATCACGAACTGCGTGCGGTGTCGTCCCCCCGATAACCGCGACCCGACGATCGAGGAGCTGGCCAACTGCCACGGCCACCTCGAGGCGGAGATCGCCGGGCTCGACCCGAAACTGATCGTCACCCTGGGGAAGGTCCCGAGCGAGCACCTCCTCGGTCGCTCGGTGCGGATCACCGCCGAGGCCGGCGACGTGGTCGACGCCCGGATCGGCGGGGAGTCCCGGCGCGTGTTGCTCTCGGTCCACCCGGCGGCGACGCTGTACGACCGGAGCCAGCGCGAGGGCTTTCTCGAGACGATCGCCCGCTCGGGCGAGCTGAGCGGAGTCGCCGCGGGCGGGAACGGCGGCTCCGGCGGTCAGTCGCGCCTCGGCGAGTTCTGAGACGGATCTCGGTCGAGACGGTTCGGGCGATCCGGACGGTCCGGACAGTTCGAAGGATTCGAAAGCCCGGACAGTTCGAACGGTGCCGACGGTCCGTTCACTCCGAAACGTCCGCTCGATCCGTTCGATCTCCGAACCTCCCTGGCGTGAGTACCGTTTTCAGGGAATCGCTCCCTAGTGAACATAGAAAACGATTAGTCCCGTCGTCCGGATGCGTAGGTGTATGTCCGACAACAGGTGGTCGGCGAATCGGCGGACGTTTGTCAAAACGGCAGGGGCGACCGGCGTCGTCGGCCTCGCCGGGTGTACCGGCGGCGGCGGCTCCGGCGACGACGGCTCCGGCGACGACGGCTCCGGCGACGACGGTTCCGAGGGGGGAACGGCGGGCGACACCGACTCCACGCCCACGGCGCAGTTCATCCTGAACCCGGCGGAGGCGGACGTCGAGATCGAACGGCAGTACCAGCCGATGTTCGAGTACCTCGAGTCCGAGGTCGACGTCGAGATCGAACCGGACCGCGCGGAGAGCTACACCGCGACCCTCCAGGCGATGCGCAACGACCAGGGCGAGATCGCCGACATCTCGCCGTCGGCGGTCATCGCGGGCGAGGACATCCTGGACATCGTCGGCCTCCGGATCGCCTACGGTGCGGCCCAGTACTTCTCGACGGTCACGACGACGCCCGACAGCGGCATCGAGTCGCTGACCGACATCGAGGGCGAACTGATCTACATGGGCGACATCCTCTCGGTGTCGGGGACGCTCGTCCCGCTCACGGTCCTCCAGGACGCGGGCCTCGACATCGGGAGCGCGCCGGACGGCGACGCGGAGGACTTCGACGCGGAGTACTCCGACCACACGACCGCCCGCGAGCAGATGGTCCAGCGGGACGACGTGATGGCGGCGACGACCGGCGCGTTCTCCTCCGCGCCGTACGTCCCGCAGGAACAGTTCGAGGAGATGTCTCAGGACTTCGTCGACATCTCGTCGGAGTACGAGGGGGCCGGCGACCAGATCGAGGAGTCCGGAACCGAACTCCAGCTGCTCGCCGTCTCCGACCCCATCCCGCGCGCTCCGCTCGTGACGCGATCCAACTGGGAGAACTCCGTCAAAGGCGAGATCGAGGAGGCGATCCTGAACGTCTCCGAGGACGACCTCAGCCACGGCGAGGACTACGACGGCGAGCCGCTCTGGTTCACCGGCGTCCAGGAGGGTTCCCTGGAGGACTACGAGATGATCGCGAACGTGCTCGACGAGCTCGGACTCGAGTTCGAGGACCTCGCGTAACGGTTCCCCGTCACTACACTTCTCATGAGTCGCATCACAGTCGACGGACTCACGAAGCGGTTCGGCGAGACGGTCGCGCTCGACGACGTCTCCTTCGAGATCCCGCAGGGCGAGTTCGCCATCGTGCTCGGCGTCTCCGGATCGGGAAAATCCACCCTGCTGCGGTGTATGAACGCCCTCGAAACGCCGACCGAGGGCGAGATACGGATCGACGAGACGCCGGTCACGAGTCCCCGCGACGACGTCGCGATGATCTTCCAACAGCACAACATCATCGACCAGATGAGCGCGTACTCCAACGCGCTCACCGGGTCGCTCAACAGGAACACGTTCCTCGACTCGCTTCTCCAGCGGCAGGGCGAGGCGGACAAGCTGCAGGCGCTCGACGCCCTCGAGACGGTCGGACTGCTCGATCAGGCCCAACAGAGCGCACAGCGCATGTCCGGCGGCCAACAACAGCGCGTCGGGATCGCCCGGGCGCTGGTTCAGGACCCGACGATCCTGCTCGCGGACGAGCCGGTCGCGAGCCTCGATCCGGGCTCCTCACAGCAGGTGATGGGATACCTCCGGACCGCCGCTCGCGAGCGCGACCTCTCGGCGGTCATCAGCCTCCACCAGGTGAACCTCGCGCGGAAGTTCGGCGAGCGGTTCATCGGCCTGCGCGAGGGCGAGAAGGTGTTCGACGGCTACCGCGACGAGTTCGACATGGACGTGATAGACCGGATCTACGGCGACATCGACACGGAGGGCATGTTCGCGCCCGAGGGCGAGGCGGCCGACGGTCCCGATCCGTCGACGGGCGGGTCCGACGACGCGTCGACCACACGAGCCACCGACGGGGGGACGGGCCAGTGAGCTACAGCGACCGCGTCCGCGACCGTTACGAGGAGATCGTCCTCGCGCGGCGGGTCCGCGCACTCGTCCTGATCGCCGGGGTCATCGCTCTCGCCGGCGTCTTCTACTACGCGCTGATCTCCGTCGGCTTCTTCGAGGCGAACATCCCGGACTACCTCCCGAACTTCCTCAACGCCTTACGCGACTTCTTCCCGTTCCTCGCGCCCTCGTTCCCCTTCATCGACCCGAGCGGGTTCCTCGCGTACTGGGCGTTCATCCAGGAGCGGAACCTGATCTGGGGCGGCCTCGGCGGCGACGTTCCGCTGCTCGGCGAGGCGGGGATCACGCTCGCGATGGGGTTCGCCGGCACCGTGATGGGGTTCCCGCTCGCGCTGCTGTTCGGGATCTTAGGCTCCGGTCGCGTCACCCCCTTCCCGTTCAACTTCATCTTCCGCGGGATCATGTCCTCCATCCGCGCCATCCCGGCGCTCGTGTGGGGGCTCATCTACATCCCGCTCGGCGGGATCGGGCCGGTCACCGCGACCCTCGCGATCGCCACCGACACGATCGGGAACCTCGGTCGGCTGTTCACGGACGAGCTCGAGGAGATCGAGGACGGCCCGATCGAGGCGATGGAGACGACCGGCGCGAACAAGCCGCAGACGATCACCTTCGGCATGCTCTCGCAGGTGACCACGCCGTTCATCGCGTGGACGCTGTACATCTTCGAGATCAACGTCCGGATCGCCGTCTCGCTCGGTATCATCGGCGGCGGCGGGCTCGGGAACGTGCTCTCCGTCCAGCAGGGCCTGTTCGCGTTCACCAACATGATGGCGACGATCCTCGTCATCCTCGTGTTGATCATCTCCGTGGAGATCTTCTCTCAACGGATCCGCTCCGCGCTCCGCGACGGCGACGAGGCCCAGGGGATCGTGGCGTTGCTTCTCGGCTTCCCGCAGCGGATGGCCGAGGCGGCGCTGAAGTGACCGGGCGGCTCCCGGCGATTCGGGTTCGGTCCTCGCGCTGACGGCCGAAGGCGGCTGCCCCAAGGGAAACCGACTTTTCCGTGCCGCTCCGAGGGGAGGTATGAGCACCTTCGAACCGCCCGCGGAGACGCTGGCGGACGTCGTCCTCGTCGACTACGGCCTCGGGAACCTGCGCTCGGCCACCCGCGGACTGGAGCGCGCGGGCGCGTCGGTCGAGATCACCGACGATCCCGAGGCGTTCGCCGCCGCCGACGGCGTCGTCCTCCCCGGCGTCGGCGCGTTCCGCGAGGGAATGGAGAACGCCGGCCCGCTGCGGGAGGCGCTGACCGACCACGCCGCGGCCGGCCGGCCGCTCTTCGGGATCTGCCTCGGGATGCAGATGCTCCTCACCTCGAGCGAGGAGGCCGACCACGAGGGCGAAGGCGAGGTGACCGGCCTCGATCTGGTCCCCGGAACCAACGTCCGGTTCGACGTCGACCGCAAGGTGCCGCACATGGGCTGGAACGAGCTGTCGGTCGAGCGCGACCACCCGATCGTCACGGGCGTGAACAGGGCGGGGTCGGAGACCCCGCAGGCAGACGGACCCACGGGCTGGTCCGTCGACGGCGAGTACGCCTACTTCGTTCACTCCTACTACGCCGAGCCCGACGATCCGGACGCCGTCGTCGCGACCGCCGACTACGGCGTCGACTTCCCGGCGGTCGTCGCCAACGAGGCGGGCAACGTCTTCGGCACGCAGTTCCACCCCGAAAAGAGCGGGGAGACGGGGCTCCGGATCCTGCGGAACTTCGTGGAGTACTGCGCCGAGCGGTAGTCAGACGACCCCCTCGGCTACAGTCCCGAGGGCGTCATGGAACGGTTCACGACGTGTCGTTTTCCTCCGTCTCTATCCGAATCACCTAGCAGAACGGCCGTGCTTATAAAACGGATGTTTCGTGAGAGAACAAGGTGATGAGAACGGTGTCGTTGCTGGTGCGGAGAACGTCTCCAAAGCCCCAGTCGTGAGAACTCGCGCGGCTTGCTGCGGTCCTCAGTCGTTCGCTCCGCTCACTCCTTTCGGTCCTTGCTGCGCCGTGCTTCGTCCTCACGACTGCCCCTTTGAGTCCCACCCGACCGCTACCGCCCCGCACCTCACGCCTCCCCAACCTCGTTGCTCGCGCGTTCGCGCTCGCAACTCCCTCGCGTTCCGGTCGCGGGCCTCCGGCCCGCTCCCGGGCGCGCCACCACACCGCGAATCTCCCGCTTCTTCACCTGTACTAAGCGAACCGGTTCTGGTGGTGAGGCTCCTTCGATGACTCCCTGCCCGACGTGCTAGAACCGGTCGCGAAGCTCTCCACGGAGGTCCTCGAGGTCGAGGTCCTTCATCGAGAGCAACACCAATAGGTGGTAGACTAAGTCGGCGCTCTCGTAGGTGAGCTCATCGAGATCGTCGTCTTTCGCCGCCAGGATCGCCTCCGTCGACTCCTCGCCGATCTTCTCCAACACCGCGTTCTCGCCCTTCTCGTGGGTGAAAAGCGAGGCGGTGTAGGAGCCGTCGGGAAGCTCTCGCTTGCGCGATTCGATCGTCGCGAACAGCTCGTCGAGGACCGCGTCGTCGGCGGTGGCTCCGTCGGGAGCGTCCGCGCCCTCGGGTTCCGCCCCGTCGTCGCTCACGCCTCCACCTCGCTGTCGGGGAAGAAGGCGAGATCGTGGATCCGGGAGTCCGCGGTGAGTTCGGGGTGGAAGGAGGTGGCGAGTACGGGACCGTCGCGTACCGCGACCGGCCGGCCGTCGACCGTCGCGAGCGTCTCGACGCCCTCGCCGACCTCGTCGATGGCGGGCGCGCGGATGAAGACCGCGTGAAACGGCTCCGAGAGCCCCTCGACGGGGACCTTCGCCTCGAAGGAGTCCTTCTGTCTGCCGAACGCGTTGCGGTCGACGGAGACGTCGACGAGCCCGAGCGCGTCGACCCGGTCGTCCTTCGCGTCCCGCGAGCACACGATGAGCCCGGCGCAGGTCGCGAGCACGGGCTTGTCGGCCGCGACGTGTTCGCGGATCTCCGCCGCGATCCCCTCGCGGTGGATCAGCCGCGAGATGGTCGTCGACTCCCCGCCCGGCATCAGGAGGACGTCGCAGTCGGGAACGATCCCCGAATCCCGGACCTCGACGACCTCGGCGGACTCGCCGTGTGCGGTCGCGGCGCGGCGGACCGCCTCCGCGTGTTCGGCCACGTCGCCCTGGACGGCGATGACGCCAGCTTTCATACCACCGCTCGGCGGGGCACGTCCAAAAAGGGCGCGCTACGGCGATCCGTGCGACGACCCGATCAGTACGGGAGAGACCCGATCAGTAGACGACGAGCGCGAGGTAGAGCTGGCCGACGCCCGCGAGCACCATCACCGCGCCGGCGACGCGCTTCAGCGTCCCCGAGTGCGCCATGATCCGGCCGGCGTTCGTGAGCAGCCCCATCCCGGTCGCCACGGTGGTCGCGACCATCAGCGCGGCGACGACGCCCGCGTAGGTGCCGAGGAGCACCAGCGCGGCCTCGGTCGGGAGCGCGATCGCGCGGGCGACCACGGCGAGGAAGATCGGCGCGACACAGCCCGCACCCGCCAGCGCGTACCCCGCGCCGAAGACCCCGAACCCGAAGACGCTCGCGCGGCGCTTGGGGAGCGGGACCGATATCGACGGCGTCCGCCCGGCGACGACGAGCAGCCCGAAGACGACGAGCAGCCCGCCGACGAGCGACTCGAAGACGGTGATGTTCGAGAGCGTCGAGTGCCCGATTCGGACGGTCGCGCCCGCGAGGACGGCGAAGGTCGCCAACACGCCGACCCCGGCCGCGATCCCGCGGGTTCCCGCGCCTGCGATGGAGACCTCCTCCCCGTCGGTCTGGTTCACGTAGAATCCGACGTAGCCGGGGAGAAGCGGGTACGCGCACGGCGAGAAGAACGTCGCCACGCCGGAGGCGACCGCGAAGGAGAGGTCGGTCGCGAGTGCCGTCCCGGTCATCGGAGGAGGTTCCGGGTCATCGACCGTAGCCTCGCGTCATCGGTCGAGCACGCTCTCGATCCGCTCGACGAGCGTGTCGGCGGTGTGGACGCCGGAGTCGGACCAGCGGATCCGGCCGGTCGAATCGAGGACGACCGCGGTCGGATAGCCGCCGACATCCAGCTTGGCCGCGAGCTCGGCGGATCGATCCGCCGCGGCAAGCCAGTCGCCGCCGGTCTCTTCCCACATCTCGACGACTCGAGACTCCGAGACTAAGCCGCCGATGTCCTCGGTCGTCACCGAGACGAACAGCACGCTGTCGCCGGTCCGATCGTTCGCTTCGGCGAGCGCCGGCATCTGGTCCCAACAGGGGTCACAGTACGTCCCGAAGAAGTCGATGAATGTCGGTCGGTCGGGGGCGGGGATCGTCACCTCTCCGTCTCGGCTGCCGGGGGCCTCGATCGTGTCGAGCGTTATCGGCTCCACGGGCTCCGCGGACGACCCGCCGAGCGCGGCCGGGACGTTCCCCGTCGCGACGACGCCGCCCGCGCCCAACACGCCGGCGCTCGCGATCCCGGCGAGGAGGTGGCGGCGCTCCATCCTACGCGTTCACCACCCGTTCGAAGTCGTCGACGAGCCGTTCGATGTCCGTCTGCGGCCCTCGCGGGTACGCCCGCTCGACGATCCCCTCCTTGTTCGCGAGGAGGATGAGCCCGTAGTGGGGGAACTGGTACTCCAGGTTCTCGTAGTCGTCCGCGTCGGCCTTCTCGATCACGAGCCCGAAGTGCTCGTCCAACAGCTCCTGACCACGCTCGTAGCTCTCCGGGCGGAGGAAGTGCCAGTTGCCGGCGTCGAGGTCGACGCCCTGCTGGTCGGCGTACTCGCGGAGGACGTCGGCGGTGTCGCGCTCGGGGTCGAACGTGAGCGCGAGGAACGCCGCCTCGTCGTCGTACCCCTCCTCGGTGGCGACCGCCTGTGCGCGCCGGAGCCGGAGGATGAGCGCGGGACAGACACCGTCCGGGCAGTTGGTGTAAAAGGAGGTCCACAGGACGGCCCGCTCGCCCTCCAGGTCTTCGGTCGACACCGTCTCGCCGGTGATCGGGTCCGGGACGGAGACGTGCGGCATCTCGTCGCCGTAACTCGGGTGAGAGGCCTCGCTCAGGTCCTGCTCCGGTGGATCGAGTACCGTCCCTTCGGCTCCGGAACTCCCCAAGACGCCGAGACAGCCGGCGCTCCCGGCGACGGCGGGAACGGCGAGCGACCGCAGATAGTGGCGACGGTCCATACCGGAATCCGGGGCCTCGCGAATAAGTCGGTTTCGTCCGGTCCCGACGACTGACGGAGGGTGACTGAGGGGAGGTGGGAGCGTCCTTACGCGACCGTCAGCGAGAGGACCTGGACGGAGACGCCGAAGAGGATACAGAACGCGAGGACGGTCTTGGGGTTGAGCGCGATGGCGTTTCGGTCCTGCGAGTCGAAGTACCGGACGAGCCCCGCGCTGGACATCAGTCCGCCGGAGTTGCTGCCGCTGCTCATGTTCGACCGTTCTCCGTCCGCAGGCCTAAGCGTTTCGTCTCGGGGCTCGACCGCCGGGAACGCTCGTCCGGAACGCGGCCGTTCGGGCGGACTCCGACCGCCGCCCGTCATCGGTCACCCCACCTCCCCGCCGCGTGAGAAACCCTTATCGGCGAGCCGACGCTACGTGTCGGCGAACCATGACCGTTCGAGTGCTGGATTTCTACGCCGACTGGTGCGGCCCGTGTAAGACGCAGGACCCGATACTGGAGGAGGTCCAGGAGGAACTCGGCGACGCCTTCGAGCTACAGAAGGTCGACGTCGACCAGGAGCAGGACGTCGCCAACCAGTACCAGGTCCGGTCGCTGCCCACGCTGATCGTCGAGAACGACGACGGCGTCGTCGACCGGTTCGTCGGGGTCACCCAGAAGGAGGACATCACGGCCGCGATATCGAAAGCCGGCGCGTAGTCGGCACATAGGAACGACGGATCCCCGCACCGACGCGTCTCGCAACCTTTTACAGCGCCCGCGTGCTCACGGAGAGTATGGCCAGCTTCGACGCTGCGGAACGCCGCAACCTCGACCGACAGATCTGTATGCGCTGTAACGCCCGCAACGCGCCCGACGCCGGGCGCTGCCGCAAGTGCGGCTACACCAAGCTCCGCCCGAAGGCGAAGGAACGCCGCGCGGCCTGAGCCGGTCCGACTCGGGTCGACCCGTTCCGACCGGGACGGCTCCCGCCGTCCGGCCCACCGCCCGTTCTCCCGACGCCCACCGCGCCGAGCCGCCGTTCTAGTCGCCGTCACCCGCGACCGCGTCCCCGCCGCTGCCGCGTTCCGCCATCATCGTCGCGGCTCGCGTCGCCCACTCCGCGTGTCGGAAGCCGACGGCGACGACGAGCGCCATCCAACAGTACGCGAGGAACACCCCGGCGTACGCGCCGGGCGGGCCGACCCCCGCGGTTCGGCTCAACACCCAGGAGGCACCGAGGAACAGCCCGAACATCCCCGTGAGCCGCGCCGCGAGGGGGATCCGGGTCTCGCTCGCGCCCTGGAGCGCGCCCGACAGCGACGTGAAACAGGCGAGTGCGCCGCCCGCGAGGCCGTACACCCGCGCGAAGTCGACCGCGTACTCGACGGTCGCCGGGTCGGACGTGAAGAGCCGGACGACGCGCGGCGCGAGCGCGACGAGCCCGAGCCCGACGCCCCCGACCGAGAGGAGCCCGAGCGCCGCGACGGCCCACCCGTCGAACCGGGCGTCGTCCGGCTCGCCCGCGCCGAGCGCCTGCCCGACCAACACCGAGGCCGCGACGTTGTACCCGCGCGAGAGCGGGCCGGTGACCTGCTGGTAGACCCGGCGGCCGATCTGGAAGCCGGCGTTGACCGCCTCGCCGAAGCCGAGGAGCAGGGCGTTGAAGGGGAACTCCGCGGCCTCGGAGCTGAACCCCTCGGCCACCCGCGGCGCGCTCACGCGGAGCAGCTGTCCCGCGATCGTCGGATTCCGCGGTCGAACGAACTCGGCGTCGGTCCACGACCCCCGGATCGCCGCACAGAGCAGGACCGCCGTGAGGACGTTCGCGGCCCCGGTCGCGAGCCCGACGCCGACGATCTCCAGACGGGGAAGCCCGAGCAGACCGAGCCCGAGGAGGACCGACCCGACGACGTTGAGGGAGTTCGCGAGGACGTTCACGTACATCGGCGTTCTGGTGTCGCCGGTACCCTGAAGCGCCCGCGCGGCCACGAGCGAGACGTGTCTCGCCGGGGCCGTCGCGAAGACGATGGCGAGGTACGCCGAGCCGAGCGAGACGACCTCCGGCGGGGTCTCCCGGCCGATCAGCCGGCCGAACACGTCGATCGCGGCCTCGCCGAGGAACAGCCCGAAGAGGACGAACGGGACCCCCGCGAGCGCGCCGAGCAGGATCGCCTGCGTGATCGCCTCGTCGCGGGTCGCCGTCTCGCCCGCGCCGGTGTCCTGTGAGGAGAGCGCGATCGCGCCGCCGCCGAGCCCGAGCCCGATCCGGAGCGGGAACCGCGCGTACAGGTCAGCGAGCCCGATCGCGACCACCGCGGCCGGCGAGAAGAGCGCGCTGACGACGACGTCCGTCGTCCGCATCGCGGTCCGGAACGTCTGTTCGGCCATCACCGGCCACGCGAGCGCGAACACGCGCTTCCAGACGCGCCGGACGCGCGGGAGGTCCATGCGTCACCGTGGAGGGACTCCGTCGGGTTCTAGCTATCGGAGGCGGTGAACGGGTCGGAAGCCGGCCGGCGGCTGGGGGTCGCGAACGCGAGAACTCGTGGCGGACTTCGAAGGATCGAATCAGTCCTCGTCCGCTCGGGGGAGCGTCACCTCGAACCGGGCGCCGCCGAGGTCGGCCTCCCCGACCGCGACCGTGCCGCCGTACTCCTCGACGAGGCTGTCGACGATGAACAGCCCGCCGCCCTCGGAGTCGCCGTGGCGGTCACCGGATCCGCCGGCTGTCGCGCCGTCCCCGCCGCCGTTTGGAAACAGCGTGGCCCGCCGCTCGGGCGGGATTCCGGGGCCGTCGTCGTCGATCGACAGCGTGACCGTTTCGTCGCCCTCGGTGATGGCGACCCGGAGGGTGGCGTCGCCGCCCGCGTGCTCGACGGCGTTCTCGACGAGGTTGTCGACGACGGAGCGGAGCCCGTCGTTCGCCGTGACCGGGGCCGTCTCCGTCAGATAGGCATCGAGTGTCACGTCGGACCGGTCCGTGATCCCCTCGAGTATCTCTCGCGTGACCGCCGCGAGATCAACCCGATAGAGATCGGCGTCGCCGACGAGCGCGTCGGTGACGGCGCTCGTCGTCTCGAGTCGATCGAGCCCCTCGTCGGCCTTGGTCGCGATCACGGCCGCGGCGTCGCGGCCGTCGGGGCCGTTCCCGTCGTCGGATCCGGGCTCGGCGGCGGCGATCCCATCGCCGTGGCTGGTCGCTTCGGCGAGGTCCGCGTATCCCCGGATCGTCGAGAGGTCGTTCCGGAGGTCGTGACGAAGCAGGTGGTTCACGAACGAAACCGCCCGCGTGGCGTCGTGCGCACGGCGAGCCTCCGCCTCCTGTCGAACGGCGAGGTATCCCGAGATCGCGCCGCCGAGCGCCCCCGAACCGGCGGCGACCAGAAGCGGAAAAACGGGTTCGATGAGGGGACGTCCCTCGACTGCCCGGACGAGAAGCGTCGCGCCGATGGCTCCTGCCGCGAGGAGCGTTCCTACCGCGGTCCACCGAGCGACGCGTCCCTCCTCGAGGCGGGTGAAGCCGGCTTCTCGGACCCGGACCCCCGCATAGACGACGCCGAGGGCGATCCCGCCGTCGAGCGCGAGCGCGAGCGCGGGACCGAGCGTCCCCCCGACGGTTTCGATCTCCGTCCCGTGGTGAACCGTCGCGACGAGCAGGAGGCTACAGCCGATCCCGACGACGACGGCGGATCCTCGTGGTCTCCACACGATGTGGTCGTCTTTCGCGGCTTCGAACAAAAACCGTTGCGTGTCGAGAGCGGGTAGCGCGCGATCGACGGAGGGGGACGGTGGGTGAGTTGGCGGACGGAAGACGACCGGCGGGCGGCGGCAACCGACCGGACGGCTGCCCGAACGTTCAAACGCCCGAACGACCCAGACGGGCCATGGACGCCTTCGTCTACGGAACCCTCACCGAGCCCGATCGCGTGGGAGCGCTGCTCGACTCGTTCGTCTTCGTCGGATCGGCGACCCTCTCCGGACTCCATCTCGTCGAGGGGCGCTACCCGACGCTCGCACCCGGCGAGGAGACGGCGGGGCGGCTCCTCCGGACCGACGAGATCGAGACGCTCGACGCGTACGAGGGCGTCGACGACGGGCTCTACCTCCGGGTCACGGTACCGCTCGACGCGCCCGACGGCTACCCCGAGGAGGCGATCGTCTACGTCGGCGACCCCGATCGGCTCGACGCGGACGCGACGTGGCCGGGCGACGGCGAGTTCCGCGAGCGGGTGGAGCGGCACCTCGATCGAACCGACGTCGCCGTCCGTCTCGATCAGGGATCGACCGTCTGACGCCGGTCCGACGACCGATCGATGTCGACGCAGTCCCACAGTTTCACTTTCACTCCGCCTGCCGGACCTTTTTGTATCGCCGTCCACTGTCTTCAGTCGCACGTCACACGCGTGCATTCCCCCTTCCTTTCACGCGTTCCATCGCGAGCGACGCGGCGAGGATCCCGCGAACCGCTCGGACGACCGGAACGGGCGACGACCGGAACCGATTAGCCCGCGGCGTCGCCACGGGGCGTATGATCTCGTTGGCCGACATCGAGGCCGCCCGCGAACGGGTCGACGGCGTCGCCCGCCGCACGCCGCTCGAACGGTCGCGGACGTTCTCGGAGATGACCGGCGCGGACGTCCACCTCAAACTCGAGAACTTCCAGCGCACCGGCGCGTTCAAGATCCGCGGGGCGACGAACCGGATCGCGACGCTCCCGGCCGAGGCCCGCGAGGCCGGCGTCGTCACGGCCAGCGCCGGCAACCACGCACAGGGGGTCGCGCTGGCGGCCGAGCGCGCCGGCGTCGACGCCACCGTCGTAATGCCGAAGTTCGCGCCCGTCTCGAAGGTGAAAGCCACCCGCGGCTACGGCGCGAGCGTCCGACTGGAGGGCGTCGACTACGACGAGGCGCAGGCGGTCGCCCACCAGCTGGAGCGCGAACAGGGGTTGACGTACGTCCACGCCTTCGACGATCCAGCCGTGATGGCCGGGCAGGGCACCCTCGGGCTGGAGATCGCCGACGACTGCCCCGACCTCGACACCGTCGTCGTCCCGATCGGCGGCGGCGGGCTGATCTCGGGCGTCGCCGTCGCGGTCAAGGAGCGGCTCGACGACGTCCGGGTCGTGGGGGTCCAAGCGGAGGGCGCGGCCTCGGCGGCCGCGTCGCTCTCGGCGGGCGAGATCCGCGAGATCAAGGGCGTCGACACCATCGCCGACGGGATCGCCACCCGCTCGATCGGCGAGGAGCCCTTCGCGGTCATGCGCGAGTACGTCGACGAGGTGGTGACCGTCGACGACCGGGAGATCGCCTTAGCGCTCACGTTGCTTTTGGAGCGCTCGAAGACCCTCGTCGAGGGGGCCGGCGCGGTCGCGCTGGCGGCGACGCTCTCGGAGGCGTTCGACTACGAGGACGACGAGACGATCGTCGCCGCGTTGTGTGGCGGCAACATCGACCTCAACCGGCTCGGGACGGTGATCCGCCGCGGGCTCGTCCAGATGGGTCGGTACCTCAAGCTCACCGTCGACCTGAAGGACCGACCGGGCGAGCTCGAGCGCGTCTCGAGCATCGTCGCGCGTGCCGGCGCGAACGTGTACGCGGTCCACCACGACCGCACCTCGCGGGACGTCGCGGTCAACGCGGCGGAGCTCGAACTCGAGCTCGAGACCGACGACGCCGAACACGCCGCGAGCATCGTCGAGGAGCTGGAGGCCGACGGCTACGAGGTGGAGGTGCTCTCCTGACGGGGTTCAGGATCGATCGGACCGCACGTTACGGGATCGCTCGGTCGCTCCCCGCTCAGTCGTCGCCCTCGGCGGCGACGGGCGCGGGCTCGCGGAGCTCGCCGGCGCGCTCGCGGTCGGAGAGGTAGTCGTCGGCGTCGAGCGCGGCCTTCACGCCCATCCCGCCGGCGGTCACCGCCTGCTGGTAGTGGTGGTCGACCACGTCGCCCGCACCGAAGATCCCCTCGACCGCGGTCGCGGTCTGGTTCCCGTCGCGGCCGCCCCGCGTCAGGAGGTAGCCGGCGTCGTCGAGCTCGACGCCGGTCTCCTCCAGGTACGCCGTGTTCGGGGTGTGGCCGATGGCGTAGAACACCGCGCCCACGTCGAAGTCGTACTCCTCGACCTCCTCGGCGGTCGCCGGGTCCGCGAGCTTCTCCGTGGGGTGGCCCTCGGGATGCTCGACGAGCGTGACGCCCGTGATCCCCTCCTCCGCGCTGCCGTGGATCTCGGTGAGCTCCGTGTTCTTCAGGATCTCGATCTCGCCGTCGTCGACCTTGTCCATCACGCGCTCGATCCAGACGTCCTCCGCGCGGAACTCCTCGCGGCGGTGCGCGATGTAGACGGTGTCGGCGAACTTCGTGAGGAAGTTGGCCTCCTCCATGGCGGCGTCGCCGCCGCCGACGACGAGCATGTCCTCGCCGCGGAAGAACGCGCCGTCACACGTCGCACACGTCGAGAGCCCGTACCCCATCAGCTCGTCCTCGCCGGGGACGCCGAGCGTCCGGGCGCTGGCCCCGGAGGCGGCGATCACGGCGTCCGCGGTGTAGACGTCGCCGTTCGTGAGCTCGACCCGGAAGTGTCCCGCGGGCTCCTTCCGTACGTCGGCGACGATCCCGCTCCGGAGCTCGGACCCGAACTTCTCCGCCTGCTCGCGCATCTCGTTGATGAGCTCCGGCCCGGAGATCCCCTCGGGGAAGCCCGGATAGTTCTCCACGTCGGTCGTGAGCGTGAGCTGGCCGCCGGGCTCGTCGCCCTCGATCAACAGCGGGTCGTTGTTCGACCGGGCGGCGTAGATCGCCGCGCTGAGCGCGGCGATCCCGCTTCCGGCGACGAGGAGCCGTCGGTGCTCGAGTATTTCATCGCTCATACTATACTGTTCGTGGCGGCGGGATATGTAGGTTGCGCCCGCGGTTCGGGGCGGAGGAACCGGCGGTTCGGGGAGGAGACGGAAGGAGGGAGGGATCCGGCTCAGTCCGGGAACTCCGCGTCGACCGCCGACTGCGGCGTCCCGGCCGGCGGCGTCGGCGGCGAGGAGAGCGCCTCGAAGAACCGCTCGGCGACGAACTCCTCGACGACGTCCGCGAGCGACTCGTCCTCGGCGACGGCCTCCAAGATTCCGAGCGGGACCTGCGCGCCGGCCATGTTGGCGTGACCGCCCGCGGATCCCGCCTGCGCGAGCGCGTCGCGGAGCAGTTCGCCCACGTCGAGGTCGGTCCCGCGGGTGCGGGCCGATCCGTAGATCACGCCGTCCATGTAGCCGTACACGAACGTCACGGCGATCCCCTCGAGGTCGAGCAGCCTGTCGGCCGCCTGCGCGAGCGCGTCGCGGTCCGTGATCTCGCCGACGCAGGACGCGACCGACGAGCCGCGGACGTCGCGCCGGTCGATCGCGGTCGCGAGCACGCGGAGCGTCTCCGCGCTCACGCTCGGGCTCTCGACGCGGTCGAGCGTCGACTCGTCGACGTGCGGCGTCAGCGACGCGGCGGCCTCGAAGTCGGGGATCGACACCTCGCGGGTGAAATCCCGCGTGTCGATCCGGATCCCGTACAGCAGCGCGGTCGCGAGTGCGCGGTCCGGCTCGATCCCCAGTCGCGAGAGGTACTCCGCGATCAGGGTGCTCGTCGCCCCCGCGTCAGGCCGAACGTCGACGAAGGAGCCCTCGACCGGGCCGCGCGGCGGGTGGTGGTCGATCACGACGTCGACCGACGTCCCCTCGGGCAGCGAGTCGTTGATCCCCGCCCGCGAGTGGTCGACGAGCGCGATCCCGTCGTACGCCTCGAGGTCGGTCCCGTCGACCGTCGAGAGCGAGAGGTCGAGGAGGTTCACCATCGCGCGGTTCTCCTGGTGGGCGATCTCCCCGCCGTAGCAGGGCTCCGCGGGGACGCCGACCGCCTCGGCGATCCGCGCCAGCCCGACCGCGCTCGCGATGGCGTCGGGGTCGGGGTTGTCGTGGGCGACGACGAGAAGCGGCCCGTCGAGGCCCCGTATCGTGCGGATCAGCCGCGGCGGGCGCTCGGTCGAGTCGAGCGGCCACCTCGTCGAGCCGGGCGGCCGCTCCGTCGGTTCGGACGACCCCTCCGTGGCGGCATCGTCGACGGACTCGGGGACGGATCCGGAGTCGGACGCGGGCTCGTCGAGACCGACCGCGTCGCGGATCCGGGTCGCCACCGCCTCGACCGGGTCGACGACGCGGTCCGCGACCGACTCCAGGGCGTCGACCTGCGCCGCGGTCGGGGCGGTGCCGACGTGCGCGACGATCATCGCGTCGGGGTAGCGCTCGCGGGCCGCGGACGCGGCGGCGACGTTCCGGGTCGGGTCGTCGCCCGCGACCAGCACGACCGCGGCGCGCTCGGGGTACGCGGACGGGTCGGTCGGGTCGGCCTCCACGGTCGCCACGTTGCGGTCGCGCAGCGTCGAGGCCCAGCCGGCGTCGTCGGTCACCGCGAGGAACTCCTCTGACCCCTCGGCGACGGCATCGACGAGGGCGCCGCCGACCGCGCTACAACCGAGCAACAGACGCCGGACCATGTGTCTCCGCCGAGGGGACGGCGACGCAAAACGCTGCCGTCCGCGCCGCCGGACTCCCGCGTCGTCACTCCCGCGCCGCCGGACTCCCGCGTCTCCGGACTCACTCGAGCCGCTCCGGGTCGGTCGCGGCCGCGACGACGTCCACCGCGGCGCGGTTCTCGGCGACGTCGTGGACGCGGACGAGGTCGGCCCCGCGGTCGGCCGCGAGCGCGGTCGCGGCGACCGTCGCGTGTTCGCGGTCGTCCGACCCGAGGCCGATCGCGTCGTACAGCGACTTGTACGAGTGGCCGACCAGCACCGGACAGCCGAGCGCCGCGAACTCGTCGACCCGACCGAGCAGCTCGAAGTTCTCGGCGGCCGACTTGCCGAACCCGAGTCCGGGGTCGACGATCACCCGATCGCGGTCGATCCCCGCCACGTCGGCCAGTGCGAGCCGCTCGCGGAGGTCGGCGATCACGTCCGCGACCACGTCGTCGTACTCCGGGTCGGCGTCGGGGTCGACCGGGGCGTCGACGCTGTGCATCACGACCACCGGGCACCCGGCGTCGGCGACGACCTCCCGCATCCGGGGGTCCTCCAGCCCGGTCACGTCGTTTATCACGTCCGCGCCCGCCGCGAGGGCCGCCTCCGCGACCGCCGGCTTCCGGGTGTCCACGGAGACGAGCACGTCGCCGTCGGCGACCGCGGGGACCTCCCGGACCGCCTCGATCGCCGGGACGACGCGGTCGATCTCCTCGTCGACCGGCACCGTCTCCGCGCCCGGTCGGGTGGACTCGCCGCCGACGTCGATCACGTCGACGCCGGCCGCGACCATGCGCTCCGCCCCCGCGACCGCGTCCGCGAGCCCCTCGTGTCGGCCGCCGTCGTGGAAGGAGTCGGGCGTCACGTTGAGCACGCCCATCACCGCGGTGCCGTCGGACCAAGGGTAGTCGGGGGCCGTCGTTTCGCTCGTATCCTCGTCGATCCCGAGTCGCTCCCGGAGGTCGGCCGCGACGCCCGCGAGACCGCCGCCGCCCGCACCCTCGAGCCGGTCACAGAGCTCGCGGAACTCGGCGACCGAGCCGGCGAGCGTGACCGGAGAGAGCTCGCCGCCCGCGGAGCCGCCGCCGTCGACCTCGCTGCCGCGTCCCTCCGCGCCGACCCCGCCGACGGCCGCCTCGCCGCCGACCGTCCGGAGCGTGGCCGCGACCCGGCGGGCGCGGTCGCCGCGGAGCCGGAGCGAGCAGGTCCGGTGGTCGACGCCGTCGCGGGCGCGCTCGGCGTCCGCCGGCGGGACCCCGCCGCGTTCGAGCGCGCGGGCGGCGTCCGCCGGGCCGTCGACCGATTTCGGGGTCACCGTTCGGTACAGCGCCGCGCGCGCCTCCGCGACAGCGAACAGCGAGCCGACGACGAGCACGCAGTCGTCCTCGCCGGCGCGCCCGACCGCCGCCGCGACCGCGTCGGCGACGTCGTCGCCCTCGGTCACGTCGTCGACGCCCGCCGACCGGAGCGCCGCCGCGAGCACCGCCGGGTCCTCCGCGCGGTCGAGCGCGGGTCGGCAGGCGACCGCGGTCGCGGCGGCCGGGAGCGCGCCGACCGCGCCGGCGTGGTCCTTGTCGTGCATCGCGGCGTACACGAGGTGGAGGTCCGCGTACTCGTACTCCGCGAGCGTCTCCGCGAGCGTCGCGCAGGCCGCGGGATTGTGCGCGCCGTCGAGGACGGTCAGCGGCCCCGTGTCGACGACCTCGAACCGGCCGGGCCACGTCGCCCGCGCGAGCCCGTCCGCGAGCGAGCGCTCGAAGGGGGCAACAGCCTCTCCGCCCTCCGCGTCGTCCGTCCCGTCGAGCGCGTCGAGCGTTCTGCGCGCCAGCGCCGCCGCGACCGCCGCGTTCGTCGCCTGGTGGGCCCCGACGAGCGGGATCCGGTAGGACCCGGCCGACTCGCCGGCGAAGGTCACCTCGGCGTCCGTCGCGCTCACGCGCCCCCCGTAGCTCGCGGCGATCGCGGGATCGGGGGCGTCGACGTGGGCGTTCTCGCCGGCGTCGCCCCCCGCGTCGTCGACGCCGGGACCCGTGACCCGCGTTACCGGCGCGCCCGCCTCCCCGGCGACCTCGCGCACGACCCGCAGGGCCTCGCCCGAGCAGGCCGTGACCATCGAGGCGTCGGGGCGGGCGATCCGCGACTTGGTGCGGGCGATCTCCCCGATCGTGTCGCCGAGGACGGCAGTGTGTTCGAGCGAGACGTTCGTTACCGCGGTCGCGACGGGGTCGACGGCGCTGGTCGCGTCGTACTCGCCGCCGAGGCCGACCTCGAGGACGACCACGTCGACGTCGCGGCGCGCGAAGTCGTGGAGCGCCATGGCCGTGATCACCTCGAAGAACGTGAGCGGCTCGCCGCCCGCGGCCCGCTCGACGAGCCACGGCTTCACCTCCTCGACGAAGTCGACGACCACCGCGTCGGTCATGGGCCGGCCGTCGACGCGGACCCGCTCCGTGAGCGCGGCGAGGTGCGGCGAGGTGTAGAGCCCGACCGAGAGCCCCGACTCCCGCAGGACCGACTCGACCATCCGGGCCGTGCTCCCCTTGCCGTTCGAGCCCGCGATCTGGACGCAGGGGAGATCGGCTTCGGGGTTCCCCAGCCGGTCGAGCAGCGCCTCGATCCGCTCGGTGCCGGGCTTGACCGAGAAGCGACGGAGGTCGAACAGGAAGTTCGCCGCCTCGTGGTAGTACATACGCCGTGGGTCGTCTCCGGGTCGTTTAGGCGTACCGGACCGGGGCGAGTCCGCGAGCGCGCGGGGACCACCACCCTTCAAGTCGGTCGGACGGTTCGGATCCGGCATGTCCGATCGACCGACGACGGCCGTCGTCCTCGCCGCCGGCGCGGGGCGACGGCTGAGTCCGTTGACGAACCGGCGGCCGAAGCCGATGGTCCCGGTCGCCAACAAGCCCCTCCTCGAGTACGTGATCGAGGCCGCGAGCGCGGCCGGCGTCGACGAGTTCGTCCTCGTCGTGGGCTACGAGCGCGAGCGGATCCAGACCCACTTCGGCGACGGCGACGACTGGGACGTCTCGATCCGGTACGTCGTTCAGGAGAAGCGGCTCGGCACCGCCCACGCGGTCTCGCGGGCCGAGTCCCGCGTCGAGGGGTCGTTCCTCGTGTTGAACGGCGACCGGATCGTCGAGCCCGCCGCGGTCGCGGACGTCCGCGACGCGCTGGCCGACGGCGACGCCGCGGCCGCGATGGCGGTGACCCGGAGCGACCGGCCGCGGGCCTACGGGGTCGTGACCGTCCGCGACGAGCGCGTGGAAACGATCGTCGAGAAGCCCCGTCGGGAGGCGGACTCCGAGGTGATCAACGCGGGCGTGTACGCGTTCACGCCCGCGGTGTTCGACGCGATCCGCGACACCGAACCGTCCGACGAGGGCGAGTACGAGCTGCCCGACACCGTCGCCCGGCTCATCGGCGACGGCGGCGTCCGCGCCGTCAGGTACGGCGGCGGCTGGCACGACGTCTCGTACCTCTGGGACCTGCTCGCGGTCACCGACGACGTGCTCGATCGAGACGGCGGGGCAGTCGAGGGAACGCTCGCGCCCGGCGCGGGCGTCGACGACCGCTGCGTCGTCGCCCCCACCGCCTCGGTGGGCCGGAGCGCGGTCGTCGCCGCGGGGACGACCGTCGGCGAGAACGCGCGGATCGAGCCCAACGCGACAGTCGAGCGCTCCGTCGTCCTCCCGGACGCGACGGTCGAGGCCGGCGCGGTGCTCCGCGACTGTATCGTCGGCGCGGGCGCGACCGTGGGCGCGAACGCCACCGTTCGGGGCGGGACCGCGACCGTCGCCGTCGCCGGCGAGCTGTACGAGGGAGTCCGTCTCGGCGCGGTCGTCGGCGACGACGCGGCCGTCGGCGGCGCGGCGGCGCTCTCGCCGGGGACCGTCCTCGGCAACGACGCCGTCGTCGGCGACGGCGCGTCGGTGAGCGGGCGGATCGAGGACGGCGTGACGGTACGGAGGGGGTAACATGTGCGGGATCATCGGCTACGTCGGCGACCGCCCAGCGCTCCCGATCCTCTCGGCCGGACTCTCGAACCTCGAGTACCGCGGGTACGACTCCGCGGGCGTCGCGCTCACGAACGACGCGCTCTCCGTGTACAAGAAGTCAGGCGAGGTGGGCGAGCTTCAGGGGATCCTCCCCGAGTCGACCGACCACACGCGGGGGATCGGCCACACACGGTGGAGCACCCACGGGCCGCCGACGGACGAGAACGCGCACCCCCACACGGACTGTACCGGCCGGGTCGCGGTCGTCCACAACGGGATCATCGAGAACTACGACGCGCTCCGCGAGGAGCTCGCCGACCACGAGTTCACGAGCGACACCGACACCGAGGTCGTCCCGCACCTGATCGAGGAGGCGCTCGACGCGGGCGCGGAGCCGCGGGCGGCGGTCGAGGCCGCCGTCGACCGGCTCGAGGGTACCTACGCGGTGGTCGTGACGATCGCCGGCGTCGACGAGGTGTACGCGACCCGCCGCGACAGCCCGCTCGTCGTCGGCCACGCCGAGGACGGGACCTTCCTCGCCAGCGACGTGACCGCCTTCCTCGAGCACACCCGCGAGGTGACCTACGTCGAGGACGGCGACTTCGCCGTCATCGGCGACGACGGCCTCTCGCTGTACCGCGACGGGGAGGCGGTCGAGCCGGCGGTCGAGCGGCTCGAGTACGAGGCCGACGCCGCCGAGAAGAGCGGCTACGACCACTACATGCTGAAGGAGATCCACGAGCAGCCGCGGGCGCTCAGACAGACGATCTCCGGGCGGATCGACACGGACGACGGGACCGCCGACATCGACGTCGACCTCCCGAGCGAGTACGTCGACTCGATCGAGGAGATCCAGATCGTCGCCTGCGGCACCTCCAACTACGCGGGGCGGTACGCCGCGGAGCTGCTGGAGTCGATCGTCGACGTCCGGGCGACCGTGGAGGTCGCGAGCGAGTACGAGTTCGACGGCGGCCGCGACCCCTGGCGGACGCTCGTGGTCGCGGTGACCCAGAGCGGCGAGACCGCGGACACGCTCTCCGCGATCCGCCGGGCGAAACGCGCCGGCGCGCGCACGCTCGCGGTCACCAACACGCTCGGGAGCACGGTCGTCCGCGAGACCGACGACAGCGTGTTCATCCGCGCGGGCCCGGAGATCGGCGTGGCGGCGACGAAGACGTTCGCCTCGCAGGTGGCGACGCTGACGCTGCTCGCGGTCCGTATCGGCCGCGCCCGCGGGTCGCTGTCGTACGGGCGGGCGCGCGAGCTGCTGGAGTCGGTCCGGCGGCTCCCGAACGCGGTCCAGGGCGTCCTCGACCGCGAGGACCGGGTTCGCGAGGTCGCCCGCGAGTACGCCGACAGCGACGCGTTCTTCTTCGTCGGGCGAAAGCTCGGTCACCCCGTGGCGCTCGAGGGCGCGTTGAAGCTGAAGGAGATCTCCTACGACCACGCCGAGGGGTTCCCCGCCGGCGAGTTGAAACACGGCCCGCTCGCGCTCGTCACCGAGGAGACGCCCGTGCTGGCGCTTCTGACCGACGGCTCCAGGCCGGACGAGACGCTGAACAACGTCAAGGAGGTCGAGGCGCGCGGCGCGCCGGTGATCGGCGCGACGACCGCCGACGGCGACGGGCGAGCGACCGACTCGGCGTACCTCGACGTCGAGTTGCCCGTCCCCGCCACCGGCGCGCTGGAGCCGCTCGTCGCGAACGTGTACTGGCAGCTGTTCGCCTACCACGTCGCCGACGAGAAGGGCCGGCCGATCGACCGGCCGCGCAACCTCGCGAAGAGCGTCACGGTCGAGTAGTGCGGAGCGCGCTCCTCCCCTCCGCCTGCGGCCTCTCCCGTTTCCCTCCGATCCTCCCTCCGTCTGCGCCCCGCCCGCAGTCCCCGCCTCAGTCGTACCGACCGAAGGTCTCTCGAAGGTACTCCGCCGACTCCTTGAGCCGCTCCGCGTACGCCGGCTCGTCCCACGTCGGCGGGACGTACTCGAGCGTGCGGAGCCGGCCGTCCTCGATCCCGGGGACCGCGTGTGCGAGGTTCGTCGACCGCGAGTCGATCGGGGCGGCGGACCCGGACCCGCCGTCGTCGCCGTCGTCCCCGGCCGGCACGTAGGAGGCGGCGGCGACGTCGATCGCCTCGAACGGCTCGTACTCGTCGAGCCCGCCGGTCCGGAGGTCGCCGAGCCGGCGGCGTCGGCTCGGGTCGGCGACGTTGAGGAGCAGCCAGGGGAGCCGGATCTCGATCGCGTCCGTCGACGGCGAGACGTGAACGTCCGCGAGCGAGTCGTACTCGGCGGCGTCGGGGGTGCCGTTCCCGTAGCGGAGCGTCCCCGTCTCGACCGACTGGAACGGGACCCGCTCGCCGGTCGGCGGCACCGTGTACCCGCGACCGATCGTCGTCCGGATCGGCGCGAACGCGCCGGGGTCGGGATCGCGGTACCGCGAGAGGTCGAGGCCCGCCTCCGCGCCGTACAGGTACGCGAACGCGTCGTATCGCGGGTGGACCGCCACCCGCGAGTCGCCGGGGCCGCCGAGGCGGACGACGAAGTCGGTCGACGCCGAGGCCGCGTCGACGCCGTGGGGAAGTGCCACCCCGCTCCGACCGGTCAGGCCGAGCGTGAGGAGGTAGTTGACGCGGTCCCAGTCGAGGTCGGCCAGGTCGGCGAACTCGAGGCGGATCGAGAGGTACGCGACGTCGCTCGTGACCCGGAGCGCGGTCAGTTCGTGCGCGCCGCCCGTGTCGTCGTCGAATCGCGCGGGCCGTCCCGCCGGCGTCGCCGCAGTCGCGTCGGTCCACGCGTCTGCGGAGCCGTCGAGCGGGACCGCGTCCGCCGGGTCGAACGCGAGCAGGCCGAACCGCTGTTCGGGCGTCTGGACGTTCGACCATTTCGGCCGGCGGTTCGGGTCCGAGAGCGCGGCGAGGTTCCACGTCCGCTTGAACCACTCGTCGTGCCAGCTGAAGACGAGGCCGCCGGCCGCGCCGACCTCGCGGACGTCCTCGTACATCGCCGCGAGGATCTCCCCCTGCTCGGTCTCCGTGTGGCGGCCCTGGTCGCGGCCGTGGACGTGTCGCTGGGCGATCCCCCGCGAGGAGGGGACGCCGAACTCGGCGACCACGAGCGGGTGGTCGGTCGCGCCGACGAGGTCGTTCAGGTAGCCGGCGTAGCCGTTTCGTTCCCCCCGGTGGTCGACGTAGTTCGCGTACTCCGGCGTCTCGTTGAGAAGCGGCGGGTAGTACGGGTAGACGTGGTAGGCCGCGAACGTGCCCGCGTCGTAGGCGTCGGTCGCGACGACGGCGTCGGAGTCGACGGTGACCGCGTCCTCCATCTCGAACGGCTCGTAGGGGTGCGAAAGCGGGTCGGTCGTCACCCAGTTGGTGAACGCCGCGGGACGCTGGTTCCCGTACGCGTCGACCTCGTGGGCCACCGCCCGGTCGATCCGCTCGGCGAGCCAGCGCTCGAACGGCCGGTCGACCGTCGAGGAGAGGTACTCGCCGTCGTACGGGCCGGGGTCGTTCGCGCGGTTCGTCTCGGCGACGACCGTCGGCGGCCACTCGATCCCGGCGACGTAGCCGAGGACGGCGTCGCTCACGTCGGCGTCGTACGTCCCGCTGGCGTGGCCGGGTTCGGGGTCGATCGTCGTCGCGCCGTGGACGACGTCGACGACCCGGCGAAGCGACCGGTCGAACTCCTCGGCGAGCGCGAACGCGTCGCCGGCCTCGATCAGGTGCTCCTCGCCGATCCAGTTGCCGTGGAGGAGGTAGATCGGGTCCGGGTGCGCCCGGTTGTACGCGGCGAGCGCGCGGTAGAACGCCGGCGGGTGGACCGTGTACACCCGCACGACGTTGACGTTCAACTCCCCCATCCACGCGAGCCAGCGGTCGTACTCCGCGCGGGTGATCGCCGCCTCGCCGGGGAAGCGGCCGGGCTTGGCCATCCCGAGGTTCACCCCGCGGGGGACGACCGCCTCGAACGGGCCGCCGTCGACGGAGACCGCGAAGCCGTCGTCGCCGACGCGGAAGCGCCGGTCGGAGCCCTCCGACCGGGCGTCGTCGGCCCCCTCGCCGTCACCGTCCTCGTCGTCAGCCTCGTCACCGGGGGCGCTCTCACCGCCCGCGTCGGTTCCGCGCCCGTCGCCGTCCGTCTCTGCGCGGAACCCGCAGCCGGCGGTCCCGACCGCGCCGGCGGCACCCACCTTCCCGAGGAACGCGCGTCTGTGCACGGCGTTCCCTGTCGCCGTCGAGATAAAGTCTTGCCCCCGACGAGCGCCGGCCGCGCGACCGGACGGGAGCGGGGACGACTTCCGGTTTTATCAGGGTCCCTCCGAAACCCGACGACGATCCACCGATGACCCCCTCCGGCGATCCCGACCACTCCCGACCGTTCGAGCGCCTCGTCCGGTTGAGCGACGCGAATCTGACCCCCGAAGAACGGATCCGGGAGGCGATCGACGTCGGTCGCGGGTACCTCGGCGTCGCCAACGGCGTCCTCTCGTACACCGCCGAGGGGCGCTACGAGGTGATCGCCACGAACATCGAGTCCGGGCCGTACGCCGAGGGCGGGGTCGTCGAGCTCGACGCGACGTGGTGTCGCCACGTCGCCGACGGCGGCGGGACGATCGGGTTCGCCGACGCCGCGGAGGGCCCGTACCGCGACGACCGCGCGCGGGAGGCGACCGGCCTGCGCTGTTACGTCGGCGCGCCCGTCGAGATCGACGGCGAGACGTATGGGACGCTGTGTTTCTCCGATCCGGAGCCCCGCGCGGACCCGATCGCCGACGAGGAGCGCGACTTCGTCTCGGTGCTCGCCGACTGGGTCGGCCACGAACTCGAGCGCGGGAAACACTACGCCGAGCTGCGCGCGCAGAACGACCGGCTCGACGAGTTCACCGGGATAATCGCCCACGACCTCCGGAACCCGCTCGCGGGCGCGATCGGGTTCACGGAGCTGGCACAGGAGGGGACGACGGGCGAGACGGCGGCGTTCCTCTCGCGGGTTCGGAGCGCGCTCGGCCGCATGGAGACGATGATCGCCGAGTGTCTGATACTGGCGAAGGAGGGCGCGGACGTGGGCGAACGCGACGAGGTCGATCTGGAGGCGCTCGTCCGCGACGCCTGGGAGACGGTCCGAACTCGGAACGCGACGCTGTCGGTCGACGTCGATCCCGGAACGACCGTCCTCGCCGACGCGGAGCGGCTCCAGCGACTCCTCGAGAACCTGTTCCGCAACAGCGTCGAACACGGCGGCTCGGACGTCTCGGTGACCGTCTCGGGCGACGACCACGGGTTCGTCGTCGCCGACGACGGTCCCGGACTGCCCCCGGCGGTCGAGGCCGCGCTCGCCGACGCCGACGCGGAGAACGTCAAGTCGTTCGGGCTCGGGCTGTTGGTCGTCCTCCGGGTCGTCTCGGGGCACAGCTGGGACCTCGCTGTCGACACCTCGGCCGACGGGACCGCGTTCCGCGTGAGCGACCTCAACGCCGCGGAGCCGGTCCACGAGGAGTTGGACGACTAGGCCGCCCGAACGCTTGAGAACGGCTCGAGAGACCGAGAGACCGAGCACTAGGTGCGTGAGAGGCGTCGTTGCGGTGGCGCGCCCGGAAGCGGGCCTCCGGCCCGCGACCGGAACACGAGGGACGCGGCGAGCGAGGTGCTCGTTTCACTCGCACCCCGGTAGCGAGCGGTGAAACCGCGAGCGGAGCGAGCCGTGCGAGGGCGACCGAAGGGAGCCCTCGACTAGCGAACGGCAGTGCCGTGAGCCGAGCGGCCGGGGCGTTGGCGGTGGGCTCCGCAGTCGGTCGTCTCACTTCGTTCGATCGAGCGACTGGAGCTTTGGACGCGGTCACCGCGACAGCAACGATCCCGTCCTGCCCATCCGATCTCCCACCGAAACACTCGTACCACTAGCACGCTCGATCTGGCCACGGATTCGAGTCTGTTCGCCCGAACGGACGGAATTCGAGCCTGTTCACCCGAACGGAACGGATGTCGAAACGCCCGCGTTCACTCTTCCACTTCGGGACTCCCCTCTCAGGCCGTGTGTTTCGCCTCCTCGGCGTTCTCGACGACCTCCAGCCCGCGGTTGTTCACGGCGTAGGGATCGAGCCCCTGCTCTTGAAGGAACTGCTTGTAGAGCCGTTCGGCGGTCTCGCCGTCCTTCTGTTTGTCGCTTGCGTGGTCACAGAGCTCGATCAGGTTCTCGGGCACGTCGTTCTCGTGGACGATCCAGTGGTTGATGGTGTCGGAGAGCCGGCGGATGGGCGAGGTGAAGTGGCCGTAGATGTCGAAGTTGAGCGCGTGGTGGCCGCCGAAGGGGTCGTTCATGTACTTCGCGCGCGGCATCACCTTCAGCACGGCCCGCTGGATCTTGTTGAGCTGGCGGTCGGGCGACTCCTCTAAGGCCGCGTTGACGGCCTTCCGCGGGTCGTCGCCCCACGCCGAGCCGGGGATCGAGACGCCGTCGAGCTCCTGGATCTCCTTGAGCGCCTCGCTCCACTGGTCGGGGGTCGGCTGCGGGTGGACGCGATACATCGCCTCGACGCCGCGGTCCCACATCAGGGTGTGCGTCACCGCCTTGTTCGCTTTCAGCATCGACTCCTCGATGATGGTGTGTGCGCGGTCGCGCCGCGGATTGAGGACGAGCGAGCCGTCCTCCTTGCGCTGTTCGTGCATCCGGTCCGCGAGCTCGAACGCGAGCGCGTTCTCCTCGCCGAGGGGCAAGGAGGGGTCCTCGAGTCGGTTCTCACACTGTTTGTAGGTGAGCCGCTCGTCGGAGTTGATGACGGACTTGTAGATCTCGACGTCCTCGAACGAGAGCGTCTCGTCGTCGATCTCCATCTCCACCGTGTGAGCGAGCCGGTCCTCCTCGGGGACGAGCGAGCAGACGGTCTCGGCGAGCACCGGCGGCAGCATGTGGATCGTGTAGTCGGGCAGGTAGACCGTGTTCGCGCGCTCGACCGCCTCCTCCCACATCGCGGTGTCGGGCGTGACGTAGTGGGTCACGTCGGCGATGTGGACCCACAGCCGGTAGGCGTCCGCCTCGCGCTGGATCGAGATGGCGTCGTCGAAGTCCTGGGCGTCGACCGGGTCGGTCGTCCAGGTGGTGAGATCACGGAGATCCCGTCGCTCGTCGATCTCGGTTTGGATCTCCCCGTCGACGCCCTCCGTTCGGGCCTCGGCCTCTCGGAGGACCTCCGGCGGGAACTCGTCGCGAATGCCGAACTCCTCGAACAGCTCCGCCCGCTTCTCGGCCAGCCGCTCGGCCAACGCCTCGGTGACCGTCACGGGACCCTGGTCCTCGGCGGAGCCCTGTTTCGGCTCGTCGTCTGACATACGCGAACCAACGCGGGTCCGTTAGAAAGGCCTGTCGGGGCGGATCGACGGGGGATCGCGCCGCGTCGCCGCCGAGCTGAGACGCCGCTACGGTGCCGGCTCGTCGCGTTCGATCGCTCGCCGCCTCACCCGTCGTCGCGTCGCGTCGCGGAGTCGGTGACGGCGTCGGTGTACCGGTCGAGGAACTCCTCCTGTGAGAGGCCGTCGGACTCGATGGAGAGGACGAGCGACTCGAGGCCGTCCCGCGGCTGGTGACAGAGCTCGTCGTCGCAGTCGACACAGAGGTGCTCGAACTCCTTGTCCCGCCGGTCCCAGCGGTTCCCCTCCTTGTCGTACTCGCGCGCGTCCTCGCGCAACACCGACTCCCCACACGCGATGCAGACCACGGTCCGACGGTCCCGGCTCCTCGGGGAGCGCCACATGGGTGTCTCCTCGAACCCGGTCTACTTAGCGTTTGGTGCCGCCGGCAGACGCCCGTCGGACGGAGCGTTCCGTTCCCGCCGCCCACGAGGGCGTCCCGCTCCCGACCCCGACGCGGTATACAGGACTATTACCGGGGCGGATCGTACGTTCCGTATGACGATCACCGAATCCGACCTTCCGGGGGTCGGAAAGAAGTTCGAGATCGAACTCGACGACGGCGAGATGATCGTCGTCATCCACAACACGGGCAAACGGGAGCTCTTCTACCGTCCGGAGCCGAGCGCCGACAGCGAGAAGGCGTTCGAGTTCGGCGACGACCTGGCCCGCACCATCGGGTCGATCATCGAGGGCGCGCACTTCCAGCCGATCGAGCCGGCGACCCAGGAGACCACCCTGCCGGGCGGCATCCTTCTGGAGTGGTACGAGCTCCCGCCGGGCTCCCCGCTCGTCGGCGAGACGCTGGAGAGCGCCGACATCGGCAACCGGACCGGGCTCGCGGTCGTCGCCATCCAGCGCGGCGACGAGGTCATCGACAGCCCCGACGCCGGCACGGTCCTCCGGGAGGGCGACACCGTGATCGGGGTCGGCACCCGCGAGGACTGCGAGGCCTTCGAGGAGCTCCTGACGGGATGACGGACGCGACCCACCGTCAGACGCACGCCGGCGGCCGTCGCGCGCACGCCGGCGGAGGTGGCCGGTAGTGGCGCTGCTCGACGTCGGCGTCATGTTCGCCGCGATCGCGGTCGCCGGCGCGGCCGCGAACCGCCTCGGCCAGTCGGTGATCCCCTTCTACATCGTCGTCGGGATGGCGCTCGGCGAGCACGTCCTCGGCCGGTTCGCCCTCCCCGGCTTCGGCACCGTCTACGTCCCGGAGACGGAGTTCATCGCGCTCGGCGCGGAGCTCGGGATCGTCTTCCTCCTCTTCTTTCTGGGGCTGGAGTTCAACCTCGACCGCCTGCTCGCTCGACGCTCGGAGATCGGCACGGCCGGGACGATCGACCTCGCGAACTTCGGCGTGGGACTCGTCCTCGGCTGGCTCGTCTTCGGCGCGTTCCTGCCGGCGTTCCTGCTCGCGGGGATCGTCTACATCTCCTCGTCGGCGGTGATCACGAAGTCGCTCATCGACCTCGGCTGGATCGCCAACGACGAGGCGGAGCCGCTCCTCGGCACCCTGGTGTACGAGGACCTGTTCATCGCCGTCTACCTCGCGGTCGCGTCCGCGCTGGTGCTCGGCGGCGGCGACGTCGCCGCGGCGGCGACGGACGTCGGGATCGCGATCGGGTTCATCGCCGTGCTGTTGGGGCTCGTCCGGTTCGGGACACCGGCGTTCGACCGGCTGGTGGCGACCGACAACAAGGAGTTCGTCGCACTCCGATCGATCGCGGCCGTCGTGTTGGTCGCGGGCGCGGCGCTCACGCTCGGCGTCAGCGAAGCGGTCGCCGCCTTCTTCATCGGGATGGCCTTCTCCGCGACGGACTACGTCCACGAGGTCGAGACGCTGTTGGAGCCCGTCCGCGACACCTTCGCCGGGGTCTTCTTCTTCTGGATCGGGCTCGTCACCGACCCGGCGCTGTTCGGGGGCGTCGCCGCGCTCGTCGCGCTCGCGGTGGTCGTGACGGCGCCGACGAAGCTCGTCACGGGCTACTTCGCCGGGCGCGCGTTCGACCTCGACGTCCGCCGGTCGACGCGGGTCGGCCTCGGGATGACCACCCGCGGGGAGTTCTCGCTCATCATCGCGACGGTCGCCGCCAGCGGGGCCACGGCCGGCACGTTCGACCCGGCGGTGGCCGCGACGCTCAACGCCTTCGCCGTCGGCTACGTCCTCGTGATGGCGATACTCGGAACCACGCTGATGGGCCACTCGGAGCCGTTCGAGCGGGCGGCCGTCTCGTGGCTCGGCGGGGGGACGTCGACCGGGGAGGGTCCGAAGCCCGGCGAGTGATCGCGGGGCCGCCTCGGTCGGACTCCACTGGGGCCTCACTCGGCGGTCATGTCGAACGGCGGCTCCGCCTCCGGCGGCAGCGGCGTCTCGTACGGCTCGCCGCCGGTCGCCGCCTCGAACTCCTCGCGTGCGGCCGCCAGCGTCTCCGGGTCGGTCATGAGGTCGTGGGCCGTCCCGGCCAGCACCTTCGCGGCGAACAGCATCCCCTTCCTCCCGAAGTCGCCGTTGGCGGCGACGACCTGCCACGAGTGCCCCGGCGCGCCGACCGGCCAGGTCGCCGCGTTGAACTGCCCGGTGGGCGCGATGTAGCTCACGTCGCCGACCTCGGTCGACCCCCCGGAGGTCACGTCCTCGTTGAACGGCGGAACCGGATCCGGGTACAGCGCGTGCGGCTCGACCGTCTCGCGGAGGTCCTTGGGAAGCTCCTCGAGCCGGGACGCCCGATTGCTCTCGGAGACCGTCTCGAGCAGCTCGCGGGCGAACTCGCGGTCGGCCTCGTCGTACTCGATCGGTCCCACTTCCTGCATGTTCTCCCAGATGGCGTCCGTGACCGAGCCGTTGGCGATGTAGTCGTGACAGCCGGAGAGGAACCGCTCCGAGACCGTCGTCTGGGTCATCGTCGCCGCGCCCCGCGCGATGTCGCGCAGCCAGTCGGTGTTGCGCTCGACCTCCTCGCGGCTCGGCGCGCGAACGAAGTACCACACCGACGCCTCGGCGGGCACGACGTTCGGGGCGTCGCCGCCGTCCGGGATCGAGTAGTGGAGCCGGGCGTCGTCGGAGACGTGCTCGCGCATGAACTCGACGCCGACGTTGGTGAGTTCGACTGCGTCGAGCGCGCTCCGCCCGGATTCGGGTGAACCACCCGCATGGGCGGCCTCGCCCTCGAACTCGAAGAGGAGCGAGTTGAGCGCGTTCGAACTCCCGACCCGCGGCGTGTTCAGGTCGCCGGGATGCCAGGTCAACGCGGCGTCGAGGTCGTCGAAGACGCCCGCGCGGGCCATGTACGTCTTCCCGACGAGCGTCTCCTCGGCCGGACAGCCGTAGTAGCGGATCGTCCCCTCGAGCTCTCCGTCCTCGATCGCTCGCTTCACCGCGACCGCGGCTCCGAGCGTCGCGGTCCCGAAGAGGTTGTGGCCGCAGCCGTGACCCGGCCCGCCCCGCTCCACCGGCGAGCGTTCGGCTTTCACCTCCTGTGAGAGTCCGGGGAGCGCGTCGTACTCGCCTAAGATTCCGATCGTCGGGTCGCCCTCGCCGTAGGTCGCGACGAACGCGGTCGGCATCCCGGCGATACCCGTCTCCACGTCGAACCCCTCCTCGCGCAGCGTCGTCGCGAGCGCCTCCGCCGACTCGTGTTCGTGGAGGCCCAGCTCGGGGGTCTCCCAGAGCCGCTCGGCGAGGTCGTACAGCAGCTCCCGCTCCGATTCGACCGTCTCGTACACCGTCTTCGCGGTCATCGTGGTGACTCGCCCAACACGGGCGGAGTCATTGAATCTACCCCCGTACACGGGAGGGGAAGGACGAAGCGAGCCGTCGGAGCGGACCGACCCCGATCAGCCCAGTACCGCCGCGGCGACCGCCATCCCGGCGAGCGCGGCGGGCGGGATCGTGAGGTTGTCGTCGAGGACGACCCCGTAGACGATCGGCGGGATGCCGTCGGCGACCGTGGCGGGCACCGCGCCCGCGACGGCGACGGCGACCCCGACCGTCGGGCCGAACGCGGGCACCGTGAACGGGAGCGTCACCGCGAGACAGACGGCGAACATCACGGCCCACACGAGGGGACGCTTCGGCTCCCGCGGGCCGTTCTCGCCGAGCGCGCCGCTTATCGGGTCGCCGACGGAGAGCATCCACATCGTCGGAACCGCGAGCGTCGGCGTCGCGACCGGCGTGGTCGCGACGAGCGCGACCGCGGCGGTGCTGACCTGGTAGAGCGCGTAGCCGCCGACCGCCTCCGCCTCGTACTCGCGGGTCAACGCGCGGTACACCGCGTGGTCGAGTCCGACGACGATCCGGAGGAACTCCAGGATCGCGACGACGACGACGCTGGCGACGAGCAGCGCGGCGGTCTCCGTCCACGAGATCCACCCGAGCAGGTAGGGGACGGGGTAGAGGGTGCCGCTCGCGTGGACCAGCCGCCGCTCGAACTCCACGCGATCGCGCCACGCCGCCGCCGGGAGCGTCACGGTCAGTTCTCTGTCGTCTCGACGGCCGTCTCGACGGCCTCGTACCGGTCGAGGAGATCCGCGAACGCCCCGCCGGACCGGAGCGCCGCCAGCTCGTCGGCCAGATCCCCGACCGGAACCCGGATCTGGGCCGCCGAGTCGCGCTCGCGGACCGTAACGGTCTCCGGACCGTCACCCTCGACGCCGTCGCGGTCGACGGTGACACAGAACGGGGTACCGACCTCGTCCTGTCGGCGGTATCGCCGTCCGATCGAGCCGGAGTCGTCGTACGCGACCGCGAGCCCCGCCGCACGGAGGTCGGCGGCGACGCGGTCGGCGAGGGCGGTGAGCCGGTCGTCGTTCGTCACGAGCGGGAAGACGGCGGCGTCCCGCGGGGCGATCTCGGGGACCAGAGAGAGGTACGTCCGCTCCTCGCCGTCGACCTCGTCGGTCTCGTAGGCGTGCGCTAGAAGCGTCTGGACCGTCCGACCGACGCCGAAGGAGGGCTCGACGACGTGCGGCGTGACGTGTTCGCCGTTCTCGGTGACCTCCTCGACCGAGAAGTTCGCCACGTCCGCGTCGACCTCGACCTCGCGGGTCCCGCCGCCGCTACCGTCCTCGCCACCGTCGCCGATCTCGACGGTCACGGTGTCGCCCCCGAAGGCGTCGGGATCGCGGCCGGCGAGCGTCTCGAGCGCCTCCGCGACCGCGGCGGCGTCGCCGCCGAACTCGGGACCCAGCACCGACATGTCGGGGTCGACGGTCGCGCGCTCGACCGTTCTCGGCTCGTCGTAGCGTTTGAAGACGGTGAAGGAGTCGTCGCCGTACTCGTCGTGTTTCGAGAGGTCGTAGTCGCCGCGGTAGGCGAAGCCGGCGATCTCGATCCAGTCGCCGTCGACCTCGCTCTCAGCGTCCCAGCAGTCGGCGGCGTAGTGGGCGCGCTCGCCCGCGAGGTGTTGCCGGAAGCGGAACCGGTCCATGTCGACGCCGACCCGCTCGTACCACTCCTGGGCGACCCCGAGATAGTAGCCGACCCACGGCGATCCGATGGTTCCCTCCGAAACGGCCTCGCCGACCGTGGTGTCGAGGTAGTCGTCGTCGGCCGTCTCCTGTTCCGCGGCGGGGTACAGCCGAACCTCGACGTCCGCGACCCGTTCGAGGGGGGGCTCGTCCGCCTCGGGATCGATGAACTGCTCCAGCTCCGCCTGCGTGAACTCCCGCAGACGCAGGAGGCCGCCCCGAGGCGAGATCTCGTTGCGGTAGGCGGGGCCGATCTGGGTGATCCCGAAGGGGAGGCTGCCGCGGGCGTACTCCTTCAGCCGGGGGAACTCGACGAAGATCCCCTGGGCGGTCTCCGGGCGGAGGTAGCCGGGCTGGCCGTCGCCCGGCCCGATCGCGGTCGCGAACATGAGGTTGAAGTCCTCGACGTCGCGCCCCGCGAGCGGCGAGCCACAGGAGGGGCAGGCGACGTCGTGATCGCGGATCAGACCCTCCACCTCCTCGCCCGACAGGGCCTCGGCGTCCTCGATATCGGTCGCGTCCTCGACGAGGTGGTCCGCGCGGTGGGACTCGCCGCACTCGCCGCACTCGACGAGCATGTCGTCGAACCCCTCGAGGTGGCCCGACGCCTCGAAGACCGCCTCGGGCATCACGGTCGGAGCCTCGATCTCGCGGTTCCCCTCCCGGAGCGTGAACCGGTCGCGCCAGGCGTCCTCGAGGTTGCGTTTGAGCGCCGCGCCCTGCGGGCCGAACGTGTAGAATCCCGCGGTGCCGCCGTACGCGCCGTTCGCGCCGAAAAAGAACCCGCGACGCTTCGCGAGCTCGACGAGGTCCGCGCCGGCCATCAGATACCCTCCAACAGGTCGATGTCCCGGACGACGCCGGACAGCTCCGTCCCGTTGACGAGCGGGACCTGCTCGACGTCGTTGGAGATCAGCTCCTTCGCGACCTCCCTCGCGGTCCGCGTGCCGCTGACGGTGACGACCTCGTTCGTCATGAAGTGCCGCGTCGCGCCCGCCGGGATCTCGACGTTCCGGGTCGGGAGGTAGCGCGCGCCGGTCGCCTTGATCCCCTCCCAGGACCACTCGGAGTCCTGCTCGGCGATCGAGTCGCCCGTGCTCGCCTCGCCCTCGACGACGCGCGCAACCTCGAGCACGTCGACCTCGGTGAGGATCCCCGCCATCTCCGCGTCGTCGTCGAGGACGACCGCGTACGGGACGCCCGCGAGGCCGATCTCGCGTTCCGCGACCGGCAGCGGCGTCTCCACGTGGGTGGCGTTGACCTCGCGGGTGGCGAGCTCGCGGACCGCGCGGTCGCCCTCGACCTCGCCGCGGGCGATCGCCCGTACCACGTCGGTGACGGTCAGTATCCCGACCAGCTCGTCGCCGTCGACGACCGGCAGCCGGCGGGAGCGCTCGGCGACCATCGTCTCGGCCGCCGCCTCGATCGTCGCCTCCGCGCTCGTCGCCGGCACCTCGCGCATCAACAGCGCGAGCTGGTCCTCGTCCGGCTGGTCGATGAGGTCGTCGCGGGAGACGAGCCCGCGGTACACCTCCTCGCCGTCGACGTCCTTGACGACGGGGACCGAGGAGAAACCGTACTCCTGGAGGTACTCCAACACGTCGTTCCGGCTGCCGGGGATCTCGACGACGACGAGGTCCGCCCGCGGCGTCATGGCGTCTGCTACGTTCATGCCCCGTCTTTCAGCGTCGCTCCTCTTGTATCCCCCGAAGGGCGGCCGCAGCCCGGATCGACGGCGACGCACCGCCTCCCGCCGGGACGTCGCCGTTCGGCGGCCGCCGAGCCCCGCCGGCGATCCGCGTCACGCCACGTCATACCACGCCCGTCCCCCCTCTCGCCCGCCCGCCCCGACGGATCGACGGCGATCGGTCGACTGCGTCGTCGATCCCGGCACGAATCCTCGCGTTTTCCGGCGAATCTCACCTGCCGGTTCGCAACCCTTTTAACTGTCTGTGAACTAATCACAATCATGTCACGGAGTTCCACTCCCTGGGACGACCCGGACCCCGACCGTCGGCGGACCGCGCTGCCGACGGACGCGGAGGCGACGGCCCCCTCCTCGACCGACGTGATGGCGTCGATCGATTCCTCGTCGTCGCGACCGGAACTCGTGATCGCCGACGTCTCCCGCGAGAACGCGTGGCTCTCCGTCGACGAGCAGAACGCGACCGTCCTCGAGGAGTGGTGCTGACGGCGACGACGCGCTCCCTTCCGACGGCTCGTCCGTTCACTTCTCGCGGAGCTCCCGCCCCGCCTCCCACGCCCGAATAACCGACCCGAGCGTCCGGCACGTCGGAACCGCGACGCCCCGCTCGTCGGCGCGCTCGAGGACGGCCCCGTAGATCGCCTCGACCTCGGTCCGCCGGCCGGCCGCGACGTCCTCGCACATCGACGAGCGGTTCGGGGCCGTGTCGCGGGCGACGCGCTCGAGCGCGTCGCTCGCCTCGTCTGGCGTCAGATCCGCTCCCGCAGCCGCCGCGACTCGGCCGACCTCGCGCGCCGCCTCGCGGGCGATCCCCCGCGCGGGTCCCTCGAGCACCTCGCCGTTCGTGACCCGTGCGAGCGCCGAGGGGCCGTTGATACCGGCGTTGACCGCGAGCTTCTCGTACCGCCGCCGGGGCATGTCCGCGGCGGCGCCCACCTCGATCCCGGCGTCGTCGAACGCCCGCGCGACCCGGTCGGCGAGCGGGCTCTCTCCTCCGGCGAGCGCCCCGACGGCGACCTTGCCGACGCCGGTACACCGCACGCGGCCGGGGCCGAGGAGGCGCGCGCCGTAGCTCGCCGTTCCCGCGAGGACGGGTGGCTCGAGCGCCGCGACGAGTCGCTCCTCCGTGAGCCCGTTCTGGAGCGAACAGACCGCGCCGTACTCGCCGGTCGCGAGCGCCCGCGCCGCCGCGTCGGTGTCGTACGCCTTCGTCGTCACGAGCGCGAGGTCCGCCGAACGGTGCCGGCCGTCGGTCACCGCTCGCGGCCGGACGCGCGCCTCGACCGCGCCCTCGATCCGTAGCCCCTCCTCTCGGACCCGCCGCATGTGCGGGTTCCGCCCGACGAGCGTCACGTCGTGCGCGGGCGCCAACAGCCCGCCGACGAGGCTGCCCAGCGCGCCAGCGCCGTGGACGAGGACCTCCATGCGCGACCGAACGGCCCGCCGGCGAAAAGGGGTGTCGGTGGCGTGAGCGTCCCGCTCCGGGTCAGCCCTTCAGCCCGCTCCCGGTCAGGGGGACGACGACGTCCTCGTCGTCGTCGACGGCCCCGCGGGCGCGGAGGTCGCGAAGGGCGGCCGGCGCGACCGCGCACGTCGGCTCGGTGTAGAAGCCGGCGGCGTGGAGCCGGTCGAGCTCTCGCTCGCCGGCCGCCCCGGTGACCGCGACCGCGTCGCCGCCGGTCTCCCGGATCGCCTCGAGGATCTCCTCGCGCCGAACCGGCTCCGCGATCCGGATCCCGTCCGCGGCCTCGTTGCGTTTCCCGTCGGGATCGGCCGCTCCGGGGCCGTGAAGCTCCCGGACGATCGGCGCGGTCCCCGCCGCCTGCGCGCCGTAGAGCCGCGGCATCTCGTCTATCCACCCGGCCTCCAGGAGCCGGCTGAATCCGCGGTACGCGCCGAGAAAGAGGGTGCCGTGGCCGAGCGGGGTCACGACCGCGTCGGGGGCGTCCCAGTCGCGCTGGCGGGCGATCTCGTAGGCGACGGTGGCGGTCCCCTCGAAGAAGGCGGGGTTCCAGGCATGGCTCGCGTACCAGGCGGGGTCGGTTCCGGAGCCGTCGGGGTCGCCCCCGCCCTCGACGGCCGCGACGCACGCGTCCGTCACGTCCGCCCGCGACCCCTCCACCCGGACCGGCGTCGCGCCGGCCCGGCGGATCGCCCGGAGCTTCGCCTCCTTCACGTCGGCGGGGACGTACACCTCGGCGTCGATCCCCGCGCGAGCGGCGTACGTCGCGATCGCGGCCCCGGCGTTGCCCGAGGAGTCCTCGACGACGCGGTCGACGTCGAGTTCGCGGGCGCGCGTGAGCGTCGTCGTCGCGCCGCGGTCCTTGAACGATCCCGTCGGGAAGACGTACTCGAGTTTGAACTCGGCGTTCCAGGGGTCGTCGGACGCGTCGCCCGCCGCCCCGTCCGCGTCGACGAGCGGCGTCGATCCCTCTCCGAGAGTCACGCGGTCGGCCGGATCGCTGCCGACCGCGAGGAACGCATCGAAGGCCCACAGACCGGACCGCGCGTCGAACGCGTCGGGATCCGGCGGCATCCGTTCCGGAACCGGAAGGCCGCGGTCCGGAACCGGCGGCGCCGCGAACTCGAGGGGGTTCCCACAGGTACAGCGCCAGCGATCGGCGAACGTCGCCCCGCAGTCGGGACACGCGAGCCGTCGTGGGCCGTCGGCCGATGTGTTCGGACCCGCCATCAGTACCGGTCGACGTTGGTGCCGACCGAACAGACGTACTCGCCGGCGGCGACCTGCGGGAGCCGCCGGGTCCGCCAGAACACGCCGTCCGCGTCGGCGGTCACGCGCCCCTTCCGCTCGCCGAACGTGTCGGTCACCTCGAAGAGCGCCTCGCCCGCCGACACCCGATCGCCGAGTTCGGCCTCGAACCGGACGAGCCCGCCGGCCGGCGAGCCGTACTGGTCGAATCCCCTGGCTCTGACCTGCGGTTCGATCTCGACGTCCCCGTCGAGGAAGCCGTAGTGCCGGAGCACGTTGAACACGCCGTCGACGCCGTACCGGATCGACTCCTCGTCCCACCCGACGCAGCCGCCGAGTTCGGGGTCTATCGTCGGGATCCCCTGGTCGGGGCCGGCGCGCGCGAGCTGGCCGTCGGGGCCCTTGATGTCGAGGACGTGCCCACAGCCGAACACCTTCGCGAGCTCGAGACAGTCCCCGTGGAGGTGGTGTCTGATCCCGCACCGGACCCGCGTCTCGTTTATCATGCGGCTCGTCGACCCCTGGTGGAGGTCGACGATCAGGTCGGCGCGTTGCGCCTCCTCGAAGGTGGCGTGGGCGATCCGCTCGCTCGTCGTGCCGTCCGCGTCGCCGGGATAACCGCGGTTCATCTTCCGATCGTCGATCGGGTTCCGGTGTTCGGCCACCTGGAACGCGAAGTAGTTGACGACCCCGACGACGAGGATCGCGCCCGACAGCTCCGCCGGATCGACGCGGGGAACGAAGCGGTTCACCACCCCCAATCCGTTGAGTTCGTCGCCGTCGCTCACCGCCTGTACGTAGAGGGTCTTCCCCTCCGCCGATCCGTTGATGACGGCGACGGGAAGCCGGACCGGGCTCCCGTCCCGCGTCTCGCCCACCTCGAGACGGCCGGTGTCCGTCTCGCCAGGGGACGCTCGCGCCGTACCCAGCGTGATCATTACGCGGACGTGGGTCGGCGACCCCTTTATCCGTTCGGTCGGCGGCGGTTTCCGCCCGCCGGAAGCGGTCGACGGCAGGGAATTCGACGGGACATCGCGCGGTCGAACCCGTCGGACGATGCGACACAAGGTTTACACTCGCTTCCGTCGAACGGCCCGTAGCCAGCGCCGTCTCGACGGCCGACCGCGGTTTCCCCCGCATGAGCATCGACATCGACCCGCTGTGTGACGCGCCCGGTCTCACGGTCACGGACCACATCGAGAACACCCAGTTCGAACTCTACACCGATCGGCAGGTCGATCCACGCCCCTCCGCGGTCGAGAACCACTACTTCCCGGTCGACGCGAGCGTGACCGTCGAGACCGGCTCGATCGAGGTCCCGCGGATCGCGGTGGTCGAGACTCGATCCAGCGACGGGACCCTTCTCGCCCGCGGGGACGACCTCGAGATGCCGGCCGAGGAGTACCACCTCGGGGTCAACCCCGCACCGACGAAGCTGTATCTGTACTTCGAGTCCGGCTTCACGGTCACGACGACGGATCGAACCACTCGGATCGACCTCCAGGGGTCGACGGACGTGACGCTCGGGTTCCGGTCGCTCCACCAGCGCCCGGCGGGAACGATCACGACGCCGACGGAACCCGAGTCGCTGATGCGAGCGGTCTCGCTTCTGGGGTCGGCGCTCCAGACGACGAGCCCGGAGCGCTCGTTTCCGACGCTTCGCGGGCACCCGCCCCTCATCGAACCGGGCGAGGAGCTCCGCGTTCCCGACCGGATCGACCGTCCCGGAAGCGGCGTGCGGATCGTTGTCCCGCCGACCTACCGGGCGCTCTACCCCGTCGTCCCGCTCGCGTACTACTTCGCGGCCGAGGTCGTTCCGGGTTCCGCCGCGCGGATCGAGGGGGACGGCTGGGAGCACTCGCTCGAGCCGGACGTGGAACGGCGGGCCGCGGAGGCGCTCCGGCAGTCGTTCCACTTCGACTGTATCGCCCGGACGGAGGGGTTCTACCCGGTCGACCTGTACGAGCGGGAGACGACGGCGGCCGACCTCGACTGGGCCGCGCTCTATCAGGCCCCGCTCGCCGAGCGGCTCGGGACGTACCTCGAGGTGCCGTTCGAACGGGTCGAACCGGAGCTTCCGCAGTGGACGCTCACCACCGACGTACGGCCGGATCCGGGAAACGTCGAGTCGCTCCCCTTCGTGGCCGGGGAGCTCTCGATCGTCCGGTCGCCGGAGACGGCCACGCCGGCCGACACCGGCCCCGGCGGCGGGATCGGGTTCCTCCGCGCGCCGGAGCCGGAGCCGGGGACGCTCGTCCGCGGCGGGACGGGCGTCGACGGGGCGGCCGCCGGAACCGCGGACGCCCCAGGCGTCTCCGATCCTCGCGGCGCGGACCCCCGCGGAACGGACGCCCCGAGCGAGCCCGGAGCCGCGCTCGGGTCCGCCGACTTCGTTCGGCCCGAGCCGGTCGAGACGGTCGAGCACGCCTGGGTCGGCGACGGGGTCCCCCTCGACGCCAACAAGGCGACGCTCGACGCCTACCGCCGGCGGCTGGAGACGGGGAGCGTCGAGCAGTCGCGCATCTCGGTGCTCGTCGTCTGTAACGACGAGCAGATGCGCGAGGAGGGGAAGGTCTCGGACCTCTACGGGCTCCGCGACATGGTCCAGTTCGACATCGAGGTGCGCCACGACCTCTCCCGCGCGGAGATGCGGGAGGCGCTCGCCTCGGACGTGGACTTCCTCCACTACATCGGCCACGTCGACGACCGAGGGATGCAGTGTACCGACGACTACCTGGATCTCACCCAGGAGGACCTCCGAGTCAGCGTCAGCGCGTTCCTCCTCAACGCCTGTCAGTCATACGAGCAGGGTGAGGCGCTGATCCACCGCGGGAGCCGCGGCGGGATCGTCACGCTCAGCGACGTCGCGAACTCCCCGGCGACGAAGCTCGGCCGGATCGTCGCCCGGCTGATGAACAGCGGATTCAACCTCCGGACCGCCCTCCACGTCGCGAAACGGGAGCTGCTCACCGGCCACCAGTACATCGTCGTCGGCGACGGCGCGACCACGATCTGCCAGAGCCGGAGCGGGATCGCGGCCGTCATCGACATCGAGTCGAACGGCTCCGCGTTGGACTTCACGATGTCGGCGTACCCGAACGGGCCGTACGGGGTGGGTACGATGTACAGCCCGACGATCGAGGACGTTTCGGATAACTATGCCGTTCCGACCGACGCGAGAATAGAGGGGATCGACTCCGAGCAACTAACCAGTCTGCTTCAGCTCGAAACGGTCCCCGTGTTCTACGACGGTGAACTCCACTGGAGCGACGAACTGCTTCCGCTTTGAGCCGTCTCTCCGCTTACGGGCCGGGGTTGGCCTGTGCCACGTTCGCCGCTGCGGGGGCCGCCTGCGTCAACAGCAGCATGGCGGTGAACAGGACGCCGGTCATCTTCGGGTGCTCTGCCAGGTATGCCGCAACACTTTCGGGCATATTACACCAGAATGCGCGTGAGATTAAGTTCTAGTCTTATGCGAAGTGGTACGTTCCGGATGTTTGAATTGAATATTAGTTGAAACAAATAGGTCGGACCGCTCCTGCGGAGCCCCGGCCGCCCGAGGCCTTCCCGCCGGAGTCGCGGTTCGGATCGCGACGGCGACGGGTCCGTCCCGACGACACGGTTATGACGCGGGTGGCCATACGTCCACGAAGACGATGGCGTCCGATAGCGGGCACGATGACGCGCAGTACCTCGCCGGATCGACGGTACGGATCGCGATCCTCCGGGCGCTCGACCGGAAACCGCGGCGTCCGGCCGCCCTGACCGACGCGGTCGACGCGACCAGGACCACCGTCCAGCGCATCCTGGCGGGATTCCGCGAGCGGCGGTGGGTCGTCAAACGCGACGGTGCCTACCACGTGACGCCGACGGGCGAGCGCGTCCACGGCGCCTACGAGGACCTGCTCTCCGAGATCGACCGCGCCGACCGGTACGGGCGATTCGCGGCCGATCTGGAGCGAGCGGGCGCGGACTTCCCCGCCGCCGGGCTCGAAACGGGCGATCTCACCGCGGCGACCGACCGCGACCCGCTTGCCGCGCTCGACCGGGTCGTGGAACTGATCCGGACGTGGCGCGGATCCGACGTTAGGGCCGTTTCGCCGATCGTCACGAGCCAGTACAACGAGGCGGCCGGGGCCGCGCTCGACGCGGGCGCGGAGATCGAGTTGATCATCGATCGGGAGGTGTTGGAGACGTCGCTCGCGGAGTTCGGACCCGCGACCGATCGAGCCCTGTCCGACGGGAACACGACGGTGTCCGTCTCTTCCGACCCCATCGAGTACGGGCTCTTCCGATACGACGACGTCGCCTGCGTGGTCGCCTACGACGAGCACAACAACCCGCGCTGCGTGTTCGAATCCACGGACGAGACGGTCGTCCAGTGGGTCGACGAGCGATTCGAAACGCTCACGGAGCAAGCCGTTCCGCTCTCTGCGGTGGTTCAGGAGTCGTCAGCGACTCGGGAGTGATCGAAGACAGTCTCCCTGGCCCGTTCGCCGGAGGGTATCAGCGATCGGTCTCGCCGGTGGCGCTCGACTCGCGATCGTCCGTCTCGTCGCGCCGCTCCGGATCGAAGTTGACCGGCACGACCGTCGGATGATCGATGCCGAACGACGAGGGGGTGGCCGTCATGGTTCTACCCGATACTACCGGCTCGTTTCCCTAAAAATTACCCATGCGCATAACACATCGGAGAGCGGGGCACCATACCCACCGGTTATCACGCCGTCGGGGTTCGGGTCGGCGTCCAGGGCCCGTTCCGGACGCTCCGTCCCCGAGATTCGGATCTCGAGCCGTCAGGCCGCAAACTCCTCGTCGTAGAGGTCTTGAGCGTGCTCGATGGCGTCTTTCGCCGCCGAGCTGTCCTCCCACCCCAGCGTCTCGACCTCCTTTCCTTCCTCCAGGTTCTTGTACGTCGAGAAGAACTCGTCTATCTCGTCGCGGATCTGTTGAGGGATGTCCTCGAGGTCCTGAACGTGGTCGAATCTCGGGTCCTTGGTCGGCACCGCGATCACCTTGTCGTCCTGCTCGCCGTCGTCGTCCATCTTCATCAACGCGACGGGACGGGCCTCGATCACGCAGCCGGGGAACGTTTGGTCCTCGACGAGCACCATCACGTCGAAGGGGTCCTCGTCGTCGTAGTACGACTGCGGGATGAAGCCGTAGTCGTACGGGTAGTGGACGTTCGAGTGGAGCACCCGATCCAAGACGACGCCCGGAACGTCCTTGTCGTACTCGTACTTGTTGCGCTCGCCCTTGAGGCACTCCACGATCGCGTAGATCTCGTCGGGGGCGTCCGGTCCCGTCTCGAGGTCCTCCCAGAGGTTTACCATGTGTCGAACACTGCGACGAACGCGTGGAAAATCCTTTCGGGACGGTCCAAGCCGACCACACGTCCGCCTCGATGAGCGTCACCGGACGAGTACCGACCGCGTCAGCGAAGCCGGCGTTCCCGTCCACGGGTGTACCGAGGGAACCGACCTGGGACGCCAGTCATATTCGCTCGGGAGGCGTCAGATATTCTCTCAGGATGACTCGGGGCGATCAGGGCCGATCCGGACCCGTCCGGGACGATCGTCGATCGTGGATCCGTCACCGTATAACCGGTTTCGTTGTCTACAGTAGATGTATACGCCGCTGAGCCCGACGGATCGTTTCTCGCTCCTCATCGGGTCATCGCCCAGAAATGTCGGATCGATCGCCCGAAACGCCCGTTCGTCGGGATCGATGCCGTTGAGAGGTCCTAAATCCGATGAACGTTGAGAAAGGTTATAAGTTAGGGAACCTTCCTATCCGGCATGTCAGAGGCACGATCGGTTTCTGGAGCATCGACGACCGCACACGACCTGACCGCGTTCCAACAGAACATCCTGACGATCCTCGCCGAGGAGCCGATGTACGGGCTCGCCGTCAAACGTGAGCTCGAGGCGTACTACGGTTCGGAAGTGAACCACGGTCGGCTCTACCCGAACCTCGACGATCTCGTCGAGGACGGCTTCATCGAGAAGAGCGAGCTCGACAAGCGCACGAACCAGTACGCGCTCACCGACGCCGGGCACGACGTCGTTCTTGGTCAGCTCGAGTGGGTTCTCGACCGCTTCGTCACCGACGAGGCCCGCGCGGCAGAGGTACGGGCGCTCATCGAGGAGTAGGCCCCCTCCCCGAGAGGTCGAACTGATTCGATCCGGCGAGCCGCGGCCTCGGTCGCGCGGCTCATGCGCCGAGCGCGACGCCGCTACCGTTCCGGCTCGTCGAGTTCGGCGGCGACGCGGTCGATGGTCTCGAGTGACTCCTCGAGAGCCGCCCGCTGTTCGTCGGTCGGCCAGCCGTTCCGCGGGAAGAACTCCTCGCGGAACTCCGCGCGCATCTCCGGGGTCGCGTCGTCGACCCCGCGCACGTAGTGGTTGCTCATGAACGCCGCGAACGACTCGGCGGTCTCGGCGTGGACGTCGTTCGCTCGCTCGGCGACGGCCTCGACGACCGCGTCGTTGTAGGCGGCGACCTCGCGGTAGCGATCCGCGTCGCCGGGACCCGAGAGCGACACCTCCACCGCCCGGTCGGTGTCCTCGATCCGATCCAATCGGACCGTCCCCGACTCCATCCACTCCTCGGGGTACAACACGAGCGTGTCGTCCTCCTCGCGGAGCCGCGGGGTGTACTCGTGCTCGGTCACCAGCTCGTCCCGACGGTCGCGGTACCCCTCCGCGGCCGCGGGGTCGATCGCCTCCCGCGCGAGCCGCGTGAGGCGTTCGGCCTCCTCGACGACCTCCGCCGGGACGTCCGGAACCCGTTCTGCTCCGTCGTCCCGGTCGGTCCGGTCGTCGTCCGGATCGGCTCCGTCCGCGTCGTCTTCGGCCGCCATCAGCTCCCGCGCCCGTTCTCTCGCCCACTCCGGTGGCTCGTCGTCAGTTCGCGTCATCGAGTGCCTCGTTCGCCAGATCGTCGGCGCGCGCGTTTATCTCCCGCGGAACGTGCGCGAGCGACCACCGATCGAACCGGTCCAACAGCTCGCGGGCCCGGACCCGCCGCTCGCGCAGTTCCGGATCGTTCGCGTTCCACTCGCCGCGAACCTGTCTCACGATCAGCTCGGAGTCGCCCCGGACGTCGATCTCGTCGAAGCCATACTCGTCGGCCGCCTCCAGCGCGCGGATCAGCGCGGCGTACTCCGCCTGGTTGTTGGTGACGCGACCGATCCGCTCGCTCCCCTCGGCGACGACGCCGTCGGCAGTGACGAGACACCAGCCGACCGCGCCGGGACCGGGATTCCCCCTGGACGCGCCGTCGAAGTAGACGTGCGCGCGCCCGCCGCCCGCCGAGAGGAGGTTCGTCAATCGAGCAGGGTCGTTCCCCTGGACGACCACCTTGTCGTCGTAGGCGACGGCGACCGCTCCGTCCCGCTCCGCGCGCCACCGCTCGTGGGCGGTGTTCCCGTCCGCGACCCGGACGCCGGCGTCCTCCAGGCGGGCCCGCGCGTCGGCCGGGTCACACTCGATCGTCGGCATTCCTCGGGGGTCGGTGCCGGCGGCCCAAAGCGTTGTCCGTCCACGGGTCCCCGGCGGCGTGCCGTCGCCGCACCGCCACGATGCCGTCTCGTGTGGCCACGATGGCGTCGCCGTGGCGCCGTCACGTCATCGCCGCGCCGTCCCCCGGATCCGATCGCTCACGAACTTTTAAGTCAGTCGGTCGGCGTAGTATATAAATGCGATGACACGGCCCACCCGGCAACGGGATCACGACCGGCAGCGCGTGCGGGACGAGGGCGCGGAGGGATCCGAGACCGACGAGGTGGACGTCGAGGAGGTGGATCCCGCCGAGCTGGACCCCGACGACCTCGACCCGGCGGAGCTGACCCGGACGGCCGACGGCGAACTGATACACGAGGAGACCGGGATCATCATCGAGGAGGAGCAGATCGACCCCGGTCCGGAGTGGCGGGCGTTCAACCACTCCGAGCGGCAGTCGAAGTCCCGCGTCGGCGCGCCGACGACGAAGACGATGCACGACAAGGGATTGACGACGACGATCGACTGGAAGGACAAGGACGCGTACGGGCGCTCCATCTCCTCGAAGAAGCGCTCGCAGATGCATCGGCTACGGAAGTGGCAAGAGCGGATCCGGACGAAGGACGCGGGCGAGCGGAACCTCCAGTTCGCGCTCTCGGAGATCGACCGCATGGCCTCGGCGCTCGGCGTGCCCCGATCGGTGCGCGAGGTGGCCTCCGTCATCTACCGCCGCGCGCTCAACGAGGACCTCATCCGCGGGCGGTCGATCGAGGGCGTCTCCACCGCCGCGCTCTACGCCGCCTGCCGCAAGGAGGGGATCCCTCGCTCGCTCGAGGAGATCTCCGACGTCTCGCGGGTCGACCGCAAGGAGATCGGCCGGACCTACCGCTACATCTCTCAGGAGCTCGGGTTGGAGATGCGCCCCGTCGATCCCCAGAAGTACGTCCCGCGCTTCTCCTCGGAGCTGGGGCTCAGCGAGGAGGTCCAGTCGAAGGCCAACGAGATCATCGAGACCACCGCCGAGCAGGGGCTGCTCTCGGGGAAATCGCCGACCGGCTACGCCGCCGCCGCCATCTACGCCGCCTCGCTTCTGTGTAACGAGAAGAAGACCCAGCGCGAGGTCGCCGACGTCGCCCAGGTCACCGAGGTCACCATCCGAAACCGCTATCAGGAGCAGATCGAAGCGATGGGGATCCACGCGTAGGTCGTTGTCGATGCGGTGAGAACTTTCCACTCCCCGGTCGATCGGTTTTCGGTCGTTGTCGGCGCGGTGACCGTCTCCAAAGCCCCAGCCGATCGGCTATCGATCGTTGCTTCCGCGATGAACGCCGCCAAAGCCCCAGTCCCGCACAGCCCCGCACCTCACGCCTCCCCAGCCTCGCCGCGGCCGCCGCCGGCGGCCGCGGGCTCCCTCGCGGTCTGCTCGCGCCCTGCCGGGCGCTCGCAGGCGCGCCGACTGCGGATCCTCGCGAATCGTGACTCAGTGAGCGTGAGCGAAGCAACGTTGAAGCCCGCCCGCGCCCAACGGCGGACGAATGCGGCTCGACGAGTACCTCGAGTTCGAGGCGAACGAGCGCGCCGAGCGCCGGCGGCTCGCCCGCGAGAAGGACTACGGGATCATCGACCACCTCGACTCCTTCGAGCGGCGGTTCGACGCGGAGGTGTCCGACGACGCCGTCGTCGGCAGCGTCTCCCCGTCGATCTTCGTCGGCCGCTCCGACTACCCCAACGTCTCGACCGGGCTGCTCTCGCCGGTCGGCCGCGAGGAGCGTGCCGACAGCTTCCGGACCTCCGGCGCGTGGTACGACGAGGGCGTCTCGATCGCGGACGTCTTCGAGCGTCGGACCAGCCTGCTCAACGCCAACCGCGGCGTCGACGTGACCGACGCGGGAACGGGTGGGAACGACACCGTCCACGACGCGTGGGACGGCTGGCTCGGCGTCCAACGCGAGGTCGCGATCGCGGACCGCCCGGTCGACGTCGAGATCGGCCTCGACGGCACCCCCGACCTCGACTTCGAGGTGGGTCTCGAGGACGTGAAGACGCCCACCGGCCCGCGGGCGGCGGCGCGGGAGGCGGCGCTCGACGAGAACCCGCACGTCCCGCGGCCGGTGAAGAAGACGCTGGAGGACGACGACTGGCGCGCGGAGGGCGCGATGACGTACCTCTACCGCCGCGGGTTCGACGTGTACGAGATCAACACGATCCTCTCCGCGGGCGCGCTCGGGCGCGGGCGGAACCGCCGGCTCGTGCCGACGCGCTGGTCGATCACCGCCGTCGACGACACGGTCGGGAAGTTCCTCCGCGGGTCGATCCGCGACGCTCCCTCGATCGACCGGATCGAGGTCCACCGCAACGAGTACCTCGGCAACGCCTTCTGGGTCGTCCTCGTCCCCGGCAACTGGGAGTACGAGCTCGTCGAGCTGAAAGCCCCCGGCTCGATCTGGAACCCCGACCCCGACGCCGGGATCTACCTCGCGGCCGCGAGCGAGGGCCGCGAGGGGCGGACGGGCTACGTCGAGGAGACCGCGGGCGCGTACTACGCCGCCCGCCTCGGCGTCTTAGAACACCTCAACGAGCGCGGGCGACAGGCGAAGGTCCTCGTCTGCCGGCACGTCTCCGACGACTACTGGGGCCCCGTCGGCGTCTGGCAGGTGCGCGAGGCCGTCCGGAACGCCTTCGAGGGCGAACGCGGGACCGCCGAGACGTTCGGCGAGGCGGTCCGGGGCGTCGCCGACCACCTCCCGATCTCGCTCGGCCGCCTCCGCCGGAAGTCGACGATGGCGGCGGGGCTCCAGGCGAACCTCGCCGACTTCGCCGGTCGCGACGGCTGACGGCCCGAAACGGATGACGACCCCGGACGGGCGACCGAACGCCGTCCCGAGGGTTTTTGCTCCGTCCGGGCGAGGATGTCGACATGCTCACAGCCCTCCTCGCGCAGTTCGGCGTCCCTGGCGGCCCGGAGCTCCTGATCATTCTGCTGGTGTTGCTGCTTCTGGGCGTTCCCGTCGTGGCCGTCGCGGCTGCGGCGGTTCTGCTGTTCCGCGGCCGCTCGGACCGCGACGAACGGATCGCGGAGCTGGAGGCGGAGGTCGAACGGCTCCGCGACCGCCTCGACGACGAGGAGTGAGTCTCGGGGTCGGTTACTCCTCGAGCCGCTCGAAGACCTCGCCGACCATCTCGCCGGTGTCCTCGATTATCGCGTCCATCTCCGCGTCATCGCTCGGGAGGCCGAGCAGCCGCGCGATCTTCATGATCGAGACGTGATGGACGACCTGCGTGCCCGGTTCGACCTGCTCGATGACCATGTTACACGGGAACAGCGAGCCGATCCGGCCGTCGGTGGCGTCGAGCGCGCGGTCGGCCACGGCGGGGTTACACGCGCCGAGGACGTAGTACGGGTCGCGGTCGGCGTCGACCTTCTCGTTCAGCATCTCCGAGGCGGAGAACTCGACGGGGAAGCCGAACCCCGCGTCCGCACACACCTCGCGGACGCGCTCGATCGCGGCCTCGTGGTCCATCTCGAGGGTCGCACGCTTCTCGCCGAAGTCGTCGCCGTCCAGGTCGTCCGGATCGAACGGGAGCGTCATGGGAAGCGGTGCGTCCGGTACGGACAAAAGGGTGTTGCGTGTCGGTCAATCTCGGCGCGGCGAGGCGTTTCGTGAGAGCGGTCACTCGGTTGCGACCGGGCCGCTCCCGACCACGTCCTCGACCGCCCCGACGAACTCGCCCCGGCTCTCGTAGAGGGGGACCGCCGACTCCTCGAGGACCTCGTCCAGGCTCGCCGCCCCCTCGGGGGTTCGGACGGTGGCGTCGCCCTCCTGGGCGCGCACGTCGCTTCGGGTCGCGGGCCACGTGAGCCGGGAGGCGACGCGGGCGATCGGCTCGCCCGCGACGTCGGGACCGTCGCCGAGTTCGACGGCGGGCTCGGCGTCCTCTTCGGCCTCCGTGTCCTCCTCGTCGGTGTCGCTCATGCGTCGCGGTTCCGCTCGGTCGGTGGTAACGGTTTCGGTACGAACCGTCTTCGGTACGACCGCTTTCGCCGCGCCCACCCGTTTCTCACCGCCACCCACGGTCGGTCACGTTCAACCGCTCCGCGCCGTCGTCCGTGACGACGACGAGGTCCTCGATCCGACAGCCGAACCGCCCCTCGAGGTAGATCCCCGGCTCGACGGAGAAGACCATCCCCGGCTCCAACTCCCGGTCGTTGCCCGCCACGATATACGGCTCCTCGTGGACGTCGAGCCCGACCCCGTGGCCGGTCCGGTGGACGAACGCGTCGCCGTACCCCGCCCCCTCGATCGCGTCTCGGGCGGCCCGGTCGACCGCCGCCGCGGTCGCGCCCGGCTCGACGGCGTCGACCGCGGCCGCCTGCGCCTCTCTCACGACCTCGTGGACCGCCTCGTACTCCGTCGGCGGATCGCCGTCGAACACGAGCGTTCGCGTCTGGTCCGACGGGTAGCCGTCGACCCGCGTCCCGAAGTCGAGGACGACCGGGTCGCCGGCGCGGATCTCGCGGTCGCCGTGGCCGTGGTGCGGCTTCGCGCCGTTCTCGCCCGCGCCCACGATGGTCTCGAAGGAGGTCCCCTCGCCGCCGTGGGCGGCCAGCCGGTCGGCGATCCATCCGGCGAGGTCGCGCTCGGTCGTCCCGACCGCGTCGGCTCCGAGTTCCCGGAGGTCCTCGACGGTCGCGTCCGCGGCCGCGGCCGCCGCCCGCAACGCGGCGAGCTCCGTCTCGTCCTTGCGGACCCGGAGGGCGGCGAGCGCCTCGCTCGCGAGCCCCCACTCCGCGTCCGGCGCGACCGCCCGGAGGTCCTGGGTGAACCGCGCCCACATCGTGTCGTCGACGAGGAGCCGCCCTCCGCGGAGACCGCGCGCCTCGAGGAGCTCCCGGATCGCGACCCGTGGGTCGTCCCCGTCCGCCCAGGTCCGCACGTCGGGGACGCCCGTCTCCTCGCGAACCTGGGTCCCGTACAGCGCCGGGACGAGCAGGCCCGGCTCTCCCTCGGCGGGGACGACGAGCAGGAAGTGTCGCTCGGCCGGCTCCGCGGCGAACCCGGTGAGGTACTGGAGGTTCCGGCTCGGGAAACAGATCAGCGCGTCGGCCCCGATCGCCCGGAGCCGTGCTCCCGCCCGCTCGCGGCGGGTTGCGTACGCGTCGTCGGTCATACGGGCGCTCCGGCCGGGATGGGTATATAAATCAGGGTGTGATTACCGCCGCATCAAGCGGGTCGTAACTATCGGGGTATCCGCCGTGTGGTCGATCATGGCGACCGATCACTCCACGCCGTTCGACTTCGGCGAGACCGACCCCTCGACGTTCCGCTGTCCCGACTGTGCGACCACCGTGCCGTCGACGTCGGTGCCGTACGACGCCCTCGGCTACGCGGTGTGTCCCGAGTGTTCGTACACGGCCGGACCCGAGACGGGAGAGACCGCCCGCGAGCACGGGATCGACGCCTGAAGAGCGGAACCGCCGCGTTTTACCCGACGCTCGATCCTACTCTCCCGCATGGGCTGGTCTCTCGGGCGGGAGGACGCGACGGTCACGGAGTGGGAACGCTCGGACGGGTACGCCACGGTCCGGCTCCGCGAGCGCGGCGACGGCCGGTTCGTCGTGCGCCTCGACGTGATGGAGCAGGCGGTCGACGACCGCGCGTACGATCGGATCGTCTTCGACGAGCGCGACGCGGCCGAGGAGCGGGCCGCCGCGTGGCGCGAGGAACACGACCTCGACTGAGTCTCCGGGGTCTCCAGCCATTCAGGGCAGCTCCACGTCGTCGAGGAACGCCTGACACTCGACGGTCCGGCCGTCGGGGTCGGCGGCGAAGAACTGGTAGATGTCGTACGTCTCGTTCTCGTGTGGCTCCTCCTCCGCGGCGTCACCGAGGCGGTCGTGGGCCTCGTCGACTCCCGCGCGATCCGGATACACGACCGTCACGATCCCGCAGTCGTCGGTCCGATCCCGGTCGCAGAAGCCGACGAGGAGGTTCTCGTGGCGGAGTATCGTACAGTCCGGCTGTTCAAGCCAGGTCTCCATCTCCAGCCGTTCGCGGTAGAACTCGACGACCGCGTCGCGGTTCTCCGTCGCGTAGAAGACGATCCCGGACATATCGAGGCGGGCGTGGCGGCGCGACTTAACTCCTCTCCCGATTAACGCGACCGAGCGGCGGCGGGGCGGGGACCGTCGATGGGACGGGACCGCCGGTCGCGACCGCCCTACCGCTCCGGGTGGACCGGCGCGTCGAACCCGCCGCGAACGAGCGGCTTCGCCACGTGTCTGCGGGCGCTCGGCGGGACCTCGTACCACCCCGGCTCGAGGTCTCGATCGACCGCCGCCTCGACCGTTCCGGGCGCGGCGGTGTCGCAGTCGCGACAACGGTAGCCCTGGTCCCGCCCCGCCGACGACATCCGCCGCCCGCACTCCGGACAGGTCGGGGTGGTCCGCTCCGTGCGCACGAGGTCGCGGACCGCGAACTTCTCGAGTTTCAGGGTCCCTTTCGGCCCCGGTTCGCCCTCGCGGATCTCGTGTTCGCCACACAGCGTCACGCGATCGCCCGGACGGAGCGCGCGCACGCGGTCGCGAAACCTCCCGGTCGGCGCGAACGCGACCGCTCGCAGTTTCGGGCTGGCATCGGGGGCCGCGGCGACCGCGACGTGGACGCGTCCCCCGCGTTTCGTCTCCGGATCGTCCGCGACGACGCCCGTCACGCGATAGCCCGCGGCGTCGCGGAGGTCGTCGAGGGTTCCGTCCGCGAGGTGGGCGTCGGTGCCCTGGTTCGTCAGGAACGTCGCGGCGCGCTCGACCGGCTCGCTCGCGATCGCGTCGGCGACCCGCCGGCACGCGTCCGGGTCGTCCCCGCGGATGCCGTGGAGGATCGGCCCCGGCGCGTTCGGGACGCAGACGACCTCGCCGGTGCCGCGGTCCACGGTGTCCCACACGGTCGGGTATTCCTCGTCGGCGGCGGCGAAGACGCTCTCGGCGTCGACCCCACGGGGCGTTCCGCACCGGTCGAGGTCGCGGTAGGAGATCCGCTCGAACGTCCACTCGTCGTGGGAAGCGGGCGCGCCGACCGCGGCGAGCGCGCCGATCCGCCCGCGACCCGGCGTCTCGTCTCCCCCCGCGCCGCCGGTGCCGAACCCGGCGTGGCGGAACCCGTGTCGGTCCGCGAGCGCGACGGCCTCGTCGAGTTCCAGGTGCTCGCGAAGCGCCCGGCGGGCGAACGACCCGACGTCGTCGGGGATCCGCTCCGCGAGGTCGTCCACGCCGTCGACGAGCCCCGTGTCGGCGGCGGCCGTGACGGCAGCGTCGGCGACCACGACGCCCGGCGAGGTCCGCGGGTCCTCGGCGGCCGCGAACTCCCGAACGGTCTCTCCGGCGAGCCGGAACGACTCGTCGACGTCGACGCCCTCGACGTGGAGGGCGACCGCGGCGTTTCCGCGCGTCTTGTGTTTCACCGCCGGATTCAGTCGCACGAGCAGCCGCCGTGACACCCGCCCCCCGGCCGCCTCGAGCCGCTCTCCGAGTCGGACCCCGACGTACGTCGTACACATGCCGCGGTCCCGCGAGTCGGTGTCGTCGACGGCGACGATCGGCATGGCCGAGGTTTCGCGCCGGCGGACAAGGCGGTTTCGACCCTTCGACGGTCGAGCCGATTTCGACCGCCCGGCGTCCCGAGACGGTCGCCCGCCAGCGCCGTCCGACGCGTCGAGACCACCTATATAATCGTGTCGTCCGATCGATCCGCGAAAAACGCAAGGTGGCGGGGGTATCGCCGGATCCCGCCGACACAACGTATATATGCCCCGAGACGCTTATCTCGGGTATGTCCCGGACTGCGCTGATCGAGAACGTCACCGCGATGCTGGAGGACGCGGGGTTCCTCGTCAGCGATCGGTGTGCGGTCCGGCCCAAGAGCTTCGACGTGGCCACCCGGCGCGACGAGGACCTGTTGCTCCTCAAGATCCTCGGCAACGTGGACGCGCTCGACGCGGCGACCGGCGCGGAGATGCGACGGCTCGGCGAGTACCTGGAGGCGACGCCGATGGTGATCGGGATCCGGACCCGCGACGAGGAGCTGAAGCCCGGCGTCGTCTACTTCAGACACGGCGTTCCGGTGATCAACCCGGACACCGCCTACGAGCTGTTCATCGAGGGGATGCCGCCGCTCATCTACGCGGCTCCCGGCGGGCTCTACGTCAGCCTCGACGGCGATCTGTTGGCCGACGAGCGCGAGGAGCGCGGCTGGTCGCTCGGCCGGCTCGCGACCGAGCTCGGCGTCTCCCGGCGGACCGTCTCGAAGTACGAGGACGGGATGAACGCCTCGATCGAGGTCGCAGTCCAGCTCGAGGAGCTGTTCGACGAGCCGTTCTCCAGCCCCGTGGACGTACTGGAGGGCGCCGACGACGTCCGCGACGCGGACCCGACCCCCTCCGCGCCGGACGCCGACCCGGACGACGAACACGTCGTCCACGTGCTCACCAGCGCGGGCTTCACCGTCCACCCGACCGCGCGCGCGCCGTTCAAGGCCGTCTCGGAGGACGAGGACGACCCCGTGACGCGGCTGCTCACCGGCCACTCGGCGTTCACGCCGGCCGCGAAGAAGCGCGCGCGGATCATGTCCTCCATCGGCGAGGTGGCTCACACCCGGTCGGTGTACTTCACGGAGGAAGAGGAGAACCGAGAATCCGTCGACGGCACCGCCATCGTCTCCTGTGCGGAGCTCGCCGATGTCGACGATCCCGAGGCGATCCGCGAACTGATCCGCGACCGCGCGGAAGCGCCCTCGGAAGCGTAGTTCGAAACCACGGTTCCGGTCGGCTCACCGGCCGAGCAACCGGCTGAAGAACCCGCCGTCGCCGTCCTTCCCGTCGCCCTCGTCGTCCCCCTCCGGACCGTTCTCCGCTCGATCGTCCTTCCCTCGATCGTCATCCCCCGTATCGTCGTCGTTCGCGTCTCGATCCGGGTCGTCCGCGCCGGTGAGCGCGGTCTCCATCGTCCCGGTGTCGTCGTCGCGGAACGGGACGCTTCCCGCGAGGTCGTCTTCGGCGTCCTCGTCGTCCACGTCGTGGTCGCCGGCGGCGGGGTCAGCGTCCGTCTGGGACCGCTCGGAGTCGTCGTCGACGTTCGTCTCCGCCGATCCCCCCGGCGACGGCTCGGCCTCCTCGATGAGATCCGGGCCGTTCGCGTCCCCGGAATCCTCCGTCGGCTCGTCGACGCCGGCCGCCTCGTCGTCGTCCGCGTCCTCGGTGTCAGCGATGGTCGCGTCCGCGTCGGTGACGCCGTCGTCCCCGTCGTCCGCGTCCTCGGTGTCAGCGATGGTCGCGTCCGCGTCGGTGACGCCGTCGTCCCCGTCGTCCGCATCTTCGGCGTCAGCGATGAGCGCGTCTTCCGCCCCCGCGACGGCGTCGTCGGCCGCGTCGTCCTCGTCCGCGGGGTTCACGACCTCGTCGCCCACGTCGTCCTCGAGGCGCTCGTCGATCTCGGCGTCCTCGTCGGCCGCGTCGTCCTCGTCCGTATCAGCCACCGGGTCCGCCGCCATCGGCTCCGGCTCCTCGACGTCGACGTCGGTCAGCGTCCGGGCCAGTTCGCGGTACGCACGGCTCGCCGGGGCATCCGGATCGAAGGTCGTGAGCGGCTCTCCGGCCGAGCTCGCTCGGGCGACCGTCGGATCCTCGGGGACCCGCGCGAGCACCTCCGTCGCGAGGATCTCCTCGACGATGTCGACCGTCGGGTCCCCCGCGTCGGCCGCTCCGTCGGGATCGCTCCGACGCGTCGACTCGTCCTCGTCGCCGCCGACGCGGGTGATCGCCGCGCCCGCGACGCGGCCGCCGATGCGCTCGGCGAGCTGTCGTGTCTTCTCCGTGTCGCCGAGCGCGCTCCGGTCGGGCGTGGAGACGAGAAGCGTCTCGTCGGCCAGCCCGATCGGCAGCGTCGAGTCGTGTGAGAGCCCCGCGCCCGAATCGAGGAACACCCAGTCGGCGTCCGCGAACGCCTCGATCACCCCGCCGAGTTCGGTCGGGTCGGCGGCCGCGTACGCGTCGAGGTCGGGGTCGCCCGGCACGACGCGCAGTCCGGCGGGCCCGTCGTGGACGGCCTCGGTCGGGTCCGCGCGCCCGGCGAGCACGTCGTGGACCGTCGTCTCGCCGGGGACCATCCCCAGCGCGTCGGCGAGGTTCGCCATGCCCACGTCGGCGTCGATCGCGACGACGTCGGCCCCGGCCTCCGCCAGGATCGTCGCTATCGCCGCGGTCGTGGTGGTCTTCCCGACGCCACCCTTCGCCGACGCGACCGCATACACCGTTGCCATACCGTCAGGGTCCGGCGACTCCTACTTAAATGTAGGCGGCGAGCCGGCGGATCTCGCGTTCCACCGCGCTCGCCGTTCTCCGCCGGCTCGCCGAGCGGTTCCGCAAACACCTTATACGTCGCTCGTGGACGTTCACGCGATCAGTAGAATGGCGAGACCAGAGGTGCTCGACCGGATCAAGGAGGCTGAAACGGAGGCGGACGAGATCATCGCGGAGGCGGAATCGGACGCCGACGAGCGCCTCGCCGAGGCCAGATCGCGCGCGGACGAGATCCGCGCCGAGGCCGAGGAGGAGGCGACGGCCGAGGCCGAGGCCCGGCTGGAGTCCGCCCACGAGGAGCTCGAGGAACGCCGCGAGGATATCCTCGCCGAGGGGCGCGCGGACCGCGAAGCGCTCGAATCGACCGCCCGCGAGCGGGTCGACGACGCCGTCGACTACGCGGTCGATCGGTTCGAGGAGGCGGTCAAGGGCCGGACGACGGGGGAATGAATGGCGCTTAGACCGGAGCAGATGAGCAAGGTGTCGGTGACGGGCTCGAAGCGCGTCATCGACGACGTGATCGAGGCGGCGTACGACCACCACTCCCTCCACGTCAGCGACTACGACGACCGCTACGAGGGCTTCGAACCCGGCACCTCCCTCGAGGGGGCCGAGGACGTCAACGAGCGGCTCGTCACGGTCCGCTCGCTCGAGAGCATCCTCGACGTCACCGCCGAGGACGCCGACGGGCCGGGGAAGCTCGACGACGACGCCCTCACGGCCGAACTCGAGGAGATCCGTGAGCGCGTCAACGAGCTCAACGACCAGCGCGACGACCTCCGCGCGGAGATCCGCGACCGTCAGGAGGAGATCGACCGGATGGAGCCGTTCGCCGAGCTCGGCATCGAGCTCGACCTCCTCGGCGGGTACGACTCGCTCGAGGTCGTCGTCGGCGAGGCGAAACCCGGCGCGGTCGAGGAGGCGCTCGGGGCGGCCGACGGCGTCGACGCCTTCGAGGTCTTCTCCGGCGGGAACGTCGTTGCGGCGTTCGCCGCGCCCGCCGACGGAGCCGAGGAGGGCGTCCTCCAGGACGCGCTCGTCGGCGTCGACATCGCGTTCCTCGAGGTGCCCGACGCGAGCGCGAGCCCGGCCGAGTACGTCGCCGAGCTCGAGGGCGAGAAGGCGGACCTCGAGGAGGAGCTCGAGGCGGTCGACGCCGAGCTCGAGGACGTGAAAACGGATGCCGCGGGGTTCCTCCTGCGCGCCGAAGAGCAGCTCACCATCGAGGCACAAAAGAAGCAGGCGCCCCTCTCGTTTGCGACCACCGAGAACGCGTTCATCGCGGAGGGGTGGATCCCGACCGCGACGGTCGCCGACTTCGAGGCGGTCATCGCCGACGCCGTCGGCGACCACGCCGAGGTCGAGGAGCTGGAGCGCGCCTCCTTTACCCCCGACGGCGACCACCACACCGAGGCGGTCGCCGACGGCGGGGCCGTCGGCGGCGTTTCCGCGGTCTCGGGCGCCGACTCCGCGGCGAGCGCCGGCGACGACGGCTCCGCCGCCGACCGTACCGACGAAGACGCCGACCGCGAGGCGGTCGCCGACGGCGGCCACGCGGCCCACGGGAGCGACGACCCGCCGGTCGTCCAGGACAACGGGGACGCTGCCGGCCCGTTCGAGCTGCTCGTTCAGGGGTTCGGCCGGCCGAAGTACTCCGAGTTCGACCCGACGCTTCTCGTCTTCCTCACCTTCCCGCTCATGTTCGGGTTCATGATCGGAGACGTGGGGTACGGGGTGTTGTACGCCGCGATCGGCTACTTCCTGTACTCGAACTACGAGGGGACGTTCCGCGAACTGGGCGCGGTCGCCATCTGGGCCGGGCTGTTCACGATCCTGTTCGGGATCTACTTCGGGATCGACGTCTTCGGCTACCACGCCTACCAGCTGCTCGGCGTCCACTGGCCGGTCGCCGGGAAGGGGCTCTCCCCGGCCGACCTGAACTGGGCGCTGTCGTTCCTCGTCGTCAGCGTGCTGTTCGGGCTGGTCCACCTGAACGTGGGGTACGTCCTCTCGTTCGTGAGCAACTACCAGCAGCACGACCTGAAACACGCGCTGTACGAGGGCGGCTCGTGGCTGCTGCTCCTCAACGGCGCGTGGGTCTGGATCTTCAGCCAGCACCTGCCGGGACCGAAGCCCGACTTCCTGTTCGAGTCGGTCTCGATCCTCACCCTCGGTGCCGTCTCGTTCGCCGGCTTCCCGGTCGTCGTCGGCTACGCCGGCCTCCTAGCCGCGGCGCTCGGCGCCGTCCTGCTCGCGATCGGCGAACCGGCGGAGCTCGCCGAGGTGCTCTCGCCCATCGTGAACGTCATCTCGTACGCCCGGATCATGGCGGTGCTGCTCGCGAAGGGCGGGATGGCGCTCGCGGTCAACCTGCTCGCGTTCGGCGCGTACATCGGCGACGGCGGTGACGGGAGCTTCCACTTCATCTTCACGCCGGAGTACCTCGCGTACATCCAGGAGCACTCCGTCGCGAACGGCGGCGAGTACGAGCTCGTCTTCGCCGGGCTCACGACCGCGTTCGAGCCGAGCGCCGTCGGGATCCTCGCTTTGGTGGGCGGCGTCGTCGTGGCGGTCATCGGCCACGTCGTCGTCCTGCTTCTCGGCGTCACCTCCGCCGGCATCCAGGCGGTGCGTCTCGAGTACGTCGAGTTCTTCGGGAAGTTCTACGAGGGCGGCGGCGACGCCTACTCGCCGTTCGGGTACGACCGTCAGTACACCGAGGAGTAGTCCGACCCTCGGGGTCGGAGCGTTTCGCTCTCGACGCCGACTTCCCCCGCTCGCCTCGTTCCCTAGAGCGTATTGTACCGCCCTTCTGAGACTCCTCACGGTGGTTCTCGTCGGTCGTTTTGGGAAGCTTTATGTCCACTGTGGCGGCAACTAGCAACTGTTCGGAGACGAGCAACCGGAACTACTACCAATGCTTGAAGCTACCAACGCACTCGGGAACGCCGTACTGTCCACCGGAGGAACGCTCACTGACCCCAGCGCCGCGGCCGCGCTCGCCGTCGGGCTCGCCGCCCTCGGTGCGGGATACGCGGAGCGGGGCATCGGTTCGGCTGCCGTCGGCGCGATGGCCGAGGACGACGACCTCTTCGTCAACGGGCTCATCCTGACGGTCCTTCCCGAGACGATCGTCATTCTCGCGCTCGTCGTCGTCTTCATCGTCTAAGCGGCACCCCCTTTCACACCAATGAGTTTGGAAACCGTCGTTGAGGACGTTCGAGACGAAGCCCGCGCGCGTGCGGAGGAGATCCGCGAGGAAGCCGACGCCGAGGCGGAGGAGATAATCGCCGAGGCGGAGGCCGACGCCGAGCGCATCCGCGAGGAGCGGCTCGCCGAGGTCGACCGACAGATCGACCAGGAGCGCGAGCAGACGCTCTCCTCGGCCAAGCTCGAGGCCAAACAGGAGCGGCTCGGCGCGCGTCGTGACGTCCTCCAGGACGTGTACGACGGCGTCGAGGCGGCGATCGCCGGCCTCGAGGAGGACCGCCGGCGCGAGCTGACCGAGGCGGCCCTCGACGCCAGTCTCGCGGAGTTCGACGACGACGCGGACGTCGCCGTCTACACCCGCCCCGAGGACGTCGACCTCCTCGAGGAGCTCGTCGCGGATCGGAACGCGCAGGTCGACGGCGAGGTCGACTGTCTCGGCGGCGTGGTCGCCGAGAGCGACACCTCCCGCGTCCGCGTGAACAACACGTTCGACTCGGTCCTGGAGACGGTCTGGGACGACGAGTTGAAACACGTCTCGGAGCGACTGTTCGACCAATGAGCGCCGCCGGCAGCTCGAACCCGGAGTTCGTCGTCGCGCGGGTTCGCGCCCGCCGCGGCCAGCTCTACGGGGACGAGGAGTACCGCAAGTTGGTCCGGATGACGCCCGCCGAGATCGCCCGGTTCATGGAGGAGTCGGGCTACGAGGCCGAGATCAACGCCCTGGGGAGCCGCCACGGCGGCGTCGACCTCATCGAGTACGCGTTGAACGCGAACCTCGCGAAGCAGTTCGAGGGGATCCTCGACTGGAGCGAGGGCGCGCTGTACGACCTGATCGCCCGGTACCTCCGGAAGTTCGACGCGTGGAACGTGAAGACCGTCATCCGCGGCGTCTACACCGACGCGAGCCAGGAGGCCATCGAGTCCGACCTCATCCGCGCCGGCGAGTTCGACGACCGGCGGATCCGGCGGCTGCTCGAGGCCGACTCGATCGACGCCGTCGTCGAGGTCCTCGAGGACACGATCTACGGCGACACCCTGCGGGAGGCGTACGCGGAGTACGAGGAGACGGACGTCCTCGTTCCCCTCGAGAACGCGGTCGACCGCGCCTTCTACGAGCGCCTCCTCGGCAACCTGCCCGGCGGCGAGCCGACCCGGCAGTACGAGGCGTTCCTCAAAGCGGAGGTCGACTTCCGGAACGCGACGAACGCGCTCCGGCTCGCGCGGTCGGGCGCGGAGATCGACCCCGCGGAGTACTTCATCGAGGGCGGCGAGCTGTTCACCCGCGACACGCTCGCCCGACTCGCCCGCAACGTCGACGAGCTCGTCGAGTACATCGCGGAGAGCGGGTACGCCGACGAGCTCGGTCCGGCGCTGCGCGAACTCGAGGAGGCGGACAGCCTCATCGCGTTCGAGCACGCGACCGACACCGCGCTGTTGGCGTACGGCGACCGGCTTGGCACGATCCACCCGGTGTCGGTGACGCCGGTGATATCATACATCCTCGCGAAGGAGCGCGAGGTGGAGAACATCCGCGCCATCGCCCGCGGAAAGGAGGCCGGCCTGTCGGCCGACGAGATCGAATCGGAGCTGGTGATAACATGAGCCAGGAGATCGCCGTCGTCGGCAGTCCGGAGTTCACCACGGGGTTCCGGCTCGCCGGCGTCCGCAAGTTCGAGAACGTCCCGGACGACGAGAAGGACGAGCGGCTCGACGACGCCGTCGAACGGACGCTCGAGGACGAGACGACCGGCATCATCGTGATGCACGACGCGGACCTCGATCACCTCTCGCGGGGGACTCGCGAGCGGGTCGAGGGAAGCATCGAGCCCGTACTCGTGACGCTCGGCGCGGGCGGCGCCGGCAGCGGCGGGCTCCGCGACCAGATCAAACGAGCCATCGGCATCGACCTGATGGAGGAGGACGACTAACATGAGCAAAGCAGAATCCACGGAGACCACCGGCGACGGTGTCATCCAGAGCGTGAGCGGTCCGGTCGTGAGCGCCCGCGACCTCGACGCCCGCATGAACGACGTCGTCTACGTCGGCGACGAAGGCCTCATGGGGGAAGTGATCGAGATCGAGGGCAACATCACGACGGTTCAGGTGTACGAGGAGACCTCCGGAGTCGGCCCCGGCGAGCCCGTCGAGAACACGGGCGAGCCGCTGTCGGTCGACCTCGGTCCGGGAATGCTGGACGCCATCTACGACGGCGTCCAGCGTCCCCTGGACGTGTTGGAGGGCAAGATGGGAAGCCCCTACCTCGACCGCGGGGTCGACGCGCCCGGCATCGACCTCGAGAAGGAGTGGGAGTTCGAACCGACCGTCGAGGTCGGCGACGAGGTCGGCCGCGGCGACGTCGTCGGGATCGTCGAGGAGACGGTCACCATCGACCACAAGGTGATGGTGCCGCCGGACGCGCTCGAGGAGGACGAGACCGCGGAGGTCGTCGCCATCGAGCCCGGTTCCTTCGACGTGACCGAGGCGGTGGCCGAGCTCTCGAACGGGACCGAGGTCTCGATGCACCAGGAGTGGCCGGTGCGCGAGCCCCGTCCCTCCGCGAACAAGAAGACGCCCCGGACGCCGCTCGTGTCCGGCCAGCGCATCCTCGACGGCCTGTTCCCCATCGCGAAGGGCGGGACGGCCGCCATCCCCGGCCCGTTCGGCTCGGGGAAGACGGTCACCCAACACCAGCTCGCGAAGTACGCCGACGCGGACATCATCGTCTACGTCGGCTGCGGCGAGCGCGGCAACGAGATGACGGAGGTCATCGAGGACTTCCCCGAGTTGGAGGACCCGGCCAACGGCAACCCGCTGATGGCCCGCACCTCGCTCATCGCGAACACGTCGAACATGCCCGTCGCGGCGCGTGAATCCTGTATCTACACCGGGATCACGATCGCGGAGTACTACCGCGACATGGGGTACGACGTGGCGCTCATGGCCGACTCCACCTCGCGGTGGGCGGAGGCGATGCGCGAGATCTCCTCGCGACTGGAGGAGATGCCCGGCGAGGAGGGGTACCCGGCGTACCTCGCCGCCCGGCTCGCGCAGTTCTACGAGCGCGCCGGCTACTTCGAGAACGTCAACGGGACGGAGGGCTCCGTCTCCGCGATCGGCGCGGTGAGCCCCCCCGGCGGCGACTTCTCCGAGCCGGTCACCCAGAACACGCTGCGCATCGTGAAGACGTTCTGGGCGCTCGACGCGGATCTCGCCGAACGGCGGCACTTCCCCTCGATCAACTGGAACGAGTCGTACTCGCTGTACAAGAACCAGCTCGACCCCTGGTTCCAGGAGAACGTCTCCGAGGACTGGCCCGAGAAGCGGCAGTGGGCCGTCGACGTGCTCGACGAGGAGACGGAGCTTCAAGAGATCGTTCAGCTGGTTGGCAAGGACGCGCTTCCCGACGACCAGCAGCTCACGCTCGAGGTCGCCCGCTACCTGCGCGAGGCGTACCTCCAGCAGAACGCGTTCCACCCGGTGGACACCTACTGTCCGCCCGAAAAGACGTACCTCATGTTGACGACGATCGAGACGTTCAACGACGAGGCGTTCGACGCGCTGGAGGCGGGCGTCCCCGTCGAGGAGATAATCGACGTCGAGTCCGTCCCGCGGATCAACCGGATCGGCGTCCAGGAGGACTACGAGGAGTACGTCGAGGAGCTGAAAGCGGACATCACCGAGGAGCTTCGGAGCCTCTACTGATCATGAAAGAGTATCAAACCATCACCGAGATCAGCGGCCCCCTCGTCTACGCCGAGGTCGACGAGGCGATCGGCTACGACGAGATCGTCGAGATCGAGACGGCACAGGGGGAGACGCTGCGCGGTCAGGTGCTCGAATCCTCGGAGGGCGTCGTCGCCATCCAGGTGTTCGAGGGCACCTCCGGCATCGACCAGAACGCGTCCGTCCGATTCTTAGGCGAGACGATGAAGATGCCCGTCACCGAGGACCTCCTCGGCCGGGTGCTCGACGGCTCCGGCCGCCCGATCGACGACGGCCCGGAGATCGTCCCGGAGGAGCGACAGGACATCGTCGGCGCGGCGATCAACCCGTACTCCAGAGAGTATCCCGAGGAGTTCATCGAGACGGGCGTCTCCGCCATCGACGGCATGAACACCCTGGTTCGGGGACAGAAGCTCCCGATCTTCTCGAGTTCGGGCCAGCCGCACAGCGAGCTGGCGATGCAGATCGCCCGGCAGGCCAGCGTGCCCGAAGAGGAGGAGGGCGGCGACGAGGAGGAGGGCTCGGAGTTCGCCGTCATCTTCGGCGCGATGGGGATCACCGCCGAGGAGGCCAACGAGTTCATGGAGGACTTCGAGCGCACCGGCGCGTTAGAGCGCTCCGTCGTCTTCATGAACCTCGCGGACGACCCCGCCGTCGAGCGGACGGTCACCCCGCGGATGGTCTTGACGACGGCCGAGTACCTCGCCTTCGAGAAGGACTACCACGTCCTCGTCATCCTGACGGACATGACCAACTACTGCGAGGCGCTCCGCGAGATCGGGGCGGCCCGCGAGGAGGTTCCGGGACGACGCGGCTACCCCGGCTACATGTACACCGACCTGGCGCAGCTGTACGAGCGCGCGGGTCGGATCGAGGGTCGGGAGGGCTCGGTGACGCAGATCCCGATCCTCACGATGCCCGGCGACGACGACACCCACCCGATCCCGGACCTGACCGGGTACATCACGGAGGGGCAGATCTACGTCGACCCCGACCTCAACAGTCAGGGGCTCGAGCCGCCGGTGAACGTGCTTCCCAGCCTCTCGCGGCTGATGGACGACGGCATCGGCGAGGGGCTCACCCGCGCGGACCACGGCGGCGTCTCCGACCAGATGTACGCGGCGTACGCGGAGGGTGAGGACCTCCGCGACCTCGTGAACATCGTCGGTCGTGAGGCGCTCTCCGAGCGCGACAACAAGTACCTCGACTTCGCGGACGCCTTCGAGACGGAGTTCGTCGACCAGGGCTTCGACACGAACCGCGATCTCGAGGAGACCCTCGAGATCGGCTGGGACCTCCTCTCGATGCTGCCGAAGGAGGAGCTCAACCGCGTCGACGAGGAGTACATCGAGGAGTACTACCGCGAGGACGACTCCGAGCGCGAAGTCGTCGAAGCCGCGGACTAACCTTCGGTCCCTTTTCGTCGTCGGTGCGGCCGCGAGCGGTCGCGCCGTCTGCCGAACCGTCGGCTGAACATCGACCGCACCGTCGACCGCGAACCCGCGGCGTCCGACCCCCCACGTTTTGGTCGTTCGATGCCATGCAGCCACATGACACGGTCGGAGCACTCGGGCGGCGACACGAAGCCCGAACGAGTGACACGCGAGGCCGCCCGGACGATGTCGGCGAGCGCCGAGACCGTCGACGAGGCGTTGAAGACGCGGGTGATGGACGAGGCTCCGGTCGGGATCACGGTCGCGGACGCGACGCGGCCCGACATGCCGCTGATCTACGCGAACGCCGCCTTCGAGCGGATCACCGGGTATCCGCCGTCGTACGCGGTCGGCCGGAACTGTCGGTTCCTCCAGGGGGAGGAGACGCGCGACGCGCCGGTGGAACGGATGCGCGCCGCCATCGAGGAGGGAACGGCCACGACGGTGGAGCTGCGGAACTACCGACGCGGCGGCGACCTGTTCTGGAACGCGGTGACGCTCGCGCCGCTGCGGGACGAAACCGGCGAGGTAGCCTACTACGTCGGCTTTCAACAGGACGTCACCCCCCGGAAGCACGCCGAGCGGGCGGCCGCGGACCGGGCGGCGCGGATCGAACGCGAGCGGCTCGCCCAGGAGCGCCTGCTCGAGCGGCTCGACGGCGTCGTCGCCGACGTCACCGAGGCCGTGACCCGCGCGTCGTCGCGGGCGGAGCTCCGGGAGGCGGTCGTCGAGAGCCTCGCGAACACGTACGTCGGCACGTGGATCGGGGGGTACGACCCCGCGACCGAGACGGTCCTGCCGGAGGCCGCGGGGGGAACGACGGAGCCGGACGTCGAGGACCGGGCGGTGGCGGTCGATGACCCCGGCGACCGGACGGTCGACCGCGTCGTCGCGGAGGCGGTGGACGGCCGAGCCGTCCGTCTCGCGTCGCTCGAGGCGGAGGGGCCGGACGAGGCGGCCGCCGTCGCCGGCGTGCCGCTCCACTTCGGCGAGGCGACCTACGGAGTCGTCGCCGTCTACGTCCAGACCGAGGAGTTCCGGGACTACGAGCGCGACGTGTTGGCGGCGCTCGGACGGACGATCGCGATCGGGATCAACGCGCTGGAGAGCCAGCGGACGCTCCGGGGCGACGAGGTCGTCGAGTTCCGGCTCGAGATCGGCGACCACCCGCTGGCCGCGTTCGGGGAAGCGCTCTCCTGTTCGCTCCGATACGCCGGGACCGTCGGCGACCGCGAGGAGCGGTCGTTCCTGTTCGAACTCGACGACGCCGACGGCGTCGACGCCGAGACGATCCGCGCGGCCGGGAGGGACGCGGGCGTCACGGTACACGCGGTGTTCGCGGCGGCGACCGAGACGCCGGTCGTCGAGCTGTCGGTCGGTGAGTCGCCGCTCGAAGAACTGCTCAGGGAGTACAGCGGCGAGCTCTGCGGCTGGAGCGTCGAGGGAGGCGTCGCGATCGCGACGGTCGAGGTCGGGCGGGAGACGCTCGCCCGATCGCTCGCGAACGACGCGCTCGATCGGTTCGAGAACGCGGATCTCCGCAGCTACCGCCGGCGGGAGCGACGCCACGAGACCCGCCGCGAGTTCGTCGCCGAGATCGAGTCGCGGCTGACCGACCGCCAGCGGGCCGCGCTGCTCCGCGCGTACACGAGCGGATACTTCGAGTGGCCGCACAAGACGACGGGCGAGGAGCTCGCCGACTCGATGGGCATCGGCCGGTCCACGTTCCACCAGCACCTGCGGGCGGCGTACCGGAAGATCGCGACGGCGATCTTCGACCGGTGACCGGTCGAAGATCACTGGGGGCTCGGTTACCAAACTGGTTGTGTACGCTGCTTAGTATTCATTAAATCATATATACAATTGGATCATGACGGCAACACCCGGAGGCGAAGCGCTGTGGCTGTGGATCGGGACGTTAGGCATGTTCCTGGGGATGGTGTACTTCATCGCCAGAGGTTGGGGAGAAACCGATAGGCGGCGTCAGGAGTTCTACATCGTCACGATATTCATCACCGCGATCGCGTTCGTCAACTATCTCGCGATGGCGCTCGGGTTCGGGTTGACGACGGTGAACCTCGGCGGCGAGGAGCTGCCCATCTACTGGGCGCGGTACACGGACTGGCTCTTCACGACGCCGCTTTTGCTCCTCGACCTCGGCCTGCTCGCCGGAGCCAACCGTAACCAGCTCGCGTCGCTGGTCGGGCTGGACGTGTTGATGATCGGTACCGGCGCGGTCGCGACGCTGTCGACCAGCGCGGCAGTGCTCTCCGCGGGCGGAACGCGCCTCGTCTGGTGGGGCGTCTCGACCGGCTTCCTGCTCGTGTTGTTGTACATGCTGTACGGCTCGCTCGACGAGAAGGCGAGCGAGCTGTCCGGCGACGCCGCGTCGACGTTCAGCACCCTGCGGACGCTGATCGTCGTCGTCTGGCTGATCTATCCGGTCTGGTGGATCCTCGGCACCGAGGGGCTCCAGATCGTCTCGCTGAACATCGAGACGGCGGGCTTCATGGTGCTCGACTTGGTCGCGAAGGTCGGGTTCGGGCTCATCCTGCTGTCGAGCCGTGAGGTCCTCGACGCAGCCGGCTCGGCGGCGGCGAACCCCGCGGACTGACGGCGCCCGAACCGCTCGAGAGAGCCACCGATCCCGAGGGGCCGTGGCCGACCGACCCGCCACGCCCCCCGCAACGACGACCCCACGATGATCCCGTTCACCTACCTACAGTTCCACCTCGCGTTCCTGGTTCCGGCCGTGCTGTTCCTGATCGCGACCGGCTTCGTGAGCCGGTCGTCTGCCGTCGGAACGACGGCCGAACGCCTTCACGGCTGGCGACACTACTGGGCGGGGGTGGTGGTGATCACGGTCGTCGCGCTCGCGTACACGACCCCGTGGGACAACTACCTCATCGCCAGGGGCGTGTGGTGGTACGGCGACGGCCGGACGCTGTTTCACCTCTGGCACGCGCCGGTCGAGGAGTACCTGTTCATCGTCGTCCAGCCGTGGCTCACGGCGCTGTGGCTCGCGCACTTCCACGGTCGGGCCGAGTGGCCCCGGACCGCACGTCCGGTCGCATGGCGGGTCGTGGCGGTCGGTCTCGCGGTCGGGATCGGCGTCCTCGGCTGGTGGCTGCTCGGATCCGGCGAGGGGTTCTATCTGGGTGCGGTCCTCGCGTGGGCCGCGCCGGTGTTGGCGCTCCAGTGGCTCGTCGGGGCCCCGCAGCTGTGGGCGCGGCGGCGCGCCGTCCTGCTCGGGACGCTCGTCCCGACGCTGTACCTCTGTGTCGCCGACCGGATAGCCATCGAGTACGGGATCTGGGTGCTCTCGGAGCGGTACACGACCGGGATGGCCGTCGCCGGACTCCCGATCGAGGAGGCGACGTTCTTCCTCGTGACGAACCTCTTCGTCGTCCAGGGACTCGTTCTCTACCGACTGGTGACGGTTCGGTTTGCCGGGCGGGCGATCGCCGGGCGGACGGCCGTCGACGCCGCGACGGGAGCGCCCGAGAGCGACCCCGACGTCGGCGTCGACTGACGCGGCTGATCGACGGGAGACGGCGGAACGCGCGGCGTTCCGCGGCCGCGTCGTCGGCGAACAATAAACAGTTAACAGGCTCCGTCCGCAACCGTTCCACAAGATGGCAAAGGACGTCAAACCGACCCGGAAGAACCTGATGGCGATCGAAGACCGGATCGAGCTCTCCGAGCGCGGCCACGACACGCTCGAACAGAAGCGTGACGGTCTCATCATGGAGTTCATGGACATTCTCGATCAGGCTCAGGACGTCCGGTCGGACATGGCGGACGACTACGAGACCGCCCAGCGCAAGATCGACATGGCCCGCGCCATGGAGGGCGACGTCGCGGTCCGCGGCGCGGCCGCGGCGCTGAAAGAGCATCCCGAGATAACCACCCAGTCGAAGAACATCATGGGCGTCGTCGTCCCGCAGATCGAGTCCTCGAAGGTCAAAAAGAGTCTCGACGAGCGGGGGTACGGCCTGCTCGGCTCCTCCGCGCGCATCGACGAGGCCGCCGACGCCTACGAGGAACTGCTCGAGTCGGTCATCCTCGCCGCCGAGGTCGAGACGGCGATGAAGAAGATGCTCGAGGAGATCGAGACGACGAAACGCCGCGTCAACGCCCTCGAGTTCACCCTGCTTCCCCAACTGTACGAGAACCAGGAGTACATCGAACAGAAGCTCGAAGAACAGGAGCGCGAGGAGATCTTCCGGCTCAAGAAGATCAAGGCGAAAAAGGAGGAGGAGGAGGCGAAAGAGGAGGCCGAAGTCGAGGCGGCGGCCGCCGCCGGCGCGGTCGAGGAGCCCGAAGCGGCCGACTGATCGACCCACCGCGTCGATTTCCCCTCCCCCTCTCGCTCTCTTTCATCCCGACCACCGACACGCGTTCGTCCCGACCACCGGCATGACCTGTCCACGCTGTTCCGCGCCCGTCGTCGCGTTCGTCGTTCCCCCGGCGCTTCGCGACCACGCGCCCGCCGACGAGACCGCGATCTGTACGCGATGTCTCGGGACCGTCCCCGCGGCCGACGCCGGAGTCGAGACGATCCCGGAGGGTCCGCCCGACCTCGACGCCGTCGATCCGGCGTTTCCCGACGGCGACGCCGGGATCGCGCTGGCGCTGCTTTGCGGTCACCTGGAGTCGTTCGCGCTGTCCCGCCCGTCGATCGAGGCGCTCGTCGAGCGCGCAGAGCGGAACGGGGCGGACGTCTTCGTCTTCCTCGACCGGCTCGACGCCGACCGCGCGGCCTTCGATCTTCAGCGCCGCCGAACCGCCCTGTTGGACCTGCTCTGATCGATCGTCCGGTCGACGCGGGCCGTCCTCAGAGGTCGACGCCCGGCGGGTCGTTCCACTCGTCGCCGTCGCCGTTCTCGCTTCCGTCGGGCGCCCGGTCCCCGCCGTCCGCGCCGTTCCCGTCGTCGGCTCCCGTTCCGCCGGGATCGATCAGTTCCTCGCCGCGTCTGGACTCGTGGACCGCGAAGGTCGCACCCCGCGCGTACGGGTCCTCCTCGGGGTCGTAGTCGCGTTCGTCGCGCTCGAAGAGGTACGCGAGGAAGCCGAAAAACGGAACGACAAACGAGACCGCGGCCCACTTCCGCGGGTCCATCCCGCGTTTCGGTGCGTCGACGTACGCGTACGCCGCGAACGCGGCGAGCCACGCGAGCGGGAGTCCGACCAGGATGGCGGCGAGGAAGGGTTCCATACGCTCGCTTCGGCCCGACGGACATAACTTCCTGGGTCGGTCCGACGCCGACGGCCGCGCCGACGCGCCCGGATCGCCGTTCGACCGGGATCTCCCGGCAATCCCCCCGGCGTCCCCACATAATCATATAGCGGAAGCGCCAGTGTGCGAGTGTATGACGACTTTGCCGTCCGAGACCGTCGGTGACGCGTACACGGATTCGACCGCCTGGGAGCTGCTCGCCGACCTCTCCGATCTCGGCGATCGGATGCCGGGTCACGAGGGCGAGGCCGCGGGGGCGTCGCTCGTCGCCGACGCCTTCGAGGAGGCGGGCCTCTCGGAGGTCTCGACCACGGAGTTCCCGATCCCCGGCTGGTGGCGCGGGGAGGCCTCCCTGACCGTCGATCACGACGGCCGAACGACGAGCTTCGGCGGGAGCCACGAGCTCGTCGAACTGCCGGGGACGCCCTCGGGAGATGTCACCGGCGAGATCGTCGACATGGGGTACGGCCTCCCCGAGGACTTCGAGGACGTCGACCTCTCGGGCTGTATCGCGATGGCCTCGAGTCTCACCCCCGACGACTACGGCCGGTGGGTCCACCGCAGCGAGAAGTACGACTACGCGGCCGAGTCGGGCGCGGAGGGGTTCCTCTTTTACAACCACATCGAGGGGTCGCTGCCGCCGACCGGAGACATCGGTCACACGAACGGGCCGGGACCGATCCCGGCCGTCGGGCTGAGCAAGGAGCTCGGCAGCCAGCTCGCGCGCCACTGCGACGAGGTGGAGGGCGAGGGCGGCATCGAGGCGACGCTCTCCGTCGAGGCGCGAAACGAGCCGGCGACCTCCGCGAACGTCGAGGCGGTCGTCGGTCCCGACACCGACGAGGAGGTGTTGTACACCGCCCACGTCGACGCGCACGACGTGGGGGTCGGCGCGAACGACAACGGCTTCGGCTCGGCGCTCGTCGTCGGCGTCGGCCGCGTGCTCGCGTCGATCGAGGACGACCTCGAGACGCGGGTGCGGCTCGTCGTCTTCGGGGCCGAGGAGACCGGCCTCTACGGCTCGTACTACTGGTCGCACACCCACGACCTCGACCGGGTGAAGTGCGTGCTCAACGTCGACGGCGCGGGCTACTCGCGGAACCTCGAGATCTACCCGCACGGCGCGTCGGGGCTCGGCGAGGCGTTCGAGGAAGTGGAAGCGGAGTTCGACGTGCCGATCGTCGTCGAGGACGGGCTGCGTCCGCACAGCGACCACTGGCCGTTCGTCCAGCGCGGCGTCGCCGGCGGCCAGGGGCGATCGACCGCGGAGGACAGCGGGCGCGGGTGGGGCCACACCCACGGCGACACCCTCGACAAGCTCGACGTCCGCGACCTCCGCGAGCTGACGGTGCTGTGTGCGGCCGGCGTCGCGAAGCTGGCCGAGGCCGACCGCGAGATCGAGGGACGCGACCCCGAGTCGGTGAGAGAGGAGACGATAGAGGAGGGCCACGACGTCGGCATGAAGGCGACGGACTCCTGGCCGTGGGGCGAGGAGCGGCCGTGGCCCTGGGCTGACGAGCTGGAGTGACCGGGGAGATCGCCCGCCACGAGGGGATCCGGATCCCGATCGGCGACGAGACGGTCGCCGCGACCCGCTACGAGCCGGTCGACGACCCCGGCCCCTCACCGGCGCTCCTGACGTACGTGCCGTATCCCCAACAGGACAGCATCACCTACGGCGCGTACGACCCGCTCAACCGGTACCTCGCCGCCCGCGGCTACGAGGTCGTCGTCGCCGACATGGTCGGAACCGGCGGGTCGACGGGGTTCATCGAGGAGCCGTTCACTCGCCGCGAAGGCCGTGAACCCGCCGCGATCGTCGACTGGCTGGCAGACCGACCGTGGACGACCGGCCGCGTCGGGATGTTCGGGAAGTCCTACGGCGGGATCACCGCGCTCGACGCCGCCGCACAGCGGCCGGACGCGCTCGAGGCGATCGTCCCGATCCACACGCCGTTCGAAGGGGTCAGGAACGCGTACACCTACGGGGGGCTCTTCGAGTTCCTCACCATCGGGATGGATTGGCTCACCCTGATGCAGGCGCTCGACGCGAAGCCGCCCTCGGACCCGGCCGGCGACCCGGCCTCGCTCGACGCGTGGCTGGCGCGACTCGACCGGCTCGACGACCGCGACCCGTGGCTTTTCCAGTTCCTCGACGCCGGTCCCGACGGGACGTACTGGGCGGACAAGACGATCCCGGTCGAGCGGATCGACGTGCCGGTCCTCGCGGTCGACGGCTGGCGTGATCCGTACACCACCGACACGCTCCGGTACGTCGACCGGATCGACGCGCCCACGCGGGTCCTCCTCGGACCGTGGCGACATCGGATGCCACACCGCGGCCGCGAGTCCGCGATCGACTTCCGTCGGCAGGTGGCCGACTGGTTCGATCGGTTCCTCCGCGGGGAGCCGACGGGCGCGCTCGATCACCCGAGCTACCGGATCTGGACCGAACGCGACGGGGGCGGGACGACGGCGGGTCGCTGGCGCGGGCTCGACGCGTGGCCGACGCTCGGAGGGTCCGGCGACCGCGTCGCGTTCGATCTCGCGCCGAACGGGCTCGCCGCTCCCGCGGGCGACGGATCGAGCCCCGAGAGCGACGGGGCGGGTCGCGCCAGCGACGCCACCGAGGGGATCGACCCGGCTGAAGCCGCGTTCGCGGAGCCGGCCGCCTTCGTCTGCGAGCCGGACCCCACGGTGGGGCTCGCCTCGGTCGACCCGTACGGTGCCGCGATCGCCCCGCCGATCACGAACGACGACGACGCGCGGACGCTGACGTTCGACGGCGAGCCGCTCGCGCGGCCCGTGGAACTCACGGGATCCGGCGAGGTCTCGCTGCGGGTCGAGTCTCCGGTCCCGGACCCGACGATCGTCGTCCGACTGGTCGACGTCGATCCCCGCGGTCGGGGACGGACGGTCACGCGCGGCGCGGTTCGCGGGGACTTCCGTGACGGACTCGACTCACGAGACCCGCTTCCGACGGGCGAGGAGGTGGCGGTCGCGGTCGCGCTGGAGCCGACCTCGCACCTCTTCGAGGCCGGCCATCGGATCCGGGTCGCGGTCGGAAGCGCCTGCTTCCCCGAGGTGGCTTCCCTCTCCCGATCGAGCGACGTGACGACTGCCCCCCTCACCGTTCGATCGAGTCCGGCGGCTCCGTCGCGGCTGCGGTTCCCCGGTCGCCGTCACGACACGGTCGATCCGACGTTCGCGGACGCGGTCCGGATGGCGGGCCCGGACGAGGGATCGATCCCCGCACACGCCGAGCGCGCGACCGGCTCGACCGAATGGGAGACCTCCCGAGCCCACGTCGCGGGACGGGTCCGCGCCGTCAAGTCGAGCGAGAAGCGCGTCGACCTCCCCCACGGCACGTTCCGTTCCGCGTCGACGCACGAGGCGACGGTCGACGCCGACGCCCCGGCGTCGATCGCGGCGCGGAACGAGCATCGGCTGACCGTCGAGAACGACCTCGGCGAGTTCGTCGTCGAGGCGACGAACCGGATCGCGGAGGACGAGTGCCGCGTCCGGACGACGGTTGCTCACGACGGAACCACGCTGTACGAGGGCGAGTGGACCCGGTGACGCCCCGTCCGCCCGCCGAGTTCGCGTCCCCGCCCGCTTCCGGGACGCCGTGTCCCCGCCCGCTCGCCGGAGCACGTACACTCATGTCGCCGCGGCCGCTTCCTCCGACGTGATGACCTCTCGAGACGGCACACGGCGATACCGCGGAGGGAACCGATGAAGGTCGGCACGGCCGAGGCCGCTCCCGGCGAACGGGCGACTGGCCACCGGGCCGTCACGGGGCTGCCGACCGGCGGTTCCGAGGAGCTCCCGGTGACGGTCCTCAACGGGGCCGACCCCGGCCCGGTCGTGTGGGTGACGGGAACGATCCACGGCGACGAGCCCACCGGGATGGCGGTGACCCACGCCGTCGCCGACCGGGTCGACGTCGCCGACCTCGCGGGCGCGGTGGTCTGTCTGCCGATCATGAACCCCGCGGGGTTCCGGACCAACTCGCGAACCGCCTACTACCACGGGGACGACCCGAACCGCTACTTCGGCCGCGAGGACGCCGACGCGGAGGCCCCGCCCCGCGTCCAACAGGTCGTCTGCGAGCGGATCTACGGGGACATGCGAGAGACCGCCGACGCGATCCTCTCGTTACATACGTCGTGGGTGGCGACGCATCCGTACACGATCCGGCCGCGGGTTCCCTACGGTGAAGACCGGAGCGTGTCGGACGCGGCGGTGCTCCGCGACCGGCTCGTCGAGCTCACCGATGCCTTCGGGCTGCCCGTCGTCAACCAGTATCCGCCGGGCGAGACCGCGACCCGCGACCTTCAGCACTCGCTCACCGGGGCGGCCGTCGCCGACGGGATCCCCGCGTTCACCCCGGAGCTCGGCGGTCGGCTCGTCGTCGAGCGCGACGTCGCCGCGGCCGCCGTCGACGGCACGTGGAACGTCCTCCACGCGCTCGAGATGGTCGAGGAGGCCGCCGACCGGCACCCCGAGCTCGCGTTCGATCACGACGGCCAGCTCCGGCGGTTCGACGGCCCGCACGCCGACGTCGCGGGCATCGTCCGCTATCGGGCGACGGAGGGTCAGTTCGTCGAGGCCGGCGAGGTCGTCGCCGAGATCCTCGACCCGCACGGCGAGGTGAAACGCGAGGTCGAAGCCGAGCGCGACGGGTACGTCCTCAGCCGGCGGGAGCGCGCCGCCGTCTACGAGAACGACGCACTCTACGACATGGCGGTTCCCGACGGGGACCCGCTTCTGATCGAGTCGGCGTAGTCGCTCCGTCCGGCCGCCGCCCCGTTCGACCCACCGGGCTATTTATTCACTGCCGCCGACGTGCCCGACGTGCGACTCGTTCACCGACCCGACCGAGGTTCGCCCGCGACCCGCGAGCTGCGGACGCTCGCGCGCGACGTCGACGTGGCGCGCTCGCGGCTCGCGCAGGCGCGCGGGCTGATGTTCCGCCGGTCGATCCCCGACGACTACGCGCTCGTGTTCCCCTTCGAGGAGGTCGATACTCGGTGGCTCCACATGCTCTTCGTTCCGTTCGCGATAGACGCCGTCTGGATCGTCGACGGGGAGGTCACGAGGGTGAAGCGGCTCGCGCCGCTCGTCGGGCTCGCCCGCGGCGAGGCCGACACCGTCGTCGAGCTGCCCGCGGGGGCGGCGGACGGGGTCGAGGTCGGCGACGAGATCGGATACCGAGAGTGAGCCGGGGAGCGGGCCGCGCTCCGCTCACTCCCCGTCGGGCACCCGGAGGCCGAGCTCGATCCGGCTCCCGCCGCCCGTGCTCTCGGTGATGTCGAGACGGCCGCCGCCCGCGGTGACGACCCAGTGGACGTACCACAGCCCGAGGCCGCTCGTGTGTTTCAGCTGCGTCTCCTCGCCGGTGAGCACGGCGCGTTCGGCCGGCGGGATTCCGGGCCCGTCGTCGGCGACGACGAGCGAGACCCACGACTCGCTCGGGAGCTCCGCCGCCGAGACGCGCACGCTCGGCCGGTCGGCGTCGCCGTGGCGGATCGCGTTGTCGAGGAGCTCGCCGAGCGCGTCCGGAAGCCGATCGACGCCGGTGACGGTGATTCCGGGGGGAACGTCGACGTCGATCTCGGCCGACTCGCGGAACGCTACGGGAAGCGACTCGAGCGCGGCCGACACGACTCGCGACAGCGGGAGCGGCTCCGGTTTCGGCTGCTCGGCGAGCAGCCGCTCGACCTTCCGGGCGCTCTCGCCGAGACGGAGCAGCCGCCCGGCCGTCTCGACCACGCGATCGAGCTGTGCAGTCACCTCGGGGTCGTCGACCGCGTTTCGAGCCTGCTCGGAGAAGCCGGTCACGACGTTGAGGTCGTTCCGGAAGTTGTGTCTGAGCACGCGGGTCAACACCGCGAGCCGCTCCTCGCGGACCGACTCGTCCGTGCGGTCCTCGCCGAGTACGACGGCCCCGACGACCTCCCCGTCGTCGGTTACCGGTCCCATCGTCAGCCGATAGGGAACCTCCTCGCCGGAGCGCGTCAGGAGCGTCGCCTCGCGCTCGACGACGGTCCCGTCCCGATAGACCCGCGTCAGGCCGTCCGAGACGGCCGACCCGTCGTCGTCGAACAGGTCGGCGAACTCGCGACCGCCGAGGTCGCCCGCGTCGTAGCCGACGTCCGCGCTCGCTCGTTCGTTCCATCGATCGATCGTCCCCTGCGTGTCACACCGAAACAGCGCCATCGGGAGCGTCGACGCGACGGCGTCGAGGGTTCGAGCGCGCGAGCGGTTCCCCCGCTCGGCGCGGACCCGCGCCGTCACGTCGGTCGCGACCGCGATCAGCCACTCCCGTCCCGCGAGCGCCGTCGCGTGTGCGCGGAGGCGGATCCGCCGCGTGTCGCCGTCGACCGCGACGTCGACCTCCGCGGCGACCGACCCCTCGCCGGCGGCGAGTCCCGAGAACGCGTCCGCGACCGGTTCGCCCGCGATCGTCGCGCCCGACACGGCGAGGTCCGACAGCCCCGACAGCGTCAGCGCCGACGGCTCCCGCGAGAGGAGCATCGTCGCCGCGTCGTTGACGGCGCGTATCGCGAGGCTCTCGGGGTCACACGCGAGCGCCGCCTCCGGGATCGCCCCGACGAGCGACCGGGCGAGCGCGACGTCGTCCTCGCGAGCCATGAATACCGACGGGAGTACGCCCGAACGTATATGATTGCGTGTTCTCCCGAGCGGTGCCGTCGACGGGAGAGCCGGCGGCTCCGCCCGTTCCGTCCTTCGCGCCCTCAGTCCGCCTTCGCCTGCCAGTCGCGGACGGTGTCCGCCCCCACGCCGTCGACGTCGCCGGCGAGATCGTCCGGATCGGCCGATTTGAGCTCGCCGATCCCCTCTATTCCCGCGTCCTCGAGCTTCTCGGCGGTCTTCTCGCCGATACCCTCGACGGTCTGGAGCTCGGAGCCCTCCTCGCGCGCACGGAACTCCCGGTAGTTACAGATCGGACAGCCGAGCTCCCACGGCTCGTCGCCCGAGTGGACCCGGAGGTGCGGGAGGTCGTGCTCCTCACACCGCTCGTCGGTCACCTCGATCTCGCCGCGGCGGGGCAGCGGCAGCGAGTAGTCGCAGTCGGGGTAGCGCGTACAGCCGACCAGTCGGGAGCCCGAGCGGAGCCGCTTGATGGCCAACTCTCCCCCGTGTTCCCGACCGCAGTCCGGACACGCCCCGATCACTTCGTCCTCGGCCTCGTCGGCCTCGTCGGCCTTACACCGCGGACAGCCGTGGACGAACGTCTTCCGGCCGGCGAGCATCTTCACGTGGTGGAGGTCGTGGTCCGCACAGGTCTCCTCGAGGATGAGCGGCTTTCCGGTGGAGGGAAGCGGGAGGGTGTACTCGCAGTCGGGATAGCCGTCACAGCCGACGAAGTACGAGCCCGCCCGTGACTGCCGGACGAGGAGGTCGGAGCCGCACTCCGGACACGGACCGAGCGTCTTGTCCGCCTTCAGCGACTCCTGGAGCTGGTCGCCGATCGCCTCGCGCGACTCGGTGAGGTCCTCGAAGACGCGTTCGAGCAGCTCGCGGGAGGCGGCGGTCACCTCGTCGTACCCCTTCTCGCCCGCGGCGATCGCCTGCATGTCGCGCTCGAGCTGGGCGGTCATCTCCTCGCTCACGACGTGTTCGGCGAACCCCTCCGCGGCCTCGACGACGGATTCGGCGAGCCGGGTCGGCCGCGGCGGGTCGCTCTCGACGTAGCCGCGGTCGTACAGCTTCTCGAGGGTGCGGTGTCTGGTCGCCTTCGTCCCCACGCCGCGTTTCTCCATCTCCTCTATCAGCCGCGACTGGCCGTACCGGCGGGGGGGCTGGGTCTCCTTGGCCTCCGTCCGCCGGCCCGAGAGCGCGAGCGTCTCGCCGACCTCGACGTCCGGGACGATCCGCTCGTCGCTGGAGCGGTAGGGGTACACCTCGTGGTAGCCGGCCTCGAGCAGGCGCTTCCCGTTCGCCTTCAGGCGGAGCCCGCCGTCGGCGGCGAGTTCGGGGGTGCCCTCGGCGTCCTCGGGATCCCGGAGCGCGGCGACCGGGTCGGCCCCGCTCGCGATCGCGGTCGCCTCGCCGTTCGCGAGCGCGACGACGCGCAACCGTTCCCACTCGGCGGCCGGCGCGCAGGTGGCCAGGAAGCGGCGGACGATGAGCTCGTACACCTCGCGCTCGTCGTCGTCGAGGTCCGACGCGCCCGGCAGGTCGCCGGTCGGGTGGATCGGCGGGTGGTCGGTGGTCTCCTCGTCGCCCTCGGTGGGCTCGATCTCTCCGTCCTCGCGTTCGAGCAGGGAGGCGGCGTCCTCGCCGAAGGTCGCGGACGCCTCGAGCGCCTCGAGCAGCTCTCGAGGGTCGAGGTCCTCGGGGTACACCGTGTTGTCTGTCCGCGGGTAGGTGACGTAGCCGGCGGTGTACAGCTCCTCGGCGATCGACATCGCGCGCTGGGCGGAGTAGCCGAGCGACCCCGCCGCGCGGATGTACGCGGTCGTGTTGAACGGGGTCGGCGGCTCGTCGGTCCGCGTGCGGCGGCGCACGTCGTCGACGACGGCGTCCTCCGCGGCCGCGAGCGCCTCGGTCAGCGTGTCGGCGACCGACTCGTTCCAGACCCGCTCGGCCTCGTTGCCCGCGTCGTTCCGGAAGAAGTACTGCGCCTCGAAGGGGTCGCCGCCCGCCTTCGAGAGGTCGCCGAACAGCTCCCAGTACTCCTCCGGGTCGAACGCGCGGATCTCCCGCTCGCGGTCGACGATCAGCTTGAGCGTCGGTCCCTGGACCCGCCCGACCGAGATGAAGTCGTTGCCCAGTTGGCGGGCGGACAGGGAGAGAAAGCGGGTGAGCGCCGCCCCCCACGTGAGGTCGATCACCTGGCGGGCCTCGCCGGCGGCCGCGAGGTCGAAGTCGAGGTCGTCGGGGTCCGCGAAGGCGTCTTTCACCTCGCGTTCGGTGATCGAGGAGAACCGCACCCGGTCGATCGGGGCGTCCTCGTTCACCTCGCGAACCAGCTCGTACGCCTCCTTGCCGATCAGCTCGCCCTCGCGGTCGTAGTCGGTGGCGATCGTCACGCGGGAGGCGTTTCGCGCGAGCGTCCGGAGCGCGCTCACGATCCCCTCCTGGGTCGGCGTCTTGTGGACCGGCGCGTCGATCAGCTCGACGGGCTCGACGTCGCGCCAGTCGCTGTACTCCGGCGGGAAGTCGACGCCGACGACGTGGCCCGAGAGCCCGATACATCGCTTGCCGCCCCACTTGTACACGTTGACGTCGTTCTTTCGCTCCGCCGTCGCGGAGCCGCCGCTCAGGATCTCGGCGATCCGTCTGGCGGCGTTGTCCTTCTCCGTGATTATCAGTTCGGGGCCGCGACTCATTGGAACTGGGTACGCCGCTCCCGCGTCTAAAGTTTTCGCGACGCGCCGTGAGAACTGCCCGCATGCGCGTTGATACCACGGATCGCTACGGGGATCGAACGGATACGGGGATCGACCGCGCGGTCGCGGGGCGCGTCTCGGTCGACCGCCGGCCACTCCGCCTTCCGCCGACCGCCGGCTACTCCGCCTTCCGCTCCTCGGATCCGTCGAGGGTGATCTCGGTCACCTCGACGATCCGGTCGTCGGCGAGCAGGGTCTCTCTCGCCTCCTCCGGGATCGGGTGATCGAGGTTGTACACCGTCAGCGCCTGTCCGCCCTGCGTCTCGCGGCCGTTGAACATCCCCGCGATGTTGACCTCGTGGTCGCCGAGGACGGTCCCGATGAGGCCGATGACGCCCGGCTCGTCGGTGTTGCGCGCGACGAGCATGTGGCCGTACGGGACGGCGTCGACGCGGAAGCCGTCGATGCGGACGATCCGCGGGTCCTCGCCCGCGAACAGGGTCCCCTCCACGGCGATGGAGTCGTCGCCGTTGTGGACGGACACCCGAACGATGCTCTGGAAGTCCTCGGTCTGGCGGGTCTTCGACTCGGTCACCTCGATGCCGCGCTCCTCGGCGAGTCGCGGGGCGTTGACCGCGTTCACCTGCCACTCGAGCGGCTCGAAGACGCCCTTCAGCGCCGACGCCGTGACGAGCTCGACGTCCTCGGCGGCGATGTCGCCCTCGTAAGTCACCTCGACGCCCGTGATCCGGCCGTCGAGCAGCTGGGCGGCGACCTTGCCGGCGGTCTCCGCGACGGCGATGTACGGCTCGATCCGCGGGAACGCGGTCTCGTCGACCGAGGGCGCGTTGAGCGCGGTGAGCACCGGTTCGCCGTTGAACGCCGCTATCACGGCCTCGGCGGTGTCGACGGCGACGTTCTCCTGGGCGGCCTCCGTCGACGCGCCGAGGTGCGGCGTGACGACGACGTCCTCCACGTCGAGAAGCGGCGAGTCGTCGGGCAGCGGCTCCTCGGCGAAGGAGTCGAGCGCGGCCCCCGCGACGACGCCGTCGTCGACCGCCTCGGCGAGCGCGTCCTCGTCGACGATGCCGCCGCGGGCGCAGTTGATCAGGTAGCCGCCCTCGAGCTGGGCGAGCTCGTCCTCGCCGATCATGCCCTCGGTCTCGGGGAGGAGCGGGGTGTGGACCGTCGCCACGTCTGCGCGCGCGAGCGTCTCGTGGAGGTCGTCGACGAGGTCCGCGCCGAACTGCGCCGCGCGCTCCTCGGAGATGTACGGGTCGTAGACGACGAGCTCCATCCCCAGCGAGTCGAGCCGCTTCGCGACCTCCTGGCCGACGCGACCGAGCCCGACGATGCCGAGCGTCTTGTTGTTGAGCTCCGTGCCGAGGAACTCGCCTTTCGCCCACTCGCCGTCCTTCAGTCGACCGTGCGCCTGCGGGATCGAGCGCGCGACCGCGAACGTCATCGCGACCGTGTGCTCGGCGGCGGCCCGGACGTTCCCCTCCGGGGCGTTGGCGACGACGACGCCGTGGTCGGTCGCGGCGTCGATGTCGATGTTGTCCACGCCGATGCCGGCGCGGCCGACGATGACGAGCTCGGAGGCCGCCTCGAACACCTCGCGGGAGACGTCCGTCCCCGAGCGAACGATGAGCGCGTTCGCGTCGCTCACGGCGTCCAAGAGCGCCTCGCCCTCGACGTCGTAGTCGGTCTCCACCTCGTGGCCGGCCTCCCGGAGCCGCTCGAGGCCAGGGTCGGCGATCGGGTCCGTGACGAGTACCTTCATGTCCGTACCGACCCTCGGCGCGGTGTTAACGCTTTCTTCATCGCGCCGTTTTTCCGCTCCCGAACTCTCCCCGGCGTGTCACTTTCGATCCGCGATCGTGGACACACAACCCCTCCGTTTCGGGTGGAAACACCTCGTCCGTGCGTACCGCCGCGAACCGCCGGCCGCGTCGTCGGGGGCGGCGATGCCTCGTGGTCACACCGGCCGTCGCCGATACACCCTTTCGGGTCGACGCGCATGTGGACGTATGGACCTCACGCTCTCGTTTCTCGGGGCCGCCGCGATCCTCGCACTGACCGGGATCAGCGCCTTCTTCTCGAGTTCGGAACTCGCCGTGTTCTCGGTCGCGAAACACCGGGTCGACGCGCTCGTCGCCGACGGGATCCCCGGAAGCGCGGCGCTCGCGTCGCTCCGGGAGAACCCGCACCGCTTCCTCGTCACCGCGCTCGTGAGCAACAACGTCGCGAACATCGCGGCCGCCTCCGTCGCGACCGCGGTGCTCGTCCAGTACCTTCCGGCCGGACAGGCCGCGACCGGATCCACCGTCTTCACCTCCTTTTTCGTCATCGTCTTCGGCGAGATCGCGCCGAAATCGTACGCGGTCGCGAACGCCGAGCGACACGCGCTCCGGGTCGCCCGCCCGGTCGTCGCCCTCCAGCGGCTCCTCCGGCCGATCCTCTACGTCTTCGAGGCCGCGAGCGGACTCGTCACCCGCGTCGTCGGCGGCGACACGGCCATCGAGTCGTACCTGAGCCGCGAGGAGATCCAGACGCTCGTGCTCTCGGGCGAGGAGACCGGCGCGCTCGACCCCGACGAGAGCGCGATGATCCGCGGCGTTCTGGATCTGGGCGCGACCCGCGTCACCGCCGTGATGGTCCCCCGAACCGACATGGTCGCCGTCCCCGACACGGCGACGCCCTCCGAGGTCGTCTCGATGGCCACGGCGGCGCACGTCACGCGGTTGCCCGTCTACGGCGAGAACCGTGACGACGTGGTGGGGATCGTCGACGTCCGCGACGCGATCCGCGCAGACGAGGCGAGAGAGGGGCTCGCGAGCGTCCTCGCGGAGCCGACGTTCGTCCCCGAGACGAAGCCGGTCGACGAGCTGTTCGCGGAGATGCGCGAGACCGGCGCGCGGATGGTCGTGGTCGTCGACGAGTTCGGCGCGGTCGTCGGGCTCGCGACCCTCGAGGACGTCCTCGAGGAAGTGGTGGGCGAGCTGATCGGGCGCGGCGAGACCGACCACGTCGACGTCCTCGAGCCGGGCGTTGCGGTCGCGCGCGGCTGGACCACCGTGGCGTACCTCAACGACGCGCTCGGGCTCTCGCTGCCGACCGACGGCGAGTTCGAGACGGTCGCCGGGCTGATCACGGAGCGGGTCGGCCGACTCCCCGAGGAGGGCGACCGCGTCGCGGTCGGCGAGGTCGCCCTCGTCGTCACCGACGCGACCCCGACGCGCGTGACGCGGGTCCGCGTCGAACACCCGGTCGCGGCTCCCGGCGAGGGCGTCGACGCCGGGTCCGCGACAGAGTGAGCCGACAGATGGAAGCGGGCCGCCGCGGGTCGACGCGGGGTCACTCGGGCTCGAGATCGAACGTCGCGATCGGCTCGTAGATCGGCCCGTCCTCCGTCAGCGTCGACTCGATCAGGGCCACCGACTCGACCGTGAACCTCCCGAACTCGGGGTCGCGCTCGCGGACGACCTCCCGGACCCGCGCTTTCCCCCGGCCGTCGTCCATCCGCGCGAGGGTGACGTGCGGCGTGAACTCGTGTCCCTCCGGGTCGAACCCGAGCGCGGTCGTCTCCGCCTCCAGCGCCCCGTGGAGGCGGGTCAGCGCCTCCGTCCCCTCCCCGATCCCCGCCCAGACGACGGAGACGTACTCGAGCGAGGGGAAGACGCCGAGCCCCTCGACCGCGCAGTCGAACGGGCCGACGCCGGCGCGGTCGACCGCGCGCTCGCCGGCGGCGCGCACCGCCTCGAGGTCGGCGGCGGCGACGTCGCCGAGGAACGTCAGCGTGAGGTGCGCTTGGCTCGGATCGACCGGCCGGACCCCCGCCGCCTCCGCGAACGCCGACTGGAGGTCGGCGATCGGCTCCGCGAGGTCGTCGGGCAGTTCGACGGCGACGAACGCCCGGACGGACGAGGTCGACGACGATGGCATGGATACGTGCGCGATCCGGTCGCCGGAGGGTCATACCTTCCGGCGATCGACCGCGGAGGTCGACGGCCGCGCGACCGACGCGTCGGCGACTACCGGGAGTCGGTCGGACGGGTCGGAAAAATCGGCGTCGGACGCGGTTCGACGGCGAGCCGGGACGGCGACAGCCTCAGGCCGTCGCGCTCGTCTCGTTCGTCGGCGGTTGCGTCGGTTCCGTCGGCTCGGTCGGCGGCTGAGTCGGCTCCGTGGGCTGGGTCGGCTCCTCGGGCGGGGTCTCGGGCGGCTGCGTCTCCGGGTCCCGATCGTTCTCCACGAGGAAGTCCGCCAGGTTCCCGATCAGCACGTCGTTGTCGGCGCGCTGAGCGTTCTCCGGCGAGAGGAAGTCGGCGTCGCCGACCGCGACGACGCCGCCGTCGCGGACGAGAAGCGGCGCGTCGGTCGCCGCCCGCGTCGTCGACAGCTCGCTGCCGTCGATCGGACGGAACTCGTCGCCGCCATCGGCCGCCGTCCCGACGGGCGTTACCGTCGAGAACATCGCGCGGTCGACCCCCGCGGTCAGCGCGGAGTCGCCGGTCGGCTCCGCGTACACCCGCTGGTAGTTCAGGTCGTTCTCGACCATGTTGTACACGTAGCCGGGCTCGGTGGTGGTCCCGAGCGTGGCGTCGAGCGACGTCGGCCCCGGCTGGTCGAACTCGGCGTCCGGTTCGGTCGCGAGCACCATCCGACCGTCCGCCTCGACGAACGTTTCGATGTCCTCGAGTTCCTCCTCCTCGTAGTCGCTTCGGAAGGTGACGAACGCGTCCGCCTCGGCGAGGTCCTCGCCGAGCGGGGTGGGACCGGACGCTCCCGGCCGGTTCGGCATCTGCGACGCGCCCGCCTCGGGCGTGTACACCCGGACGTCGTGGCCGTTCTCGATGAGGGCGTTCGCCAGCGGCCGGATGTCGCGGTCGGCGACGCCGCCGCCGGCCAGCCCGATGAGCGACAGCGGGTTGGTCGCGACGCCGCCGCCGGCCGCCTGGACGCCGGGATCGATGACGATCGTCTGCGGTTCCGCGTCGCTGTCCATCGCCACGTTCGCCTCGCCAGGGTCGTCGTCTTTGATCACGTCCGTCGACTGGAAGTGATCGTTCTCGATCTCCGGCGCGGGAGCCGCGCCGTCGGCGGTGACGTAGCCGGCGAGCGCCGAGCCGCCGGCGATCGTCGCGAACGTCACGAGGAACGCGACCGCGAGGGTGACGGCTCGGCTCACGCGGAGACACCCCCGTTCAGGGAGGCCGCGGTGTCGTCCGCGGCGGGGCCGATCGCGCTGGTGTTTCGATCGGTTCCCTCGTCGACGCCGAGGTCGCTCCGCGTGAACCGCTCCACCGTGTCGACGTGCGGGACGGCTTCGAGGTGGATGTACGTGGAGGGCATCGGCTCGACGTCGGCGTAGCCGGGGTCGTTCGCGTACACCGCGACGACCTGCGAGTCGGTGCGGAGCAGGATCGGGAGGCCGGTGTCGAAGCCGGTCTCGCGCGTGTCGACCCGGTAGTCGCCGAGATCCGCGCGGGTCGCGGCCTCGTGGATCGCCTCGTTGAGCGAGCCGATCTCGTCGGCGAAGCCGTTCTGGACGGCCTCGGTGCCGAGGTAGACATCGGCCTGTGCGACCTGTTCGCGCGGCATCTGGAACTCGTCGCCGCGCTCGGCCATCATCGCGTTGACGAAGGTGTCGGCGAGGGTCTGCTGTTCGGCCCATCCCTGGATCTCGTTTCCGCCGGCCTTGTCGGGGCCGCTCGGGCCCGAGACGGGCGAGCTCGTCTGGGGGGCGGGGGCGTTCAGTCCGATGCTGCCGACCTGCGAGGTCGGCAACACGTAGATGTCGTCGGCCGGGGCCATCGCGTAGTAGCCGCCGGAGGCGCTCATCGACTGGACGCTCGCGATCACCGGCATCTGCTGGCTCGTGCGCTGGACCGCCTTGTACATGCGTTCGGACGCGACCGGCGCACCGCCGGGCGTGTCGATCTTTAATACGACGGCACCGACGGAGTCGTTGCCGCGGATCGCTGCGAGTTCGCTTTCGACGTCGTCCGCGAGGGCCGAGTTGACGGGGCCTTCGACTTCGACGACGGCCACCGTGTCCGTCGTCTCGTTGGTCGCCGCGTACACGTTCGGCGCGACCACGACGCCGAGCAACGCGGCGGCCAACACGACGGCCGCGACCTGTCGTCGCGGGGTGATGGCCGTGGAGAGCTTGTTGGTAGACATTACCGGGTAACGTCTCACGAGTAAGGTACATAAAGTTCCGGGTGAACGTAACGCGAATTTAACTCTGGTTCATGGTATCGTGGAACACACTCCGGGCTCGGCCGTCGACGTAACGCTTACCCGCCGTGACCGACAGATCCGGGTATATGACCGACGAGCGCGACGCGGACCGCCACGAGTTCTCCGCGGGCCAGGGCGTCGACGCCGACTACGAGGAGTTCACCCTCGACCCCGAGGAGTTGGACGCCGACCCGACCACCGTCGACCCGGTCGACTCGCGGGTTCTCACCGACGTGCTCGACCGACGCAACGTCGAGAGCGACGCAGTCGACGTCGAGCGGTTGATCGACGTCGGGCTCTCCTACATGGGGATCAACCGCTTCGAGGAGGCGACGGAGACGTTCGAGCGCGCGGCCCGGTTCGCGGACGAAGACTCGCTGGAGGCTCAGGAGGCGTGGGTGAACAAGGGAGCGGCCCACGCGGAGCTCGAGGAGTACGACGAGGCGATCGGCGCGTACCAGGAGGCGTTGCGCATCGACGACGACTCCGAGCACGCCGCGAGCGCCGAGACGAACCTCGCGTACGCGCTCTGGGAGTCCGGCCGAAGCGAGCAGGCGCTCGAACACGCCGAGCGCGCCGTCGAGATCGACCCGCGGTTCGCGCAGGCGTGGTACAACCGCGGGTTCCTTCTCGTCGAGCGCGGCCTCGCCGAGGACGCAGTCAACTGCTTCGACAACGCGATCCGCCTCGGCTACCGTGACGCGGGCGTGTTAGAGGAGAAGGCCCGCGCGCTGGAGGAGGCGGGCGAACACGAGCAGGCCGACGAGGTCGCCGACCGCGCCGAGGAGATCCGCCGGGAGGCCGAAGAGCGGATGGTCGAAGAGCAGGCCGGTCAGGGCGGAACGGGCGGCGGCCGGCCCGGTCCGGGCGATCGGGGCGGCCGCGGCGGGGATCCCGGCGCGGGCGAACCGGAGCGCGAGCTCCAGGGAGAGGGTCCAGAGGGCTTCTAGATGCTGCTTCGCGAGCGGGAGACGCCCGAGGGGACGCTCGTCTCGGTCTGTGACGTCGACTGTCTCGGCGAGACCTACGACAACGGCCGCGCAAGCCTCTCGGTGAGCGAGGAGTTCTACGGCGGTGACGACGCCGTCGAGGCCGACCCCGAGACGGTCGTCTCCGCGCTCCACCGCGCGCAGGTCGGGAACCTGGTCGGTCGGGAGGCGGTCGGCGTCGCGGTCGAGGCCGGACTCGTCGACGAGAGCGCGGTCATGGAGTTCGACGGCACGCGACACGCCCAGCTGCTCTGGTTGTGACGGTTTTCCGTATGCGCAAAACACTTGGTTTAGCCGTCTCTAAACGTTCGCCGTCGACGCGTCGTTCACCGGCGGCGCGTCCACGAGTCGATCCTCGATGACCGAGACAACGTGGCTGACCGTCCTGTTCATCGCCGCCGGCGCGCAGCTCGCGGTCCTCCCCGGCGAGAAGGTTCAGCTACTCATCGCCGGGCTCTCGACGCGGTACCGTCCGGCCGTCGTCGTGAGCGCGGCCGCGGCGTCGTTCGCCGGCTGGACGGCCCTCGAGATCCGGTTCGGTCAGGCGATCACCGCGGCGCTGCCGGGGATCTATCTGGACGCGCTGACGGCGGTGCTGTTCGTCTTCTTCGCGTACCTGCTCGTCCGGAGCGCCCCCGACCCCGACGACGCGGACCCGGAGATGACCACCGGCTCGATGACCGACGGGGGCGAACTCGACGTTCGGGTTCCCCTGTTGGGCTGGCGGGTGCCGAACCGGTTCGGGGGCTTCCTCCCGATATTCGCGATGATGGCGTTCGGGGAGTTCGGCGACAAGACCCAGCTCGTCACCATCTCGCTCGCCACCCAGTACGGCGCGTACCCGACCGCGATCTGGACCGGCGAGATGCTCGCGATCATCCCCGTGAGCCTCGTGAACGCGTACTTCTTCCACCGCTTTGCCCACCGGTTCGACCTCCGCAAGGCGCACTTCGCGGGCGCGGCGGTGTTCGGCTTCTTCGCGCTCGACTTCGTCGCGAGCGTCGTTCTCGGCCGCTCGCTGTGGGAGACCGGGATCGACGCCCTCGCCGGGGCGGTCTGATCCCGGTCTCCCGCCTCGCCCGCGATTCGTCTCTCCCCTCCCGCTCGCGGTTCGCCCCGCGTCCCCCGCTACCCGATCCGCGCGAGCACCGCCCGACGGCCGCGCTCCGCGCCGAGCCCCGCGGCGAGCAGGACCGCTCCCGCGACGACGAGCGCCAGCGAGCCGGAGACCGCGTCCCCGACCGGGCCGGCGAGGAAGGCGAGCACGCCGAGGACGAACCCGAGCGCCGCCACGTTCGCCGGGGCGGCCTCCCGGAGCCCCACCGCCCCGACGACGAGCGCCAACACGACGCCGAGCAGGCAGCCGAGCGCGACCAGCGACCCCGCGAAGTCGCCGACGCGTCCGGCGAGGGTCCACGCGCCCGCGGTCGCGACGGGGGCCGCGACCGCGGGGACGCTCGCGTATCGCGCGAGCCGGTCGTCGCCGGCGCGGCCGAGCGCGACCACGGCGGCGACGACGCTCGCCGCGACGAGCAGGGCCGTTCCGGCGGAGAGCCCCTCCGGCGGCGATCCGACCGCGACGATCGGGACGAGCGCGGCGACCGCGAACGCGCCGCCGAGCCAGCGGAGCGTCGCCGCGAACCGCGGGAGCGCGGGGCTCTCATCGGTAGTGAGTCCGACGACGTAGACGACTCCGCCGTACGCCCCGAACAGGAGCACGAACTCCGCCGGATCGGTCGCCGACGCGACGGTCGCCGCGCCGAGGATCGCCCCCGCGCCCCCGATCGGTCGCGAGTCGAGTCCGGCCGCGATCGCGACCGCGACGCCGGTCCACGCCGCCAAGAGCCAGGCCTGTAGGGTCGCGACCTCGAGCCCCGGCGTCAACTCGGCGAGTCGAAAGAGGGTCACGCCGGCGAAGAGCGCCGCGAGCAGCCACAGCCCGTGGGCGGTCCGGGGGGAGTCCTCCCGGAGGCGCGCCCCGCCGGCGGCGGCGAGGACGGGCACGCCGACGAGGATCGCGACCCGCGCGACGACCGGGATCGACGCCCAGCGCTCGTAGAGGTACGCGCCGACGCCGACCGCGACGAGGACGCCGCCCATCAGCGCCAGCGCGACGACGACCCGGTTCTCCGCGAGGAGCCCGTCGTCGCCGTCGGCCGACGCGGCGCTGTCGTCGACGGCCTCGGAGGCATCGTCCGTCCGCTCGAACTCCCGGATCCGCGCCGCAGTCTCTTCGTCTATCACGCCCGCGTCGGTCCAGCGATCGAGCGCCGCGCGGAGGGAATCGCGGTCCATGGCCGGAGGAACCGCGGGACGACTCAAGTATCTTGTCGCGGGGTCGGTCGACCCCGCCCCGACCCGCACCCCCCGGAGAACGACCGCTACAGCCCCGCGACGTCCTCGATGGCGTCGGTGAGTTCTCTCACGCTCTCGACGGTGTGTTCGCCCATGTGGCCGATGCGGAACGTCTCCTCGCCGAGCCGCGAGCCGTACCCGTTCGAGAAGACCATGTCGTACTCCTCGCTCACCGCCTCGATGGTCCCGGCCACGTCGATCCCCCGCGTGTTCTCGATACAGGCGACGGTCTGTGACTCGTACCCCGCCTCGGGGAACATCGCGAAGTGCTCGTTCGCCCACTCGTGGACGTACTCCATCATCTCGCGGTGGCGCTCGCTGCGCGCCTCGTGGCCCTCCTCGAGCATGTGTTTCATCTGCCTGTGGTAGGCCAGCATGACGGGGATGGCGGGCGTCGAGTGGGTCTGGCCCTTCCGTTCGTAGTAGTCGATGGTGCGGCGGAAGCCGCCGTACCACGAGGAGTCGCCCTTCTCGACCTCGCGCTCGTAGGCGTCGTCGCTGACGACACAGACCGCGAGCCCCGGCGGCATCGCGAACGCCTTCTGGGTCGACGCGAAGATGACGTCGATGCCGTGTTCGTCGATGTCGACGTGGTCGCCGCCGAGCGCGGAGACCGCGTCGACGACGAAGTAGGTGTCCGGGTACTCCGCGACCACGTCGCCGATCTCCTCGATCGGATTGCGGACGCCGGTCGAGGACTCGTTCATCACGGTCGCGACCACGTCATACTCCTTCCCCGAGGACTCGAGGTGCTCGCGGACGTCCTCGGGCTTGATCGCCTCGCCCCACTCGTACTCCAGCCGGTCGACGTCCTTGCCGAGCCGCTCTGCGACGTTGGCGTGGCGCTCGCTGAAGCTCCCGCAGGTCGGCACGAGGATGTTCTCGTCGACGAGGTTGAGCGTCGACGCCTCCCAGAACTCGGTGCCGGAGGCGGTCAAGATCACGACCTCGTTGTCGGTGCCGAGGAACGCCTTCGTGTCCTCGACGATGGTGGTGTAGAGGTCCGTCATCCGGTCCATGCGGTGGCCGAACATCGGCTGGGCCATCGCCTCGATGACGTCCTCGCGGACCTCCGTCGGGCCGGGGATGTACAGGGTCTTGTCCTGGTAGTCGTCGCGGTATTCGCGTTTCTTCGTCACTGGGGTCACCCGATACCGTACACCGGGTCGGGAGACGGTATGGTACTTTTGATGCCGTCGCGTGAGCGATCGATCCGGCGGATCCGCGGAACGCGCGTTCCGACGGAGCATGTCAACAGAGCCGTTTATCCGGGGCGAGAGGATAGGGGGCCACATGAGCCTCGGGCTGTTCGACATGATCGGGCTGGCGGCGTCGCTCGTGTTCGCGCTGCCGCTCGCGAACTACGCGCTCGTCCGTCTCCTCGCCGGCGAGACCGCCCTCGGTGCCGGGCTGCTCGTCGTCGCCGTCGCGATGGTCGCGCTGCCGCAGTACTTCCTCGACCCCGGTCGGATCCTCCGGGGACTCCTCCGCGGGCTCCTCCCGCGACGGCTCCGCGGCGACGACGCGGAGTCGGGAGCCGACGGCGACGTCGCCGAGAAGTGACCGGTTCGGCGAACCCGCCCCGGTCGACGCGTCCCGTTCACGTTCGTCGACCGCTCCGCTTTCGTCGGCGCGCTTCGCTAGCGTCGACGCGCTCCGACGCTCACTCGCGCCGGCGCGAGACGAGCGCGGTCCCGAGGAGCGCGAGCGCGGCCGCGACGAGCCCGAAGCCCGGAACGCTGGTGTCGAACCCGCCGCCGGAGCCGTCGTCGGCGCTCTCGCTTCCGTCGTCGCTTCCGGACCCGTCACCCGCGCCGCTCCCGTCGTCCTCCTCGACGCCGATCGACTCGTCGACGACGAGGACGTCCTGCTCGCTCTCGCCGTCGAGCGCGTCGTTGCCGGTGACCGTCAGCGTCGCGCGGTCGCCGTGGCTCGCCTCGCCGAGATCGAATCTCACGGTGGCCTCCCCGTCCTCGACCGTCGCCTCCTCGGTCTTGATGTAGGCGGGGCTGGCGCCCCCGGCCGACCGCATCCGGAGCGTCACGGTCTCGCCGTCCGCGAGGTCGACCGGCACGGTCACGTCCGTCTCGGCCGGCTCGACGACCACGTCGGCCGCCTCGACGTCCGACTCGGTGACGGTCGAGTTGGCCGCCTCGTCCGACCCGTCCGACTCGTCGTCGGACGCGCCGCCGTTCCCGTCTCCGGACCCGTCCTCCGTCGACGCGGGCTCGACGATCAGGCTCCCGACGTCAGCGGGCTCGTCGCCCTCGGCGGTCACCGACACGTCGTAGGAGCCGGGCGCGATCGGCTCGTCGAGGTCGGTCTCGCCGTCGATCGAGACCGAGGCGTCGCCCTCGGCGGTCAGGGGCGTTCCGCCCCCGCCCGTCTCCGCGTGGTCGAGGACGAGCCTCGTGGTCCCGTCGTCGTCGGGCGTCACGGTCGCGCGGAGCGCGTATCCGCTCTCGGACTCGTCGCCGATCGCGACCTCGACCTCGTCGACGCCGTCGGTCTCGACCCCGATCGCGGCGGTGTCGCCCTCGGCCACCGTGACGAGCGAGGCGTCGAGGTCGGCCGTGCCGTCCGCGGCGGCCGTCCCGACGAGCGCGCTTCCGGCCAGCGCGACCCCGACGACCGCGAGCGCGGCCACCAGGACCGTGCCCGCCGCGGGGAACAATTTTCTCGCGATTCGTCCGATCGATCCGGCCTCGTCGGCCGTGGAGGGCTGCGTCGGCATGTGTCTCGACGATCGAACGGGAGTTAAAAGTCACCCCCGATGACTCAAACGACCATCGTAGCCATCGGCCGATCGCTACCGGTTCGCGGCGAACTCCTCCCGCTCGGCGGGGGTCGTTCCGAACGGGTACGGCGCGAGGAGTTCGTACCCCTCCTCGCGGACCACGAGGGGATCGCCGAGGCGGACGCCACCGATCGCGGGGTCGTACACGCCGGGTTCGACCGCGAGCACGTGTCCGGGACGGAGCGTCTCCCCGCCCGGCAGCGCCGGCGGCTCCCGCCGGGACAGCCCGATCCCGCGGCCCGTGTCGTGGGTGTACCCGGCCTCGCCCGGTGACGCGTTCGGGTCGAAGCCGTACGCGGCCAGTTCGGCGGCGGCCTCCCCGTGGACGGTCGCCGCGGGGGCTCCCGGCTCCACCTCCGCGAGCGCGGCCTCGCGGGCCGCCTCGACCGCGACGTACGCCCGGCGCGCCCAGCCGCCGTCGCCGTCGACGACGAACGTCCGCGCGAGCGCGCCGTGGTACCCGTCCGGCCCGCGCGGTGAGAGGTCGACGACGACCGTCTCGCCCGCCCGGATCGCGGCGTCGCGGCCGGGATCGGCGGTCGACCCGCTTCCCCCGTCCCGATCCGCGGCGGCCCTCCCCGCGGCGACGGCGGTGTGTCCCGCGTCGCTTACGCCCCGTTCGGCGAGCGTCGCGTTCACGGCCCGCCGGAGCCGCTCGGTCGTGAGCGGGCCGCCCTTCCAGCGCAGAACCGGCCGCGCCTCCGAGTCGGCATCGGCGTGGCCCGCCCGCGACGACCCCTCGGCCGGCTCGGTCCGTGCGAGGACCGTCTCCGCGCGCGCCATTCCGGCCGCGGCGGCGCGCTGTACCCGCCGGATCCGCTCCACCTCGGCCGGGTCCTTGACCGCCCGCGCGTCGCTCACGACCGGCGTCGACGCGGGGTCGTAGCCCGCCCGCTCGAGGTAGACGGCCGCGTCGTGGGGGATCGCGCGCGGGACGAGGACGGGGCGGTCGTCGACTCCGTCGTCGCCGCGTTCGTCGTCGCCCCGACCGTTCCCGTCGAGGACCGCCGCGGCGCGGACGCCGACCGGGTCGCCGGCGCGTCCGGTCCGAACCGCGCGGACGACCCCGTCGTGGAAGGCGGCGGGGTCGTCCCGAGCCGGCTCGGTCCGGATCGACTCGGTCCGGATCGACTCGGTCCGGGCCGATCCGTCGCCCGCCGAATCGATCCGGGCGGCATCGACGAACGCCCGTTCGACCCGGCCCGCGGCCTCCGCGGGCGCGAGGAGGACGGCTCGCGGCGACGACGACGCGGATCCGGGAGTCACCACGACGCCGTACGTCCGGTCCGGCCCGGACGCGCGCGCCAGGTATCGCAGGTCGTCGTCGCGGCCGTCGCCGACCGCGACGAACCCGGCCGCACCCGCCGTCTCGACCGCCTCGACGACGGGGGAGAGGTCGGTCCGGGGCGGCCGGAGCTCGGCGTCCGCGTCCCCGCCGCTCACGGCTCGGGTTCCGGGACCGCCACCTCGTCTTGGACCTCCTCGATGAGCTCCTGTGGCGGCTCGTCGCGGAGCTCGTTGAACAACAGCACGCTGATCGGGAGCGTCGGCGCGCCGCCGATGAGGCTCTCCATGACCACGAGCCGCTCGCGGGCGCGGGACATCCCGACGTAGAACACCCGCCGCTCGTTGTCCGTGAGCACCGGCACGGGGCTCGTGGTCTTCGTGAACTCCTCGACGCCGTCGACGTCGGTGGGGTCGTCGATGGAGGCGGCCATCTGCTCGACCACCTTCTCCGTCAGGTCGGTCGCGACGAACACGTGGTCGGCCTCGCGGCCCTTCGCGGAGTGGATGGTGCCGACGCGGACGCGAGTCGGGTCCATCCCCGCGTAGTCGCCGCCGAAGTACGCGCCCATCGACTTCCGCTGGAAGCTCGTCACCTTTCGGACCATGTCGTCGGCGCTCGCCGCGTCGGGCATGAACGGGATCCGGTCGCGGACCTCGTCGGTCGGCACCTCGATGAGCGAGATGTCCTCGGCGTCGGCGGCCTCCTCGCGGTCGTCGATGAAGTCGTAGAACTCCTCGCGGTCGTGCGTGCCGAACGCCGACTCCTGGAGCATGTCCGCCAGCCGGCGAGCCTCGAGCAGCGTGATCGGCTCGTCGTCGTCGAGCTTCTCGATCGCGGAGACGTAGTCCTGGACGCGGTCGGTCCACATCCGCCCGTCCGTCAGCATCGTGAAGGGGATCCCGTGATCGATGAACTCGTCGATGAAATCGAACATCTGGTAGCGCGCGCGGAACAGACACATCACGCTGCCCTCGTCGTCCTCGACGGTGTAGCGGACGTTCCGGACGAGCTCGAGCATCGACGGCGACTCGATCGCCTCGACGGTGCCGCCCTCCTTGCGGGGGTGGAGGTCCTTCTCCTGGCGCTTGTCGATGTGGCGGATCTCCGCGTTGACGACGTTGAGGATCTCCGAGGGGAGCCGGTAGGAGTTCGGGAGGATCACGTCCTCGTCGACGTCGGTCTCCAAGAGGAGGTCGGGGTCCGCGCCCTGCCACGCGTAGACGACTTGGTCGTCGTCGCCGGCGATCAGCACCTTCTTCATGTGGGGTTTCCACTCCTCGAAGACGCCGTACTGGAGCGTCGTGATGTCCTGGAACTCGTCGATGACCAGGTAGTCGACGCTCGGCACGAGCGAGCGCTGGGCCACGCGCTCGAGCATGTCGGCGAAGCCGACGAGCCCGTGTTCGCCCTTGTACGCCCGCCACGCGCGGATCGTCTCGGGAATGTCGATCCGGTCGTCGGCGGAGGGCCACGTCGGCGTGTACTTGTTCCCCTGCTGGGCGTTGGGGTCCTCCTCGGGCGGGAGACGCACCTCCTCGACGTTCCACTGGAAGGGCACGTCGTACCAGTCGGCCACGTCGCGTTCGGTGCGCTGGAGCCACTGGGAGGTGGCGATGATCTTGTTACCGATGGTCGTCGAGCGCGCGGTCCGGCGGCCGGCCCCGCCGTGTTGGTCCTCGAACTCGATGCCGTACTCCTCGCAGAACGCCTCCTTGTCGTCGTCGCCGACCACGTCACCCCGCGAGAGGTCGAGCAGCTCGTAGGCCTTCGCGTGCATCGTACAGACGTTCCCCTGGAGGGTCCGCGGGGAGACGTCGAGGCGCTCCGCCAGCCGCTCGCGGATCTCCGCCGCGGCCGCACGGGTGTAGGAGACGACGAGCACGTCGCGGACGTCGGCCGCGTCGTCCTCGAGGATCTCCTCGACCCGATCGAGGAGGGCCGTGGTCTTCCCGCTGCCGGGGCCGCCGAACAGTCGCGTTACGGTGGGGTCGTTCATTACCGACTACTGATCGCGACTCTCCTTAAACGCCGTGGCTCGATGACGGGGCGTTCGGGCCGCCTACGCCCTCGACGGGCACGAACGCGGGACCGCCGGGATCGGGACGGAGCCGTCGCGGACGGACGCGGGGACCGGCAGGGTCGGGGACGGGACCGCCGAGGACGGGCACGGGGCGGAGGGCGGGTCCGGGCGAACGGCGGGGGTCGTCGGCGGAGGGTCGATCGGCGGCGTCGGTCGGAGGAGTCAGTTGCTTCGGGTCGCGCGCGCTTCTCGCACGTCGGCACCGTCACGGACCAGGTCCTCACAGCCCGGACAGACGCGGGGGCGGTCCACGTCGTTCGGCGTGAACACCCGGACGTAATCGGTCGTGACGAACGAACCGCAGTTCTGGCAGGTCGGCATACGCCCCACTAGCTAATCGTTACACATAATACTGCCGCCCGTATCGGGCGGAAAGAAAACAGCTAACCGGTCGATCGGTGTCGTCGGCGTCAGGTCGGCCGCCAGTCGCAGACGGAGCAACTGGCGGTTCCCTCCGGGTGGAGCGCACCACACTCGGGGCACTGAAGCTTGTTATACGATCGCTCCCAGCGTACGATCTCCGTCTCGTGGCCCCGGTCGGACAGGAACTCGTCGAACACGTCGTCGTTCGTGCTGGGTGCGCTAGACATTGCGTGATAAGGTATGCCATGGTAGCATAAGAATCTTTCCGTGATTCCGGATCCGATCCTCGATCCGCACGGGTCCGATCGATCGGTCACGGACGGCCTCCGCGGTCCGACGACCCCGTACTTTTTTGTCGCGTTCCCGCCCACGTACCGGTGACATGTCCACGGTCCTCGCGAGCGCCCTCCCCGAGAAGCCGGTGCTCAGCGCAGACGGCAGGAAGCTCGGTACCGTCCACAACCTCACCATCGACCCGCGGTCCGGAGACTTCGAGACGCTCCTCGTCGATCCCGATCCGGACGCGATCGACCCTGACGCGATCGATCGCGGGACGCCCTCCGCCGACCCGACGGAACGCGACGCGGTCGACCGCGACGACGGGCCGCTCCGGATCCCCGGCGACGCCGTCGCCGCGGTCGGCGATCAGGTGATCGTCGACCTCTCGGCCGACCGGAGCCGATAGCGAGCCGGGACGCGCTCTCCCCGCTCGGATCGTCTCCGTTCTCGCTCAAGCCCGCTCACCAGGGCTCGTTCTTCAGCCCGAGCGCGTAGGCCGCGACGTTCGTCGCAACGTGGAGGACGGGAGTCATCACCGCCACGACGGCGATGACGGGAAGCGTGAAGACGGCCGCCGCCCAGTCGGGCGCGACGAGGAAGACGGCAAGCAGCGCGCCGACGACGAAGTCGAGCTGGTCGAGTCCGGGAAACGAGGCCCCCCGCTCGCGGCCGGAGCGCCGCTTCAGGAAGGACGCGCCGACGTCGCCGGCCATCGCGCCGAACGCGAGCGCGAGCGCCGCGGGGAGCTCGAACGTCGGGAGGTCGACGCCGAGCGCCGCGCTCGCGGGGTCGACGACGGCGTTGAGCCCGAGCGCGACGAGCACGCCGACGGCCGTGCCCACGGCGGTCCCCCGCCAGGTCTTCCCGTCGCCGAGCAGGCGCGCGCCCCGCCACTCGCGGCCGCCGTCGATGGGGCGACCGCCGCCGGCCAGCACCGCGGCGTTGTTCGGCACGTACGCTGGCACCATCGACCAGAACGCGGTCGCGACGAGGGAACCGACCATGCCGGCTCCACGCCCGTCCGGGTGATATAAACCGCGGATCCGACGAGCCGGGCGGGCGATCGACCCCGGACGACCGCTCGGATCGACGGGTGACAACGCTCAAGTCGGGCCACGCCCACCTCCGGGTATGATCCCCCCGATCGCGCGCCGGTTCGTCGCCGGCGAGAGCGTTCCCGAGGCGCTCGACCACGCGCGGGCCCGCAACGAGGAGGGCATCGCCGTCATCCTGAACCTGCTCGGGGAACACTACGACGACCCCGCGGACGCCCGAGCGGACGCGGACGCGTACCGCCGGCTCCTCGACGACCTGGCGGCCACGGACCTCGACGCGTGTATCTCCGTGAAGCCCTCGCAGATCGGCCTCGACGTCTCCGCAGACCTCTTCGAGGAGCAGTACCGCGACCTGGTCGCGCACGCCCACGAGCGCGACGCGTTCGTCTGGTGTGACATGGAGGACGCCGACACCACGGACGCCACCCTCGACGCCTTCGAGTCGATCGCGGCCGACTACCCCTGGAGCGTCGGCCAGTGCGTCCAGTCGAACCTCAAGCGCACCCGCGAGGACCTCGAGCGCCTCGTCGACGTCCCCGGCGTCGTCCGGCTGGTGAAGGGGGCGTACGACGAGCCGGACGCGATCGCCTACACCGACAAGGCCGACGTCGACGAGGCGTACCGCGGCGACGTCGAGTTCCTCTTCGAGCGTCGGGATCGGGGGGTCGCCGTCGGTAGCCACGACCCGGAGATGATCTCGCTCGCCAACCGGCTCGGGACCGAACACGGCACCGACTACGAGATCCAGATGCTGATGGGCGTCCGCGAGGACGCCCAGCGCGACCTCGCACGGCAGGGCGTCGACGTGAACCAGTACGCCCCCTACGGGGACAAGTGGCTCTCGTACTTCTATCGTCGCGTGCGCGAACGCAAGGAGAACCTGACGTTCGCGCTGCGGGCGGTCGTCGGGAGGTGAGCCGGGCGACCGCGGAGGGTCGGCTCGATCGACGGCCGGGGCAAGCCCCGTGACCGATCGCTCGACCGACAGGAGAAGCCCTCTTAAGGGTCCCCGTCGCATAGCGAAACGATAGATGTCCACGTGGAAACGCGACTTCGCCAGCGGGCTCATCGTGTTAGCCCCCCTCCTCGTTCTGCTCCTCGTCATCCGGTGGATCTACCTCCACATCGCGTCGATCCCGCTCATCGACGCGCTCCAGCCGAACTGGATCCCCGCTCCGCTGGAGCCGGTCTCGCGGGTCGTCATCGCGATCGCGGTCCTCTCGACGCTCGTGCTCGCGGTCGGCTACTTCATGCGGACGACGCTCGGCCGGATCGCGGAGGCGAAAATCGACGACACCATAAACAGGATCCCCGCGCTGCGCGTGGTGTACAACGCCTCGAAACTGGCGGCCGAGACCGCCATCTCAGGCACCGAAGAGCTCCAGAACCCGGTGTACATCGAGACGTGGGCCGGCATCCGGATGACCGCGTTTCGGACGGGCAAGAAGACCCGCGACGGAAAGATCGTTCTCTTCATGCCCACCGCCCCGAACATCACCACCGGCTTCGTCATCGAGGTCTCGCCCGATCGGGTCGAGGACACCGGCGAGAGCGTCGAGGAGGGCATGACGCGGATCCTCTCCGCGGGCTTCGGCGAGTCCGCCCACCAGATCCCCGTCGAGGAGGAGCGACCGCCCGCCGACGACCGGCCGGAGGACCACCGTCCCGGCGTCGCCCATCCGGGACGAGCCGCCGAGGCCACGTCCGACGCGAGCGGCGAGGAGTCGAATACCGGGGGAGCGTCGGGCGGTCGCGAGGACCAGTCCACGGACGGCTCGCGTTGACTACCGGCTCGCGAGCCGACCTAGAGGTACGTGAACCACTCGTCGTGGTCGTCGGTCCGGCGCTCGATCACCTCGAAGAACGCCTCCTGAAGCTCCTCGGTCACCGGGCCGCGGCTGCCGTTCCCGATCTCCGTGTCGTCGACCGAGCGGATCGGCGTCACCTCGGCGGCCGAGCCGGTGAAGAACAGCTCGTCGGCGGTGTACAGCTGGCCCCGCGAGATGACGGCCTCGTCGTGGACGGTATAGCCGCGCTCCTCGGCCAGGGTGATCACGGTGTCGCGGGTGATCCCCTCGAGGATCGACTGGGCTTGGCCGGTGGTGTACACCTCGCCGTCGTTCACCATGAAGACGTTCTCGCCGGGACCCTCCGCGACGTTCCCCTCCTTGTTCAAGACGATCGCCTCGACGTAGCCGTTCCGGCGGGCCTCCTCGCCCGCGAGCATCGAGTTGACGTAGAGGCCGGTGGTCTTCACGTTCGTGGGGACCTGCGAGGAGGCGTGTTTCCGCCAGGAGGAGACCATCACGTCGACGCCCTCCTCTAAGGCCTCCTCGCCGAGGTACGTCCCCCACGGCCAGGCGGCGAGCACGAGGTCGGTCGGGCAGTCGCCCGGCGAGACGCCGAGCGAGTCGTAGCCGTAGTAGGCGATCGGCCGGATGTAACAGGCGGTGAGGTCCTGTCGGTCGAGGAGTTCGAGGATCGCCTCCGTGATCTCCTCGCGGGAGTGGTCGATCTCCATGTCGTACATCTTCGCGGAGTCGAACAGCCGGTCGAGGTGCTCCTCGAGCCGGAAGACCGCGGTGCCCTGCTCGGTCTCGTAGCTCCGGAGCCCCTCGAACACGCCGGTCCCGTAGTGGAGCGCGTGCGTGAGGACGTGGGTGGTCGCGTCCTCCCAGTCGAGGAACTCCCCGTTCTTCCAGATCGTGTCGACGTCCATCTCGTCGAATCCCATACTACCGACCTCGATACGTCCGGGCTTAAAATTATGACATACCCGTCCCGCTCCGCCGGATCTACGTTTTCGCGAGCGATGTGAGTGGGCGTCACGGGAGGACGACATCAACGCCCCTGGGCGTTCGATGCGAGATCGTTGCTGGCGCGGAGAACACTCCCAAAGCCCCACCGCCGAGGACTCGGGGGCACCGGAAGTCGGTCGTCTCGTTTCACTCGACGCTGCGACTTCCGAGGTCTCGTTCGCTTCGCTCACGAGACCCTCGCTGTGGTCCTCAGTCGGTCGTTTCACTCGCTCCCCGCGGTCCTTGCGTCGGCCGCCGTCGTCCTCGGCGGTGCCCCTTTGAGTCCCGCCCGACCGCGACCGCCCCGCACCTCACGCCTCCCCAACCTCGGCGGACGGGCCGTCGCGGGCGAGCCGCTCCAGCCCGCCGCCTCCCTCGCGGTCCGGTCGCGGGCCTTCGGCCCGCTCCCGGGCGCGCCACCACCCCCGATCGTCGGCGCAGTCTACCGGAGCGCCTCGACGAGGGCCGCGCCCTCGACGTAGGGGATCCCGCGTCGCTCCGCGTAGGCGGCGGCGTCCTCGGGCGCGAGCGCGTCGCCCGTTTCGTCGTCGAGCATCTCGCACACCACGGCGGCGGGCGGGGCGTCGACGGCCGCCGCGAGCGCCAGGCCGAGTTCGGTGTGGCCCACGCGCGCTGCGAGCCCGTCGACCGCGCCGCGTAGGACGTGGACGTGGCCGGGCGCGCGGAACGAGGCGGCGAAGTCCTCGGGGGTGTATTCTCGCGGGTCGGCGGCGGCCGCCGCGGCCGCGTTCGCGACCTCCGTGATCGTCAGCGCGCGGTCCGCGTCCGTGATCCCCGTGAACGTCTCGCGGTGGTTGACCGGCAGCGAGAAGGAGGAGCGGTCGTCGTAGGCGGGGTCGTCGTTCACCGCGGGGTGGTCGAGCGCGTCCGCGAGGAACGGCAGCCCGAAGGCGTCCGCGACCGCGTCGTCGACGGCGACGCAGATCAGGCCGCCGGCGTCGTTGCGCATGTGCGCCACGGCCGCGGCGTCGACCGCGCCGGCGGGGTAGACGATGTCCGTCTCTCCCTCGCGGTCCGCGAAGTCGTGGACACAGACCGGGTCGCCGGCGCGGAACGCCGCCAGCGCGCGGTCGACCGACGCGGTCGCGTCCGCATCGGCGTCCACGTCCGCGTCCCCGGCCGCCGCTGCGGCCGGCGCGTCGGCCGGGTCGGGATCCGTCTCGGGCCCCTCGGCGTCGGCGCGCATCAGGCCACCTCCCCGAGCGGCTCGTCGGGTTCCGCTCCCTCGTCCGGCTCGTCCGCCCCGCCGCGTGCGTCCGCCCGCGAGGTCGCCTCGACGCGGACCTCGACCGCGTCGCCGTCCGCGAGGTCGAGTTCCGTCCGGAGCTCGTCGGGGGCGATCACCTCGAGCTTGTCGTCGTCGTGGTGGGTGCGGTCGGGGACGATCGCGTGGGCGTCCTCGTAGCGGCCGCCGTCGGCGACGAGCGTGACGGCGTAGCACGCGGCCGCGCCGTAGGTGCGGTCCTCGTCCTCCCAGGCGTCGATCGGGACGGCGTCGATCCCCGCGATCTCGCCACGCCGGCGGACGCTCTCCTCGTCGAGTTCGAGGTTGAGCGTGCCCGGAAACGGCTCGTACCCCAGGCGGGAAGCGAACTGCTCCGCGTACCCCGGCAGGGTGATGTAGTGACGGCCCTCGCCCATCCCGCCGGTGACCGACCCCCGAAGGACGAGCTCGACGTCGCTCTCGAAGAGCCGGCGGTAGTCGGCGTACTCGCCGCGCAGCGCGGCCTCGCCCGCGTCGGTCACCCGGACCCACTGGCCGTCGCCGACCACGTCGCGTTCGAGCAGCCCCGCGGACTCGAGCGTCTGGAGGCGTCTGGAGGCGGTCTGCGTCGACGCGTCGAGGCGGTCGCCGAGCGCCGCACATGACACCTTCGTCTCCGTCAGCCCGCCCGCGAGCGCGACGTGTTTCAACGCCGCCATCGCCGCCGGGTCGGCGGTCGCCGCCGTCGCTTCTGACATACCCCGATCGAGAACCTCCGCACGCAAAAGCATAACGAATATGCGACGGATCTCAAAATCGTTACGGAGTGCGGGATCGCGCGGCGCGGTCCCCCCGTTTCGTGTCGAACTCCGGGCGGCTCTCACCTAAGGGCGTCGGTCGCGGCGGTCGCGGCGATCCGCCGACCGCGACGCGCCGGCTCGCGGGTGTGAACCCCTCGCGCGCGGATCACAGAAAAGTAAGGTACAAGTACGAACGGGGATTGGTTTCGGATGCGGGCTCGTAGATCAGCGGCAGATCGCTTCCTTCGCAAGGAAGAGGCCCGGGGTTCAAATCCCCGCGAGTCCATAACTGGCGGTTATTTTCTCGAAGGTCGCCAAATTCGACAGCACGGGCTCTATCTCTCCAAAATACATTACTCGGAGTACGGAACGAACTCACTCCGGAACGGAGAGTTCACATCAACCGTATTTCCGGGTCCTCGCTGTCTGCTGATTTCATCGAGGGAAATCGGGGTGATCTGCGGTGAGTCTCGGTCACCAGCGGAATGCGCAAACACATCTGACCGCGGACGGTCCGGGTGAGTTCTGGTGTCCCGTCTGTGGTCGGCGGTGTACGCGCAACTCGACGAGCGGCGTCGAGTATGGTCACGACCTTGACTGTTCGCGCCGTCCGAACGAACTCGTCGACCCGCTCGAGAAGTGAGCCGGCCAGCTGCGCGCCGGTCCACCTCCCCACGGCTCCGGCACGATCTCGCTCGCCTCGTCGATACGACCCCCGGCAGTCTCTCCAAGCGGTCGGCAACCTTGCGGTCCGTGAGGTCCGGCGTACCCGGACCGAACGGTGCCGACCGCGCACAGGCGACCGAAGGTCGCCAAACGAGCGGCGGTACGGTCGCGGCGCGGTCGCGGTCGCGCACACCTGGAGGTGGACGATGAGCGCGCCCGACGAAGCTGGTGCGTCTTGGCCTTCCAAGGAGACTAACTCTGTAACGGCGTCTCTCACCGGATTAGACGATGACGCCGATCCCGTCGTCGAACGTGTGAGTGAGTTCGCAACCGAGTACCCACACCTCGCCGATCAACCGCTCTCCGAGACACACGGGCGGAAACTCCGCCGGATCGTCACGGAAGCTGAATGGGAAACCGAATTCGTCGACCCCGATCGGCCGATGGAAGACTCATTCGCCGTCGAATCACTCCGCTCTCGCTCCGCCGGAACGTGGATCGACGCGGTTCACGCGTTCCTCCGGGCGCATTACGAGTACGACGGGATGCTCGCTCGCTTCACCGACCGAGAATCCGGCGACGAGTTCGACGTGCCGCTCGTCGACGCGTGGGGGAAGGAGTACAGCAAGAAGCAGTACGCACGTGCCCGTGCGCTCCAGCGACAGATGTCCGGCGGCAAACGTCCGTCCGGCGGCGAAGCCGTCCCCGCGTGGAGCGATCCGGTGACCGCCATGCTCACGCTGACTGCCTCGTCGGTCCCTGACGGGGATCGTCTCCCACCCGTCGAGCAGATGGATGCGATTCACGACTCTTTCAGCTACGGCGGCGTCCGCGACACGCTCCGGAACGTGATGGAGTATCACCTCGACCTCGAGCCCGAGCAGTGGGGCTACTGGCTCCAGGCAGAACCGCACGGTATGGGCGCAGCTGCGGACCCCGAGAAGGATGCCGGCCTAAACGCCTGTTACACGCACGTTCACGTCGGCGTCTACTTCGACGGCGGCGACTTCGACGATCTCCGTCCCGTCGGCTCGGAGTTCGAGCGGGTGATCGACAAACACCTCGAGGTGTGCGAGCCGGCCGGCTGGTCGGCACACGACTACGAATCTATCGACGATTACCTGCTGGAAGACGACGGCTGTATCTCGATGAACGCGAACGTCGGAAATCTCGGCTCGTACCTCGCCGCCTACATGGGCGGCTACACCGAGGACCTGCTCGAGAAGCCGATCGAGTACATCGCGTGGGGTGCCGTTTACTGGTCAGCTGCTCGTCGACGGACCTCTCGCTCCCAAACCGTGAACCAAGCGATTCGCGCCGATCGGTGCGAACAACGTGCCGAAAACGAGGAATCCGGACAGACTGACGCGCACGGTGAGCGCGTCCGGTGGGACGACGGCCACGGCGCGGATGTCGTCTGCTCCTGTTGTGGCTCCCCGTGGACGATCGACCAGGATCGGCTCGATGGACCGCCGTCGACGGAGGTCGTCCTCGAGGACGATCTTCGATGGGCGACGAACGTCGCGAGACCGCCGCCGGAACGCGACACGAAGCGAACGCTGGCCGAACGCTGGCCGAGTGCGACGCGTGCCTGCTCGTATGGAGAATCACCGCGAAAGGCTCTGATTCGTGAGAAGGTCGACGCGTACCTCGACGTTCACGGCTCGAACGTGTCGCTTCCATCGCTTCTTGCGCACCTGAATATCGATCCGTCCTATCGAGAGTTCGTCGGAGACATCCTGAATGGTTCCGACCGGCCCAGTACCGAGTCGGTCGATCGTCGCTGGCGTGAGCCGCAGTTCGGTTACGAGCTGACGGCTATCGTTGACCGCGATGGGAACGAACACCAGCCGGGCGGTGGCGGTGTCGACATGGTACCGCTCGAGCTGCCCGTCGATCACATCATCGAGAACACTCGGCTTGGGAACGACCTCGTGACGGGCGAGATCTTCCGCGACGCGCGGACGAACGTCGCCAGTCACAAGCCGAGTACGATCGCGAGTGGATTCGTCAACGACGGAATCACCGAGCCGGAGGTCGTCGATCGGCTTCTCATCGTTAACGATTACCATGTCAACAATCCAGAGATGCCGAGAGACGAACCTCGACCCTGTATGAGACGAGAAAATTAAATGAAAACTAAAATCTCTGATCAGCGTGCTGTACGTATACTTTCACCCCGCGCTACTCGTGTTTATATGCTATTTACCTATCGACTAACAGTTGGAGATGTCGACTGAAAACCCAACTCCGCCGGACGGTTACGAACGGTTCGAAAGCAACGATCCCGACAGCGACGTGCCGACCGTGGAACTCGGTCCCGGTGACGTGCTCGAGGGACTCGTCCTCGACTTCACCGAAGGAGAAGGAGAGTACGGCCCGTGGTACCGTCTGAAGATCAAGGACGAGAATCGTGGGGTCGTTCGGTACTTCGCGAAAGATGAGGTCAAGCGCGCAGCTGCGCAGGACCGGATCGAAGTCGGAGAACCGATCTGGGTCGCGATGAAGACCGACGAGGTAACCCTCGAACGCGAGGACGGCTCGACGCACGAGTACAACCCGACGACGGTCGCGTTCCCGGGTGGTAGCTGATGGCGTCGTCGTACTCGAACTCGATGGGCGACATGGTGTCCGACTACGCCCAGCTGAACACCATCCCCGCGCTGCTGTCCGTCGCCTTCGTCGGTGCCGGACTCTATCAGTTCGGCGGTATCTCGGAGATCAGCCTGACGTGGCTGTCGTACACGCTGACGGCTCAACACGCGACGTTCGTCTCGCTCGGTGCGTACGTCGTCGCGTTCGCCTCGTCTGAAACCAAGTCCTTCGCTCACTACGAGCAGTGGGAGCAGGTCATGATCGCCGCGGGTCCGCTCCTGATCGCGGGCTATCAGTACGTCCCGCAGATCGCGGACCTCGTGAACACGACGAGCAACTTCGGCCCTATCGCCGCGTTCCTCATCACGGTCGCGGCGTGGGGCGTTGCCGTCCGGTAAACAACCTCCGTACTCAACATTATGAGTTCAAAACATGACACAACGATTAGCGGTGACGCCTCGAGGAGCACTACTACTGCTGGCGATGTGGGTCCTGATGGTCCTGCTCGGCAGCATGGCAATAGCCGGAGCCGCCGTACCTTCCTGAAAGGTCTCGGTGCGACCGCCACCGCGGGCGTCGGCACGAAATATCTCGGCTCGCCGGTTGGCGAAGCCGACGCGCTCGCTGTGACAACTGCTATCGCTGCGGGTGTTGTTATCGGGGCCGTCGGTACTGTTGCCTATGGTGCTACTATCGGTGGCCCTGACGAATCTGAGGTAGCTGACTCGCTCGAGTGGCAAACTCATGTCGACGAGTACACTCGCGCTCGTGAGGACAACCTGATGCTCGAGCAGACCATCAACTCCCTCGATCGCGACATCCAACTCGTCGACAACAAGGCTCGCGAGGAAGCCATCTTTCGGGTTTATGAACAGGGCGTCGACGGCGGGACCGAGTCGGATGCGACCGCCGCTGCTGAGGCTGCCATAAACGACGCCTACGCTACTGTTGAAAAGTCGATTCTTCAATCCTACATGGTTCGGTATCACCGTGCGTATACGGTCACCACGCTGTTTACTGAGGAAACAGGCAACTGGGCCTACGACCACGAGCGTGCCATCACCTACAACGTCGACACCAACGAGATGAGTAGTGTCGACTGGACTCGGTCTGCAACCATGCCTGCCACGGATGTGGATCACGAACTGTACGACGGTAGTTTGATTACGGTCCCTACTGTGACTCCTTCCGATCATACGCCGAATATCACTCCCTTCGACACCGGCCAAGACTCCGCGGTAGTTGTCGCCAAGCCGGACCCTGCTGACTACTCCTCTGTAACTGAAGGTGACGTAACTGTCCCTGAAGGCGATCCTGTCGTCTTCATGCTCAAATCGAACCGGTGGGCCAACCTACTGAGTGATCTCGATACTCAGCACACAAACATGATGTCTGAGGTATCGTCGATTGTCTCGACGTACTTCTCCGCCGCCCAAGACGGTGATATTCAACTGGATCAGATGATGGGTCCGAAACACCTGACGGACACGGCCTCGAGCGCGAAAGACTATCAAGAGGCGGCGATGGCGCTCCGCGGCATGGGATACCCACTGAGTGAACAGGTCGTGACGATCGAACTCCCGACTAAGGACGGCGGTTCACAGGAGTTCGTCGGTCGTCTGTCGTGGACGGCTCACCAAGGCAACACGCTTGTCGTCGGTCAGACTCACTTCGCGGAGAACCTGCCCGGCTCTATCTTCGCCGCTGTCAATCTGCCCGATGGTGTCGACTCCGTCTCGGGTAACACAACAAACACTACCAACACGACCAACGACGGCGACACGTCGACCGGCCCCGGCGCGGAGATCGTCGAACTCACTGATGAGTTCACGATCATCTCTGCTGAGGGTGCCGATGCTGTCTCGTTCAAGGATCGGTCGCTCGCGACCTCGGACACAACTCCCGAGGAAGTCGAACAGACGTTCAAGGAGAATTACGAGGCAAACAAGGAGGCCACCGAAAACGTCCACGACACGGCCACCGGCGGCGGCGGTGGTCTCTCGTGGTCGGCGTTCAGTACGACCGAGAAGGCCATCGCGCTCGGTGCGGCTGGACTCGGGGCCTTCGGACTCCTGAACAACTGAACCATGCGGTCCACATTTTTCGTCCTGCTCGCGCTCGTAGCCGTCGGCTCGATAGCCGTCGCTCCCGCTGCGGCACAGGACAACACGACTGCTGTGAACAACTCGACGGAGATCGCGCCCGGCTGTACTGAGACGATCAACGAGTACACAGCCATCTGCGACGCCGACCTCAACGGCTCGGACGTGGTGATCGACGTGTACACCGAAGGCCCGCAAACCATCGTCGTCACCGAGGCGTTCCGCAAAGGCTCGGGCGTCCTGAATCAGCGACGTATCTCGCTCGACGCCGGTCGGAACACTATCCGGTTCCGCGTCACCGTCGACGGCGGCAGCGAGGGCGTCACCATCGCCGCCGGACAGGTGCTCTATCAGAAGGAAGTCAAAACTTCCTCGACGATAGTCGCCGGCCCCTACACCGCGTCAGACGCACAAGCCGCCGGACTCGGCGGCGGATTCGGTGTCGCCGTCGTCACGGTCTGGATCGTCGCGAAGGTCGTCTACGGACGAACTGAAGAACCCGAGAGGTTAGCATGAGACACGAACCCCAAACCCGGCCCGAGGAGCCTCGCCATCGGAAGATCGTCGCGTTCCTACGCGGCTACGTCCCCGAACTCGTCGCCGGGTCGTTCCTGATCGCTGCGGTCGTCGTCTACTTCGGGTTCGACGTGACGCTCCCGCGCTTCTGGTACGTCTTCGTGCTGGCCGCGCTCGCTCTGTCACCGCTCGGCTTCTTCGTCGGGCAAAAGGTCACGTCGTGGCTCTACAATCCGTCGTGGGTCTACCTGATCGACCTCGACGCCCGCGTGCTCGAGGGTGGCATCTTCCGGCTGCCGCTCGAGGACTTCCGCGAACTCCAGGTGCTCGACGATGACGATTTCATCAACACGACGTACGAGCTGACGCAACTCTCACCAAACCTCTACGTCGGGAAACAGGTCGACCTCGAGGACATGACCGTAGTCGGGACGTGGCGCGGAACGCTCGACGATCGCGACCTCGCTCGCGCACTTCGTGCCGTCCACGAGTGCCGCGGCCAGCTCCAAACCGACGCGCAACGAGGATTCATCCTCGAGACCTCCGCGTTCACGGTCGTCCGGCGGGCGACCCGGAACACGGTCGAGCGCGTGATCGAGGTGTTCGAGGACGGCTCGCTGCCCGACTCGGGCGACGGGATCGGCCGCGCCATCGACCAGGAACTCGAGGAGTTCGGTCTCGTCGACGACGCCGACGCCGACCTCGAGGATCTCGTCGACGATCTCGATATCGACAATCTCGAACACAAATCGGGATTCGACTTCTCCGAACCGGAACCGGCGACCGAGCGGAACGGCCACACCGAAACTGCTGAGGTGTCGGCATGACCGACGTGGACGAAGCGATGCTGACGGCGGCGAAGCTCGCCGAACAACTGTCCGGAAACATCGACACGGATCGCGACCTCGCTTCCGGTGCTGGCGTGCTCGACCCGGACGACATACCCGCATCGGTATTCCTCGACGACCTCGAGCCCGATATCGACGGCGGGTCTGAACTCCTGTCACTCGTCGATCGGACTCAGCAGTCCCGACAGGCGTCGCGAGCGATTCACTCGGGCAACTCGCAACTCCTCTCGCATCTGGTCGGGATCACCGAGCAGGATCTCGATGCCTCCGCGCTTCGACTCCCACTCCGGCTCGACGATCTGATGACGAACAACGACGCGACGGCGTTCATCGGCGGCGCGGGGAACCCGAACACGGGGAAGACGAACCTCATGGCACTACTGGCCGAGCTCCGTTCCGCGACCGTCGACGATCTCCTAGTGATCTCGAACTCGCGGACGTGGGCCCGGACGGATCTCGTGGTCACGAGCGCGCACGACCTCGCCGTGGCGTGTATCGAGCATCGTGACCGGCCGAAGTTCGTCTTTATCGACGAGGGCTCGACGCACTTCGATGCTCGAACGAAGTCCTACGAGGTCGCGGCGCAGTTCTCCCCGCTCGCGAAGCGGATGGCAAAGGTCAACGTCGACGTCTTCGGAACGGTCTTCCACACGGGGAAGGACTGCCATCCGGAGCTGAAAAGACTGTTCACGACGGCGTACTTCAAACACTCTAAGAAGGAAGTGGATTTCTTCGCCGACTGGCCGGCTGACGCTGACAAGCCGACGGATCAACTGTTCGGCGGGACCGTCGAAAACCTCGAACCGGCAGCGGTCGAGCCCGACCCGAACGACGCGGCCCCGTGGGATTGGAACCTCGAGCCGGATTTATTCAGTAAAGACATCGAATGGGAGGGCCTCCTTGATCTTCTCAAAAATAGCAACTCTTAGTCATATAAATCTAAAAGCCACATCACCCCAGAATATATCAAAGGAGATGAATTTAATCATATTATGTCTGATGAAAATTCGGATGGAGATCCGGTTGATACTGAACCGCTAGGAGCGATCGCCGACGACTCTCTGTCTCTATTTAGAACATCCCTTTTTCTTATCGTTGTTTATTTAACAATATTGTCGCTTGTGTTTCGACAATCTGGAGCAAATATAATCGTATATATTCTTAGTTCGCCATACACAGTTACTGGTGTTTTATTCTGGCTTGGATCTATGATGACAACTGTAATTGCCTATCGTATCGCTAGGCGCACTACATTGCTTGACAATTATTCAGAACTAGGTCGTGTTTCAGACAAATATCAAATTATGAATACAGTCACCGCCGCAATGGTTGGTCTACTAATTGCTGTTACTTCTCTAATTTTTGGACTCTTAGACGGTTGGTCGGCCAACGTATCGGATTCTCAGAGTATCACACCGGTAAGTGATATACTGCTCATTTGTGGATTCGCTTTTCTTGCGGTGTTCAGTATCTCTTCTCTCCTCTCGCTAGTGGATATTGTTCGCAAGAGATATGGTCCGATCCGTGAAATTCTCGGGATCTCTTAAAATGGGTGTCTATTGAGTACTTTGAATAGAATTGAATCTAATCCTGATACAGTACGTACAATATCGTGGTCCGGCCGAGTGAGAATGTTGCTGTAGGCTGCGTTCGTTACTTTGGTTAGCTGGTCACCTGATCCAGCGCACTACTCCCTTGGTTGGACCCGCCCATCGACCCACCCTTCTCTTGTGGTGGTTTCCATGCCACATTGCCGCCTGCGCGACCCCTCCTTGTGGGGGGTCGCGCAGATACTAGCTGTCGGGTTTAATTATAAGTTCGCTCGAATTTTCACTCAAGCGGTGCTCTTGAAGTTCAGAAGTTATATCCATGATTAAATTTATGTTATCCTCATAATCATTAATTCCATTTAAAACAACGGAGTCGTTCATACTATGAGCGAGATTATTTCTTATTCTCCTGATCTTTTCCATATTTCCTTTGGTTCCGGTGTCAATAATCCCAGTCCTCATCATCAACTCTTCTCTTTCTTTCTGTGTGAGTCTTCTTGACAGAAGATCTTCTGTTCCATTTGTTCCCTGAAAATCTTCAGTAATTATCTGTTCTTCTAATATCTCAATTGAAAATTGCTCGATTAATAATTGAGAAAACATGACAAACGAAACCATATTTCCAGAAAGACTTGAAATTATATTCACTCTTCTGTGGATATTACTAATTCCTTCTGTGTCTATTCCTTCTCGAAATGTCTGTTCATCAACACCTGCTTCTGAAGACGCATTCTCAATTATGTTCTCCATCTCATTTGAGGACATTTCCTCTAATTCCTCAATTTCATCTTTTAATTCCACACTCATTTTGGCTACTTGAAGATAAGATATTGTCTCAACAATAGTTCTATCCTTGAGATCTCTCCCAATATCATATCCTCCCCGATCAAGTAAGAGATCCATGATCATGTTCTCAATCATATTCTCTATCTCGGCTACAGTTTGAACGTCTTCTTGCTCAGACATGATTTCGAATGATAATTATTAGCCGTTAGTATTTAAACATAGATCGAGCTGGCTTATTCATTTTTTCCGCGTTCTACAAGCCACCACGCTTTTGTCCCACCCAGTTTCTTCGATTCGACTTTGCCCTCCTCTTCGAGCTTAGTCAACCGCTTGAACATCCCTGGTTGACTGTAAGAGAGTGCTTCGGCGATTTCCCCTGTCGAGAACACGAGATCCCCTGAATTCCTGAAAAATTCAATGATTTCCTTATCTGTCGTGTCCTCTGGTCGTCCGGCCATACATTCCCGTACTATGACCACGCCTATAATTATCAGGAGTTCGAGGTTAAGACCCACTCAATAATTGATTGTTGAGTAATAACTAAATACTAGCCCGAATAGAATAGACTCAACGGAAGTTACGGGTCTGAAACGACATCTCAGCCAAAAGCGAACCCCGAGATAGGCCCTCGGGTTCGCACGGGCTTCCGTGATCTAGGCACGAAAGCCATGTTAGCACACACGGTCGGGGGTATTGAATCCCTCCACGACGGACTTGATCGCGCGGCAACCAGCGAACCGCAGTCGCTTCAGTTTCACTTACACTCCCCGCACAAGGATTCGTCCTTTTATATACCGGGTCTTCGGCGTGAGATGATGCCCTCAAAGGAACTCGTTCGCATCGAGAACGAGCGCGATCGCTGGCGGTACGTCTGCCCTCTCGGTCATCGGACGTGGGAACCGACGAATCACCATTTCTGGTGTCAGCTCTGCGCTCGCCGAAACGATGTCGACGGTGCGTTCTACAGACTGCGCGATAAGAAGACCGACGCGCTTCTGATTCGTCACCAGGTCCAGCTCGTCACACCGACCGGACCCTACGACGAGGATCTCGACGGGGGTGCGCGATGACTGACGGCTCCGGGCACGCGAGCCGGATCGCTCAGCAGCTCGCGATGTGGGAAGATGAAGACGACGACCAGCACGACGATCTCACCACCTGCCCGGTCTGCGATGCTTCGATCGACCCGGACCCACCGGACGGGTTCACTTGGTACGCCCGCCAAGTGGCCGGCTACCTCGATCACTTCTCCGAGGCGCACCCGGACCACCCCATCCTCGAGGCCCCGGAGGGGTACCTATGAGTGACGACCTCCAACCGCTCGAACCGCACGAAGGTGTCGAGCGGTTCCTCAGATACCGGGAGCCGTCGGTTCGGCCGTCGACGCTCAACAACGCCCGAACCCGGTTGAACCACTTTCTCGACTGGTGCGACGAGCGAGAGATCGAGAATCTGAACGACCTCGACGGTCGTGACCTCGCGGATTTCGTCGCGTGGCGGCAGGGAGATATCGCCCCGATCACGCTACAAAAACAGTTGAGTACGGTTCGAGCTGCGCTCGAGTGGTGGGCCGATATGGAGGCAGTCGAGGACGGGCTCCGCGAGAAGGTCCATTCGCCCGATCTCCCTGACGGTGCCGAGTCCCGTGATGATCACCTCTCGGCCGAACGTGCTCAGTCGATCATCGCTTCGCTCGAGCGATACCACTACGCGAGCCGGGATCACGCGCTGATGCTCCTCCTCTGGGTCACCGGGATGCGCCGATCCGCAGCTCGGTCGATCGATGTCGACGACCTCCGTCCTGACGACAACGCGATCGTCGTCGAGAACCGTCCGGACACCGGAACCAACCTGAAGAACGGTGACGGCGGGAACCGTTGGGTCTACCTCGGTCCTGAGGTCTTCCAGGTGATCGCGGATTACGTCGAAAATCCCGATCGGAAGGACGTCATCGACGACCACGGCCGCCGACCGCTGTTCACCTCGGAGCAGGGTCGACCGACTGGAGACACGATCTACGTCTGGGTCAACCGGGCGACCCAGCCCTGCCAGTACGGTGGCTGTCCCCACGATCGGGACCTCGACGACTGCGACGCGCTCGGTCACGATGGGTATCCGAGTCGCTGTCCGTCGTCGTGTGGTCCGCACGCGATCCGTCGGGGCTCGATAACGCATTTCCTCAACACCGGGACGACGCCGGAGATTGTCAGCGAACGGATGGATGTGACGCTTGAGGTGCTGTACGAGCACTACGATGTTCGGACAGATCAGGAGAAGATGACCGTCCGCAAGAGAGCCCTCGATGATGTGGAGGTGTTGTCAGATGACCGATAAAGCTCCTGCCCCGCGAGTCCATA